>DASTPP010000294.1:0-72640 GCA_035762175.1 Polyangiaceae bacterium | reverse complement strand
GCACGACGGCGAGCAGGTCGAAGTCGCTCTGGTAGCCGGTCTGCGGGTCGTCGACCCAGTCGCCCCGGGCGTGGCTGCCGAACAGCACCAAGAGCCCGAGCGGCGCCGCCTCGCGGAAGAGGTCGACGAGGGCCGCGAGCTTGGCCCGCTTGCCGTCGGGCAGGTGGTCGAGAGACGTTTTCATTCACACACCCCCGCGAAACGAGATTCGTCGAGACTAGCAAGAAGGGCGGAAGGGCGCGAGCGAAGAAGGCACGGCGCGGGCGAATTTTGGCCCGCGAGCAACGCACCCGACCTCACGACCGAAGGCTCGCTCAAACCAGATAACAACCAAGCTCGCGCCGCACAGGCCGCCCCGGCGAACGCCCACGCCACGCCAGCGCGCGCCGACGTCACGGAAAGCGCCCGAGCGCCGCCCCGTCGCCTCTCGCCCGGGTGCGCAACGCCTTTCGGCATCACGGCGGACGGCACCGGGCCTGCTACGAGCGGCACCCGGCAGCCCCGGACGCGACGAGGGGGTGCGAAACGCGCCCGCGGGCGGCCCCCGAGTGAACTCGGGGGCAGCGCACGCCCGCTCGTGCCGCGCGGAAGCGGGTCGGTTCGGCGCGCAAAGCCCGCCCCCTCGCCGGGGGCCGGGCTCCCGCGGGCTTCGGCTGCCGGGCGAGCGCGCGACGCGGCGCGCGGCGCGAGAGCCCTGCCTCCGGCAGGGCTTTGCACGCCGTTTCCGCGGGCGTTCGCTGCCCCCGGCTTCAGCCGGGGGCCGCCCGCCGGGCACGTTTCGAAACACCCTCTTTGAGTCCGGGGCCGGGCGCGCAACGTCCTCCGCCGCTTGTATTCGACCGACGTGCCTCGATGTCGGCGTCGGCTGCTCGCGAGCGGGGGCGCGATGAGGTTGGCGTCGCCCTCTTGCCGCGCAGGTACACGATGGGGGTTGGCGAACTCGTCCGCGATCGCTTGGCGCATCACGCGCATCCTGGTTCGGCCGAGGAGCCACGATCGAAACGTGCGTCCGGGTCGGGCGAGCGAGCGTGCGTGTGGCGTGTCTCTTGTGCGGAATGGTTTGAAGCGCGTGAAGAAGGCCGGCCCCTCGGCATGCGTCTTGCGCGCTCGTTGCGATTGCCCGCAACGTTTTTCCGAAAACCCGCATTGCCTTCTCTCCCCCACGGGCTATACCTCTGTTCAGGCGACGCGCTTCGCACGGCGCGAGGCGGTTCGACGTCGCCCGGCCCATAGCGGCTCTCGCATCGGCCGCAACCCGACGCGAGAACCTGGGGCCCCACCTCGAGTACCTGAAAGGTGTGACCTTAATGGCAAGAGTACCGCGTCGCCGCAAGAACGGCAAATCCGCCCCGGCGGCCCCGCCCCCGCCGTCCGAAACGCGCCCCGAGCGCGACCCGCCCCCGCCCAAGCTCTGCCCGGCCGACGAGCTCGACGCACGCCTCGAAGACACCGGCGAGGGCGCCTTCTTGCACGGCCTCGAGCAGCGCGTGGTCTACCCCACCTTGGTCGAAGAGGTCACCGCCGCCGGCATGCGCATCATGAAGGTCATTCGTGAGTACGACGACCCCGCCCTCTGGTCGTGGTACGAAGACCTTGAATGCGATCTCGGCTTCGTCCGCGAGCGCGCCGCGTTCAGTATGGGCTGGGAGCACGGGTCGGCCGACGGCCGCGCCGAGTTCTTCCGCCGCCAGGCGCCCGCGCTGAGCAAGAAGGCCAAGCGCCTGGCCGACCAGGCGAGGTCACTCGTCGTCAACGGCGGCGTGAGTCCGCATGAGGCGACGGCGATTTTGCTCGAGACGGCCTGGGCCATTTTGCACACAAAGCCGGCCCCGAGCTACGAGGTCTGAGCGAAGCGTCGGGGCGGGCGCTCCGTGGCCCACCCCGACGTGCCTGCCGTCGGGCACGCTGCGCCGCAGCATTGACGACTACCAGAGAAGGCTGCAGACCGAGAAGCCGCGCGCGGCGGTAAACGTCGGGGGCGGCTGCGCCGGCTGTCATCGCGCTCGATTCCGCCTCCCCGCGTGTCGCACCCGTGGCCGAGCGAGCGACGTGACGTCCGAACCCGAGGCAGCAGCCGAGTGCGTTCGCCGCGCCCGCTCGAATCGGTGCGGGGGGCGGCCCGAACCCTTGAGCGAAGGGCAGAAACGTGCAAAAGCTGCTGCAAAAGGGCGGCCCCAAGGGCGGCCTACTCTGCGGAAGTTGAACGTCGCGGCCGGCGCCCCCGACGACGATCGCCTTCATTCCGCCCAGGGAACGAAACGTTGCCGGCCCGGCGGCGACGCCCGAGCTCGCGCTCGGGCCGGCGCGCGGTGGGGCCGCTGCCGCTGCCACTGCCGCCCGCCGTGGCACCCGCCTTGCAAACGCATGCGGCCATGACGACGAAAAAGCGTGCCCCCGAGGCGGAGCCTGTCACACCCTCTGCGGATACAGACGAATACGAAAAAGAGCAGCCCAACCCGGGCGACCCGGGCGCCCCGATCATCGAGCCCCGCACCCCGCAGGGCCCGCGCCCCGAGGGCGTGCCGCTCCAGGGCGACCCGCCCATCGGTTACTGATACCAGCTACCCTTGCTGAGGCTAGAAAGCGGCGAGGCGCGGCTTGCCCCCGAGTGAACTCGGGGGCAGCGAACGCCCGTGGAAACGGCCGTCCAAGCCCTGCCGGAGGCAGGGCTCCCGCGTCGCGCGCCGCTTCGCAAAGCTCGCCCGGAAGCCGGCGCCCACGGGAGCCCGGCCCCCCTCGAGGGGGCCGGCTTTGTTCTCCGAATCGGTGTCGAAGCCGCGCGGCACGAGCGGGCGTTCGTTGCCCCCGAGTTCACTCGTGTGCCTTGGTCTCAGTTTTTGGGGATTTTGCCGCGCTTCGGACGCTCGCCCGCTCGCGCCTCCTCGGCCTGCACGTCGAGCGCCGCGGCCACGACGGCGATGAGCTCCAGCCCCCGCCCGACCACGAGCGGGCCCGGCCGCCGGCCGGCTTGGCGGTTGTAGCCGCCCAGGCTCGCCAACAGCTCGACCGCCTCGCGCACGGTCAGCGACGTGGGCGTCGTGCGCCCGTAGCGCGCGCGCACCAGCCGCAGCGCCTCCAGTTCGTGCGCCGAAAAGGCGCTCGCGGCCGGCTCGCCCTGGCGGGCCGGGTCGCGCGCGTGGTGGACCAGGGACAGGGCTCTCGCCGCCACGGCCGCATGCCATACCATCCACTTGGCCATGGTGGCCGGGTGCCCGAGGCGCATGTCCTCGATGTCGCCGCCGCCCTTCTTCCAGGCTTTGTGCTGGTCCTCCACTCGCCACCGCAAGCCGTACCAGCCGACCACGCGCCAGGCGGCCTTGAGCGTGCGAGCGAGCTCGTCGGTCAAGAGCACCCACTCGAGCCGCTTTTGCCCGGGCGGCACGCGCCCCAGCTCGCGCACCGCGATCGCGCGCAAGGTCACCTCGCGCCGGCCGCCGCGCGGGGTCAACGTCAAGGTCAGCGTCACCGGGCGCGTCGTCAGCTCCAGGCGGGCGCGCCGCGCGGGCCGGCCGTGGCCGGCCGGCAGCCAAACCCAGCGGCGCTGGCGCTGCGCGGCCCGCGCGAGCAGCGCCCGCAGGTACCCGGGCTCGTCGGGCCGGTCGGGCGCGTGCGCGCACCGGTCTTGGGCGGCGCGCACGACGCTGACCTCGTTCGGGTCGCCGTCGTTGGCCAGCACGTCCAAGAGCACCGGCCAGGCGTCCGCGCCGCTGTCGTGCAGCAGCACGCGGCGCGTTCGGGGCGCGCCGAGCGCGAAGGCCTGGCGCACCCGGGCGCGCAGCTCGAGCCAGGCGCCGAGTTCGCGCTCGTGGACGGGGCGCTGGCGCGAGGGGCGCTCGTTCGGCTGGTGCGAGCGCGCCCAGACGACCAGGCCCGCCAGCCCCAGCACCGCGCCGCCCGGCGTCGAGGCCACCGCGTCGAGCGCCTCGAGCCCGCGCGCGCCCTTGCTGCGGCGGCCGACCGAGCCGGTGCCACGCCGGTCGTTCGGGTCGCGCAGCGTCAGGCTCACGCCGTCGAGCGCCACGAGCGCCACGTCGTAGGCGGCGGCGGCGCGGGCCGTGGCGCGGGCGGCGGCCTCGGCCAAGGCCGAGGCGTGGCAGCGCGGGTGCTCGAGCAGGTCGTAGACCGCTTGGCGCATCGCCTCGTCGGGGAACGCCTTGCTGACCTGAGCGAAGGGCCGCTCGCACAGGCCGGCGGCGACGCGCACGGCCAAGTCGACGTTCCTGCGGTCGGGGAAGGCGACGTGGCCGAAGGTCTCTTGGGCCCAAGCGAGGGTCGACGAGGAGGCGTCCATGCCCCCTGTGCGCTGGCCTCAGGGGCGAAAATTTCCTGAAAACTGAGACCAAGGCACACGAGTTCACTCGGGGGCAAGCCGCGCCCCGCCGATTCCGGGTCCGACCAAGAACGGATGGTATGAGGCGGCCTCGCGGCGTCGCGCCTCCGGCCGGGCGCCGCCGCCCGAGGGGCTCGCCGCCCCCCTCGAGGTGCGGCGCCCGCGCCGCGGCGCCCGACGCGCCGCCCTTATGAGGCCGGGCTCTGGCGCGGGGCCGAGCGGCGGGGGCGCCTTGCGCGCGCTGCGGGCACCCTGACTTCGCCTTCGGCTCACGCAGCAGGGGGCCACCCCTCCAAGCGCGCCAGGGGTGCTCGTCGCTCGACTCCGTGCTGGGGCCCCGCGCGAGCCGACGGCCGGCGGTGATCGAACGGCGGCCCGTCGGGAGGGGGGCGCCGTTTCGCCACGCGTGGCGCCGAGGACGGTCAGCGGCTGAGCTCGCGCCGCGGGGGGCGCGATACGTTCTTCGTGATGACGAAATGCTGGTTTGCGCACACCTTGCGGGCCTTCGTGCAAGGTGTGCGCACGATCGGGGAACGCGTCGGCGCAAAAGCGTGGCGGACCTGCGCGCGGGCGCCGGCGGTCCGTCATCGCGCGAAGCCGGGCGGGGGCGTGGCGGCCTTGCGCGCGGCCGCGTCGACCCGCCGCACGTGGCGCCGCTGTGCGGGGGCAAGCGAGACGGTCGTTGCGCCACGCTTTGGGGCGGCCTTATCTGCGGGCGAGGCCTCGGCGGGGCGTTGGCCCGGGGCCGAGGGGGTGCGGTCGCGTGAGGCGGGGCCGAAAGGTTCGGGGCCGGCCCCTTGAGACGCGGTGCCACAGCGCCGCCCTTGCTGCGTCGCAAATGTCGATGAGCGCGAGGCCGATCGCCCTGCGTACGAACAGGCGGCCGGGGGGGAGCACGCCCGAGGTTGGCGTCGCCGGGGCCCCCGGGGCCTCGTCGCCCGGCGCGTCTCGGCGGGGGCTAACTCGTCCGTGGCACTGAATCTGCAGAGGCACCCTTAGGCAGGAACACGGAACCACGTAACGGAACGAGACCTACGTTTCAACCCATGCAGGAGGAGTCATGAGCAGCCGACGGCGCGGGTTCGCTAGCATGAACCCTGAGAAACAGCGTGAGATCGCGAGCAAGGGCGGCAAGGCCGCCCACGCCAAGGGCACCGCCCACGAGTTTACCCCCGAAGAGGCCCGCATCGCCGGCCGCAAGGGCGGGCAGGCGGCGCACGCCAAGGGCACGGCGCACGAGTTTACCCCCGAAGAGGCCCGCGTCGCGGGGCGCAAGGGGGGGCAGGCGGCGCACGAGAAGGGCACCGCCCACCAGTTCACCTCCGAAGAGGCGCGCGCGGCCGGTCGCAAGGGCGGCCAGGTGAGCCAGGTCGGCGCCCGCGAGAGCTCGGCGCCCCCGCCCTCGGTGCCCTTCGACGTCGAGCGGGCGCAGGCGCGCAGCGGCTCGCGAGAAGAGCACGGCGAGGCCGACGGGGAGCTCCGCAGCGAGTAAGTGCCGAGCACCCCACCATGCCGCCTTGTTGGGGCGGTGCGGGCCCGACAGAGGCTAGCACCGCCCCTTTTCTTTTTGGAGCCGGCGGAGGGGGCGCGGGGCGAGTCGCGAGCTCGTTCGCCCCGGGGCGGCTCGCGCCCGAGCCGCCGTTGGCCCGCTTTCGTCAGACATCGCCCGGGCCCCGGCGGTGAATCGTCGGGGGCCCGGGGCTTCCGGCTCCGATCGGTCGGCCGGCCGTCAGATGCCGTCGGCGAGTCGGACGTACGAGGGGTCGTACGCCGACGGGGGCGGCGCCACCCGCGGCCGGGGCCTCGGGGGGGTGCTCGGGGCCGCGAGGGGCGAGCGGGCGGGGCCGAGGGAGGGGGGCTGGCTGCGTCGGCGGCTGCCGCGCAGGATGCTGGCGCGCATCGCGCCGAAGGTCGCGAGGCCGAGGCCGGTCAGGGCGGCGAGCAAGGTCATCGGGTGCAGGCGCGCGGCGGTGAAGGCGCTCGAGCGCAGGACGTGCCCCTCGTAGCCGCCCCGCTCGCCGCCGTCGTAGGCCGAGGGGCCGTAGAGCGTGTCGCGGTGGCGGGGCGGCAGCTCGCTGCGCTGGGCGCGGACCATGGTCTTGCTCATGACCCAATCGGTCAGGCCGGGCGCGACGGTGCCGAGCGCGGTCTGCATGCGCCCGCCGCCGCCCACGGTCAGCTCGCGGCGGGGACGCTCGGCGCAGGCCAAGATGGCCTCCGCCACCACGTCCGGGTGGTACACCGGCGGCGGGAACTTGGGCTCTACGTCCATGTAGTTCTTGGCGTGCTTGATGAAGGGCGTGTCGATCGCCGAGGGCTTGATGAGCGAGACGGCGACGGGCACGCCTTCTTCCATGAGCTCCATGCGCAGGGCGTCGGTAAAGCCCTTGACCGCGTGCTTGGAGGCCGAGTAGATGCCCTGCAAGGGTATCGCCTGGTCCGAGACGATGCTGCCGATGTTGATCAGCACGCCGCCCTTGTCGCGCATGGCGCCGACGGCGACGCGGCTGCCGTAGACGACGCCCCAGAAGTCGGTCTCGAAGAGGCGGTGCATGTCGCCGAGGTCGATCTCGGTGATGCGGCCGTAGATCGAGCCGCCCGCGTTGTTCACCCAGGTGTCGATGCGGCCGAAGGCCGTGATGGCCGTCTCGGCGATGCTCTGCACGGCGTCGGGGTCGCCGACGTCGGCGACCACGTGGCGGGCGGTGCCGCCGAGGGCGCGGGCCTCCTCGCACGCGGTCAGCAGGTCGTCCTCGTTGCGCGCCGCCAGCACCAGCTTGGCGCCGCGCGCGGCGGCCATTTTGGCGGTGCAGAGCCCGATGCCGCTGGTGGCGCCGGTGATGACGATGACTTGGTCAGAGACCTTCTTGGGCTTGAACGTCATGGCCTCGCTCCGGTGTTGGGGGGGGGTACGATCTGCGGATCGAGCCGCGGCTCGTCGACGGTGGGCACGGGCTTGCCGCCCGAGTCGTTGGGGTCGACGGTGCCGTCCGCCTCGCCTTCGGAGGCGAGCCGGCCGGGGCCGCCGTTCGGGGCGTTTTTGCGCGCTGGGGTCGTCTGGTTGGGTCGTTTCACGTGGTCACCTCCGGCGGTCCCGGCGCCCGCTGCCGCGCGGGCGCGAATCGCGTTTCGTTCGAGCGCCCGCGCTGCGTTTTGCGGGCACTGAATTCGCGCGCTTGAGCTGCACGGCGTATGCCGCCAAGGCGTCTGACAGCGGGGCGCGGGGGCGAGGCCCGACTACGTATCCGCATGTATCCCACGATGGTTAGAGAGCTGGCGCACTATTTGCTCAGCCGGAACGCACCTCGGAGACCTTGGGGTCGGGCCGGGGCCGTGACCGGAGCGGGTAGCGCGTCCGGCCTTTGTGGCGTTTTTGTCTGAGATGACATTTCCGCCACACTCACGGCTTCCGGGCCCGAGCGCGCTCGGGGGGTTAAGCACCTGGGGCGCGCGCGACCACGCCGGGGGCGGTGGCCCGGCGCTTGAACGATCTCGCCCCCTCGCCTCCGTTGCGGCGGACCTACCCGGAGACCACGCGATGACCTTGACCGCCCCGATGACTTCGTTGCCGGCCCCCGCGCGGGGCCGCGATTGGCTGACGGCGCGCGACGCGCCCAAGAATGTACACCGCTACGAGCGCGCGGCCTCGCTCGCCGTCGGCGGCGCCCTCGCGATCTATGGCCTGCTGCGCCGCGGCCCGCTCGGCCTCGCGCTGATCGCGCTCGGCGGCGGCCTCGGCCTGCGGGGCGCGCGGGGCGTCTGCCCGCTCTACGGGGCGCTCGGCGTCTCGACCGCGGGCTCGGCCGGGCCCACCTTCGTCGAGCGCACCGTCCTCGTGCAGGCGCCGGCCGAAACGATGTACGAGCTTTTGCGCGATCCGGCCGAGCTCTCGACGCTCTTCGGGGGCGTACTACGGGTCGACCGAAGCGAGGGCCGCTACCGCTGGGCGCTGCGACTCCCGCGGCTCGGCGAGCTCGGCTTCGACATGAACCTCATCGAAGAGATGCCGGGCAAAGTGATGACCTGGCGGACGCGCTCGGGCGGCGTGGCCGATGCCTCGATCGGGGCGCGCGTGCTGCCGGCGCCGGGGGGGCAGGGCACCGAGCTGACGCTGACGCTGCGCTACGACGGCGGCGCGGTCGGGCCCGAGGGCGCGCTCGGGCGCCTGCTCGCGGGCGGCGCCAAAGAGCTGCTCGGCGAGGCCCTGCGCCGCCTGCGCCAGCGCGCCGAAGCGGGCGAGCTGCCGACGACGGCCGGGCAGCCCTCGGGGCGCCGGACGCCGCTCTTGCGGGCGTTCTCGTAGCCGCGCGACCGGGGCGGGCTACCGGCCCCGGACTCGACGAGGGTGTTGCGAAACGTGCCCGCTGGCGGCCCCCGGCTGAAGCCGGGGGCAGCGAACGCCCTCGCGTGCCGCGCGGAAGCGGGCCGATTCGGCGCGCAAAGCCCGCCCCCTCGCCGGGGGTCGGGCTCCCAAGGGCACTGCCTGCCGGGCGAGCGAGCGAAGCGGCGCGCGGCGAGCGAGCCCTGCCTCCGGCAGGGCTTTGCACGCCGTTTCCGCGGGCGAACGCTGCCCCCGACTTCCGTCGGGGGCGGCGCCGGCCTCGTTTTGCAACGCCCTCTTCCGTGCGGGGCCGCGCCGGGGGGCGCCGCGGCGATCAGGGCGACGCGTCGCCGCGCTTGGCTTCGGCGAGCGCGTGGGCGGTGACCCACTGTCGCACCGCGGCAAGGTGCATCTCTTCGGCGCGGTGGGCGCGCTGGAACTCGGCCGCGAGCTCGTCGTGC
This sequence comes from Polyangiaceae bacterium, assembly GCA_035762175.1. Taxonomy (GTDB): domain Bacteria; phylum Myxococcota_A; class Polyangia; order Polyangiales; family Polyangiaceae; genus DASTPP01. The sequence goes on along the minus strand of DASTPP010000294.1, from coordinate 63,528 downwards.
CCGAGGCTTGCCGCCAGGTCGGTGAGCGTCAACCAGGAATCGTTGTCGGTGAGCTCGGCGATGAGGGCGGCCTGCAGGGTCTGCGCCAGGTTGGTGCGGGGGTCGGTCACGACCTGCAGCAGGCCCATGCTCGCCACGGCCGCGAGGTCGGCCGAGGGCGTCATGGCGGTCGGGTCGGCGCCGAGGCGCAACATGGCCTGGTTCAAGAGCTCGAAGTGCGACACCTCGTCGGCCCAGATGGCGACGAGCTCGGCGCGGCCCGGGCCGCCGTCCCAGGTGCCGTAGGCGTCGAACTTCGAGATGACCGCCTCGTAGAGGCGGCTGCCGGTGCGCTCGAAGGCGAGCCGCTCGCCCACCTTGTCGAGGAAGAACGAGGGCTTGTTGCCCTTGAGCACCTCGACCGCCGTCTTGAAGACGCCCTTGAGCGTCGCCGGCGGCGGCATCGTGCCGAGCGGCTCGGCCTGCCGCGCGTAGTCGATGCGGACGGCGGCGACGGCGCCCGAGTTGCCGGGCGAGCTGGGCAGGCCCTCGGCGACGCTCGCGAGCATCGCCTGGGTGAGCAGCGGCGAGGTGCCGACGCCCGTGCGGTTCGTGCCGACGCGGATGCTAACGTTGCCGTTCTTCATTGTGCCGCCATCCCTTTCTGCGACCGCGCCGGCGCCTCGGGCGACTGCTCGGTGCCCGGCGCCCAGCGGTAGCCGGCCGCCACGGTCTCGCTCGGCGAGCCTTGCGAGTTCATGTGGTCGCGGTACGCAATCGAAGCGCGCCCGTCGCGCTCGAGGGGCACGATCTCGTCGCCGCACGCGCGCAGGTCGACCTCGTCGCGCAGAACCTCGCGCACGAAGTCGCGGTGGCTCTCGTACTTGATCGGCTCGGGCAGCGTGGCCGGCAAGAGCTCGGCCGGGTCGCGGCCCTCGAGCTGCTGCATCAGGCCCATCACGTGGCGCAGCTGCCCGAGCTCGTAGTCGAGGAAGCGCTCCCAGATGGCCTTGATGCGGGGGTTCGTCTCGTAGGCGACGCAGCTGTAGTAGTTGTAGACCTCGCAGGCCTCGTTCAGGAGCCACTTCTCGAGCAGCGTCTCGTCCGGGTCGAGCAGCGACTCGTACTGGGTGACGTGCTGCTCTTCGATCGACGCGATCTCGGCGTAGAGCTGCCGGGCGAGCGGGTCGGCGAAGAGGGGCCCGATGTTCATGTAGTAGTCTTGCGTCTGCTGCTCGCCGTACACGAGCGTGAGCGCGTTCAGCTTGGTGATGGGCGCGGCCGCGCGGCGGTCGTAGGGCCGGCGCACGTCGTCGTCGGGGTGCCGGTGCTCGACGATGGTCGGCCGCCCGGGCCGCACGTCGGTGTAGCTCTGCAAGATGTTGTTCGCGTCCTTGCCCGTCAGCCGGTCCAGCAGGGCCGAGTAGCGGTAGAGGTGGTCGAAGTCTTCGAGCAGGCCGAAGCGGTAGTTCTGGGCCAGGTAGGGGTCGGGCTCGTTGAGCGCGAGGCTCGCCGTCACCTCGATGGCCACTTGCTCGTAGGCGATGGTCGTCTCGAGCGGCGACTGGTCGGCGGGCAGCAGCCAGTTGACCATCGTCGCCTGGTGCTGCTCGACGCGCCGCACGCGCGCGAGCTCGCGCCGCAGCGGCCCGTTGATGCGCGCCATCGAGTGCAGCGTCCGGTTCGAGCCGAGCTCGATGCCGTTCATCAAGATGATGCGCACGCGCGTGAAGGCGTCGTCGTCGAGCTTGCTGATAGGCGGCGAGACGAGCTCGCGCCAGGTGAAGCGCTGCCGGTCGAGGGGCGTGCCCTTTTCGTTGCGTAGATCGAGCGTCATAACCTCGTCCTCGGGGCGGAGGGTGGGGGGCCGGGGCGGCCCCGCGCCGCCCCGGGGGGCTTAAGATTCGAAAAAACGAAGAACGGTCGCGCGGGGCCGGGCCGCCGCGCCGCCGCACGCCCGGATCAGGGGCCGTCGCGGAGTCCCCGGGCTTCTTGCAAGTGCTGTGCGACGCGCACCCGAACCTCGAGCAGGTAGCCCTGCAGCGGGCCCGAGTCCGTACTCGGCAGGAGTGTCAAATCGATGAGCGACAGGACGCCCTCGTGCTGCACGATTTGAGAGTCGAGGTAGACCTCGTCGAAGGTCGGGCCCGAGAGCCCGAGCAGCTGGTTGACGATGAGGTCGGACTGGGACTCGAGCATGCGGCTGAGGGCGTTCTCTTCGGCCGTGATGCCCTCGGCCTTCGCCACGCTCATCAGCTTGGTCTGCGCATTGGTGTGCTCGACCACCATGTGCTGGCCGAAGGCCTTGACCTCGGCCCGCTCGGCCTTGCTCGAGGCGATCTGGCCCTGGGCGATCTCGCCCTCGTTGGCCTTACTGATGACGCTCACCACGCCCGCGTCGTCGAGCTCGGTGGGCGGCACGACCGCCCCGCCCGCCCCGCCCGCCCCGCTCGCGCCCGCCGCACCGCCGGCGCCGCCGCCCGCGCCGCCCGCGCCCATGGCGCCGCCGGCCGAGCCGCCGGTGCCCGAGCCGCCGGTGCCCGTTCCGCCCGTGCCCGTTCCGCCCGTGCCCGAGCCGCCGGTGCCCGTCCCGCCCGTGCCCGAGCCGCCGGTGCCCGTCCCGCCCGTGCCCGAGCCGCCGGTGCCCGAGCCGCCCGAGCCGCTGCGGCCGGCGACGCCGTCGTCGTCGTCATCGCCGCACGCGGTCAGGCCCGCCGCGGCCACGAAGGGCGCGAAGAGAGTGCAGAAGAACAGCGGACGCAATCGAGTTGCGACAGAAACCATGGTAATGGTCCTTGACCAACCAGAGAAAAAACGTCTCGACGAGCAAGCGGTGCCCGGCGCACACCGTCGCCGGTAGCCAGCAAGAGCGGTGCCGCCCGCCCGCGGGGCCGCGGCGCCGCGCCCGCGGCCGCCGGGGGCGCCGCGCTTTGTCGCTTCCGCCGCCCGGGGCCCGCGCCCTGCACGTGCTGACGCCGTGCTCGGGGCGCATTGCCCCGCGCGGCCCCAGACGCCCCACGCGAGCCCAACAAAGGTGGCGTCGGCGCGCTCTTTGCTGCGAACCGCCGGGGGAGAGGTAGATCGCTATGAAAGAAAAGAACGAAACGAAGAACGATCCGAACGAACACCTGCAGCCGCCGAAGACGCCCGTCGAGCGCGGAGGCAGTCCCGACGTGCCCTTGAAGCCGGGCCACGCGCCCGATCCGGTCGAGGAGGCGTCCGAGGAGAGCTTTCCGGCGAGCGACCCGCCGAGCTGGACGCCGACGACGACCGGCGGGAGCTGAACCGCGCCGCCGCTCGGGGCCGACGAGGCCCGCGGGCGACGGCGCGAGCGCCCGCCCGTTCGGGCTCGGGCGCGCCTTCGCGGGCGCCTCGGCTCCGGTCGGGTGGGGCGTTCGGGGGGAGGGCCTGGCTTCATCGCCGGGCCTTTCTTTTTGGATCGACCGCCGCGCGGGTCGGCTTCGCCGGGCGACCCTTCGCTTGGCCTGGAAGGCATGAGGCCAGGTGCTCGATTCGCTTGGCCTCGAAGGCGTGGGTCGGGGCGTTCGTCTCGCGGGGCGCGTCCGGGCGGCGGGGGCGTCGCGGGGTCGAGCGCGACAAAAGCGAAAGGCCCCCGGGCAGGGGGCCTTCGGGGCGGCGCGCGCGGCGCCGCGTTCCTGGCCGCAGCAAGCAGGGGTGGTATCAGATGGCGCCGGCCGCGAAGGTGTCGCAGGCGGCCGGGTCGCCCTTCTCGTACCCCTGCCGGAACCAGCGCGTCCGCTGCTGCGAAGAGCCGTGCGTCCACGTTTCGGGGGTCACGGTGCCGGTCGACTGGCGCTGCAGCCGGTCGTCGCCGATGGCGGAGGCGGCGCCGAGGGCTTCGTCGATGTCGCCGCTCTCGAGCAGGTTGCGCTGGCCGGTCGAGTGGGCCCAGACGCCGGCGTAGCAGTCGGCCTGCAGCTCGAGCCGCACCGACGCGCTCGTCTCGCCGCGCTGGTCGCCGCGGGCGCGGCTGACGCGGTCGGTGGTGCCGAGCAGATGCTGGACGTGGTGGCCGACCTCGTGGGCGAGCACGTAGGCCTGGGCGAAGTCGCCCCTGGCGCCGAAGCGGCCGGAGAGCTCGCGGTAGAAGCTGAGGTCGATGTACGCGCGCTCGTCGGCGGGGCAGTAGAAGGGCCCGGTGGCCGAGCGGCCGGCGCCGCAGGCGGTCTGGGTGGCGTTGCTAAAGAGCACGAGCTTCGAGCGGCGGTAGGTGCGGCCCGACTCGGCGAACTCGCGCTCCCAGGTTTTTTGGACGTCGTCGAAGACGAAAGAGACAAAGCTCTTCATCTTGTCTTCGCCGGCGGGGGCGACGGCGTTCGCGGCGGGGCGGGGCGGGCCGCCGGGGCGGGCCGAGCCGCCGCCGCCGAGGCCGCCCGAGAAGAGCCACCAGGCGCCGAGGGCGAGCAAGACGACCCAGCCGATGGGCGAGCGCATCAGCAGGGGCAAGAAGGTGAGGACGCCGCCGCCGAGGCCCCCGAGGGCGGGGCCGCGCTCGCCGCGGCGGTCGATGACGTCAGGGCTCTCGTGGTTGTCATCCCAGCGCATGGTGATGACCGAGTCGAGCAAAGGGCGTACCTCGGTCGGCCCCCCGGCGGGCGCCGCGGCGGGTCGCATGGCAGACATTATTTGTCCGTGGCTGCCTTGCGCGAAGCTGCAATTTCGCGGCATGCTAGGGGGTAGGGCAGAGCGCTTGGCGGTAGAAAGAGTGAGCGTCGGGCCTAACGCGACGTCGAAGCGTGGTTAGGTTGGGGCGGCCTCTAGGGGGGCGTGGGCCCGACGGCGCCCGGGCACTTTGGCCCGGGGCGGGGCCCCCGACCGGCTCGGGGGGCGAGGGCGTTGGGCCGCGTCGCGGGGCCGGCGTCCCGGGGCATGACCGCGGTTGGCAAAGACGATGTACGAAATGCAAAAGCAGGGGGCTTCGGCGGCGGCGCAGGTCGAGCAGGCCGAGGGGCAGCTCTTTCTCCTCACGTGGCCCGACAACAAGGCGCGCGCGCTCGACGTGAGCCTCGGCGCCTGCCTCGGGTACGGGCGGCCGCTGGCGGTGCGCAAGCTGGTGCGCAAGCTGGCCGAGGCGGGCGAGCTCGGCGAGTTGGTCTCGCGCCCGAGCGCGAGCGCCGCCGACCCGGGCGGGCGCGAATACTGGCTGACCGAAGAGCAGGCGCTGCTCGTGTGCGCGCGGTCCGCGGCGCGGGGCCGGCCGGGGGTGATGCGGCCGATCATCGAGGCCTTCGTCGACGCGCGCTACCGCGCGCTCGGCCTGGCGCGTCAGTCACTCGAGGCGGGGCTGACGGCCGTGCGCATGGCGGCCGAGGTGCTGGGCGCGCGCGCGGTGAACGGGGCGCTCGCGGCGGCGCCGGCGTACGGCCCGGCGAAGGGGGCGGGCGGGGGCGGGGGCGACGAGGGCCCGATGGCGGCGCTCGACACGCCGGCGGGGGCGTTGACGCTGCGGCCGGGCGAGTCGGTGGTCATCACGCGCACGGTCGACACGAGCGAGTACTTCACGGCGAGCTCGATCGGCCGCGAGTTCGGGGTCTCGGGGCAGGTGGTGGGGCGCCTGGCGCGAGAGCTCGGCCTCTTCGCGGTCGAGGGCTACGGCGTCTGGCGCGAGTTCGTGCCCAACGACGGCACGAACCCCATTCGCCATTGGCTCTACGGCGCCGCCGCCAAGGCCGCGCTGCGCCCCCACCTCGAGCGGCGCCGTGACGAGAGCGAGCGCCGGCGCCGGCGCTCGGCCGAGGGGCAGGCTCCGAACAAGCCGCTGCTCTTCGGCGAAGGCGGCGGAAAGGCGTCGCGGCCGCTCGGCACGGGCAAAGAGGCGGCGTAGCGAGGCCGGGGGGCCCGCCCGGGCAAGGGGCGGGGCTGCCCGATGAGAAGCGACGCGAGGCGGTGAGCGGGGCGCTCGTTTCGTGCGCCCAGGCCGTACCGAGCCCGGGTGAGCGCCGGGGTACAATGAGGTAAGCAGCGCGCCCGCGGGCGGGGGGCCACGCCGGTTGTGGCGTTTTCGTAGCTGAGCGTGCAGGCTGTGGCGGCCTTGTTGGGGCGTCGGCTTAGTTTCCGGGGCAGGGGGCTCGTCCGCGCCTGGGGCAAGGTGAACCAGTGGGGCCCTTTGGAACGCCGCCCGCGCCCCGCGTTGCGGGGAGTTGACGGGTTCGAGCTGGGCGCTCGCGCGCGGCGTTGACGCGCTCTACGACAATCTCAGGCGTAGTACGGCGCCCGCCCGGCCGCGGCTGGGCGGGCGGTGGCGGTGGCACGCGCGATGCTCACGGAGACGGTTGACGCAGTCACCGAGCGAGAGCTCGCGCCCAGTTTACCCATTTGGATCGAGGCCCTACGCCCGCGGCGGGGAGCCCTCCACATGTGAGGAAGCCACCATGAACGAGAAGCAATCCTCCCTTTCCGGACAGCCCGGCACATCGACGATCGCGACCGGGACCGGGCTGACTACATCGCAGACGACCGGCGCCGTCACCGAGGCGGGCAAGGCCATCGTCCAAGACGCCAAGCACGTGGCGAGCGAGGTGGCGGGCCAGGCGAAGCAGCAAGTCACCACCAAGCTCGAAGACAAGAAGGAGAAGGCCGCGCAGGGGCTCAGCTCGGTGGCGACGGCGATCCGGCAGACGGGCGAGAGCCTGCGCGACCGCGACCAGCTCGGCGTCACGCAGTACGTCGACGGCCTCGCCGACCAGATCGAGCGCATCTCCGACTACGTGATGACGAGCAACGTCGGCCAGCTCGTCGAGGAGGCCGAGGGCTTCGCCCGCCGCGAGCCGGTCATCTTCCTCGGCGGCGCGTTCCTGCTCGGCCTGGTGGGCGCCCGCTTCTTGAAGGCCTCGGCGCCGGCGCCGGCCTACGCGGGCGGCTACCTCCCCGAGAACTCGTACGATCACATCCGCGACGAGCCCCGGACGGGCTACTCCGGCGGCGAGCGGGTGAGCTACGGCGGCTCGTACGGCACGCGCGAGGGCGTGCGCACCCAGCAGCAGTTCGCGACGGGCCCGGGCCGCGACTACCGCGGCGGCCAGACGTCCGGGCGGGGCGTGAGCGGCGGCGGCTACGGCACCAGCGGCTCGTACGGCTCGGGCTCGGGCACGGGCGGCAGCTACGGCTCGGGCACGGGCGGCAGCTCGGGCTCGGGCACGGGCGGCACGTACGGCTCGGGTAGCTCGTACGGGTCGGGCACCGGCGGCCGCAACGTCGGGTCGGACGCCGGCACCGGCAGCCGCCCGACGGGGGGCACCTACGGGTCGGGCACGAGCACGGGCGGCTCGTACGGCTCGGGCACGGGCGTCGGCTCGGGCTCGGGCGCGGGCGGCAGCTACGGGGCGGGCTCGGGCAGCATGGGCGGCTCGGGCACGAGCACGGGCGGCACCTACGGGTCGGGCTCGGGCGTCGGCTCGGGCACGAGCACGGGCGGCAGCTACGGGGCGGGCTCGGGGGCGGTGAGCAACGCCGGCCTCGGTACGAGCACGGCGACGGGCACGGCGAGCGTCGGCGGCGGCGTCGGCGGCGGCGTGAGCGCGGGCGGCACGTTCGGGGCGGTCTCGGGCACCCCGTCGACGACGGCGACGGGCTCGAGCCTCGAGGGCGACATCAACAAGTCGGGCACGACGCTGCCCGGCACGGGCAAGCCCGCCTCCGAAAAGGGGTCGGGCTCCGGTAGTACGGGGAAGCCGTTATGGCCCAGTCGTCGACATTTTCGACCGCGATGCAGCCCGTGCGCGTCGGCGACGAGCGATCGCTCGGTGATCTGGTCACCGAGCTCGCCCGCGAGACGAACACGCTGGTCTCGAAAGAAGTTCAGCTCGCCAAGGTCGAGCTATCACAGAAGGTGTCGCACGTCGGCAAGAGCGCGGGCGTCATCGGCGCCGGCGCCGTCCTGGCGCTCGTGGGGCTCACGCTGGTGGCGGCCGCGATCGCGATCGCGCTGGCGGCGGTGCTCCCGCTCTGGCTCTCGTCGCTGCTCGTGGGCGGCGCCCTCGTGGCGGTCGGCGGGGTGATGGCGAAGGGCGGGCTGACGGCGCTCAAGCACGTCGACCCGGTGCCGCGCCAGACGGTGGAGACCCTCAAAGAGGACGCCCGCTGGGCGAAGGAGCAAGTTCGATGAGTGCCAACGACGAGCTCGCCCCGACGGCGGGCGCCCCGACCGAAGACGACCCCGAGAAGATTCGCGCCGACATCGAGCGCACGCGCGCGCAGATGAGCGAGACCATCGGCGCGATTCAAGACAAGCTGCGGCCCGAGGAGCTGAAGAGCCAGGCGCAGCACCAGCTGCACGAAGTGAAAGAGAAGCTCAAGGAAGAGCTGCGCGAGCAGATCGACGAGCTCAAAGACAAGGTCAAGGAAGAGATTCGCGAGGCGAAGGACAAGCTTCGCGAGGCCACCGTCGGAAAGGTCGAAACCATGGTACATAACGCCACAGACTCGGTCGAGCACGCCGGCGAATCGTTCGTCGAAACCATCCGGGCCAACCCCATCCCGGTCGCCCTGGTGGGCATCGGCCTCGGGTGGCTGTTGATGAACCGCCGGTCCTCGCCCCGCGCGCTGCCGCGCGCCGACTACCGCTACGTCGAGGGCCGCGACTACCGCTACGCCGACGGCCGGCCCTCGGGCTCGAGCAACTACCTGTACGCCGACGAGGTCGCGGGCGCCGACTACGACCCGCGCTACGGCCGCGACGACCTGCAGACCTACGACGAGCAGGGCCGGCTCGTGCGGATGAAGGAGCGCGCGGGCGAGGCCATGCACCGCGCCCAGGGCGCCGTCGGCGAGGCCGTGCACCAGGTCGGCGACCGCACCCGCGAGGTGGCGCACCAGGTCGGCGACCGCGCCCGCGACGTGGCGCACCGCGCGCAGGACACCGCCCACGATCTGGCCGAGCGCGCCCGCGAGGCGACGCACCGGGCGCAGCACGCGGCGAGCGACCTCGCCGTCCGGGCCCGCGGCACCGCCGAGGACATCGCCGAGCGCGCCCGCTACGGCGTGCGCCGGGCCGAGGACCGCGTGCAAAGCACGTACGAGACCAACCCGCTCGCCCTCGGCGCCATCGCGCTGCTCGCCGGCGTCGCGGTCGGCCTCGCGCTGCCCCGCACCCAGAAGGAAGACCGCCTGATGGGCCAGGCGCGCGACAAGCTCATTCACCGCGCGCAGGAGGCCGCCCACGAGACCATGGAGAAGGTGCAGGGCGTCGTCGCCGAGAAGCTGCAGACCGGCGAGAAGCTGCAGAACGGCGTCTCCGCGAACCACTCGAACCACACGAGCGCCAACTCGGTCTGAGCGGCGCGCCCGGGCCCGCTCGCGCCCGCAGGCCCCGCGAAGGGGCGCCCGGACCCCCCGTCGGCTTGCCGGCGGGGGGTTCGTCGTTGGGGGCGACGGGTGGCCCAGGTCTTCTCGCTCGGCGCCCCCCGCCGGCAGGCCCGCGGGGGGTCGTCTTCGCTGGGCCCGTGGCGCGATGGCAGGCGGGGAGCCTCGCCGCCCCGGGCGCGTCGTCGGGGCCGCGGCGCGCGGCTCGCTTCGAGCGGCCCGCGGCCGGCCGGGGCGCGGGGGCGCGGTTCGGGGAACGGCGCTTGCTTGGCAGCCCCGCGTGGGCGCAGAAATCATCGGCTGGGTAAGCTCGCTGATCCTCGTCGTTACGGTCGGCAAGCAGGTTTACAAACAATGGCGCGAAGGGGTGGGCGAGGGCGTCTCGCGCTGGCTCTTCGTCGGGCAGATCGCGGCCTCGACCGGCTTCGTGATCTACAGCTGGTCGGTCAAGAACTGGGTCTTCGTGCTGACGAACGCGCTGATGCTCGTCAACGGCGTCTGCGGGCTCTTGCTCGTCTGGCGGCACCTGCGGCGCTCGGCGCGCCGCGGCGGCGACGCCGGGCGGCGGGCCCGCGCGGGGCTCGCCCGCGGCGTGCCGGGCTGAGGGCGAGGCGGGCTCGGCGCGGGCTCGCGCCGCCCGGCGGGGGTTAGGCGCGCGAGGGCTCGGGCTTCGGCGGGGGCGGCTGGGTCGCGCCCTCGACGACCCTGCGCACGGCCGAGAGCAGCGGCGCCGAGCGCTTGAGGTCGTCGAGCAGGTCGACGGCCGAGCGCGCGGAGGCGTGGCGGGCCGGCGGGCCGCGGTCGTCGAGCAGCGGCCAGAGCTGCTCGCGGATGGCGCCGGGCAGGACGTTGTCGAGGTACTCGAGGGCGGTGCCGCGCAGGGCCTCGTCGCTCGCGCCGAGCGCGCGGAAGGCGATCTCGATGGGCTCGCGCTCGTAGAGCAGCGCGAGCAGGGTGAAGACGAAGCGCAGCGAGTGCGCGACGGGCGTGCCCCAGGCCTCGTCGGCGAAGTGGTCGCTCTGCTCGCCGGCGTAGCCGTCGGGCAGGGCGGCGTTGCGCCGGCCCTCCTCGAGCTCGGCGAGCAGGGCGGCGTGCAGGGCATGCTCGCGGGGGGCGAGCGCGGGCTGCTCGCTCACCGTGGTCGCGAGGGCGACGGCGGCGCGGTAGCGGACGAGGAAGTCGTCGCTCGCGAGCGCCTCGGTGAGGCCGTCGACGGCGCGCTGCGAGGGGAGCCCGCGCAGGATGGGGGGCAGGGCGCGCCGCAGGGCGAGCGGGGTCGTCGGGTCGAGCAGCGCGTCGAGCAGGAGCCCGACGCAGCGCGGGGCCGCCTCGCGCAGCGCCCGCGCCGCCTCGGCGGCGAGCTCGTCCTGGGCGAGCAGGGGCAGGGCGTGGGCGGCGAGCTCGGGCCCGAGCGGGCCCGCGAGGAGCGCGCGGCGGGCGCGGGCCGGGTCGGCCGAGCGCAGGTCGGCGACGGCGCGGAGCGTGGGGTCGGTCGAGGGGTCGGCGGGGGGCGCGGGCGCGGTCAGCGGCCGCGGGCGCCGGACCCAGGGGAAGCGGGCGGGCCACGGGCGCAGCGGCGGGGCGGGCATCGGCAGGGGCGTCGCGCCGCTGTGGCCGGCGAGGGCGCTGCGGGTCGTCGCGTCGAAGACCTCGCGCGCCTCGAGGGTGATGAGGCCGCGCCGCAGGCTCTCGGCGAGCGAGGCGACGTAGCCGCGGTGGATGAAGCGGGCGGCGACGAGCGCGGCGGCGGAGACGGCGGCGACGGCGCCGAGCAGCGCGAGGTGCGCCTTCTCGGGCAGCAGGAACACCGCCAGGTACGCGCAGCCGCTGCCGAGGGCCGCGCCGGCGCGGTCGAAGACGACGTCGATGATGAGCTTGCTCGCCCGCTTGCGGGTCGGCTCGACGGGCGTGTAGAGCAGCTCGTACCCCGAGCGGAAGAGCGAGTTCTGCAGCACGCCGTGCGCGCCGCGCACGAGCGCGATGGCGGCGAGCCCCGGCGCGGCGAAGGCGAGGGCCGCGCCGGCCGCGAGCGACGCGGGCAGCGTCGAGGTCGTGCCCGCGAGGCCGAGCCGGTCGAGCGCGCGGGAGGTGAGGGCGGTCTGGGCGACGAACGAGAGCAGCGAGACCGAGACGTGGAAGAGGGCGAAGAAGGTGTAGAGCGCGGGGCCGTCGCCGAACTCGATCTCGGCGCGGGCGCCGAGCAGGTAGTCGAGCACCGTCGAGACGAGGGCCATCGCCCCGACGATGAAGGCGAGCTGCCGGAGGTAGGGCTTGTCGCGGAAGGCCTCGAGGGCGATGCGGGGCAGCGGCCGCTTGTCGGCGCCCGACAGCGAAGGCGGGCCGGAGGGCCGGCCGGGGCCCGACTCGGCGCCCGGCTCGGCGGCGGGCTCGGGCGGGGCGACGCGGAAGGGCCGGTGCCGGCCCAGGCGCCAGACGCCGACGAGGCTGAGCGCGCTCATGCCGGCGAGCGCGAGCAGCATGAAGCGGTCGCCGCCGCGCGAGGCCGTCACGCGCCAGGCGAGCAGGCTGCCGACGATGCCCCCGACGGTGCCGCCGGCGCCGATGCGCGCGATGACCTGCTTGGCGGTGTGCGGGTCGAAGCGCTCGTTGACGAGCGCCCAGAAGCTCGCCGTCACGGTCGAGCCCAGCGTCGTCATGTGCACGTAGAGGAACGCCGAGGCGAAGACCGACGCGCCCGGCGTCAGCAGCCACTCGACCAAAAAGAGCACGCCGCCGAGGGCGACGAGCGCCGGCACCACCCGCCGCGGCGACAGCCTGGTCATCGCGTGCGAGACGCCGAGCACCAGGGCGACCGAGACGAGCGACGAGATCGCCATCATCTTCGGCAGCGACGAGGAGGCGTGGTGCGAGAGGTAGAACGCGTCCCGCATCGCCTTGCCCGAGACGAGCTGGGCGGTCATCACCGCCGAGGCGAAGAGCGCTGACGCCGTGGCGGTGCCGTGCGAGGGGCTGGGCGTCGTGGCGTCGGTCGTCGACATGGGCGCGGGCCGCATGCTGAGCTCGAGGGCATTGCACAAGGCGTACCCCCCGGCGCCCGGCCCGAGCGCGAGCGCGTCCTCGGCCGTGCGCCGCCCGCTGCCGGCCGGGGCGGGCGCCGCCGGGCGCCCCCGGGGGGGCGCGGCGAAACGCGACCACGCCGGGGGCGCCCCGGGGGGCGCGACGAACCGCGACCCGACCTGGGGCGCCCCGCCTCAGCGCGGCGCCCGCGCCGCCTCGCGCTCGACGTACTCGGAGAAGGGCACGATGACCGACTTCACCGCCCGCGGCCCGAAGAGGCGCACGTAGGGCAGCACGTCGTCGCGCGTCCGGTTGACGACGACGAGGCGGCCCCGCCCCTCGCGCAGGCGGGGGTTGAGCGAGGTCGCCTGCTTGATGAGGTACTTGAAGTAGATGTCCGAGTCGGCCATCGAGACGCCGCAGAACACGACCCGCTCGCACGAGCGCAAGAGCATCGCGGCGACGGCCCAGAGCTGCGACAGGTGCGGGTTCGAGTAGTTCTTGACGAGGCTCGGCGGCACGATGACGTACTCGCGGGGCGTGCCGTCGGCGGGGCAGGCGCACTGCTCGTCGTCGAGCTCGATGGCGACGCGGGCGACGTCGCGGCAGCCGAAGTCGTTCAGCGCGCCGCAGGTCGGGCAGTAGAGCCAGTTGAACGAGCCGTGCGGCTTGACGAGCAGGGCGGGCTCGACCGCCTCCTCGCGCCGGTCGGTCGCGATGCCGTAGTCGGCCGAGCGCCCGACCTCGCGCAGCGCCCCCTCGAGCAGCGTGTCGTAGTTGAGCGCGATGACCGCGTCGTCCGGGCCGAGCAGGCGCACGAAGCCCCCGTAGGGGTTCGGCCCCGGGCCGAAGCGCACGCGCAGCGCGGGCCCCTCGGCCCCCTCGACGCGGCAGCCGACGAGCACGTGGTAGAGCAGCACCATGAGCGCGCGGCGCACGCGTCCGACGTCGGCCGCCCCCGCCGCGCACCCGAAGCGGGCGCGGTGCTCGCGGGCGAGCTCGAGCAGCGCCCAGAGCTCGTCGACCGTGGGCAGGCCCGCCGGGTCGAGCGCGTCGGGCCCCTCGAGCCCCTGCACGCACCCGGCGATGAACTCGTAGACGCGGTCGAACGCCTCGCGGTGCGCCTCGCCGAGCCGGGCGAGGTAGGGGTGGCGCCCGTCCTCGCGCCCCCCCCGCTCGCGCAGCGCCCGGCGGAGCTCGAGCCCGACCGGCAAGATCTGCGACGAGAGCGGCACGCCGCCCTCGGCCGACGAGCCGGCGCCGAGCACGTAGACCGTGCGCACGGGCCGCGCGGCGACGCCGGCGGCGAAGGCGAACAGGGGCACGCTCATCGTTCGGCCTCTCGCGTCGGGGCGGCCCCTCCGTCCGGGGCCGCGTCCCGGGGGCCGAGCAAGGCGCGTTCCAAGGGGGGCCGAAGCTCAGGGCAGGGTGACGTAGAGAAAGGCGAGGCACATCTCGTCGTCGGTGCCCTCGCCCCAGCGCAGCTCGCGCGCCTTGGCCCGGCCGCCGCCGCGGGCCTCGGGCTGCGCTTCGGGCCGGTTGTCGTAGGTGCAGCGCAGGGCGAACTCGGACGCGAGGACGGGCCGCTCGAGCCAGAAGGCTTCTTGCAGGTGAAAGTCCCAGCGGGGCACGTCGACGAGGCACGAGGGCGCGGGGGCCGACGCCTCGACGCGGATGCTCTTGCCGCGCAGGTGCATGTGCGGCGCGACGCCGTACGCCTTGAGGGGCAGGCCGACGCCCAGGCGCGCGCCCGCGACCGCGCGCGGATCGTCGGGGCCCGCGCCGGGCGGCACCCGGAAGGAGCGGTCGGCGAGCGGCACCCAGAGGCCCTGCCGGAGCCCGGCGGCGTCGCCGGTGAAGAGCTCGACCCGCGTCCGATCGCTCGCGCCGGGCGCCGCGTTGTGTAGGCTGTAGTGCACCTGCATCACCAGGCGCGAGCCGCGCCGCAGGCGCAGCGCCGTGCCGGGGGGCAGCGCCACGGGCCCCGCGGCGCCGCCGCCGGGCGCCCACGCCGCCACGAGCTGCAGGTCGTAGGCGAGCGGGGCGCTCGCCGACGCGGCGAAGCGGAAGGCCGGGTTGATGCCGGGGCCGCCGAAGCAGGTGTAGCCGGGCCCGGGCTCGGCGCGGTCGAGCGCGTCGAGCTTGCGGGCGGCCGCGGCGCTCACCTCGAACAGCAGGACGTGGTGCACGAGCGAAGGGGCGCCCGGCGCGACGTGCACGCCGATCACGTCGGCGCTCGCGGCGAGCGGCGGCTCGAGCACGAAGCAGTGGTAGTCGTCGGCGCGCCCGGGGCGCGGCACGTAGGGCTCTTTCGGGGCGACGACGATTTGGGCCTCGCCCGCCCGCAGCCCCCGCCCGCCCGCCGCGGCGGCGCCCCCGGCCGGCGGGGCCGCCCCGCCGCCCGCCCCGCCCGGCGCGGGGCCGCGGGGCATGCCGCGCTCGACCCAGGCCGCGATCGCGCGCACGTCGTCGTCGGGCAGCGCGCGCGTGCCCTTCAGGTCGGCGCAGGCGCCCTCGTCGGGCAGCCAGGGCGGCATCGAGCGCGACTGCGTCGCCCGGGCGATGGCGGCGCCGTGCTCGCGGACCTGCTCGTACGTCGTCAGGGCCATCGGGGCGATGCCGCCCGGGCGGTGGCAGCCGGTGCAGTGGGCCGCGAGCAGGGGGGCGATGCGCGAGCCGTAGTCGAGCGGCGCGGGCGGCGGGGCGGCGCCGGGGCGCGACGCCGCCGGCGGCGCCGGGCGGCGGCAGCCCCACGCGAGCAGCGCCGCGGCGAGCGCGAAGGTCAGCGCGGCCGGGCGTCGCTTCGGCATCGGTTCGGGGCGAAGCAAGTCCCCCGCCAGGGGCCGGGGCCCGCTTCGATCACGATACTAATTTGAATACAACGCCGCGCCGCGCGGCCGCCGCGGGCCTGTGGCGGCGTTGCGGCGGCCTGTGGCGCAATTGCCCGGCGCCGGGCCCGTGCCCGCCGCGCCGCGCCGCGCGGCCCGAGGCGACGGAAGGCTCGCGCTCGGGCCCGCCGTCGAGGGCGTGCGGGCACCGTAGTTGCAGCCGAGGCACGTCCCCCGGCTCTGCCCGCTCGACGCCTCAGGCGTGGGCGGTCGGCGCCACAGCAACGACGAAACGACGAGAGGTGTTCCGATGGCCACAGCGCAATCTCCTCAGAACCAGGCGACGGGCGGTCAGATGCAGCAGGGGCAGGGCACCGCCACGTCGCCCCTCGACAACCTGACCTACGACCTCGTGACCGTGCTCCACGAGAAGTGCAAGGGGCTCGAGGCGTACGACAAGTACCTCTCCGACGCGCAGACGAACGCGGAGGCAAGGCAGCTGCTCGAGACGATCCGCCAGGCCGACGTGCAGCACGTGCAGCAGCTGCGCGACTGCCTTTCGAAGGTGCTCGTCGGCGGCAGCGGCGGCCGCGCGCAGACCGGCCAGGGCAGCTGACGCCCCCGCCGCCCGCCGGCGCCGCCCCCGCCCGCGCGGGGGGGGGCGACGCCGCGGCGGCCCGCGACGGGCCGCCCCGGGGCGCGCGCTCAGGTCGCCTTGCGCTCGAGGCCGCGCACGGCGGGCCCGTTGATGACCTCGCCGTCCGTGTCGAAGCGGCTGCCGTGGCAGGGGCAGTCCCAGGTGCGCTCGGCGTTGTTCCACTGCACGAGGCAGCCGAGGTGCGTGCAGACGGCCGAGCAGACCCGCAGCGCGCCCGACTCTTCGCGGAAGACGGCGAGCGTCTCGCCGCCCTTGCGCAGCAGCTTGCCCTCGCCGGGGAGCACCTGCTCGACGTCGGGCGCCTCGGGCTTCTTCAGCCGGTCGCCGACGAAGTGCGCGGCGACGCCCGCGTTCTCGGCCACGAAGTCCTTGGCGGACGCGACGGGCTTGAGGCGCGAGGGGGCGTAGAGCGAGGCCCAGGGGTTGTCGCGGCCGAGCGCGAGGTCGGCGAGGAGCATGCCGGCCATGGTGCCGTGGGTGATGCCGTTGCCCGAGTAGCCCGTGGCCACGTAGCTGTGGCGCGAGTGGGGCGCGAGGCCGACGTAGGGCAGCCCGTCGACCGTCTCGAGAATTTGCCCCGACCAGCGGTAGGCGACCAGCAGCGGGCCGAAGCGCGAGTGCGCGTAGTCTTCGAGGCGCTCGAAGCAGCCCGCGGTGTCCTTCTCGGTGCCCGTTTTGTGGTCTTCGCCGCCGACGATGAGCAGGTAGCCGCCCCCGTCGAGGGGCTCGCGGCGCGTGTAGTGGTAGGGGTCGGCGTTGTCCCAGAAGAGGCCCTCGGGGGCCGCGTCGGCGCGCAGCGCGACGACGTAGGTGCGGTAGGCCGCGACGCGGGTGTGCAGCGCGAAGCGGGTGGACGTGGGCGAATAGGTGCACGTGAGCACCCGGCCGGCGGTGACGACCTGGCCGCCCTCGGTCGTCAGGCGGCAGGGCTCGCCGTCCTCGTACTCGACGACGCGCGTGCCCTCGTAGAGGTGGCCGCCGTGGCGCGTGAAGGCGTCGGCGAGCGGCCCGAGGTAGCGCCGCGGGTGGAAGTGCGCCTGGTTCTCGAGCCGCAGGGCGCGCTCGACGGCGAAGGGCAGGGGCGTCGACTCGGCCGGGCCCGCCGCGAGGCCGAGCCGGCGCAGGGCCGCGAGCTCGCGCTCGATCTCGGCGCCGTCGCCGCCCTTCTCGGCGTAGAGGTAGCCCGGCGCCCGTTGGAACGCGCACTCGATCGACTCTTCTTTGATGAAGCCGGCGATCCGCTCGATGGCGGCGCGCTGCGACTCGGCCGCGAGCCGGGCGCCTTCCTCGCCGAAGTCGGAGATGAGCTGGTAGTAGCGCGTGTCGAGCAGCTCCGTGATGTGCGACGTCGTCTTGCCCGTGTCGAGCTCGCCCGCCCGCTTCGCCTCGAGCAGCGCCACCGAGCGGCCCTCGCGCGCGAGCAAGAGCGCCGCGGTCAGGCCGGTGATGCCGGCGCCGACCACGGCGACGTCGACGTGGAGGTCGGCGGTGAGCGCCGAGGGGGCGCCGCGGCTGGGCGCCGAGTCGAGCCAGTAGCTCTTCGTCGAGAACGTCTTCATGGGCGAGCCTCCGACGCTGGGCGCGCGCCGCACGCGCGGCGGGCCGAGCCGGGGGGCCGGCTGCACGAAGCATTCCCCCGCGGCGGGGCTCCCCGCGGAGGGCGGCGGGGCCGGCCGCTGGGCCGCGGCCCCCCGCCCGGTACGAGGGGCGTTGCCCGCGGGGCGCGGCTGAGCAACGCTGCGCGGGCCCGCGCCCGGGGTCGACGCCGTAACCCGCGCCGGGCCCCCCCAACGATCCATGCGTGCTTCCGCCCCTCTCGCCGCCACGGCCCTCCTTCTTTCGTTCGCCCCCGGCCGCGCCTCGGCGCAAGAGCCGGCCGCGGCCCGGGCCGACGCGGCCGCGCCGGCCGACGCGGGCCCCCGGCCCTACAGCGCCGCGGGCCTGCTCGGCTTCGGCTTCAGCGAGCGGCCCGACTCGCAAGGCGTCGGCCTCGGGGTGCGCGGCGGCATGACCTTGCCCTCGGGCCTGTACCTGGGCGGCACGGCCGTCTACCACCTGGGCGGGCGGGCCGAGGTGGTCGGCCGAACGGCGTCCTACCCCGAATACTCGAACGATCCCCTGCGCTACAGCGACGTCGTCCTCGCCAACGCGTTTTACCTCGGCGGCGAAGCGGGGGCTGAGTTCGAGGTCGGCCCCCTGATGATTCGCCCCTACGCCGGCCTGGGCTTTCACGGCGTGCTGAGCACGACCCGGCAGCTTCAGCCGACCGGCCAGATCACCGAAAAGTCTTCGTTCGACCCCGGCCTCTACGTCGCGCCGGGCCTGACCGCGCTCTACCCGCTGCCCGAGTCGTACTTCGCCGGCCTCGACTCGCGCTACGTCATCACCCCCTTCGACCTGTCCGCGCGCGGCGTGGCGCTCTTCGCGACCGCCGGAAAGACCTTCTGAGACGGGCGCCGCCCCGCTCTGGGGCGAACATGGGGCGTCGTGGCGAAATGCCGCAAACGCGACGGCTGCCTCATCGGTGATACCCCACTCGGCCCCCGGGAACGCGCGTTGCATCCGGGTCGAGCTGATGGGGCAAGGCGTTCGTCTGGGGCGACTCTTCGGGGTTTGCGTTTACGTCGACCTCAGCTGGGCGTTTCTCTTCCTGCTCGTCGCGTGGAACTTGAACGCCCTGCTGCGTTCGGCCCACCCCGACTGGGGCGCCGCGCTGGTGCGCGCGGTGGCGGCGGCGGGCGCGGTCTTGCTGCTCGTCGCCATCGCGACCCACGAGCTGGGGCACGCCTTCATCGGGCGCTGGCTCGGGCTGCAGGGCGGCTCGCTCCGGCTCTTCCTCTTCGGCGACGCCTCCTGGGGCGAGCGCACGCCGGCCTCGGCGACGGCCGAGATGTTGACCGCGGGCGCCGGCCCCGTCCTCAGCGCCGGCATCGGCTTCGCGTCGCTCTCGGCCCTGCTCGCCGGGGTCGAGCCGGCCCAGGGCTACGGCCCGGCCTTCGCGTCGCTCGGCCCCTTCCAGACGCTGCTCGCCTGGTGGGCCTTCGCCAACCTGGGCGTCGGCCTGATGCACCTCTTGCCCGCCTTCCCGCTCGACGGCGGCAAGCTCGTGCGCGCCCTGGTCTGGCGGCTGACCGGCGACGTCGAGCGCGCCACGCGCGCGGCGACGGCGCTCGCGCAGATCTTCGCCCTCGCGCTGGTCGGCGGCGGCATCGCCGTGGCGCTCGGCTACCGCGCGCCGGGCGTCGGGTCGGGGCTGGTCGCGGGCCTTTGGCTCACCTTCCTCGGCTGGTTCGTCCACGTCGCGGCGGGCCGCTCGATGCGCCGGTCGGTGCTCGGCCGCCTGCTCGACGGGGTGTTCGTCTCGACGGTCATGCGCCCGCGCTTCGTGCAGACGCCGCCCGAGTCGCCCATCGAAGAGGTCGTCGACCGCTGGCTGCTGCGGGGCGAAGAGCGGGCCATCGCGGTGGTCGAGGGCGACCTGTTCGTCGGCCTCGTGACCATGGCCGACGCGCTGAAGGTCGAGCCGCGCGAGTGGGCGCGCACGCCGGTCTCGTCGGTCATGACGCCCCTCTTCAAGCTCGAGACCGTGACGCCGGGCGAGCCGCTCGAGGGCGCGCTCGAGCGCATGGTCGCGCGCGAGGTGAGCCAGCTGCCCGTCTTCGAGGACGGCGTGCTCTCCGGCATGCTCTGCCGCGCCGACCTCGCGCGCTTCCTCGGCGTGCTGCCCGCCGGCGGCCGCCGCTTCGTCGCCCCCTGGGGCAGCTCGCAAGAAAGGCAGGCCGCCTGAATGGCGATGAGTAGCATCCCCGCCCCGCGCGACTCGGCGTCGTACACGCCCCCCCCGAGCAGCGGGGTCGTCCGCTGCCGCCGGTCGACCACCCCGCCGCCGCCCTCCGGCCCCGACGCCGGCGAGCGCTACGCGCACCGGGCCGAGCCCCTCTGCGGCATGGAGGAGGTGCTCGACCGGCTGAACGACGACGTGCGCCGCGCGCGCCGCCGCATCTGGGTCGGCACGTACATCTACCGCGAGGGCCGGATCGGCCACTACTTCGCCGGCATGTTCGCGCACGCCGCGCGCCGCGGCCTCGACGTGCGCGTGCTCTACGACGCGCTCGGCAGCCAGCGCATGCCGCGCTCCTTCGTCGAGCGGATGCGCGCGCACGGCGTCGCCTGCCGCCCCTACCGCCCCCTGTCGACCTCGCTCCGCGAGGGCACGGCCTTCCCGCGGGAGCACTCGCGCATCGTGCTCTTCGACGACGCCGGCTACGTCGGCGGCGCGGCCTGGTCCGACGAGTGGCTGCCGCGCGCCTGGGGCGGCGACGGCTGGCGCGAGCTCTGCTGCCGCGTCGAGGGCCCGACCACCCGCGCGATGGAGGCCGCCTTCGAGTACCGCTGGCGCTCGGCCGGCGGCGACCTGCCCCACGACTACGAGTGCGCCGCGGCCGGCCCCTCCCAGGACGTCGCCTTCGTCACCGACACGCCCCGGCCCCCCGCGCTGCTCTACGAGATGTACCGGGCGCGCGTGCGCGCCGCGCGCAGCCGGGTCTGGCTCGCCAACGCCTACTTCTGCCCGCCCCGCGGCCTCGAGGCCGACCTGCGCGAGGCCGCCGCCCGCGGCGTCGACGTGCGCGTCATCGTGCCCGGCCCGAGCAACGACCTGCCCGCCATCCGCCTCGCCTCGCTCGCCCGCTACGGCCGCTGGCTCGAGGGCGGCATCAAGCTCTACGAGTACGGGCCGGCCATGTTCCACGCCAAGTATGCCCTCGTCGACGACGACTGGGCCACCGTCGGCACCTTCAACCTGAACCCGACCTCGCTGCGCTGGGTCAACGAGGCGAACTTCCTCGTCCGCCAGCGCCCCTTCGTCCACCGCCTCGCCTCGATCTTCGAGACCGACCTGCGCTCGTGCCGCGAGGTCAAGCCCGGCGACTACCGCACCCACCTGCTCGGCCAGACCCTCGGCCGCCTCTACAGCGCCGGCCTCGACGCCCTCGACCCCTCCGCCGCCAAGCCCCAGGCCCAGGGGGCGCTGCACTCGGCGCCCTGAGCGCGACGCGCGGCCGGGCGGCGCTCCCCCGTCCGCGCGCGCGGCCAGGTTCTCCCGGGCCCCGATGGCCGGGGAGCGCGAACGCTCCCCCGCCAGGGCGCGGCCGCGGCCAGGCCCAACGAGGAAGGGGAGGGGCGGGGCGGGCCGGCCCGGGGGCCGCCCGGGCGCGGCTCAGCGCCCCGGCAGCGGCACGCCGAAGCCGCCGAACATCATGAGCAGCACGAGCGCGACGATCGCCAGCAGCACCGCGATCGACACGACGCTGATGCCCGCCCCCTTGCCCGCCGTGGGGCCGGGCCCCGTCAGCCCGGGCGATTCGCCCTTTCGTATGTGTTGAACGCCTGTGCCCGGGTTGGGCGACTGGACGGTATCGGGCACGGCGTCGGCGCCGCCGAGCGCGGTCTCTGCGTTGCGAAAGCCACTGGGGCCTTGGGTGGTAGCAGCCATGCCCGGGCCTGACGCAAGGCGCGCACCAGGCCCCCGCGGCGCCGAAGCCGGGGCCCGAAAGGCCCTCGAACGCGGCCGAAACTGCCCCATGTCCTAAAGCGCCCCGCGCCCCGGGGCGGCGCGCCCGCCCGGCGCGGTTCGTGGCGCGCCTGCCCGCCGGCGCGGCCGGGCGGGGCAAACCGGCGCCCGCGTGGCACGCCGCGCGCATGGCCGGCGCGATGTCGACGGGCCCGCGGCCGGGGCTCGCCAGCCCCCCGTCGGGCGCGACGTCCACCGCCCAAGGAGCAGCCATGCGCGACGCCCATTCGTCCCCCGACCCCAAAGATCGCGGCCCGAAGCCGCCCTTCCGCGAGAAAGAGCAAGAGAAGCCCGGCCTCGAGGCCGACATGAAGGTCAAGCCCGACTTCGGCGAGGAGACCTACCGGGGCCTCGGCCGGCTCGAGGGCCGCGTCGCGCTCGTCACGGGCGCCGACAGCGGCATCGGCCGCGCGGTCGCGCTCGCGTACGCGCGCGAAGGCGCCGACGTCGTCGTCGCCTACCTCAACGAGCACGAGGACGCCGAGGAGACCAAGCGCGTCGTGACCGCGGCGGGCCGCCGCGCCCTGCTCGTGCCCGGCGACCTGGCCGACGAGGGGGCCTGCCGCGCGCTCGTGCAGCGGGCGGTCGACGCCTTCGGGCGCATCGACATTCTGGTCAACAACGCCGCCTACCAAGACAAGGCCGTCGAGCGCTTCGAGGACCTGACGGCCGAGCGGGTCGAGCGCTCGTTCCGCACCAACATCATGGCCATGTTCCACCTCGTGCGCCACGCGCTGCCGCACATGAAGCCGGGCGCCTGCGTCATCAACGTCGGGTCCATCCAGGCGTACCAGCCGAGCGCCGAAATTCTCGACTACGCGGCCACCAAGGGGGCCATCGTGACCTTCACCAAGGGCCTCGCCGAGTCGCTCATCGAGCGGGGCATCCGCGCCAACTGCGTGGCCCCCGGCCCCGTCTGGACGCCGCTCATCGCCCAGTCGTTCGAGGGCGCGAAGCTGAAGGCCTTCGGCGCCCAGTCGCCCATGAAGCGCCCCGCCCAGCCCGCCGAGCTCGCCCCCGCCTTCGTCTTTCTCGCGAGCGACGAGGCCAGCTACGTCAACGGCGAGGTGCTCGGCGTCACCGGCGGTAAGCCCCTCGGCTGAGCGCCGCCCCCCGGACGAGCCCGCGCTCGGGCGGGCCCCGGCGGGGGCCCCGGGGGGTATGCGCCTTGCACCCCTTCCGACGACCATCACGAGGCCCGGTCGAACCCGGCGCGGCCCCCCGCGCCGGCCCCGGGCGGCGAGGCGCACCGTGCACGACGGCTTCCTGTACACCATCTTCGGCGTGATCGTGGCGGGCCTCCTGGCCGTCGACCTCTTCGTCGTGCAGCGCGACCCGAAGGCGGTCTCGATGCGCGAGGCGGCGATCTGGTCGGCCGTCTGGGTCGGCTGCGCCGTGCTCTTCGGCCTCTTCGTGCCGCGCCTGCACCAGGCCGCCGGCGCGCAGGCCGTCACCGAGTACTTCATCGCCTACGTCATCGAGAAGTCGCTCTCGGTCGACAACGTCTTCGTCTTCATCATCATCTTCTCGACCTTCGCGGTGCCCGCCGCCCTGCAGCACCGCGTCCTCTTTTACGGCGTGCTCGGCGCCATCGCCATGCGCGCCGCGCTCGTGTTCGCCGGCGCCGCCCTCATCGAGCGCTTCTCGTGGCTGCTCTACGTCTTCGGCGCCTTCCTGCTCTACGTCGCCTACCGCACCTGGCAACACCGCGAGGAGCGCGAAGAGTTCGAGGGCTCGTCGATCCTGCGCTTCGTCCGCCGCGCCGTGCCCTCGACCGACGACTACGAGGGCAAGGCGTTCTTCGTGCGCAAGAACGGCAAGATCCTCGCCACCAAGCTCTTCCTCGTGCTCGCGCTCGTCGAGCTCACCGACCTGCTCTTCGCCGTCGACTCCATCCCCGCCGTGTTCGCCGTCACGCGCGACCCCTTCATCGTCCTCACCTCGAACGTCTTCGCCATCCTCGGCCTGCGCGCGCTCTACTTCTTGCTCGCCGGCGTCTCGAGCCGCCTGCACTACCTCAAGGCCGGCCTCGCCGTCATCCTCGCCTTCGTCGGCCTGAAGATGCTCACCGAGAACATCGAGGGCCTCTGGCACCCGCCCCCGCTCGCCAGCCTCGGCTTCGTCGGCGCCGTCCTGCTCGTCGTCGCCGTCACGAGCTACCGCCGCGGCCCCGAGCCGGCCGAGAAGGTGCCCGCCGGCGTTACCATCTTCCCCCGCCGCTCGCAGCCCAAGCTGCCCCCCCCCGACCCCGAGCCCCGCCCCTCGCGCAGCTGAGGCGCACCGCGGCCCAACGCTCGAGCCGCTCGACCGCCCAGGGCCCCATCTCGGGCACGGTGCGGTCGGCGCTCTCGCCAGACCACAAGGGCGCCACAGCGGGGCGCCTTTGTCGAGGCGTGGCGTCGGCCCCGCCCCGCTTCGTCGGTCGCGCCTCGAAAGGGGTCGGCCGGCTTCGGCCTCGGCCCGGCGGGCGCCCCCCGGGGCGTCGCGCCTTCGAGCGCCGAGCACAACCCTTGCCCCGGCCTGAAAAATAGCTCCCAAAGGGGCGTTGTGCTCGGCACTCTTAGCGCGCCCCGGGCATGGGCATCACGCTCGCCCCTTGCGCCCGGACGAGCGGGGGCACCGCCGCCGTGCCGCCCGCGCCCGCGTCGCCCCCGCTCCCGAGGCCCCTGGGGCGTCGGTTCGGCGCCATGGCGCCCCGGGCCACGTCGCCGAGCGCGCGCCCGGCCGCCGCCGTCGGAGCCCACTGCTCGAGCGCCGCGAGGCGAGGCGACGCCGAGACCCCATCGCCCGCCAAACCGCACAAGAGGAGCCCGAACGAGAGGTAGGCGCTGCCCGCCCTCTTGGCTAGCGGCATCATCACGAATGCTTCCTTCCGGCGGGCCGCCCGGCACGGGCGCGGCGCCAACCCGGGAGGTTTCGCAAACTTCGTGCCTTACAATATAAATTATAAGAAATGCTCAGCTCGCGCCCGGGCCCTCAGCCCAGCCATTCGGGGTGCCGGGCGGTGGCGTCGAAGAAGTCCGACGTCTTGAAGCGCTCGCACTCGCCCGTCGCGCCGGGCGCCGCCGTGCGCGCGAGCAGCGCCTCGATCTGGGCCGGCGCGAGCGGCCGGAACGAGTGCGCCGCGTCGATCGCCTGGTCGAGCACCTGCCGGCTCTCGCAGCCGGTGATGACCACCGAGGTCGGCAGGCTCATCGCGTAGTGCAGGCACTCGACCGCGGTCGCGCGGCCCGTCTTCAAGATGTCGCCCGAGCCCATGGGCTTCATGCCGAGCACGCCGATGCCCTCGCGCACGAGCTCGGGCAAGACCTTCTTCTCGAAGCTCGCGTGGTGCGGGTCCATCACGTTCAGCGGCATCTGCACCGCGTCGAAGCGCACGCCGTGCTCGGCCGCCGCGCGCAGCATCGTCAAGTGGATGTCCGGGTGCTTGTGCCCCGTGAACCCGACGTAGCGCACCTTGCCGGCCTTCTTCGCGTCGAGCAGGGCCTCCATCGCGCCGCCCGGGCCGAAGACGCGCGCCGCGTCGTCGGGCCGAATGACCTCGTGCACCTGCATCAGATCGATGACGTCGGTGCCGAGGCGCCGCAGCGACTCGTCGATCTGCTTGGCGGCCGCCTCCCTCGTGCGGCCGTCGAACTTCGTCATCAGAAAGACGCGCCGGCGGTACCCGTCGGCCAGCGCCTTGCCCATCCAGAGCTCGCTGCGCCCGTCGTGGTAGTCCCAGCAATTATCCAGGAAGGTCACGCCCCGCTCGATGGCGTAGCGCGCGAGCCGCACCGCCTCGGCCTCGCTCGCGGCCTTGCCGAGGTGGTGCCCCCCGAGCCCGATCATCGACACCCGCTCGCCCGTCCGGCCGAGCGTGCGCGTCGGCACCGGGCCCGTCAGCTTCGAGAGCGCCTCGGCCGTGACGACCTGGTCTTCGCGCCCCTTCTCGCCCTCGCCCCGCCCCCGCGAGCAGCCCCCCAGCGCGGCGAGGCCGACGGCGCCGAGCAAGGTTCTTCGTGAATGGTTCGACTTCGTCATGGCCGAGCTCCCGGCGCCCCGCCCCGGGCGGCGCCCATACCCCCCGCACGCAGCAGGCTTCGTGCCCGGGGTCAGGCGTGGCGCGCGACGCCCTCCTGGCGGCAGAAGCGCAGCACCGGGCAGGTCGAGCAGGCGGGCAGGGCCCCGCGGCAGACGTGCTTGCCGAAGGGCACGAGCAGCCGGTTGATCTCGACCCAGTACTTCTTCGGCAGCACGCGCTCGAGCTCGGCGCGCGTCGCCTCGGGCGTGCGCCCCCGCACGTAGCCCCAGCGGTTGGTCACCCGGTGCACGTGCACGTCGACGCCGATGTGGCTCTGGCCGCAGGCGATGCCGAGCGCGAGCGAGGCGCACTTCGGCCCGACCCCCCGGAAGCTCGTCAGCGTCTCGAAGTCGCAGGGCAGCTGCCCGCCGAACTCTCGCTCGACGCGCTCGGCGATGGCGCAGATCTGCTTGGCCTTGACGTCGGCGAACGTGCAGGGGCGAATCAGGGCCTCGACCCGCTCGGGCCCGAGCGCGCGCACCGCGGCCGGCGTGCGCGCCTCGGCGAAGAGGCGCCGCGAGGCGGGCAGCGTCGTCTCGTCGTAGGTGCGAATCGAGACGATGCACGCGACGAGCTGCTCGAAGGGCGAGCCGAAGCCGTCTTCGGCGAGCTCGAAGAGCGCCGCCTTCGCGAAGGGCTCGACCGCGCGGCGCACGCGCGCCATGACCTCGTCGATGTCGAAGGGCGCCTTCGGGGCCGCGTCGGCCGCGCGCGGGGCCGCGGCCGGCGGGGCCTTGGCGGCGCGGGGCGGGCGGCCCGGGGCGCCGGCCGCGCGCGCCCGGGCCTTGGGGGCGGGGGTCGTCCGCTTCGTCGCGATGGCGCTCACGGGCCCCGACCTTTGCACGGAGCGCGCCGGGCCTGGCGGGCCGCGCCCGCGCCGCCCGGGGCGCCCCCCGGGCGCGCCGTCGGCACACGCTCTGCAATCTTCACCCCGCGAGGAGACCTCGACCATGGATCAAAAGAAAACCCGTGACGTGCCCGCGCAGGGCGGCGAGGCAGAGTACCGAAAGCGAAACAACGAGCGCGGGGGCGGCCAATCGCTCAACACGCCCCTCGAAAACGATCAGCTTCGCGGGGTCGACGGCGACGGCCAGATCACGACCGGCACCCACGGCGGCCCGGCGAAGCCCCAGAGCGCCAACCCCAACCACCCCCAGCACGGGCGCCCCGAAGAAGAAGAGGACGAGCCCTGAGGCCCCCGGGGCCCGGCCCATCGTTCTAGAGATCAGCACGCACGGGCGCGGGGGCCGAGCCGGCCCCCGCGCTCTTTTTTTGTGCCGAGGCGCGGGCTCGGGCCCCCCGCTCGCGTCGCCCGGCGCCCCGCTTGGGGCAAAGCGACCCAGCGGACCCGGCTCTGCTTCGGGTTGAGTAGCGCCCCGCCGGCGCGCCCGCGTTCGCGGGGCGAAGCCGGGCCCCGGGGCCGCGGCACGCGGCCTGCATCGAGGCCCGGAACATGCGTTCAGGAAAGCAAAAGGAGAGAGACGGCATGGCTCTCAACGCGCTCAAGCAGAACCGAATGATGGCCCACCTCATCTCCGCCATCGAGCGGGGCGACGACATCGGCCACTACGGCCGGCTCGTGTTCGCGATCGTGGCCCGGCACTTTCTGCCCGACGACAAGCTCGTGGGGCTGCTCGTGCGGGGCGGCGAGGAGGGCGAAGAGCGGGCGCGCGCGCTGGTCGCGCAGGTGAACGCGCATGACTACAACCCGCCGCGGCGCGAGCGTATCCTCGAGTGGCAGGCGAAGCAGGATTTCCCCATCTTGCCCGACCCCGACGACGTCGACGCCGCGAACCTGTACCGCGACCTCGAGTTTCCGCAGCACGTGTACGATCGCATCACCGAATATTACGAACAGCGGGGCGAGGCGGGCGCGTCGACCTGAGCGCGCCTGCGCCGAGGGGGGCGTCGGCGGCACAGCAGGCGAGAGGTGCGGAACACCCCTTGCAACCGCGGGGCCCCGACATGCGCCCTCGGGCGACGCGGCGTTGTCCTGTCGCCTTTTGCCGCGGCGGGGCAGTTTGCCCCGCCACCTGAGGGCGGCGTCAGCTCGCGAGAGTGGCCAAAAAGGCTTGAATTGCGCTCCAGCCAGCGCTGGCAAGCGTATTGCTGTGCCGTCGCAACCCAGCCGTGCCTTTCCGCGCTGGTGCTGTTCGGCGCTGGCCTCAAAAGGAACGAATCGAATGAATCGCAAATCTCCCCCGAACCGCATCCCCCTCGCAGAATTCCTCACGGCGTTCTCGCTGATCGCGGCCTGCGGTGGCGACCCGCCCGAAGCTCAGACGCCCCCGCCCCCGCCGGACCCGGCCCCGCAGGCGGCGCCCCCCGAGCCGCCCCCCGCCGCGCCCCCGCCCGTGGCCGAGGCGCCGCCGGCCCCGCCGGCCCCGCCGCCCGAGCCGCCGCTCGACGACGCGCAGATCGCCGCCGTCGCCGCCGCCTCGCACCTGGCCGAGATCGACACGAGCAAGCTCGCGCAGACGAAGGCGAAGAACAAGGACGTCAAGAAGTTCGCCGCCATGATGGTCAACCACCACGGCGACGCGAAGAAGAAGCAAGACAAGCTCTTGACCAAAGAGAAGCTCGCGCCGGCCGACAGCCCCGTGAGCGCCAAGGTGAAGAGCGACGCCGAGAGCGGCCTCGCCTCGCTCAAGTCGGCGACCGGGGCCGAGTTCGACAAGGCCTACGTCGACATGCAGATCAAGATGCACGAGGACACGCTCACCGCCCTCGACACCAAGCTCCTGCCGAACGTCAAGCACGCCGACCTCAAGGCGCAATTGCAAGACTTCCGGCCCAAGGTCGAAGAGCACCTCAAGCAGGCCAAAGAGCTGCAGACGAAGCTGGCCGCGGCGCCGCCCGCGAAGTGACGCGAGGGCGCGCCGGGGGCCGCGCCCTGCCGCGCCCCGGCCCCGCCGCGCGCCGCCTCCCTCCGCGGGGCGGCGTCGCGCCGGCGCGGCGTCGCGGCGGCTGCCGCGAGACCGGCGCCCGGCCTACTCGGCCGCGTACAGCGTGACGCCCTTGTGCGAGCCTTTCGGCCCGGGCTCGGCGCTGTCGGGCTCGCGGTAGTGCTGCTCGATGCGCGCGATGTAGCGCCGGCCGCCGAGCTCGAAGGGCACCTCGGTGCCGAGGGGCTTGTCGGCGTTGTCCTTGAGCAGCTCGCTCGCCCTCTTCGAGAGCGCGGGGCTCACCTCGTCGTCCTTCAGGGCCCGGGACGGGCGCCCCGCGTCCGGCGCGGGCGACGCGGGCGCGGCCTGCGCCGGGCGCTCGTCCGTCCGGCTCGGGGCGCCCCCGACGCTGCAGCCGGCCGCCGCGAGCGCGGACGAGAACGCGAGCATTCGAACTAGGTGCTTTGACATGTGGCTCCGCCTCCGCCGCGGCCGCTCAGACGCCCCCCCCGCCCGACGCGTCGGGGTCGACTTCGAGCTGGTTGTCGACCGACGTCACGCCGGGCACCGCCTGGGCAATGTTTTCGACTATATTACGAATACCTCGGCCGCCGACGCGGCCGAGCAGCACCACCTCCGACCCGACGACCGCGACCCCGACGCGCGCCCCCTCGAGGCGGGGCTCGCCCGCGAGCTCGCGCTCGACCGCGGCGCGCAGGCCCGCCTCGGCCTCGGTTTCGTCGTCGACGTCGCGCGCCGCCCGCGGCCCGGGCGGCGTGAGGTGGTCGACGAAGGGGCTCACGCGGCCCTCGTGCGGGCCGGTGCCGCCCTGGTCGGTCGAGGTCAACGACTGGGGCAGGCGCCGGCCGGTCGGGCCGACGTCGCCGCGCGGCCGCGCGGGCGTGTCGCCGGGTAGCTGCTCGGCGAAGGCGCGACCCCCGAGCGGCTCGGACGGGTCGAGCTTCTGTTTGGGGTCGAGCTCGGGCCGGCGCGGCTCGGCCCGCCGCGGCGCGGCGCTCACCGGCCACCCCCCGCGGCGCGCCTCGGCGGATCGAGGTCGGCGGGCCTCACCGGATCGAGGTCGGCGCGCATCGGCGTCGGGAAGGGCGCGCGCTCGGCGTCGGGCGGGTTGTTGCCGTCGACGTCGTCGGCGAGCTCGAGCCGCTCGGACTCTTCGACGAAGGGCCCGCCCTCTTCCTCTTCGGTGACCGCGTCCTGCGACTCCATCGTCACGTCGGCGCCGCCGGTCGTCGCCATCGCGAGGTAGTCGCGCGCCATGTCTTCGGCCGTCACGTCGTCGAGCACCGCCTCGGGCTCGTCGTCGCCGTACGGGTCGGGCAAGAAGGCGTTGCCGTCGTCGCTGCGGCCGCGCGGCGGCATCGGGTGGGTGCCGGCCGTCACGTCGTGAATGCGCGTCAGCTTGTCGTCGGTTTCAAGAAATCGGTTCTTATCGTCCATGGGATTCGTCCCCCGGAGGCGGGCGATGGGTTTCGTTTTCAGCTCTGAGCCCCCTCCGAGCACGTCTCGTGCCGGCGCGCGAGGCGCGCCCGCCGCCGCGCCCGAGCCCGACCTAGGGCGCGCCGCGGCGCCCCGCGCGTTGCCGGGCGCCGCGGCCCCTCCGCCACGCGCGCCGCGCGCCGCGCATCGAACCGATCGCCTCCGCGCACGGCCGCGCTCGCCCCTCCGAGCGCGCCCGCGTGGCGGCAATCTCGCCCCTCGTGCCTCCGACTCGCCCCGCCTGCGCCCCGCCGCTCAGCCAGAGCCCGCGCGCGGCGCGCTTGCGGAAGAGCGGCGAAATGGTAGGCCATCGCCCCGATGGCAGTACGGCCCCTCGGCGCCGCCCTCGCCGCCGCGCTCTTCGTGCCGCAAGGGGGGGCCGCCGCGCCCTTCGTCTCGCAAGGGGGGGCCGCCGCGCCCCTCGTCTTGCAAGGGGGGCCCGTCGCGCCCCTCGTCTTGCAAGGGGGGCCCGTCGCGCCCCTCGCCCTCGCCTCGGGTGCCGCGGCCGCCCGGGCGCCCGAGGCCGCGCCCGGCCCGCAGTGGCAGCACCTGAGCGGCAAGGCCGACGGCGCCGCGTGTCGTGCCGCCTTGCGCGACGCCGGCGTGCGCTTCCGGGCCCTGCCCGACCGCGACGTGCCCGACCGGCGAGGCTGCGGCGTACCGCACGGCGTGGTCGTCACGCGCGGCCCCTCCGGCGTGTCGTACGGCGCGCTCACCGTCGACTGCTCGCTCGCGCTCGAACTCGTCCGCATCGAGCGCGTCCTCCAAGAAGAGGCGCTCGCCCAGTTCGGCAAGCCGCTCGCCCGCGTCGAGACGCTCGGCAGCTACCACTGCCGGCCCAAGCGCGGCGGCTTCTGGTCGCCCGCGGGCTGGCTGAGCGAGCACGCCTTCGGCAACGCCGTCGACCTCGCGGCCTTCGCGGGCCCGGGCTGGCGCGCCTCGGTGGCGCGCGACTACCGCCCCGACCTGCCCGAGCCCGCGGGCCGCGAGGGGCGCTTTTTGCGCCGCGTGCAGACGCGGCTGCGGCACGACACCGCGCTCACGCGCGTGCTCGGCCCCGACTTCAACGCCGAGCACCGAGACCACTTTCACCTCGACGCCGGGCCGCGCTGGTGGTGGTTCGGCCGGGGCTGAGCCCCGGCGACGCGGCGGGCGCCGCGCTCCGGGCCTCGGGCCCGAGGCGCCCCGGCCGGGCGACGGCGCGCCGCAGGGCGCCCTCCCGGCGGCCGTAGCGCGAGCGTGGTTATCCAATTACGATGCGTGAAACCCGGGGCCGCCCGGGGCCATTCACACTATGCCGCCGGCGCGCGGCGCCTCGCGCCTCCATTCGCCGGCCGTGGCGTTCGATGGCGAACCGACTCGCCCCCGGCCGGCGCCCCGCGTCCGAGGCGGCGCGTGGCCGGCCGGCGTTCCGGGCCCGGGGCGGCGCGTCCCCGGACGGCGTTTGGGGCCCGAGACGGCGCGCCCGCCGGGGGGGGCGCCGAGCGATTCGACACCCCGCGGAAGGGGCCTATCTCGGCCCGTGTCGGAATGGCGCGAATGGGGCGAAATGCACCGTCCGAGCGTTCCGTGTCCGGGCTCCGCCTCGCGCGCCCGCCCCCGCCCCCCGGGCGACGCGGCTCGCCCCCGCCGGGCGCGAAGCGAGCTCCTTTTGAAGACAGCACCCCCGCGTACGACCCCCCGGTACGCTTTCTGCCTGCGACGGGGCGCTGCTGAAGAGGCATGACGCGCCGCGTGCGCGCCCGCGCCCCTTCGAACACCCGTCCGGCGTCCCCCCGGGGGGCTCGCCGGCCTCGTCACGGGCGTCGCCCATCAGGACACCAAAGGATCCCCAATGAACCTTCGAACGCTCTCGGTCGCTGCCTGCCTTTCGTCCGCCCTGACCGCCCTCGCCTGCGGCGGCGAGGGCAACCCGCCGCCCGCCTCGCCCGCGGCCGCGAACGATCCGAACGGGCCCGCCGAGCGCGGCAACACGCCCGCCGGCGGCATCGGCTCGCCCGACCCTGGCGCCAACCCCGCCACCCCCGTCGGCACCTCCATGAGCTCGCCGCAGACCCCGGGCGGCATCGGTGCCACGCCTTCGGGCCACTTCGGCGGCCCCAACAGCCCCTCGGGGGTCACGCCCGGCGGCGCCACTTCGCCGCTCGGCGCGGGCGGCGCGGGCGGCTCGGCCGGCAAGCGCTGAGCCGAGCCCGGCGACGCCGCGCCCGCCCCGAGCGCGGCAAGGGGCCGCCGTCCTCGTGACGGCCGGCCGCGCGGTCGAGGGCGTCGCCGCGCACCGCCCCGGGGCGACGCGCACCGCCCCGGACGAAGCGGCCCACGCCGGGGCGCCGCGCACCGTCCCGGGCGACGCGGCCCGCGCCAGGGCGACGCGCAACGAACGCCCTGAACGAAGCGGCCCGCGCCGGGGCGCCGCGCAACGAACGCCCCGGACGACGCGGCCCGCGCCGGGGCGCCGTGCTGCGACGTTGGGGCTGCGCGCGGCGCCCCGGGCCGGCTACCCTCGTCCGCCATGGACGAACGACAGCGCACCGAGATCGAGGCCGCCGCCTTCCGCCGCCTGCTCGCGCACTTTCGCGAGCGCACCGACGTACAAAACATCGACGTCATGAACCTGGCGGGCTTCTGCCGTAACTGCCTCGCCAAGTGGTACAAGGCCGCGGCCGAAGAGCGGGGGGTCGCCCTGAGCTACGACGAAGCGCGCGAGGCCGTCTACGGCATGCCTTATGACGAATGGAAGGCGAAGCACCAGACTTGATAACGGCCTCGGCTCGGCCCCGCCTTCGGCGCCCGGCGCGCGGGCGTGAGCGGCCGGTGCCGGGGGGGCGCCCGGGCGGGGGTTGATCGGCGGGCCTAGGGCGAAGGGTAGGGGGCCTGGTGGTAGGCCCCAGCGATGTGGGCGAGTGCGGCCCGATCAGAGCCTTCTGCAATTTTCGGCTCTCTATGCCTTGTTCGGCCGCCCGAACAGCTCGCGCTCGACCCCCGCTCGCACCCACGCGGTGTTTTCACCCGAAGGTCGGAAGGCCCAAGGCTACGGAAGGGGCGAGGGGCGATCTCGGGGGCCGAGATGCGGCCGCGGCAATTGACGAAAAGGTAGTTTGCATGACGGGGCCCGGGGCGAGAGTTCAATCTCTGAACTCAATGTCGGGCCAAAAAAAAGTAATCCCGTTGCGGGGCGAGTATTGACTGTGTGCTAGCTTGGCTCGTATCATCACGGGCTCACCGTTTCGTTTTTCGAGAAAGGTGCCTTCATGAGCGCGATCCGCAACGGGTACGTGGGCAAAATCGGTTGGGCTTTCGTGGCGGCGATCGCCATCGGCGCGTGTGCCGAGGCGGCCGACAACGATCCGATCGAGCTGCGCCCCGGCTCCTCCGTACAGCTGACGTCCCTGCGCCGCACCTGCGGCACCGCCGACCTGCACGACGACGAGATCGAGGCGGTCGAGGCGCGCCTCGCGCCGCTGCTCGCCGCCGGCGTGCGGCCCCAGGCCGCCGACGGCGTCGAGGCCATCTTCACCATCCCGACGTTCGTGCACATCATCCGCGACGGCAACGGCGCCGGTGACGTCTCCGACGCGGCCGTGCAGGGCCAGATCAACGTGCTCAACGCCGCCTTCGCCGGCCAGACGGGCGGCCTCGCCACCAACACCAACTTCCGCTTCTCGCTCGCCGGCGTCACCCGCACGAACAACTCGGCCTGGTACACCGTGACGCCCGGCTCGACCGCCGAGCGCGACATGAAGGCGGCGCTGCGCGTCGGCGGCCCCGAGACGCTCAACGTGTACCTCGCCAACGTCGGCCAGGGGCTGCTCGGCTGGGCGACCTTCCCCTCGTCGTACGCCTCGAACCCGAGCGACGACGGCGTCGTCGTGCTCACCGCCTCGATCCCCGGCGGCTCGGCCGCGCCCTACAACCTGGGCGACACCGGCACGCACGAGGTCGGCCACTGGCTCGGCCTCTTCCACACCTTCCAGGGCGGCTGCACCAAGAAGAACGACAGCGTCAGCGACACGCCCGCCGAGCGCGAGCCCGCCTTCGGCTGCCCCGTGGGCCTCAACACCTGCAGCGGCGCGGGCCTCGACCCGATCCGCAACTTCATGGATTACACCGACGACGCCTGCATGTTCGAGTTCACGCCGGGCCAGTCGGCCCGCATGGACGCGCAGTGGGCGGCGTTTCGCCAGTAAGACGATCGCGGGCGCACGCCGGGCAGTACCAAAGGGTCGCACCTTCCCCCGCCCGGCGCGCCCCGCGGCCGTCAATCAGGTGAAGCCCCCCCGGTGGGCGTGCGCCGGCGAGGCTCGTCCTCGCTCGGTGGGCGCCTCCGGGGTGGGCTTTGCCGCCTTCGCCCCCGCTCGAACCCCGCCGCGTACCTCCCCGGCGCTGGCGGCGCTCGCCAGCCCCCTGCGTCTAGTAGAGGCTTCCGCGGTTGGCCAGAGGGCTCGGGGGCTTTGTGCCCGCCATGGGCCCGGGGCGACCGAAGCCACTCGCCCCTGGCGTGCCTCCTTACTTCTCGCCCACCCAGGGCCCAGGCTGCCTCTTCGCCCGCCCGGGGCAGGGGTAATGTGCGGCGCGGTTGAACAATTGCACCGTGAGCGCCTTTGTCCATCATGCACTGCGTCAAGGTTCGGGGTTTCCCCTAGGTTTGCTAGCTCAAGAGGTGGGGTAAAACGCAGCGATGTGTGGAAAATCACGTTGACCTGCCGTTAAGGTTTCTCTTACGCTCTCGAACTAACCCGCAGGGAAGGTGGCTCATGAGCATCGTTCGTACGCCTTATGTCGGCAAAATTGGTTGGGCCTTCGTCGTCGCGTTGAGCTTCGCCGCCTGTGCCGAAGCTTCCGACAACGACCCGATCGTCCTGGGCGGGGGTACGGCCGCCCCGGAGGGGCCGACGACCGAGCTGACCGGCTCTCGCCGTGGCTGTGGCACGGCCGACCTGAGCCCGACCGAGGTCGATGCCGTCGAGGCGCAGATCGGCCCGGCGCTCGAGGCCTTGCGGGCCGAGAGGGGCCTCGACACGCTCGGCGGCAAGCACAACGGCATCGCCGTGCACCCCGCGGTGATCCCGACGTACGTGCACATCATCCGCAACGCCGCGGGCGCGGGCGACGTCTCCGACGCGGTCGTGCAGGCGCAGATGGACGTGCTCAACGACGCCTTCGCCGGCCTCACGCACCCCGACGCGCACGTCACGAGCTTCAAGTTCGAGCTCGTCGAGATCGACCGCACCAACAACAACGCCTGGTACACGGTCACCCCGGGCTCGGCCGCCGAAAAACAGATGAAGACGGCGCTGCGCAAGGGCGGCAAGAACGCGCTGAACATGTACTTCGCCAACGTCGGCCAGGGGCTGCTCGGCTGGGCGACCTTCCCCTCGTCGTACGCCTCGAACCCGAGCGACGACGGCGTGGTCAACCTCACCGCCTCGATGCCCGGCGGCTCGGCCGCGCCCTACAACGAGGGCGACACGGCGACGCACGAGGTCGGCCACTGGCTCGGCCTCTTCCATACCTTCCAGGGCGGCTGCTTCGGCCAGGGCGATCGCGTCTCCGACACGCCCGCCGAGGCCGATCCCGCCTTCGGCTGCCCCGTGGGCCGCAACACCTGCACGGCGCAGCCCGGCAACGATCCGATCGAAAACTTCATGGATTACAGCGACGACAACTGCATGGACCGCTTCTCGAACGGCCAGGCGCTGCGCATGAACGCGCTGTGGCGCACCTACCGCGAGTAAGCGCTCGCCGCCTTCTCCTTCCCTTCGCGGCCTCGCGGCGCCCGGCCCTTTGGGGGGTCGTGGCGCCGCGGGCGCTTTGTACGGCCTGACCGTCGCCCCCGCGCGGGCCCGGCGACACGCGGAGGGGGCCGCCTCCGCTTCCCCCCCGAGCAGCCCGTGGCCCAGAAAGGTTACGGAGTGCCCCCCCAGGTGTGCCAGTGGCACAAAAAGGTTACTGAGTAACCCTTTCCATGTGCCAACCACCCCCAAAGGGTTACTAAGTAATGGTTTCCATGTGCCACGCGGCACAAAAGGGTTACTCAGTAATGGTTTCCATGTGCCATGTGGCACAAAAGCGTTACTGAGTAACCCTTTTTATGTGCCACGCGCCTCGAAAGGGTTACTGAGTAATCTTGGTGCGGGCATTCGGCCCGGCCCGGGCGTCGTCGCGTTCGGTGCGTCAGGGTCGCCTCGCCGGGCGAGGGCCTGCGGGGGCCCGGGCGAGGGCCTGCGGGGGCCCGGGCGAGCGCTTATGGCGACGCCGGGCGGGCGGGGGCCGCGGCGCTCGGGCGGGGCACGCGGGGCGCAAGAATGGCGGCGATGAGGTCGGGCTTGCCCGCGTCGCGCTCGAGGTGGGGCTGGCGCGCGCCCTCGCCCCAGGTGACGCGCAGGGTGCGGTAGAAGCCGTCGCGCTCGACGATGAGCTCGATGGGCGGCGCGTTCAGGCCGCGGGCCTCGATGACGGCCTGGCGCAGCACGTCGGGGGCGTAGCGTCGGCCGTTGACGGCGATGAGGGTCAGGCCCGGCACGAGGCCCGCGCGCGCGGCGGGGCCCTCGAGGTGCACGTCGCGCACGACGCCGTTCTCGCCGACGACGAGGCCGAGCGTGTGCCGCTCGTTGACCGACGAGAAGGCGCGCTCTTGCGAGAGCTGCAGCTCGTTCGGCTTGTCGCGATACGCGAGCCGGTAGCCCGCGCCCTCGATGCCGCCGAGCGGGGCGCGGGGCGCGACGGCGTTGACCCGCTGGTCGAAGAAGCCCTTCCAGTCGTGGGGGGCGACGGCGGCGAGCGCCTTGACGAGGTCGGCGAGGTCGTACGGCTTGACCTCGGGGCCCGCGCTCGCGCCGCCGAAGAAGGCGCGGGCGAAGTCGTCGAGCGAGCGCCGGCCGCCCGACGCCCGACGAATGACGACGTCGGCCTCGAGCCAGATGAGCATGCTCTCGGGGTAGTAGTCGGCGCCGCGCTGCGCCGAGTACCAGGGGCGGTTCGAGTCCTGGCCGATGGCGGGCACGTACGTCGTGTCGACGAGCGAGC
This sequence comes from Polyangiaceae bacterium, assembly GCA_035762175.1. Lineage (GTDB taxonomy): Bacteria > Myxococcota_A > Polyangia > Polyangiales > Polyangiaceae > DASTPP01. The sequence continues at coordinate 26,681 of DASTPP010000294.1, read as the reverse complement.
GCCACCGCCGCCCGGGGATGGCGTCGAGCGTCGCCGCGGTCGAGGCGAGGTCGTCTTTCTGGTCCTGCAGCGAGCGCAGGCCGCTGCGGCCGGCGAGCACCCAGCCGAAGTACTCGGTCAGGCCCTCGTAGACCCAGAGCAGCTCGTTGCGCGTCGGCTGCTGAAAGTTGGGCGTGACGAGGCCCTTCGGGCGGCGATACTTGCCGTTCCACGAGTGGGCGAACTCGTGGGGCAAGAGCTCGGCGTTGCCGCGGAAGGCGTCTTGGTTCGAAAAGAGCTTCTCGGGCGAGAGGTTCTGGCTCGACTCGTGGTGCTCGAGGCCGCTGCCGCCCGCCTTGCCGCTCAAGATGTAGAGAAAGGTGTAGCCGTCGTAGTGCCGGGCGCCGAAGAGCGCGGTCGCCTCGGCGACGAGCTGCTTGTAGAGCGCGACTTGCTCGTCGCTCGGCTGGAGGGCGCCCTCGCTGCCGGCGACGAGCGCGAGCGCGTGCGGGGCGCCGAGCGCGGTGCCGAGGTCGATGGTGCGGCCGTAGCGTCCCATGACGACGGGCGAGTCGACGAGCGTCTCGAGCGTGACGGGCCGGAAGGCGACCTCGCCGGCCTCGCCCGGCGCGCCCTTCAGGGCCGTCGCGTGCTGCCAGCCCGAGGGCAGGGCGATCGAGGGCTCGACCCGCAGCCGCCGCGCCTCGGCGCCCTTCGGGTAGAGCAGGAGGCGGTTCCAGTTGATCTCGGAGACCTCGGGCGTCGCGCGCCACCGGCTGTCGACCACGACGTCGAGCTCGACGTCGACCGCGGCCGCGCCGGCGGGCACCGTCACCCGGAACTCGGACGTCTGCTCGGGGTCGCGCTGCCAGCCGATCGCGCGGCCCCCGGCCGACATGCGCAGCCCGACGATGTCGGCGACCCGGCCCGAGGGCCCGTGGGTGCCGGGGATGTATTTCGGATAGACGAGCGTCAGCGGCCCCGGCCGGGCCGGCACGCGCACCTTCGAGTGCAAGATCATCTGCGGCGCTTCGCGCGCGTCGACGCGCACGCGCAGGGCGGCGCCCGCGGCGGGGCGCGCGGCGGGCGCGGCGGCGGCCGGCGACGCGCAGCCGACGAGCCCGAGGGCGGCGAGCGCGAGGTACGAAAAGGCGGGCTTGCTCATGGCAATGCTCACGCTCTTACCAAGCCGCCGCGCCGACGGACAGGCTCAAGCGCGCGAGGCGGGGCGCGCCCGGGGGCGTCGGCCGGGGCGACGGGGCACGCCCGCGAGAGGGGGGCGGCGGGGCGCGCCCGCGAGAGGGGGGCGGCAAGGCGCACCCGCGAGAGGGCGGCGGGGCGCGCCCGCCAGAGTGCGGCGGAGCGCGCCCGCGAGAGGGAGCCGGCCCGGCGCAGGCCCCCGCGACCTCGCACCCCTCGCCCCGCGCCGGGGCCCCGCGTTATATCGGATCGGCGCAGCGCTGCTCGCACGCGCACTGGGTCGCGCGGCCCTCGCACGCGGTGACCTCGGGCGGCGAGACCTGCGCGACCGGACACCTTACTCGGCAGGTCTGCGCGATCGCGCAATTGACGTCGACCATGTCTTGGCAGGCCTCGGCGCTCCCCGTGCAGACCACCTCGCAGTGGCCGCGCCCGCACACCACCTGCGCGTTGTGGCAGGCCTGCTGATCGTTGCAGAAGACGCGGCAGTCGTGATCGACCGGGCAGATGAACGTCGAATTTTCGCAGCTCTGCAGGCCGCTGCACACGAACTCGCAGGGCCTGCCGGGGTCGTCGCAGCGCAGCTCTTGCGATCGGCACGCCTGCTTGCCGAGGCAATCTTTCGTCTGCTCGAGGCGGGGGGGCATGGCGCACGAGTCGACCGCCCCGCCCTGGCCCCCGCCCCCTTGCTCGCCCCCGCCCGCGCCCGCTTGCAAGGCCGAGCCCGCCTCGCCCCCCTGGCCCGAAGCCCCGGCCGCCCCCGCGGGCACCGCCCCCGCGGCCCCGCCCGCGCCCGCCGGCCCGTCGCCGCCCCCGCCCGCCGCGCCGGCGCTGCCCTCGCCCCCGCCCCCGCCCCCGGCCTCTCGTTCCGTCGGCTCGAGCCCGAAGACCACGTTGCAGGCGGCAAGGAGGGCGGCGATGGCAAGCAGCGGCGTGGTGCGGCGCATCGGCCAGGGCATCTTCTCGGCGTAAGGGGTGGCCAGCAGAGCGGCGCGTTACCCGAGCCACTCTGCCCCACAGTATCACGCTTTGGCGGGCGCCAGCGCCGCTCAGGTTGAGCTTTCCGCGCTACGCCCGAGCCGGGGCCCCGCGCCGCGCCCGAGCCGGGGGCCCTGCGCTGCGTCAGGGGCCGCCGCAGCCCTGGAGGCAATCGGCGAAGACCCGACAGTCGCCTTATTGCGGGCCTGGGTCGTCGAGAGTGGCAAGTAAGCGGGCGTTTCGGCGCATGGGCCGGCCATAAGCGAAGCCGCTGGTTCCCAAGGCATACCGGCGGGTTACGGGCGCGCACCGGAGGGCTACCGACGGCGCCCCATGGGCTTCGGACACGCTGCCGCGGGCTTCAGACGCGCTACGAGTTTCGTTCGCCCGAGAACCTGCCCGGTTTTCGGGCGAACGGGGCGAGCGGGCTCATGGCTGGGGGCACAGCGAAAGACATCTGGCGAAGATCTCGCAATCGGTATTGTTTTCGCAGCTAATCTCGGCACTGTCGCAGTCGTCGCCGTCGAACGCGTTGATGTAGCAGGCGATGCACTGAGCCGATTGGGTGCTGAAGTTGGATACTTCGACGTTGCAGCTGTTGCCGCACTCGTTCGCGCAAGTCGACGAATCGTTCACGGTACAGCCGCAGTCGTCTACCCCGTCGAAATAGAGCTCGAACGCCGCTTTCGGAACGGGGTTTCCGGAGTTGTTGTGGTTGTTGCGGCAATTGTTCTGACAGGCCTTCGCCGCGACAGGGTCGTTGCCGCCCGTGCCGCCCGAGCCCCCGGTCCCGCCCGAGCCCCCGGTCCCGCCTGAGCCCCCGGTTCCGCCTGAGCCCCCGGTTCCGCCTGAGCCCCCGGCACCACCAAAGCCGCCCGAGCCGGCGACGCCACCGCCTTGCCCGTCGCCAGCCACGCCGCCACCCGCGCCTTGCTGACCGCCACCGCCCGAGCCGCCCGTGCCCGAGCCGCCCGTGCCGTCCGAGCCGCCCGCGCCCCCGGCGCCGCCGCCACCCTCGTCGCCCTCGCCTTGGCGCGTTGGCTCGAGACCGAAGACGAGGTTACACGCGGCGAGCAGGCCGGCGGCGAAGAAGGGGGCGAAGCGTCGCGGGAGTCGGGCCATGGTACCTCACCAGCGGAGAGCGAGATCGAGCGCCGCCCGGCCCCGCCCCACCGAGGGCTGCCAGGTGAGCGCGGGGCCCGCCTTGGCCGCGGCCGGGGCCTTGCCCGAGGGCGCCGTCAGGTACAAGACGAAGCCGCCGACGAGCGCGGCGAGGCCCGCGCCGCCCACGATGGTGCCGAGGGTGCCCTGATCGATGGCGTCTTTCGAGATTCTGTCGCCGGCGGGCGTGCAGACGTTGTTTTTCTTGCACTCGCCGTTGTCGCGCTGCTCTTCGTATTTCGAATTGGCGTCGAACCCGAGGAAGACCCCCGCCCCGAGCCCGACCAGGCCGAGCCCCGCCACGCTCAGGCCGACGATGCGCTGGGTGCGCCCGCGCGGCGCGCCCCCGTCGTCGTCGGCCGGCGTGCTCCGAGGCGGCGGGGGCGCGGGCGGCGTCGGGGCGGGCGGCGGGGGCGCGGGCGGTAGCGCCGCCGGCCCCGGATCATCGACGAGGGGCCCGACGGTGACCGAGCGGCTGCCGCCCTGGGCCAGGTTGATCTGCGTCGACCAGCTCGCCTTGCCCTTGGCGCTCGCCTCGACGCGGTGCTCGCCCGGGTCCACGGGGATGGATAGGCCCCAGACCTCGCGCAAGATCGGCCGCCCGTCGCGGCGCACCTCGAAGCCCGGCAGCGCGGCCGTGGGCGCGGGCACCTCGACGGTGAGGTGCGCGAGGGCGGGCTCGAGGCGTTCGGCGGCGGTGCGCGCGTCTTTGGCGCGCTTGCCCCGGTCGCGCTGGCTCACCTCGCGGTACGTCGCCCACGCGCTCGCGAGCCGGCCGGCCTTCTCGTAGCACTTGGCCAGCTCGTACTGGGCGCCGAGGCCGCTCGTGATGCGGACGACCTCTTCGAAGAGCGGGCAGGCCTCGGGCGCCTGGTCGGCGGCCATCAGGCTCAGCGCGCGCTCGAAGAGGCGCTCGGCGGCGGCCTTCTCTTCGGCCGTCGCCTGCGCGTACGCGGGCGTCGTGCCGAGCGCGAGGGCGGCGGCGAGCGCGAAGGGGGGCCAGAGGGGGGCGCGGCGGGAGGGCACCGGGGCGCTCTCGGGGGGGCGTTTCGCGGCCTTCAATAGATGCTGGGCCCGTTGTGCTTAGGCTTGGTGCCCGGCGGCCTGGCCGTCCCGGGCGCGGTCTTGGAGCGGGCCGACGAGGACGCCGGGGCCCCGGCGCTCGGCCCCGCGGGCGAGGCGACCGAGGCGACCTCGGGGGCGCCGGCCTTGGCGCCCGACGGGGCGCCCTCGGGCGCGTGGCGGGCGGCGGCGTCGGAGGGGGCGCCCGGCCCGACGGCCTCGGCCGTCGCGGTCGGCGCGGCGCCCTCGGGCGGCGGGCTCGGCGCCCCGAGCGCGGGGGCGGTCGGCGGGGCGAGGGCCGGCAGCGGCGCGGCCGTCGCGACCGCCGCGCCCGGCGGCGCCTTCGGGCCCGCCACGCCCGGCAGCTTCGACGCGACGAACGAGGCCAGCGAGCGCGACAGGGCCTGGGTCGGGCCGTGGTGGCGCACCAGCGCCCAGGTGCTGTAGCCGAGCGCGATGCCCGCCAGGGCCGAGACGAGCACCACGCGCCGCGAGCGCCGCGAGTCGCGCCAGGCGGGCGAGGGCTCGGTGTCGCCCGCGAGCGGGGCCAGCGTCTTGGTGCCGAACAGGCGCCGCGCGAAGGCCCAGCGCCCCGGCGGCCGCGGGTCGGGCGGCCAGCCGCTGTCTTCGTCGGCGGGCGGCGGGCCGGACTGCAGCACCCGCGCCATCTCGTTCGTGATCTGCGTGATCGAGGGCTGCCCGTTCATGCGACGGGTCGAGTTGACGTAGTGCTGCGCGCCCGGCGAGGCGAAGGCCGCGAGCTCTTTGGCGAGCGCGGCGACGTTCGAGAAGCGCGCCGCCTGGTCTTTCTGCAGGCAGCGGGCGACGAGCTCGCCGAGCTCGGCGGGCAGGTCGGGCCGCAGGTCGAGCAGCGGCGGCGCCGGCTCGGTCTGGATGCGCATGAACAGCTCGCCGAACTCGCGGTCGTCGAAGGGCACCCGCCCCGTCAAAAGCTCGAACAAGATGACGCCGAGCGACCAGATGTCGCTGCGCGCGTCGACCGCGCGCGGCGACTTGAGCTGCTCGGGCGACATGTAGATCGGCGAGCCGAGCACCTCGCGCGGCGCCGTCAGCGCCAGGTCGTCGCCCGTGCCGTGCTTCGAGATGCCGAAGTCGAGCACCTTGATGCAGGGGCTGCCGTCGGGCTGGCGCGTGAGGAACAGGTTCGCCGGCTTCAGGTCGCGGTGCACGATGCCCACCGCGTGCGCGACCGCCAGCCCGTTGCACGCCTGGATGATGTAATCGCAGACGTCGCGCAGCGGCAGCATCGCGCCGCGCGACCGCGCCGACGAGAGCAGCGACGCGAGGTCCTGGCCCTCGAGGTGCTCCATCACCAAAAAGGGCGCGCCCGAGTCGGGCACGCGCCCGAAGTCGACGACGCGCACGATGTGCTCGCTCTTGAGCCGCGCCGCCGCGAACGCCTCGCGCCGGAAGCGCGCGAGGTAGGTGTCGTCGCGCGCGTACTTGACCTTCAGCACCTTGACGGCGAAGGGCGTGCCGAGCTCGCGGTGCGTCGCCGCCACCACGTAGCCCATGCCCCCGCTCGCGATCAGGCGCCCGACGCAATACCGATCGGCAAGCACGTCGCCCGGGCGCAAGCCCAGCTGCTCGTCGAAGGTTGCTTCGCTCATGAGTCGGAGGTCTCGAGACAACAACACCCCAAGCCGCCCCTCAATACTATCGCACGACGAGGTCTGGTGTCGAGACGTGTGTGCTGTGGCGCGTCATGCGTCAATGTCGCATTGTAAACGAGCCCAGAGCCACACTTCAGCATATTGTTGGTTCGAAGGGCAGAGCCAGGCAAAAAGGCCCCGTTCGACGCCCCCGCCGGGCCCCGTCGCGAGCCACGAAGTCACCCCCACGTCCGCGCTCCCCCCAGGCGTACGAGCAAGGCCTCGCTCAACCCCCGAACCCCTCCGAGGGGTGCCTCGCCGGCCGCGAACGCAGCCAAGAAGGGCGCCACGATGGCCGTCGGTGCGTAAAAAATCACCCCTGGCACCCCGCGCGCCCGCCGGCGCTCAGGGCCCGCGGTTGACCTCGATCTGGGCGACGAAGGCATGGCGGCCGAAGCGCTCGCGCGCGCCGAAGAGGCGCACGTGGTAGGTGCCGGCCGCGGGCAGATCGCAGCGCACGCTCGGCTCGGGCCCGCGGCCCACCTCGCAGGGCGCCTCGGCCTCGCTGCCCTTGTCGTACGCGGACGCGAGCAGCGAGACCCCTTCGGGGTTCTTCAGCCGCGCGCCGAACGAGCGCTCGACCGTGACCTGCGACCGGTCGGGCTCGGTCAGCGACAGGCCGAGCGCGAAGAACGCGGGGCGCAAGAGCGGCTGGCGCAAGAACTCGCCCCGCGAGAGCGGGTCGGGGCGGAGCTGCCACGAGGGCTCGTCGGGCAGGTGCGTGCGGCCGAAGACCTCGGGCGGCGGCATCAGGTAGTCGCTCTGGTAGCGCTTCTCGAACGCGCCGCCCTGCAGCGCGCCGGCGTCCCAGGTGACGTCGACGAGGCGCCAGGTGCCGCCGAGGCGCACGGCGTTCCAGGCGTGGCCGAGGCCGCTCAGATCGCCGCCCACGCCGCGCGCGTCGCCCACCACGTAGGCGACCTCGAGGCCGGCGACGCGCCCGAGCTCGGCGAAGAGGCGCGCGTAGCCCTCGCAGACGCCCTTGCGCTCGGCGAAGACCTTCGCCACCCCCTGCCGGGGGATCGTCCGCGCGAGGAAGGCGGGCGCGTCGTACGCGATGCGGTCGGCGACGTAATCGTGAAGCGCCTTGACGAGCATCACCGGGTCGCGCTCGCGCTCGGCCAGGTAGCGCGCGACGCTCGCCGGCGACGTCTCGTGCTCGGGCGGCAGCGACGTGACGAGTGGGTGCAAGGTCGAGGGCAGCGGCCACGCGACGGCGACCGCCGCGGGCTCGCCGCCCGACCCGGCCGAGGCGATCGGCGCGGCGGAGCCCGACCCGGCCGAGGCGATCGGCGCGGCGGAGCTCGAGCCGGCCGAGGCGATCGGCGCGGCGGAGCCCGAAGCGGAGTCGGGGCCAGCCGAGACGGGCGGGGCAGCGGAGCTCGAGGCGGGCGCCGGCCGGGGGGACGCGGGGGGCGCGGCGGAGCTCGAGGCGGGCGCCGGCCGGGCGGACGCGAGAGGCGCGGCGGAGGTCGAGGCGGGCGGCGGGGAGGCCGAGGTCGCCGCCCGGCTCGCGGCCCCGGACTCGGGCCCCCGATCGCCGTCGCCGTAGGGGTTCTTGCCCTTCGCGTAGAGGTAGAGCCACTCGAGCCGGCTGGCGAGGGCGAAGAGGCGGCGGCGTGCCTCGTCGACCCGGGCGCCCGAGCGGCCCTCGAGCGCCCAATCGCCCCGCACCGTCAGCGCGGTGAAGACGTCGCGCGGCAACGCGCCGAGCACGAGCGCGAGGAAAGTGAGGCTCAGCGCGAGCGTGCGCAGGACGACGCGATCGCCGAAGGTGAGGTGGCGCCGGGCCTTCGAGCCTCGTCGGCGCAGCGCCGCGTAGCCCTCCCAAAGGAGGGGCGCGATCGGAAAGAGCAAGAGCCCCGCGAGCGCCGCGGCCCAGGGCGGCCGGTTGGCGTAGGCGGCGAGCGACGAGGCGACCCAGGCCCCGAGCAAGGGCAGGCAGACGACGAGCGCCCAAAAAACGAGCTTCGACAGCGCGGCGAGCGCCGCCCCCGGCGAGACGGCCGGGCCGCTCCGCGGACCCTTTTTCATGACGCTCCGATCGTACGCCCCTCAACGCGGCGGGGGCCTCGGCCATTCCGGTTCGTGAGGCCCCGTCGCGACGCCCGGGCGCCCGGCAGGCTTGGCCGCCGGCGCCGGGGCGCCCCGCGGGAGCGCGGCCCGGCTGAGCGCTGCGGGGCGCCGTCGTCGACCGGGCGCCCGCCCCGCGCCGCCGCCCGGCGAAAGCGGCCTGCGGGGCGCTCGGGCTCGGTCTCCGCCGTGGCCCGGGCGGCGGGGAACGCCCGTTGCATGGCGTTTTTGCCCTCGAACCTGCCCAGCGTTCGCTCGGAACCAGACCTATGACGACCTGCGAAGAGCGCGATCTCACCGAGACAGACCCCCCGGCCCCGGCGCGCCGGCGAATGTCGGGGCTCTTGCGTTCGCTGGCGAGCGAGTGGCCGGGCGAGCGCTTGACGCTCGGCGACCTCGAGAACGCCCTGGGCGACCGGAGCTTCGGCGTCCTGCTGCTCGTGTTGTCGATTCCGGCGCTGGTGCCGGGCGTCGCGACCGTCGCCACCGTCCCGCTCGTCTTGCTGGGGTTGCAGCTCGCCCTCGGCCACGCCACCCCTTGGATGCCCGCCTTCGTCCGGCGGCGCGCGATGGCCAAGGCGGACTTCGCCCGCATCGTTCGACGCGTCGCGCCGCTCGTCGAGCGGGTCGAGCGCTACTTGCGGCCGCGCCCCTCGCTGCTGGTGGCGCCCGCGGGCGAGCGGCTCGTCGGCGCCCTCTGCGCGGTCTTGGCGGCGCTCTTGCCCGTGCCGCTGCCCTTCGGCAACGCCATCGTGGTCGTGCCGATCATGGTCTTGGCGCTCGGGCTCGTCGAGCGCGACGGGCAGGTGGCGCTGGCGGGCTTTTTCCTGGGCGTCGCGTGCGCCACGCTCTTCGTCATGCTGACGTGGGCGACCTTGCGCGGCTCGCTGCACCTGGCGTCCCATTACATGGGCCACTTCGGCTGAGCGCCGGGGCGGCCGCGGCGCCTTGCTGCAGGGCGGCAAGGCCCGCCCCGGCGCGTCGGGCGGGCCGGCCGGGGCCTCCGCGCGCCAAGGCCGGCGGAAGAATGGCCCCGGGGCGCGGGGGCGGGAGTATGATCGGGCCATGCCCTTGCTCCACACCGAACGGCTCGAGCTGATCCCCGTCACGCTCGAGCTGGTCGAAGCGGTCATGCGGGGCGACCGCTCGCTGGCCGAGCGCCTGGTCGAGGCGCGGCTGCCCGAGCGCTGGCCCGGCGAGCAGCTCATCGCGCGCGCCTTCACGCCCTCGCTCGAGGCGGCGCGCAAAGACCCCCAGCGGCGCCTGTGGGGCGACAGCCTCTTGATCGCCCGCCAGGGCGAGCGGCGGGTCCTCGGCAGCGTCATCTTTCACGGCCGGCCCGACGACGACGGCATCGCCGAGGTCGGCTACGGGGTCGAAGAGTCGTCGCAGGGCCAGGGCTACGCCACCGAGGGCACGCGCGCCTGCGTCGACTGGGCGCTCGAGCAGCCGGGCGTGGTCGCCGTGACGGCCGTCACCTTCCCCTGGCATATCGCGTCGTTGCGGGTCATTCAGAAGATCGGCATGAAGCAGATCGACACCCGCGAGCACGCCATGCTGGGCGAGATGCTGGTGTTCGAGCGGCGCCGCGGCGGCTGAGGCGCCGGCGCGGGCGCCCCTCAGATCTCGCCGTAGGCGCGCGAGACGAGCCGGCGCGCCACGCTCTGGATGCCCGTATGCTCGAAGTAGTTGGTCGTCATGTCGAGCGCGGCGGCGAGGTAGTCGAGCTTGTCGTCGGAGATCTCGATGACGTGGCGCAGCTTCTCGAGCAGCCCCTCGCGCGTGACGCCCCGCTGCTCGACGAAGGCCCGCATGGGCCCGGCGGCCTGCTCGACGGCGCGCTGCACGAGCGCGCGCTGGTCGCCCTCGCCGCCCGGCAGGAGCGAGCGCAGCTTGGCGAAGGCGCCGTGGTTGAAGAGGTCGCGGTCGGAGACGTTCTGCACGGCGTCGATCGCCTTCGCCAAGAAGTCGGGCCCGAGGGGGATGACGCCGTCGAACGAGACGAGCGCCGCGAGGCGGATGGCGTCCTCGCGCTCGTAGTTGGCGAGCGAGGCGGCGAAGTCGCCGACGCTGTCGCCGGGCAGGCCGTTGACGAGGCAGAAGCAGGCGAGCTCGGCGACGACCTTCACCGCGAGGTCGAGCGCCTGCACGGTGTCGGGCTCGGGCGTGATCTTGTCGAGGAAGCTCAGGAACGAGATCTTGTCGCCGACCCGGTTGGCGAGCGCGGCCATGCCCGCGGCCTTATCGAGGCTGTCGACCGCCTGGAACGCCCACACCGCGCGCTGGTACCGCTCGTTCGGGTCGTTATAAAGGGCGATCGCCCGCTCGCCGACCTGTTGAATCAGCCCGTCGTCGGTCTCGCCCGTGACGTGGCGGATCATCTCCTCGAAGACGGTGACGTTGACCCACTGGCCGGGCACGAGGTAGTCGAGCGCGCTGAGGGCCGCGGGGGTGACGCCCGCCTGGGGCAGGTCTTCGATCAGGCGGTGAATCGGCAGCGTGTCGTGGCTCATGGGCAGGCTCTAGCAGGCGGCGGCCCCGGCGCACGTACGGCCGCGGCCCGGGCCGGCGGCCCGGCGGCCGGGGCCCGCTCGGGCCTGACAGCCGGGGCGAAGTTTCGTACACCTAGGCCCATGGTTCGCTCCCCCCTCCTCCGGCGGGCCCTGCCCGCGTGGCTCGCCGCCCCGTGCTTCGTCGTGCTCGCCGCGGGTTGCTGCGGCAAAGACGAGAAGAAGAAGGCCCCGTCGCGCTGGGACACCCCCGCCGCCGGTACGGCGGCGCCCGCGCCCGGCGCGGCGGCCGACGCGAAGAAAGAGGACGACGACGCGCCCGCCGCCCGCCCCACCGCCACCGACCCGCCCAAGGCGGTCATGCCCCCGGTCGCGGGCGGCGCGTTCAACAAGTTCTTCCCGCCCGAGGCCGAGGGCACCAAGCGCGTCTTCTCCCAGGAGAAGACCGGCTACGCCGAGGCGAAGCTGCAGAAAGACGGCAAGGACGTCGCGACGCTGTCGATCTCGGACACCAACAACAACCTGACCGCGCGCGACCGGTTCAAGACGGCCGCCGACAAGCTGCGCGGCCACCCGGTCACGACCGTCGGCAAGAACCAGACGACGATGCTCGTCGGCGACCGCTTCCAGGTGAAGGTCTCGTCGCCGACGCTCGACGACGCTGCGCGCCGCGAGTGGCTCGGCCGCTTCGACCTCTCGGGCCTCGAGAAGCTCGCGGCCTCGGGCCCGAAGTAGGCGCGCGCGGCGGGGCCCCCGGCCGCGGGGCTCGGGGCCCCGGGGCGTTCGGGCGAAAGACCGCAAAAAGCGCGGCGGAGAGGGAGGGATTCGAACCCTCGGACGCGGATTAGGCGTCGCACGCTTAGCAAGCGTGTGCCTTCGACCACTCGGCCACCTCTCCGATGAGGTGAGGGCGAGGTTTACACCAAAGTTTCGGGTCGTCCAAGGTCAAATGGCCCCACGCCCCCGGGCCTCGGGTGACCCCCCTGCCCGGGCAGGCCGCGCACCCTTCGTTACAAAGGAGCAAAGGGCAGGGGAGCCGCCCGGCCGGGGCGGGCCGGGGGGCGAGGGGGCCGAGAACCCTAGGCCCGCGCCCGCGTCGTCGCGACGATGACGTCGCGCAGCGCCCGCGCCGCGGCCGTCAGGTAGCCCGCCCCCCGGTGCACCAGGGCCACCTCGCGCCGCACCGCCGGCTCTTTGAGGGCGACGAGGTGCGCCCGCCAGCCCCGCCGCTCGCCCGTCATCAGGCGCGGCACGAGCGCGACGCCCAGGCCCGCCTCGACCATGCGCGCGACGCTGGCCAGGTTGTCCGTCTCGAGCGCGACGATCGGCGTCCGCCCGCGCGCGGCCGCGAGCGCCGTCACCGCGTGCATGGCCCTCGTGCCGGGGATGACCACGAAGGGCTCGTCGAGCAGATCTTCGAGCGCCACGCGCCGCTTGCCCGCGAGCCGATGCCGCGGCGGTACCGCGAGCAGGTAGTCTTCGACCCAGAGCCGCCGGGCCGACAGCTCGCCGTGCTGCGGCGGGTAGTTGATGAATGCGAGATCGAGCTCGCCGCCCGCGACGAGCGCCTCGAGCGCGTCAGAGAACCCCTCGCGCACCGTCAGGCGCACCTGGGGGTAGCGCCGGTGGAAGGTGGCGATGACGGGCGGCAGCGCGTACGTGCCCACCGTGGGCAGGGCGCCGACGCTGACCGCGCCGCGCGGCTCGCCGCCGAGATCGCCGACCTCGGCGACCGCCGACGAGAGCGCGGCGAGCGCCCGCTCGACGTGGGCGAGCGCCCGCCGGCCGGCCTCGGTGAGCACGACGCCCTCGCTCGCGCGCACCACCAGCTTGGCCCCGAAGGCGCGCTCGAGCCGCTGCACGCGCCGCGAGAGCGTGGGCTGCGAGACCGCGAGCGCCTCGGCGGCGGCGGTGAAGCGGCCGGCGCGCGCGAGGGCGGCGAAGGCGCGCAGCTCGTCGATCTGCATCGGGGCGGGGGCAGGGGCGGGGGTGCGCAAGGGAGCGGTCGGGGGCGGCGAGGGGCGGGCGCGGGGGTGCGCAAGGGGGCGGTCGGGGGCGGCGAGGGGCGGGCGCGGGGGCGCCCAAGGCGCCGGCCGGGGGCGACCGGGGGCGACGCGGGGAAGGGGGCGGCGAGAGGAAGGGGGCGGCGGGGGGGAGGGCGCGGGGGCGAGCCGACGGCCGGTCGGGCCGGCGCCGCAATGCGGTCAGCGTATGACCCTTATTCAGCCCATGCAATGGCAGCATGGGCCGCCGGGCCGTACCTTCGCCCGCATGGACACGCAGCCACCAGCGCCCGCCCTCGCCGGCGGCGGCGCCCCCCCGGGCTGGCGCCGCCGCGTGGCGACGGCGGCGGTCATGAGCGCGCTCGTCATCAACGGCATCGAGGGCACGGCCATCACGGGCGTGATGCCCGCGGTCGCGCGCGAGTTCGGCGACGCCTCGCTCTACCCTTGGCTCTTCACGGGCTTCCTCGCGGCCTCGGCGGCGGCGGTGCCGGTCGCCGGCGCGCTCGGCGATCGTTACGGGCGCCGGCCCGTGTTCGCCGCGGGCATGGCGCTCTTCCTCGGCGCCTCGGCGCTCGCCGCGCTCGCGCCCTCGATGCCCGCGCTCGTCGCCGCCCGCGCGCTGCAGGGCCTGGGCGCCGGCGTGCTCAGCCCGCTCGTGACGACGCTGAGCGCCGACCTCTACCCGCTGCGCGAGCGGGCGAAGGTGCAGGGGCTCTTCACCGGGGCCTGGGGCGCGGCCAACGTCGGCGGGCCCTTCGCCGCGGCGTGGCTGGTCGAGCGGCTCTCGTGGCGCTGGGTCTTCGGCCTGGCGCTGCCCTTCGGCGTCGCCTCGGTCGCGCTGCTCTGGGCCGCGGGGCTCGCGCGCCCGGGCGGCCCCGCGCCGCGCCGGCTCGAGCTCGGGGGCTCGGCCTGGCTCGCCGGCTCGACCGGCGCGCTGCTGTTGGCGCTCGACCCGCACTTCGGCGTCGGCGCGGCGGGCCGCGCCGCCCTGCTCGCCCTCGCGGCCGGCGGGGCGCTCGCCTTCGCCCGCCACCAGCAGCACTCGGCCTCGCCCTTCTTGCCCCCGGGCCGGCTCGGCGAGCCGCTCGTGCGCGCCGGGCTCGGGGCGAGCCTGCTCGCCGGCGCGCTGCTCTACGCGCTGACCGCCTACGTGCCGCTCTGGGTCGCCGACTCGTACGAGGGCGGCGCGCGCGCGGCCGGCGCGGCGCTCGTGCCGCTGCTCGGCGGCTGGGCGCTCGGGTCGACCTTCGGCGTCCGGGCGCTCGTGCGCTGGGGCGCCGGGCGCGTCGTCCTCGCGGGCTTCGCGATGGCGGGGCTCGGCCTCTTCGCGCTCGCGTGGCTCGCGCGCTCGGGCGGCACGCTCGGCGCGGCCGCCGCGGCGCTCGCCTTCGCCGGCGCCGGCCTCGGCCCCGCGGCCAACGCCCCGCTCTTGCGCCTGCAGGAGCGCGCGGCCTGGCACGAGCGCGCCGCCATGACGAGCGCCGTGCAGGCCGCGCGCACCCTCGGCGGCTCGCTCGCCGTCGGCCTCGCCGCCGCGCTCCCCGCGGGCCCCGACCGCTTCGCCGCCCTCGCCTGGACGCTCGCCCTCGCCCTGCCGGCGCTCGCCTGGGGCTTCCGCGGCGCCGAGGCCGCCGAGCGCCCGGCGCGCGCGTAATGCCGTCCGCCCGAGCCTGCACCCGGCCCCGTGCCCACGCCACAGCCTGGCGAGGCTGCGGCGTGGGGGCCATGCCTGGCCGCAGCAGGCAGGGGTGGTATAAGCCCCCGCCCGCCGTGCCCGCCGCGCCCGAGGTGCTCGGCGCCCCGCCCGGCACGCCCCGCTGCGTCTCGAACACGAGCGCGTACTCGCGCTCGTAGGCCGTGAGCTGCGTGTTGACGATGTCGAGGTTCTTGGCGTTGATTTCGTCCTTCTGCACGCGGTGAAAGTCGGCCATCTGGCGCGAGATCTCGCCGAGCAGGTCGCAGAGCGTGCTGAGCAGGGCCAAGTCGACCTCGGACCGGGCCCGGCCCGCGAAGTTGACCCGGTACTGCTCGAAGATCTCGTTGGCGGCCGCCCCGAGCGTGTTCGTCAGGTCGCGCATCGACGCGCCCTGGCGCGCCTTCTTGATCTCGCCGAGCTCGGCCTCGTAGGTCGCCACGTTCTGGCCCACGATCTGGATGTTGCGCGTGTTGCCCTCGGACGAGAACCCCTCGGCCTTCAGCTCGTTCATCGCCGCCTGGATGTGGCGCAGCCGGTCGACGATGCGCTGCAGGAGCGCCGGCCGGCGCGTCACGCGCGAGCGGCCGGCGAAGTGGGTGCGGTAGAGGTCGAACTGGCCGTTCGCCAGCGTCGCGTAGAGCGAGGCCCGCGCGTCGGGCGCGCCCTGCCGCTGCGCGGCCACGATCGCCTCGCGCTCGCGCAGGTACATGTCGAGCTGCTGGCCGACGAGCTCGACGTCGCGCTCGAAGGCGGGGTTGTCTTTCTTCTTCATGACCTCGCGCATCCGCTGCCGGATGGCGCGAAGGTCGGTGATCATCTCGTCGAGCAGGCCGAGATCGCGCGTCGCCCGGGGGTGCCCCGCGAAGTGCCGCCCGTAGCGGGCGAAGACCTGGTTGGCCGTCGTGCCGAGCAGCATGAACTCGGCGTAGTGGGGCCCGAGCGACTTCGCCTCGCTGATGGCCGTGCGCTCGCTCTCGTACATCGAGAGCGCCTCGAGCGCGTCCGAGCGCAGGCGCGCGAGCGGCTTGCCCTGGAACGCCGACTCGGCCTGCTTGACGCGCGCGAGCAGCCCGCGCAGCTGCCCGAGCAGCGCGTCGAGCTGGTCGAGGTTGCGCGTCTGGCGCGACTGGCCGGCGAACTCTCGCTCGTAGACCGCGCTGATGTCTTGAAACTCTTGGTTTAGCTGCTCGAAGGGGTCAGTCGCCATGGGGCCAGCACCTCGCGGCGATTCACCCCGCCGCCCTGGGCACGAGCCGCCCTCATAGCACGGCCCCCGGCCGCCGGTACGCCCCCGCCCGCGCGCCCTTCGCCGGGCCCCCGCCCGGGCGGCAAAAGGGCCGCGCGCCCCCCCCCGCCGCAGACTTGGCCCGGAGGCGGCCCGCGCGCTAACGCACCGGGCCGCCCTCCCCACGAACCCCCCCGCGAGAGCCCCCCATGAGCCAACGCCCCAGCGCGCCCGAGGCCGACGAGATCCTCGGTTTGTACTTCCCGGTGCTCGACCACGGCTTCGTCTCGCTCGTCGACTACATGGGGTCGGACGCCGCCATCGAGAGCGCCGCCCGCGTCAGCTACGGCCACGGCACGCGCCGCGCGAGCGACACGCGCGGCCTCTTGCGCTACCTGCGCCGCCACAAGCACACGACGCCGACCGAGATGGTCGAGCTCAAATTTCACTGCGCCATGCCCATGTTCGTCGCAAGACAGTGGGTCCGGCATCGAACCGCCAGCGTCAACGAGTACTCGGGCCGCTACAGCCTGATGCCCCTGCTCTTCTACACCCCGCCCGGCGAGCAGCTGCAGCGCCAGAGCGAGAGCAACCGCCAGGGCCGCGGCGGCGAGCCGCTCGCCGAAGCCGATCGCGCCCAGGCGCTCGGGCGCTGGCAGGCGGGGCGCGAGCACGCGGTCTCTACCTACGAGCAGCTCGTCGCCCAGGACGTCGCCCGCGAGCTCGCCCGCATCGATCTGCCGCTCTCGACCTACACGCAGTGGTACTGGAAAATCGATCTGCACAACCTGCTTCACTTTCTCACCCTGCGCGTCGACACCCACGCCCAGTGGGAAATTCGCGAGTACGCTCGCGTGATGGCGGGCATCGTGCGACGCGTTGCCCCTTTCTCGTACGAAGCCTGGGTCGACTACGACGTGGCCGGCGCCTCCTTCAGCCGCATGGAGGTCGACGTTTTGCGCGCCGCCCTCGGCTCGCCCGACCCGAAGGCCGCCCTCGCGCGCCCGCGCCTCGCCGAGACCCTTTCGAAGCGCGAAATCGACGAATTTTTCGCCAAGCTCGAACCCCGCGAGCGGCCCGACTTTCGCGTCGACCCGGCGCAGGCCAAGCCCGCCTCGTATTTCGCCGAGCACTTCGCCGCCGCCGTTCCCGAGGCCGACCGGCACGACCCGCCCGGCGCCTGATCGGGACCTTCGGCGCCCCCGCGCGCCCTCGCTTCCCCCCGTCGCCGCCGGCCGCCCCTGCGTACGGCGGGTGGCGCCTGCTCGCACGCCGCGGGGGCGCTCATGCGTACGGCGGGTAGCGCCTGTGCGTACACCGCGCGGATGCCGGTGCGTACGGCGGGTGGCACCTGCTCGCACGCCGCGCGGATGCCCGCGCCTGGCCGCCCGTGCGTACGGCGGGTGACGCCTGCTCGCACGCCGCGCGAACACCCGCGTGCTGATGTACGGGGCCGCGTGGCGTCATCCGGGGCGTCGAGGGCGGCCGGGCGCCTTCGCGCCTGGGCGATCGTTTTTCTGCGGCCGGTCTGCACGCTAGCCTCACGCACCACACTATGTGTGGCAAAATTGTTGGGAAGTGACCCCCGAAGGGCCAGAGAGAAGTTCTGACTTCGTTATTCGCCACTCACGGGGCTCCGCCCCGCCCGCGGAGCGACGACCCCTGGGGAACGACGGGAATGCCCCTCACCCCGCTCCCGGCGCCCCGCGGGCCGTCTCGTCCCCCTCTCCTGACGGCCGAGGGGGCCAGGGGGGGAGAGGCCCTCTGCGGGGGCCAGGGGGTTGAGGGGCCGCCGGGCAGGTTTCGGACTAGAAATCGATGCCCTGAACGTCGAACGACGCCAGAGCCACCAAATTCGGCTGTTGGCGCAAAAAGTGGGGCGTCGCCCGGCGGCCGCGGTTGCTGGCGGTGCGGCCACGTTCAGGCGACGTCGGCCGGCGCGGGCGTCATGGCCCTCGCCAGGGCCGATTTCGGCCGGGCGAAGGGGCCAGCCGGGCGCCTGCCGGGCCTTGGGGGGCGCGCCGTCGTGCGGCGGCACTTCAAAATTGAGGCCCCTGCCGAGTTCGGCCCCGAGCTTGCACAGGTCGGGGGCGGAGTCGGCTGGGGCGAGTTCTTATGTAGAATAACTGCGTCAGTGAACGGCGCGTGCGTCGCCGCCCGGGCCGATGTCTGGGCGGGGGGCAGGGGGCGCTCCGGGGTGCGGCGTGCGGCGTGGGCCGGGGGCGCTCTGCTTTGCTTGGCGAGGTAGGTCGTCGGACGGGCGAGAAAAAAGATGAGCTTGGGTTGCGCCTATTTCGTTTTCCAATCAGGTTAAGCGTCTCTCCTTAAGAAACCGAAAAGTTGGGGGCGAGGAAAAGGCATGGACTTCTTCCAATCGGGTCGTCGGGGGCTTGGCGGGTTCTTGCGCGCAATGTGCGTGTTCGCCCTCGGGGCGGCGGGGGCGGCCGCTCCGGGGTGTGCCGGGGCGGGTGACGAAGGGGCGTCGGGTTCAGACGACACCGGCCAGCAGGCCGACGAGGCGCAGAGCCCTTCGTCACACAGCGGCCCTAGCGGCAACGATCCCGAGTTGACCAGCCAACGCATGCGCCAGACGCTCGATAAGTTGGCTTCGTTCGGCGAGAAGCGTGCGGGCACCTGGCAGAACCAGGCGGCGGGCAACTACATCAGCGACCGTTTCAAGCAAGCCGGGCTCGACGACGTACATTGCGAAGAGTTTTCGATGAATTTTTACGACGTCGTCTCCTCGTCGCTCACGCTGACGGCGGCGGCGGCGGGCGAGACGCCGGTGGCTTTGCCGATTGCCGGGCACAAGGTGTTTGCCTACTCGGGCGAGGGCTCGTTCCAAGACGTCGAAGTGGTCGACGTGGGCGAAGGTAGGGCGGCCGACTACGTCGCCCCGGTCGCAGGCAAGGTGGTGCTGGTCCGAGCGTCGCAGACCTTCCACCGCCGAAACCAGCTGCGCAACGCGCTCGAGCGCGGCGCCGTCGCCATGATCTCGACGAGCTTCAGCCCCTCGAACCTGATTCAGGTGGGCACGGTGTCGCCCCCCGAGCTCGGCATCGGCCCGGCGCCCACGATCTCGATCGGGGGCACCGACGGGGCGAACATTCGCAGCCAGATCGCGGCGGGCAAGACGGTGCGGGCGAAGCTGACCGTCGACGCCAAGCTCGAGGTGCGCGAGGCGCACAACATCGTCGGGCGCATCAAGCGCCCGGGCTCGCAGTGGTCCGACCCTTATCTGCTCGTGGGCGCGCACTACGACACCTGGTCGACGGGCTCGACCGACAACGGCACGGGCGTCGCCGCGATGCTCGAGATCGCCAGCACGCTCGACAAGTCCACGCTGCAGAACGACGTCGTGTTCGTGGCCTACAACGCCGAAGAGGTCGGCCTGCTCGGCGGCTACGACTACCTGCGCAAGCACGTCGTGCTCGGCGGCGAGGCGATCAAGGCCTTCATGAACCTCGAGATGATCGGCCGCGCGAAGACCGAGCTCGGGGGCGCGACGCTCTCGCGCTTCTTCGTGCACACGCAGGGCGGGCCGATGGCGCGCCTGGCCGACGAGGCCGACGTCGAGACCGTCTACCCGGTCATCGCGGGCCTCGAGAACGTGGCGCCGACCTCGGGCGGCAACATACCGACCGACGCGCAGGGCTTCTACTGGTACGGCATCGACGGCACGATCGGGTTCGGCGCCTCGCCGTTCTACCACACCACGGCCGACACGCCCGACACCATCGACATGCCCTTCTTGGTGAGCAACACGAACGCGCTCAAGAACTTTCTGGGCCGCATCGACGACGAGCCGGCCGCCAGCTTCGCCCCGCGCGACCCGACGCTCTACTACCCCGAGGTGACGACCGACAGCTCGAACCCCTCGTTCCTGCGGGTCTCGGTCACGGTGCGCGACGTCAACGGGGCGCCGGTGGCGAACCCCTGGGCGCGGGTGCAGCTCTATGTCAACGACTTCGTCACGCCGCAGCTGGCCAGCGTGCCCGAGAACCTCTCGGCCGTGCAAGAGCTCGTCGGCGACGCGAACGGCAAGGTCACCTTCGACATCGCCAAGTCGCTGGTGCAGATGGGCTGGAGCTCGCGCTGGGTGCAGGTGCGGGTCGGCAACGCGAGCGAGCGCTTCCCGCGGGGCGAGGGCCTGAAGAAGCTCTACGGCAACTTCGACGACGACGACGATTGAGTCGGGCGCTCGAACGCCGACCGCCCAAGCTGGTCGGCCCTCGAGAAATTGCTTCGAGGCGCGAGCCGCGCGCCCCAGACCTGCCCTGGTGGGGCAGGTTTCGGTCGGCGCTCTTGCCGGGCCGTCGCCCGGGCCTGCCGCGCGGCGGGCCCGGGCGCGAAGCCACCTTCGCAGGCCGGCGCGCCGCCCTTACACGGCGCGTCGTCACGTCGTCGCCCACCTCGGGTCGAAGTCGTGCTCAACTCGCATTCGACCGAGCCGCTTGCGGCGAGGTACGAAGAGGCGACGAAGAGAGGACGAAGGCCGACGCCGGGGGGCGACGTCGCGGGCGGCCGACGCGGAGGTGAGCGAGATGCCAGAGTCGACGAAGGGGCCACGATACTCTGTCCTTCATGACTACGGCGCCTTCGAGCTGCGAGAGTACGGCCCGGGCGTCTGCGCCGAGACCACGGTCGAGGGCGACTTTCGAGGGGGCTGGGCCGAGGGCTTTACCCGTCTCGAGGGCTACCTGCTCGGGGCCAACAGCGAGGGCAAGGCGATCGCGCTGACGGCGCCGATCGCGCAGCAGGGCGCGGAGGGCGACGGGCGGGCGTCGCCCGCGCGCGAGTACGTCGGCGGTCGCGGCCGCTGGCGGCTCTGGTGCAGCCTGCCGCGCGAGGGCTCGGTCGAGGCGATGCCGCGCCCGCGCGACGAGCGCGTGCGCCTGCGCCCCGCGGCCCGGGCGCGCTTCGCGGCGCTCTCGTGCCACGGGCCGCTGCCCGACTGGCGGCTCGAGCGCAAGGTGGGCGAGCTGCTCGAGCGGCTCGCCGAGCACGGCCTCTCGCCGGCCGGCGACCCGGTCGTTACTCACTTCGGCACGCCCGTCATCGCCTCGACACTCGAGCGGCGCGATGTGCTCGTGCCGGTCGAGTTCGCGCCCGCCGCCGAATAAAGGGGCGCGCCGTCGGCGCGCGGGGCTCAGGGCCCCCACCAGAGCATCTCGTGCTCGGCGGGGCGGCCGAGCACGTGCAGCGAGAGCACGAGCTTGTCGCCCTCGGCCCGCAGGGCGTGCGCGGGGGCGGCGTCGGCGGGGTAGTACGCGCTCTTGACGAACCCGGCGCCGTCGAGCCAGAAGAGGTGCACGCCGCCGAGGCCCGAGGGGCCGTGCACGAGCAGCATGCGGCCGCCGCCGACGGGCGCGAAGTCGAGCCAGTCGAAGGCGAGCTCGGCGAAGCGCTCGGGCGAGGGGAAGTCTCGGCCGACGTCGCGCAGCTCGGGCAGGTGGGCGCGCAGGTACTTGAAGAAGGTGTCGTAGCGGGGGGCGCGCAGCCGGGGCAGGGGCCGGTCGGGGGGCACGAGCACGGGCAGCGCGTCGGGGCTCGCGCGCGGCACCTCGACGTGGGTGCGGTAGCGATCGGCGAGGGTGCCGCGGCCGATCTCGGCGTCGGAGAGCGACTTGAGCCACCACGAAAAGAGGGCGAGGTCGCCCTCGCCGGCGCGCGAGCGGAGGCGCACCGTTGACTCCCAGAGGGGGCGGCGCAGCTGCCACGCGCCCTCGTGGTTCTTCTCGACGCAGGCGCCGACGTACGCGACCCCGTGAATGACGACGTGCGCGAGCAGGGGCGCGCCGTCGGGGCCGCGCTCTTCGAGCCAGCGCGCCCGCCGCTCGAGCGTGAGCGCCTGGCCGAGCCGGTGCACCGAGGCGTCGGAGCCGTCGAGGCCGAGGTCTTCGCCGAAGGCGTCGGGCGCGAGGCGGGCGAAGAGCTCGGCGGCCTCGGTCAGGCGGGCGAAGAGGGCGGGGTTTCGGCCGGGGTTGGCGTCGGTCGCGCGGGCGCGGGCGAGGTCGCGCCGCGCGTCGTCGGGGTAGAGGGGCCAGAAGACGCTCTCGAAGAGCGCCTCGGGCGTCCGGGTGGAGAAGGCGCTCACGGCGCGGCGCCGCCGGCGGGGTCGGGGGGCGCGGCCTGGGGGCCCGCGGCGGGCGCGAGCCCGGGGCCGAAGCGCCGCAGGGCGTTCTCGGTCGTCAGGCGGGCGACGTCGGCCGGGCTCAGGCCGCGCAGCTCGGCCACCTTGGCCAGGGTGTGCACGACGAAGGCGGGCTCGCAGCGCTTGCCGCGCAGGGGCAGGGGCGCGAGGTAGGGGCTGTCGGTCTCGACCAGGATGCGGTCGGCCGGCGCCCACGCGGCCACGTCTTGCACGGCGCGCGCGTTCTTGAACGTCACGATGCCCGAGAACGAGAGGTCGAAGCCGAGGTCGAGCGCGGCGCGGGCGAAGGCGCGGTCTTCGGAGAAGCAGTGAATGACCCCGCCCACCTCGGCCGCCGAGCCCTCGCGCAGCAGGGCGAGCGTGTCGTCGGGGGCGCTTCGCGTGTGAATGACGAGGGGCTTCTGCTGCGCCCGGGCGAGCGCGATGAAGCGCCGGAAGACCTCGCGCTGCGTCGCGCGGGGGCTTCTGTCGTAGTGGTAGTCGAGGCCGACCTCGCCGACGGTGGCGACGCGCGGGTCGCCCGCGAGCCGCTCGATCTCGCCGGCGTGCGCCTCGTCGGCGCTCGAGGCATCGTGCGGGTGGATGCCCACGCTCGCGACGACGTAGGGCCGCGCCCGCGCGAGCGCGACGGCCGCGCGGGCCGCCTCGGGCGTCGCCCCGACGCCGACGACGACGAAGCCCCGCACCCCCACGCGCATCGCGCGGTCGAGCACGGCGTCGGGGCCCTCGGGCAGGTAGGCCGGGTCGAGGTGGCAGTGGGTGTCGATGATCGGCGCGGGGGCCGGCGGCTGGGTCACGGGGCACCCTTGCTATCGTCGGCGAGCGCGGCGCGCAACGCCTCGGGCGAGGCGAGGGGGGCCGAGCAGGTGCGGCCGCGGCAGACGTAGGCGACGGGGGCGCCGCCGGGGCCCGCGGGCTTGCCCTCGGCGAGCGCGCGCGCCGCCTCGCGCGAGGCCGGGTCGCCCGGGTCGACGAGGGCGAGCACGCGGTTCGGCACGTAGGCCGCGAGCGCCGCGCGGCGCAGCGCCTCGGCGCGGGCGTCGCCGCGGGCGCCGACGACGACGACTTCGACCGGGCCGCGCGCGAGCCGGTCGAGGGCGCAGACGAGCTGCCCCATGCCGAGCGGGTTGCCCGCCGCCTCGTCGGCGATCGACTCGAGGTAGGCGCGGGCGGGGGCCTCGTAGCGTTCGCCGAGCAGCGAGCCGAGGCGCAAGAGCGCCGTCGCCGCCATGGCCGAGCCCGAGGGGGTCGCCTGGTCGAACTGGTCGCGCACCCGCACGATGGTGGGCGGCCCGTCGTCGGGGGAGAAGAAGAAGCCCGGGCCCGCCGGGTCTTGGAAGTGCGCGAGCAGGGCGTCGGCGAGCTCGCGGGCCTTTCGGGCGTAGGCGGGCGAGCCGGTCGCCTCGTAGAGGTCGAGCGCGGCGTTCGCGAGATCGGCCTGGTCGTCGAGGAAGCCCGGGCGGGCGACGTGGCCCTCGAGCGTCGCGTAGCGGCCGACGCGGCCCCCCTCGACGAGCAGCGCCTCGAGGTGGGCGAAGGCGCCCGCGGCCGCGCGCACCCACTCGTCTTCGCCGGTCGCGGCGCCGAGCTCGGCGAGGGCGCCGATGGCGAGCGCGTTCCAGCAGGTGAGCAGCTTCTCGTCGCGGAAGGGCTTGGGCCGCTTCTCTCTCGCCTCGAAGAGCGCGTCGCGGGCGCGCTCGAGCGCCGCCTCGATCGCGGCCTCGTCGCGGCCGAGCGCCCGCGCCACCTCGGCGGGGGGCAGCGCCGACGCGAGCACCGTCGCGCCCGTGTGCTCGAAGTTGCCGCCCTCGCGCACGCCGTAGTGGGCGAGGGCCGCGTCGCGCGCGAGCGGGTCGTGGGCGAGCACGTCGGCCACCTCGCCGGGGCGCCAGACGAAGAACTTGCCCTCCTCGCCCTCGCTGTCGGCGTCTTGCGTGGCGTAGAAGGCGCCGCCCGGGCTCTTCATCTCGCGCACGAGGTAGGCGGCCACGTCGCGGCCGACCTGCAGGTAGCGCGGCTCGCCGAGGGCGCGGCCCGCGTCGACGTACAGGCGCAGGAGCAGCGCGTTGTCGTAGAGCATCTTCTCGAAGTGCGGCACCAGCCAGCGCTCGTCGGTCGAGTAGCGATGAAAGCCCCCGCCGAGGTGGTCGTAGAGGCCGCCCGCGCGCATCGCGTCGAGCGCCTTGCGCACGCGCCCGGCCGCCGCAGGGTCGCCGGCGGCGCGCGCGTGCCGCAAGAGCAACTCGAGCCCCATCGGGTTGGGGAACTTGGGCCGCCCGCCGAAGCCGCCGTGCTCGTCGTCGAAGCGCTTCGCGAGCCACGCGGCCGCGCGCCCGAGCAGGTCGGGGCCGGGGCCGCCGCCCGCGCCGGCGCCCGGGGCGAGCACCCTCGCGACCGCCCCCGCGAGCTCGGCCGCCTGCTCGTCGACCTCGCCCCGCCGCTCGGTGTAGGCGTCGCTGACGGCGTTGAGCACCTCGACGAAGCTCGGCATGCCGTAGCGCCGCTCGGGCGGAAAGTACGTGCCCGCGAAGAAGGGCCGGCCGTCGGGGGTCAGAAAGACCGTGAGGGGCCAGCCGCCGCTCTGTTGCATGAGCTGCACCACGGTCTGGTAGATCTGGTCGACGTCGGGGCGCTCTTCGCGGTCGACCTTGACGTTGACGAAGGCAGTGTTCATGACGAGCGCGGTCGCCTCGTCGTCGAAGCTCTCGCGCTCCATCACGTGGCACCAGTGGCAGGCCGAGTAGCCGATCGAGACCAAGAGCGGCTTGTCTTCGCGCCGGGCGCGATCGAAGGCCTCGTCGCCCCAGGGGTACCAATCGACGGGGTTGTGGGCGTGCTGCCGCAGGTAGGCCGACGCCTCGCGGGCGAGGCGGTTCGGCGATCGCGTGGTCGACGGCGTTGACATGGGGTAAACCTTGGGGGTAGGCCTCGAACGGGTTGAATGCCATGCGCCTCGTCGACGAAAGGTCGGGCCCCTCGCCGTACAAGGTCGCAGCTCGGCGCACGCGCCACTGCCTTAGCACGCGCCCCCTCGGCCCGCCGGCCCGCGCCCTGGCCGCCGCGGCCGCGGCCCTCGCCGCCTGGCTCGCCGCCGAGCGGCCCGCCGCCGCCATCGAGCCGGTCACGTTCGGCGTCGGCGTCCTCGCCGGCGTCGGGGGTAACTTTCTCGACAAGCCCGGCGACCGCCAGTACGCCGGCACCCTCGACACGCTCTACCCCGGCTACGCCGGCTTCTCGGCCGCCGTCGGCGCCTCGGTCGAGACGCGCCTTCTCGGCGTCGTCGGCCTCGAGATCGATCTGCTGACCTCGAGCGACTACGGCAAGGGCGACATCACCTTCAACAACCGCGAGTACACCGTCGAGGTCGGCCAGCGCTCTTGGCACCTGCCCGTGCTCGCCAAGGGCGTCTTGCCGCTGCCGGTCATCGCGCCCTTCGTCGTCTTCGGCCCCGAGTTCGTCTTCGCCTCCGACGCCGAGGCGAGCGTCGACCCCTCAGGGTACCCGGCCGCCGTCAGCGCGCACAACGACGGCTACACCCTGCTCACCGCCGGGCTCGGGCTCGAGATCAAGCCGCCCATCCCCAAGCTCGACCTTCGCATCCCGTTCTCGCTGCGCGCCAGCTTGAACCCGAACACGCCCGATACCATCGGCGGGCGCGTGCGCTACGGCGGCGGCACCCCCCTGACCGCCACGTCCGCCGACTACCTCAGCGAGTGGAAGTACCGCGCCTACGCCATGGTCGGCGTGAGCCTCCACTTCTGAGCCCGCCCGGGCCCGCCGCCCCCCGCCCATGCTGACGCTCGACGTCCGCTTCGAAGGCTGGACGGCCGCCGACTGGGTGCGCCTGCTCTCGCTCTTTCGCGCCGGGCGCGCCCCCGAGCCGGCCCCCACCGGCACGCCCGGCGGCATTCTTGCCATTTACGAAGCCGGCCGCCTGCGCAAGCTCTTGCACACGCGCGCCGGGCGCCTCGACCCGCACAACCACCCCTGGCCGCTCGCCCCGCCCGAGCTCGCCCGCCGCCACGGCGCCGCTTGGGCGCTGCTCTTGCGCGCCGGCGCCCTCGACACCTTGATGGAGCGCTTCGGCGCCCGCTCGCGCCAGGGCGACGACGTGCTCTTGCAGGCGCTCGTGCTCACCCAGATCGTGCGCGAGCTCATCGGCGAGGGCGCGATCGAGGTCTGGCCGCCGCGCGCCTTTCTGCCGCCGCTGGCGACGCACTCGGTCGTCGCGCGCACGATGCGCACCCTCTGTCCGGCCGGCAAGGCGGTGGCCCTCGGCCTCTTCGAGGGCGGCGAGCTCTGGACGGCGGTGGTCTTGCGCCGCCGCGAAGAGGGCATCGATCTCGTGCTCGGCCCCGACGATCTGCGCCCCGCCATGGGGCTGCTCGCCGGCGACTGGCGCCGCGACTACCGCCACCTCGTCGACTCCATCGAGGCGAGCGCGGGCCCGCTCGCGACGGGCGTGTTCGCCGAGCGCGAGACCTTCGTCGCGCTCGCGGCCGAGCGCAGCCCGGGCGCGTGGGCGCGGGCGGTGGCCGTGCGCGACGTCGTCGTCGCCCCGCTCGGCGGCGCGCTCGCCCTGCCGCTCGGCGTCGACGCGGCCTACGGCCTCGCCGAGGCCCTGCGCTCGCTCGTCGGGCGCTTCCGGCGCGAGGGCGCCGCCGAGGCGCGCGAGGCGGCCGATGGGCGCCAGGGCCTGGCCGCCTCGGGCGTCGAGACCGTGGGGGCGCTGCCCTTTTTGGTCCGCCTGTTGATGCGGAACCCGAAGACCCCGGGCTAGCCGCCCGCCGCGCCCCCGGCCGGGCCGCCCTCGCCAGCACCGCCCCCGCCCCCGCCGCCCGCCGCGCCGCCGCCCTCGCCAGCACTGCCCCCGCCGCCCGCCGCCCCGCCGCCGCCTGCCGCGCCGGCATTGCCGCCCTCGCTCGCGGCGCCGCCCGCCGCGCCGGCGTTGCCGCCGCCCGCGC
>DASTPP010000293.1:0-15517 GCA_035762175.1 Polyangiaceae bacterium | reverse complement strand
GCCACGACGCCTGAGCCCGCTTCTGCCCGTTGCTACGCCTCATGAGCCGAGAGCGTACCGTGCCCTCTGCGGGCACGCTCGCACTTTCGACCCCACCGCCTCGGGGGCTTGCTTCAGCCCCGGCGGGCGCTCTCGACCGAGAGCGGCCGTTCAGTAGATGAACCGGCACCGCTCTCGAGCGGTGCCCAGGGACGGAATCGAACCGCCGACACGAGGATTTTCAGTCCTCTGCTCTACCAACTGAGCTACCTGGGCGCCGGGCCCGCTCGGGGCCCCGATGCAGGCCGAGCTTATGCCCCCTCACCTGCCCCTCTGTCAACCGTCTCGGCCGGCCCCCCACGATCAGCCTCGTGTGGGCCCCCGCCGGGCCGGCTTCGGGCGCCCTTCCCCCCCGCCCCAAGGCCGAGCCTCGCCCGCCACCGGGCGGCCGTGCTGCGAGGGCGGGCGCCCCGGGTCGACCCTCGTGAAGGGCGGCCACGCGCGCCGACGGCGGACGCGCCATGACCTGACCCGCGGCGGGCCGCGAGGGCGGGCGCTCGGCCTCAGCCGCGACGCGCGTTGCGTCCGCGCCGGCTTTGCCTAACGCTCGAGGCGCGCTGATGGCTGCTTCGCACGACGCCGACAAGGCCCCGCCGAGCGGGCGGCCCGATGCGGGCCCCGCGGCGGGCCACCCGCCCGCGAACGGGGCCCCTCCCCCGGGCACCGTCGAGCGCTGGGCGTACGACTTCATCACGAGCACCGATCTCGCGCACAAGCTCGCGCCGCCGCCGCCGCCCGAGGCCTGGCAGCCGCCGGGCGCGCCGGCGCGCCGGCTCGCCGCGCCGGGCCGCCCCGCGCGCCTCGCCGTCACCGCGACGAGCCCCCGCACGCCGGGGCGGGACGCGCTGCGCGACGGGCGCCGCCGGGCGCAGCTCTATCACACGTTCTTGCACCACGAGCTGCAGGCGGCCGAGCTCATGGCCTGGGCCCTGCTCGCCTTCCCCGACGCGCCGCCCTCGCTGCGGCGCGGGCTCGTGCGGGTCGCGCGCGACGAGCTCCGGCACCTCGCGCTCTACCGCGGGCTGCTCGCGGGGCTCGGCCACGAGGTCGGCGACTTTCCGGTGCGCGATTGGTTCTGGCAAAGGGTGCCGGCCTGCGCGCGCGTCGAGCAGTTCTTGGCCGTCTTGGGCGTCGGCCTCGAGGGCGGCAACCTCGACCACGCGCCGCGCTTCGCCGCGCGGCTGCGCGAGGCGGGCGACGAAGAGGGCGCGCGCGTGCAAGAGCTCATCTGCGAAGAAGAGGTCGCGCACGTGCGCCTCGCGACGACGTGGCTCGCCCGCCTCGGGGGCGGGCTCGGCTTCGAGGCCTGGGGCGCGCTCTTGCCGCCGCCGCTCTCGCCCCTGCTCTTCCGCGGCCGGCCCATCAACGTCCGCGATCGGCTGCGCGCCGGGCTCGACGCCGACTTCGTCGCCGCGCTCGACGCGTTCGAGCCCGAGCCCCCCGCGTGCGCCCGCTCGCCTGGGTCCTGAACCTCGACGCGGAGCTCGAGCTCGCCCGCCCCCGCGGCTACCGCGCGAGCGCCCGCGTGCTCGCCTTCGTCCGCGAGCGGCGCGCGGCGCTCGCGCGCTTTCTCGGGCCGGGCGACGCGATCGTCGAGCCGGGCGTCGCCCCCGGGGCGCCGCTCGCGGGCCACCTCGGCGCGGCCTGGTGCCCGACGCCGAGCGCGCTCGCGGCGCTCGCGGCCGCGGGCGTCGCGCCGCCGGCGGCGCCGGGCCTCGAGGCGCTCCGGCGCGTCAACCACCGGGCCTTCTGCGCCGAGCTCGGGCAGACGCTGCCGGGCGCGCAGTACGCGCGCGAGCCCGCCGAGGTCGAGGCGCTCGTCGCCGGCCCCTCGCCCTCGGGCGCCTGGCTGCTCAAGCGGCCCTACGGCTTCGTCGGGCGGGGGCGCTTGCGCGTGCGCGCGGGCCCGCTCGGCGCGGCCGAGCGCGCCTGGGTGCTCGCGTCGCTGCGCGAGGGCGAGGGCCTGCAGATCGAGCCCTGGGTCGAGCGGGCGGGCGACTTCGCGCTGCACGGCTGGCTCTCGCCCGGCGGCGCCTTCCGGCTCGGCTCGCCCACCGAGCAGCGCTGCGACGAGCGGGGCGCCTGGGTCGAGTCGCGCCCGGCGCCCGAAGGCTCGCTCGAAGGGCCCGAGCGCCGCGCGCTGCTCGACGAGGGCGCGCGCGCGGCCGAGGCCCTCGCGCGGGCGGGCTACTTCGGGCCCTTCAACCTCGACGCCTTCCGGTGGAAGGACGGGCGCGGCCGCCCGCACTTCAACCCGCGCTGCGAGATCAACGCCCGCTATTCGATGGGCTGGGCCCTCGGCATGGGCGCCCGGACGCTCGGCGACTTCGCGCGCGGGCCGGCCGCGGGCGGCTTCGTGTCTCAGTGATACTTGTGCCGGGGCGGCCCGGCGCGTACGGTGCGGCCCTTCCGCATGGCGTTGGCGCTCGAACCGTACGCGGCGCAGGCCGCGCGCTGGCCCGCCTCGGGCCGGCACATCGTGGCGCAGTACGACGCCGACTCGGTCGTCGTCTACCAGGCCTACCGCCCCGCGATCGGGCATTTCGCGGCCGAGCACGGCTACTTCGGCGGCGAGTTTTCGCTCTCGCGCATGAGCTGGGTCAAACCCAACTTCTTGTGGATGATGTACCGCTCGGGCTGGGGCACGAAAGAGGGGCAAGAGGTCGTGCTGGCGGTGCGGCTGCGCCGCGCGGCGTTCGACCAGATCCTTTCGCTCGCCGTGCCTTCGTCGTACGACCGGGCCCGCTACGAGAGCCGCGAGGCGTGGTCGCACGCGGTCGGCCGCTCCTCGGTGCGCCTGCAATGGGACCCGGACCACGGCCCCGCCGGCGCCCCCCTCGAGCGGCGCGCCATCCAGCTCGGGCTGCGGGGCGAGGCGCTGCGGGGCTACGCCCGCGAGTGGCTGCTGGGCGTCGAAGACGTCTCGGGCCTCGTCGCCGAGCAGCGCGAGCGCCGCTACGAGCGCGGCTGGGCGGGCCTCATGACGCCGCGCGAAGAGGTCTACCGGCCCGCCGACCCGGCGGTCGCGTCCGCCCTCGGCCTCGCCCCCTGGCCCTGAGCGCGGCGTCCGAATCGCGCCGGGGCGCCGCCGGGGCGCCCGCCGCGCCGCCCCCGGGGCCCGGCGTTAACGGCGCGACCGTGGCGCGCGCTTCACGCGGGCCCCTCAGGCGCCCCCGCCGAGGGCGCCCTGCGTCTCGTTGATGATGGCGTCGCTCGCGCCCGTGGCGAGGCCCGCGGCGCGCGCGATCTCGGCCAGCATGGCGCGCTCGGCGGGCGCGAGCCGGTTGTCGCAGAGCGCTACGAGCGCGGCGAACGCCACGACCTCGCGCCGGGCGGCCTCGTCGGGCAGCGACGAGGCGATGGCCGCGAAGCGCGCCCGCAGCCCGTCGCGCGCCCGCGCCGCGGCGAAGCGGTCGATGAGGGCCATGAACTCTTCGGGGCCGAGCGGCGAGCCCGTAATGTGCGTGATCGTCTCGGCGAGCGTCGACGCCTCGTCGGGGTCGAGCTCGCCGTCGGCGGCCGCGACCAGGAACGCGCCCTCGACCAGCGCGGCGAGGAACTCGTCGGCCGACGCGACGGCCCCCGGGCGGCGGAGCGCGCCGAGGCGCTCGTCGTTCTCGGCCTTGCTCGCGAAGAGCACGCGCGCTCGTTCGGCGATCGCGGAGGGGGGCTTGGGCATGGGCGTGACCTTGGCGGACGCCCCGGCGACGGTCAAGCGCGGAGCCCGACCTGGTTGGGTCAAGGGGCCAGGCCCGACGCGCGCAGCCCCGCCGCCCGGGTCACTCGGTCGCGGGGGCGCCGCCCGACCAGCGCGCGTCGCCCTCGACGAGCCAATCGAAGGCGCCGCGGACCCGCTCGGCCACCGGCCCGTCGTAGGTGTGACCGGCGCCCTTGGCGTGGACGACGCGGGCGGCGCCGCCGGCCTTGACGAACGACGCGGCCGAGCGCTCGGACGATTGCACGCAGCCCGGCTGCCCGCACGCCCAGAGCAGGCGCGCCCCGCCGCCCTTGGCATACGCCGCGGCCGCCCCGGCCGCCCAGGCGCTGCCGCCCTCGATGAGCACCGCCCGCGGGAACTGCTTCGGGCGCCGGCGGATGATGCCCGAGCCCATGTTCGCCCCGAGCGAGAAGCCCGTGTAGATCACGGCCTCGCCGTCGACGTAGCCGGCGTACGCGCGCGCGAGCGCCCCGAGCGCCGCGTCGAGCTCTCTCTCGAGGGCCGCGCCGGACGCGTACTCGTAGCGAACGTCGTCGCGCGAGGGCGAGTCGCGCCGGGGCACGCCCCGCGGGCAGACGACGAAGCCCCGGGCGCCGACCGCCTCGCGCCAGACGCGGCACTGCCACTCGGGCGTGTCGTAGTTGCCGTGCGCCGCCACCAGCACCGGCCGCGGGCCCGTCGCGCCCGACGGCAGCGAGACGACGGCCTCGGCGTAGCCCTCGACGGGCAGGGCCGCGAAGGGGCCGCGCGCGAGCGGCGGCAGCGCGGCCGGCGCCGACGAAGCGCCCGGCGCCGACGAAACGCCCGGCGCCGCGGCCTCGGGCGCGGCCGGGCCGGCGGAGGGCGCCGGTTCGGGCGCCGCCGCCGCCGCGCCCGCCCCCGGTTCGCTCGCAGGCCGAGAGCACCCGAGGGCGGCGAGCAGCGCGAGGGCGCCGCCCCCGCTCGCCCCGCGAAAGGGCGCGCCCGCCGCGCGCGGCCCGGCGGAAGGGCCCCTCGCCGCCCGTCCGCTCAAAAGCTCGCCCGGAAGGAGAGGCCCCCGCCGCCCCAGGCGGCGAAGGGCGCGACCCCGCTCGCCTTCGGCGCGCGCTGCCCGCTCATGTGGCCGCGCAGGACCATGATGCCGGCGACGCTCGCGGTGAGGCCGGCCAGCGACGCGGCGGCGCTCATCAGGGCGAAGTTGCGGTCGGAGACGCGCTCTTTCTCGAGCGCGAGCCACGTCAGCGTGGTGCCCACGCCGACCGACGCCACGCCGAGCACCACCAGCCCGTACGCGGCCGTCGACGTCGACTCGACGGCCGCCACCTTCTGCAACCTCGGCGACTTCGACGTGCGCTCGAGCTCGAGGCGCCGCCAGGGCGTGGGCAAGAGGGGCGAAGGCGGCGGCGGCGGCGCCTGCCAGTCGGGCGACTGCGCCGGCGCGACGACCAGCGAGGTCGACTTGCCCTCGCTCACGTTGATGTCATAGCGGCGCTCGGCGCGCCCCGGCGCCCGCACCGAGATGCGGTGCGGCCCCGGGTCGGTCAGGAAGGCGACGTCGATGTCGTCGGCGCTGAGCTCGACGTTGTCGAACCAGACGCGCGTCTCGGGGTGCACGTCGGGCGCGAGGCGCACGGTCAACCGGGGGAGCCGCTGCGACAAGGCTTCGGCCCGCGCGCGCGCGATCGCCGCCCGCTCGTCGCCCGGCGGCAGCGTGTCGACCAGCGCCCGAAAGTGCGCCCACGCCCGCGCCCCCTCGCCCTTGCGCTGCTCGCAGAGCGCCAGGTTCAAGAGCGTGCCCGGCGAGGGGTCGAGCTCTTGGCTCTCGGCGAACTTCGGGCACGCCTCGTCGAGGTCGCCCCGCTTCATCGCCTCGCGACCCTCGCGGAACAGCGCCTCGGCCCGATCGGTCTTCTCGTTCGCCTGGGCCCGGCCGCCCGAGGCCGCCACGAGCGACGCCGCGACCAGCGCCGCCGCCCCCCTCGCGAACCTGCCGCCGATGTAGCCCCGTGCGCTCGGCACCGCCGGAGCGTAGCACCGCCGGCGCGCCCGTCCGCCCCCCAAATGGCCGCCCGCCGCCCGCCCCCGCCGGGGGCAGAAAACGTTCCGCTTCGGCCGGGGCTCGCTCAGAAGTGCAGCCGCCACGCCAGGCCGGCGCCACGCTGCGTCACGATGGGGCTGACCGCCGCGCTCATGGGCTTCGACGAGCTCTGCCACAAGACGACGCCCCCCACGGTGCCCACGACCAGCCCGCTGCCCGCCGTGAGCGCGCTGATGAGCGTGAAGGTGCGGGCGGTATCGCGCGTGCGGCGGCCGACGACGTCGCAGACCTCGTTGCGGCAATGGCGCTCGGACTCGCGCGTCTGCTCGATCGCGACGAAGCCGCTGAGCGCGCCCACCGCGATCGCCACCCCCCCGAGCGCCAGCAACGTGTAGCCGGCCCGCTGCTCGAAGCTCAACGGCGGCGGCTTCGGAGGCCGGCGGCTGGGCGCGTCGTTCGGGGGGCCGGCCAGGGCGCCGCTCGGAAGGGGCTCGAGCGAGGCCGCCGTGGGCACCGGCGACGGCGCCACGGCCAGCGTGCTCGACTGGCCGGGCTCGGCCTGCACGTGGTACCGCCGCTCGACGCGGCCGGGCGCCTGCACCACGACCGAGTGCGACCCCACGTCGACGAGGAACGCGACGCCGAGCTTCGCCCCGTCGAGCTCGACGCCGTCGAGCCAGACCCGGGTGCCCGGCGGCGCCCCGGGGCTGAGCTGCACCGCGAGCCGCGGCAGGCGCTGCGACAGATCTTCGGCCCGCGCGCGCGCGATCGCCGCCCGCTCGTCGCCCGGCGATAGCGTGTCGACGAGCTCTCGAAAATGGAGCCACGCCCGCGTGCCCTCGCCCTTGCGCTGCTCGCAGAGCGCCAGGTTCAAGAGCGTGCCCGGCGAAGGGTCGAGCTCTTGGCTCAGGGCGAACTTCGGGCACGCCTCGCCCAGATCGCCCCGCTTCATCGCCTCGCGACCCTCGCGGAACAGCGCCTCCGCCCGGTCGGCCGCCCCCTCGGCCCGGGCCTCGGCGGCCCCCGAGAGTGCCGAGGCGCACGCGAGCGCGGCGAGCGCGCGACGAAAGGCCCGCCCCCCCGGGCCCCCACCCGGCCGGGCGGCCCGTCGGCCCGGGCCGAGCCGGGCGCCTTCGCCCCGCCTCGGCCCTCGCTCTGCCACGCCGGCGCCCGCTGCCCGCACGGCCCCAAGCCTAGCACCGCTCGGGTCGCCGTGGTGGCGGGTCGACGGGCGCTCGACCGGCGCCGGCAACGCAGCGATCGCTCACGTTGCTTTCAAAAAACGAATAACTTCGTCGCGCCCGCCGCCCCGCCCGCCGCGCCCCCGGGCGGGCCGCAGGCCTCGGCGTAGGCCTCCGCCGCCTGCCCGTCCGGGCGTCGGACGCCTCCCTCTCCGCGCCGGGCGTCCCAGCCGCTCAGGGCCGCGAGCGCGTCGAGGGCGAGCCCGCGCGAGCGCTCGACCGACGCGTCGCCCGCCGGCGCGCGCGCCATCGAGAGCAGCGGCCCGAGCGCCGCGGCGCTGCCGAACGACGCCGCGAGCAGGGCGAGCCGCTCTCCGACCCACCAGTAGGGCTCGGACGCCGCGGCGCGCCGTAGGCGCCCGGCGAAGAACGCGCGGGCTTCCTCGTCGACCGAGGCCGCTTCGGCGCCCGCCCCGTCGACGATCGCCGAGAGCGCCTCGCCGGCGATCGACATGGGCAGGTGCTCTTCCTGCCCGGACGAGCCCCCGTAGCCCGTGAACGAGCGCTCGAGCCGGGCCCCCGCGGCGTCGCGCAGCTCGACCGAAACGTGAACGTCGTTCGACGAGGTGACGTAGCGCATCCCCCGGATGAGGTACCCCGGCGGCGGGGGCGCCTCGATCTCGCGGGGCAGCGCGACCAGCGCGGCCCGCACCGAGGGCAACGCCGCCTCGACCCGGCCCGCGTCGACCTCGCCGCGAAAGGCCTGCGCCGCCGGCTCGCCCGGACGCACGTGGTAGGCCTGCGCGCCCAGGCCGAGCAGCTCGTAGCGGGGCCGGCCTTCGCGGGCGCGGCGCAGGCGCCAGAGCTCGAGCGAGCCGCCGTGGCCGCTGCCCCGCTCGAACACGATCTCGTCGACCTCGGGGCCCAGTCGATCGCAGCCGAACCACACGTCGACGCGGCTGCCGTCGTGCTCCCGCTCGAACGCCCGCAGCAAGCGCGCCCGCACCGGCGCCTTCGCCTCGGCGCTCGGGGGCCGGCAGCGCCCGGCGACCGAGGCCGGCGACTCGGGAGGCACCGCCGCGGGCGGCGGCAACACGCAGCGCGACGCGCGGGCCCCCTGCGCCGCCGCCCGCCCGGCAGCCGGCGTCGCCGCCACGAGCGAGCCCGCGGGCGGCGCGATCGACAGCGCGGGAGGCGCCGAAGCGGCGCCCGGGCCGGCGGGCGTCGCGCAGGCGCCGAGCGCGCCGAGGCCTGCGAGCAGGGTCGAGATCGAACGTGCCCTCACGCCCGGAGCCGACACCTCGGCGCGGCGAAAGGTTCCGGCCGACGGCGGCGCACCGACGCGCGGGGCGGCGCCCGGCGGCGTTTTGGCGTGGCGTTCGCGGCCCGAGAGCGTATATTTGTATAGCGATGAGCGGCCGGCTGACGCGACGGTTTCTCGGGCCCCCCACCCCGCGCGGGTGACGGGCGGCTCGCAGCGAACGCGAACGGGCGCCAGAAATCACGCGGCGGGGTGCGGGGGCTGACCCGCAAGGTCCGGCTCGTTTTGGCCCTCCTACGCGAGGCGCCCCGAACGTGCCCGGCCCGAGGCCCCGGCGGCAGCGGCGGCGCGGCGACCTTTCATCGCGCCCGCGCGCCCGCACGCGGCCTGGCCCGCCGGCGCGCGGGGCGTCCTCGCCCTGACGTTTTTTTTCCGCGAGGACAACCCATGCCCCCGAGAACGCTCGACACCGCGGCGCTGCGCCGCGCGCTTTCCGTCGCCGACTTGACCGACCCGAACGACGGCCCCCACGCCCTGCAACGGCTCGTCGATGGCGCGACGGCCGCCCTCGCCGCCGCCTGGGGCGCCGAGCCCCGCGTCCGCCGCGCCCCGCCGCTCGCCTCGGTCGCCGACAACTACGACCGCCTCCGCTACTCGCCCGAGGGCGTCGTCCGCGACGCCCGCTACACGCGCTACGTCGCCCGCGACGTCGTGCTCCGGACGCAAACGACCGCCGTCGTGCCCGCCGCGCTCGCCGAGCTCGCCCGCGACCAGGGCTGGCGCGACGTCTTGCTCGTCTGCCCGGGCATCGTCTACCGGCGCGACTGCATCGATCGCCTCCACGCGGGCGAGCCCCACCAGCTCGACCTGTGGCGCCTGCGCCGCGGCGGCGCCGAGCTCTCGGCGGGCGATCTCGAGGCCATGATCGCGACCGCGATGGAGGCCCTCCTGCCCGGCCGGGCCTGGCGCACGACGCCGGCCGCGCACCCTTATACCGAAGCGGGGCGGCAGATCGACGCGCGCGACGGCGAGACCTGGGTCGAGGTCGGCGAATGCGGCCTCGCCTCGCGCCACGTGCTCGGCGCCGAGGGGCTCGGGCCCGAGACCTCGGGCCTGGCGATGGGCCTGGGCCTCGACCGCGTCCTCATGCTCCGCAAGGGCGTGCCCGACATCCGCCTGTTGCGCTCGACCGACCCCCGCGTCGCCGCCCAGATGCGCGATCTCGAGCCCTACCGGCCGGTCTCGAGCATGCCGCCGCTGCGGCGCGATCTGTCGCTCGCCGTCGCCGAGGGCGACGACGTCGAGACCCTCGGCGATCGGGCCCGCGAGGCGCTGGGCGAAGACGCCGCGCGCGTCGAGAGCGTCGAGGTGCTCTCCGAGACGCCCTACGCAGCGCTCTCGGCCGCCGCGCGCGGGCGCCTCGGCCTCGGCCCGGGGCAGAAGAACGTGCTCGTGCGCGTCGTCCTGCGCGATCTCGAGCGCACCCTCACGCACGAAGAGGCCAACGCCCTGCGCGACCGCGTCTACGCGGCGCTGCACCGGGGCGCGGTGCACGCCTGGGCGTCACGCGCGGCCGGCTGAGTCGCGCAGGCGGCGGGCGCGGCGGCTCCGGCCCGGGGGCGCCCGCCTCGCCCCGCGGCCGCGCCCGCGTCCGCGCCCGCGCCCGCGCCCGGGCGCGGCTCAGGCGTGCGTCAGCTTCTTGAACTTCATCCGGTGCGGCTGCGCGTCGGGGCCGAGGCGCCGCACGCGGTCGGCCTCGTAGTCCTGGTAGTTGCCCTGGAACCACACGACGCGGCTCTCGCCCTCGAAGGCCAGCATGTGCGTGGCAATCCGGTCGAGGAACCACCGATCGTGGCTGATGACGACCACGCAGCCGGCGAACTCGAGCAGCGCGTCCTCGAGGGCGCGCAGCGTGTCGACGTCGAGATCGTTGGTGGGCTCGTCGAGCAGGAGCACGTTGCCGGCCGACTTGAGCACCTTGGCGAGGTGCACGCGGTTCCGCTCGCCGCCCGACAGGTCGCCGATCTTCTTCTGCTGATCGCTGCCCTTGAAGCCGAAGCTCGCCACGTACGCGCGCGACGGCACCGCGCGGCGCCCGACCTGCAGCTGGTCTTCGCCGCCCGAGATCTCGTCGAACACGGTCTTGTTCGCCCGCAGCGCGTCGCGCGACTGGTCGACGTAGGCGAGCTTGACCGTATCGCCCACGCGAATCGAGCCCCCGTCGGGCTTCTCGGCCCCCGTGATCATGCGAAAGAGCGTCGTCTTGCCCGCGCCGTTGCCGCCGATGACGCCGACGATGCCGCCCGGCGGCAGCGAGAACGACAGGTCGTCGATGAGCAGCCGGTCGCCGTAGCCCTTGCGCAGGCCCTTCGCCTCGACGACCAGGTCGCCGAGGCGCGGCCCGGGCGGCACCACGATCTCGGCCTGCGTCACCTTCTCGCCCTTCGACTGCTCGACCAGCGCCTCGTAGGCCGACAGGCGCGCCTTGCTCTTGGCCTGCCGCGCCCGCGGCGCCATGCGCACCCACTCGAGCTCGCGCTCGAGGGCCTTCTGCCGCGCGGTCTCCTTCTTCTCTTCGAGGGCCAGGCGCGCCTTCTTCTGCTCGAGCCACGACGAGTAGTTGCCCTCGAAGGGGTGGCCCTCGCCGCGGTCGAGCTCCAAGATCCAGCCGGCCGCGTTGTCGAGAAAGTACCGATCGTGCGTGATGGCCACGACGGTGCCGGGGTACTCGTGCAGGTGCCGCTCGAGCCACGCGACCGACTCGGCGTCGAGGTGGTTGGTCGGCTCGTCGAGCAGCAAGAGGTCGGGCTTCTCGAGCAAGACGCGGCAGAGCGCCACGCGGCGCTTCTCGCCGCCCGACAGCTTGGTCACGTCGGCGTCGGGCGGCGGCAGCCTGAGCGCGTCCATCGCGATGTCGAGGCGGCGGTCGAGCTCCCAGCCGTCGGCCGCCTCGATCTTCTCTTGCAGCTCGCCGTACTCTTGCATGAGCTTGTCCGACTCGGCGCCCGTCGCCGAGCCGAGCAGCGTGCCGACCTCTTCGAAGCGCTGCAAAAGGCCGCGCACGTCGGCGACGGCCTTCTCGACGTTGCCCTTGACGTCGAGCGCCGGGTCGAGCTCGGGCTCCTGGGCCAGGTAGCCGATGCTCACGCCCTTGCCGGGCGCCGCGTCGCCGAAGAACTCTTTCTCGACGCCGGCCATGATGCGAAGCAGGCTCGACTTGCCCGAGCCGTTCGGGCCGATGACACCAATCTTCGCGCCGGGCAAGAACGAGAGCCAGATGCCCTTGAGGATTTCTCGATTCGGGGGGACGACCTTGCGTAGGTCGCGCATCGTGTAGACGAATTCGTGGGCCACGGTCGGCAGACTTGCCCACGTCGCCGCGGGGGGCAAGACGGCAGCGGGCTCTCCCTCGCTCCGCCCCTCCTCTCGCGCCTGACCGTCCGGCACGGCGTGGCGGTCGGGCCGGCGCCTCGGGCGCCGCCGCGAGACCCGTCGCCTCGCACCTGACCGTCCGGCACGGCGTGGCGGTCGGGCCGGTGCGTCCAGAGGGCGGGGGCCCTGCTGTCTGAGCCTCCCGTCTAGGGAGGCGAGTTCGGAGTGCCCGGCGGACGTCCCCGCCCGACCGCCACGCCGCGCCGGGACGCCGCCCCCCCGAACGGGCGGGCCCGCCCCGCGGCCCACGGCCGAGCCCCCGCCCGTTTGGGCAGGACCCCCGCGACGCACCTTGTCGGGGGCGCGTCGGGGGCGCACCCTTCACCTCCCTCGCGGGCCCGCCGGCCCGGGGGGCGCGGCCCGGCCCCGGGGGGCCACCGCGCAGCCCTCACCCCCAACGATGGTAGGCCGGGTGGTCTTCTTTGACCGCGACAAAGACGCCGGTACAGGTGGCGGTCACCTTGCCGTTCGCCTCGAGCGTCGCCTCGACCGTGACCTTGTCGCCGTCGACGGCGACGGGGCGGGCGAAGAGGCGCAGCTCGGGGCCGAGGGGGGTGGGCCGCCTGAGCTTGACCGAGAATTCGGCCGTCACGGTGCAGGGCGGGGCCGCGGCGCCCCGGGCCTTCATCAGGGCGTAGCCGCCCGCCCAATTGCTGTGACAATCGAGCAGGGCGCCGATGATGCCGCCGTTGACGACGCCGGGGAAGGCCTCATGGTGGGGCTCGGGGGTGAAGGTGGCGACCAGCCCCTCGCCCTCGGGCCGGCTCTTGATGCGCAGGCCCCGCTCGTTGGCGGGGCCGCAGCCGAAGCAGCGGCTCCGGGCGGCGTAACGGTCTTGCAGGCTCTCTTCGCTCATGGCCCGAGGGTGTTGCGCGGCGGCGCGTTCGGGGCAACCCTTGTGCGAGGGCGGCCCTATGCCCAAAGTAGCCCCCCGCCCCCCACCCCGGGCACCGCGCCCACCCAACCATGGCGAACGACCCCGACCGGAACGGCCCCGACCGGAACGACCCGAACGACCCGAACGACCCCGAGCGCGAGGGCGACGTCTCGACCGTCATCAAGCCCAAGGTCGACAAGCCGGCGCGCTACAAGGTCATCTTGCACAACGACGACTACACCACGATGGAGTTCGTCGTCTTGGTCTTGATGCGCTTCTTTCACAAGAGCGAGCCCGAGGCCACGCACATCATGCTCTCGGTCCACCACCGCGGGCACGGCGTCTGTGGCTACTACCCACGCGACATCGCCGAGACCAAGGTCTCGCAGGTGAGCGACTTCGCCCGCGAGCACGGCATGCCGTTGAAGATCACCGCCGAACCCGAGTTACGAGAGGCCGATGCGCGTCAGTCCCGAAGTAGAAATCGCCTTCTCCCTGGCGGCGAGCGAAGCCCGACGGCGCCAGCACGAGTACATCAGCGTCGAGCACCTGCTCTACGCCCTGCTCTTCGACGAGGAGACCAAGAAGGTCGTCTTGCACGCCGGCGGCGACCCCGACGCGCTCCGCAAGAAGCTCGACCGGTACCTCAGCAAAGAGATGGAGTCTTTGCCGAGCGCCCCGACGCCCTCGCCCTCGCTGGGCTTCCAGCGCGTGGTGCAGCGCGCCGCCGTGCACGTGCAGAGCTCGGGCAAAGAAGAGCTGAAGGGCAAGAACCTGCTCGTCGCCATCTTCTCCGAGCGCGACAGCTACGCGGTCCACCTCTTGAACTCGTCGGGCGTCGGCCGGCTCGACGTCGTCAACTACATCTCGCACGGCGTCTCGAAGATCGGCGAAGACGATCTCGAGCGCGGCGGCGAGGGCGGCGCCGAGGCGCCCCCGCCCGACGAAGACGGCGGCGAGGCGGCGACGCCGGCGGCCAAAGACCCGCTCGCGCAGTTCACCGTCAACCTCAACAAAGAGGCCCAAGAGGGCCGCATCGACCCGCTCATCGGGCGCGAGAAAGAGGTCTCGCGCTGCATTCACATTCTCGCGCGGCGGCGCAAGAACAACCCCCTGCTCGTCGGCGACGCGGGCGTCGGCAAGACGGCCATCGCCGAGGGGCTCGCCTGGAAGATCATCCGCGGCGAGGTGCCCGACGCCCTCAAAGAGGCCACCATCTTCGCGCTCGACATGGGCACGCTGGTCGCCGGCACCAAGTTCCGCGGCGACTTCGAGAACCGCGTCAAGGCCGTGGTGCGCGCGGTCGAGAAGAAGCCCGGCGCCATCCTGTTCATCGACGAGATCCACACGATCATCGGCGCGGGCGCGGTCTCGGGCGGCACCCTCGACGCCTCGAACCTGCTCAAGCCCGCGCTCACCTCGGGCAAGATCCGCTGCATCGGCTCGACCACGTTCCAAGAGTTCCGCACCCACGTCGAGCGCGACCGGGCCCTCGCCCGGCGCTTCCAGCGCATCGACGTCGGCGAGCCGAGCGTCGACGAGACCATCGCCATCTTGAAGGGCCTGAAGAGCCGCTTCGAAGAGTTCCACGGCGTCACGTACACCGAGCCGTCGCTCGAGGCGGCGGCGCAGCTCTCGTTCCGGCACCTGCAAGACCGCAAGCTGCCCGACAAGGCCATCGACGTGGTCGACGAGGCCGGCGCCGCCGTCAAGCTCTCGCAGGGCAAGGGCTCGACGGTCGACGTGCACGACGTCGAGAACACCCTCGCCAAGATGGCCCAGGTGCCCCCCAAGCAGGTCACCGTCGACGCCCGCGAGCAGCTCCGCAACCTCGAGGGCGAGCTCAAGCGCGTCATCTTCGGCCAAGACTCGGCCATCGAGCGCATCGCCGCGACCATCAAGATGTCGCGCGCGGGCCTCAGGAGCCCCGAGAAGCCCATCGGCAACTTTCTCTTCACCGGCCCCACCGGCGTCGGCAAGACCGAGCTCGCCAAGCAGCTCGCGAAGATCATGGGCATCGGCTTCATGCGCTTCGACATGAGCGAATACATGGAGCGGCACGCCGTCAGCCGCCTCATCGGCGCCCCGCCCGGCTACGTCGGCTACGACCACGGCGGCCTGCTCACCGAGGCCGCGGCCAAGACCCCGCACGCCGTCCTCCTGCTCGACGAGATCGAGAAGGCGCACCCCGACATCTTCAACGTGCTCTTGCAGGTGCTCGACCACGGCACGCTCACCGACAACGGCGGCAAGTCGGCCGACTTCCGGCACATGATCATCATCATGACGAGCAACGTCGGCGCGCGCGACCTCGCCGCCACCAAGCTCGGCTTCGGCGACCGGCAGAGCGGCGGCGAAGACGACAAGGCCTACAAGAACACCTTCAGCCCCGAGTTCCGCAACCGCCTCGACGCCCGCGTCCGCTTCGCCGCGCTCGACCCGGCCGTCATGCACAGCATCGTCGACAAGTTCGTGCGCGAGCTGTCGGCCCAGCTCGCCGACCGCAACGTCACCGTCGAGCTCACGGGCGCCGGGCGCGACTACCTCGCCCAGAAGGGCTACGACCGCGACCAGGGCGCCAGGCCCCTCGGCCGCCTCATCGACGAGGAGGTCAAGCGCCCGCTCAGCGACGAGCTGCTCTTCGGCAAGCTCGAGAAGGGCGGCAAGGCCGTCGTCGACGCCGAGAACGGCGCCCTGCGCTTCACCTACGTGCCCGCGCCCGAGCCCGCCGACGCCGACACCGCCGCCGAGCTCGCCAAGAAGGCCCAGGCGGCCGGCGCGGCCGGCAAGAACGAGCCGATCGAGGCGTGAGGGCCGCCGCGCGCGGATCGGGACGAACCCCGGACTGAAGTCCTGGGCATTGGTCACTTCTTGGGGACAAGCTCGAGCCCGAGCTGTTCGCGCTGCGCCCGCAGCACCTCCGCGGCGATCGCCACCCGCTCCAGGCCTCGCCCCAATACCGTCGCGCCCGCCGGCGGCGCCGACGGCAGCC
>DASTPP010000292.1:0-25532 GCA_035762175.1 Polyangiaceae bacterium | reverse complement strand
CCCCCCGCCGCCCCCCCCGCCGCCCCCGCCGGCGACCAACAGCTGCGTGGGCCGCTGCGACGCGCAGGCGCCCGCCGGCTGCTGGTGCGACGACGCGTGCGCCCAGTTCGGCGACTGCTGCCCCGACAAGGTCCAGGCCTGCGGGACGTGATTTGACCGAAAGCGCGCGGGCGCCGAGCGCCCCGCGCCGACCCCTGGCGCCCCCCGCCGCGATCGCGGCGCGGGGGCGCCGTCGCTTTGTGCGCCGCCGCGGCGGGGGGCCCCTCCGACGATCGGCGGGTGCGCGTGCCCGCGCGGCGGGCCCCCGGCGCGCGCCGCCGGCTCCGGCGTCCGGACACCCGCCCTCCGCGCGGGCAGGGCGCACCCGCCGATCGGCTCAGGGCGTGCTGGGCGCGCTGCATTCGCCCTTCTCGTCGCTCGGCCAGGCCCGGGCCCGCGAGGGCCCCAGGTAAAAGCGGCCCTTCGCCCAAGACCAGCGGTCGTCGGCGAGGTCGACCTCTTCGTAGCGCCCCTCGAGGGCGTTCCAGCGGGTGGTGCGGCCGAGCACGCGGCGCACGCGGGAGACGACGGGGCGGGCGTAGAAGCGGGCGTCGGGGGGCGGCACGCACCAGGCGCCGTGGTCCCAGGTCCATTTGCTGGTGACGCGCTGGTAGACCCACTGCCCGTCGATCCAGACGTGGCGCGGGCTGGGCTGGGCGGGCACGGTCTCGGGCTGCGAGGGCGGCGGGGGCGCGTTGACCTCGACCCAGGCGCTCTCGACCGCGCGGTGCGGGGCGTAGGCGGGCTCGGCGAGCGGGGCCCCGGCGCAGCCGGCCGAGGCGAAGGCGAGCAGGGCGAGCGGGCCCAGGGCGGCGCGTGGGGCGAGCAGGCGCAGGAAGGCGGGCGAGCGGCGCGCCAGCGCGCTCGGGCGCGGGGCGCGGGGCGCGCCGGGCGGGGCGGAGGCGGGCGGAGGCGGCCTTGGCGCGGCGGGGGCGGGCGGAGGCGGCCTTGGCGCGGCGGGAGCGGGCGGAGGCGGCCTTGGCGCGGCGCCCTGGGGGCGGGGCGCGCTCGGGTCGGGGGCGGGTCGGGCGCTCACGCGGGCCATGGGGGCTCAGGGCTCGAGCATGCGCAGGAAGGCGGGCTGGCCGAAGAAGAGCCGCTCGAGCATCGCGAGGGCGAGAAAGGGGCCGAAGGCGAGGCGCGCGCCGAGGCCGCCCGCGCCGGGCTGGAAGAGGGGGTCATGTTCGAGCTCGGCGCGGGCGGCCTCGCGCTCGCTAGGGGGCAGGGCCTCGATGGCAGCGAGCTCGGCGGCGCGCTCACGCTCGAGGGCCTGGGGGTCGCCGAGCTTGCCGCTCGCGAGCCAGAGCACGAGGGCGAAGGCGAGGCCCTGGGCGGCGCCGGCGACGAGCGCGAAGGCGGCGCCCGTCCAGCCGAACCAGGCGCCCGCCATCATGACGAGCTTGGCGTCGCCCATGGCCATGCCGGTGCGGCCGCGCAGGCGGCGGTAGAGAAAATCGAAGGGG
Source organism: Polyangiaceae bacterium (assembly GCA_035762175.1). GTDB lineage: Bacteria > Myxococcota_A > Polyangia > Polyangiales > Polyangiaceae > DASTPP01. The sequence goes on along the minus strand of DASTPP010000292.1, from coordinate 24,030 downwards.
AGCCAGACCAGCACGAAGCCCGCGAGGGCGCCGACGCCCGACTCGGTGAAGGTCGAGCCGCGCAGCGAGGCGGTGGCGAAGCCGAGCAGGGTGCCGCCGAGGGTCACCTCGTCGGGGACGTAAAAGTGCTCGAGATCGATGAAGGCGGCGGCGAGCAGGCCGAGGGCGAAGGCGAGGTAGGCGACGTAAAGGGCGAGGGCGTGCGCGGCGGGGGTGTCGGGGGGCAGGCGCAGCACGTGCGTCTCGACGATGGCCCAGGCGAGCAGGGCGCCCGCGGCCTCGACGAGCGGGTAGCGGGGGCTGATGGCGGCGCCGCAGCAGCGCGCCCGGCCCCGCAAGAGCAGCCAGCTCAGGACGGGGACATTGTCGTAGGGCCGGACGGGCGCCCCGCAGCCCGGGCAGTGCGAGGGGGGGCGGGCGACGCTCATGCCGCGCGGGTGGCGGTAGATGACGACGTTGATGAAGCTGGCCCAGACCAGGCCGAAGAGGGCCCCGAACACGCGCCAGAGCCAGGGGGGGAGGTCGACCAGGGCCATTGCGTCGTGGTAGAACCCTTACCACCTCCGGTTCGTTTCACGCCCCCGCGTCACTCGGCTGCGCCCCGCCATGACCCACCCCCCCTCGCCGACCTCGAAGTGTGGCCAGCACGCCGTGCTGACGTCGAACGCGTCGCTGCGCATCACGCAGTGCGGCTGCGGCACCTACCACGTCACGTTCGTGCGCCGCGGGCTGACCATGCAGATGAACGAGGCCGATTTGCGCACGCTCAGCGAGGGGCTGGGCGTGGCCCTGCGCGCCGCCGACGCGCAGGCGCGGGGCCAGGCGCTCGCCAAGGGGTCGGGGCCGCCGGCGAACTGAGGCCCCCGGGCCTTCCGCGGCCGGGCGGGCGAGCGCCGGCGGGCCGCGGCCGCCTTCGCGCGCGGGCGCCGGCCGCTCGAGGCGGGGCGCCGAGGGCGCGGCCGAACGCCCGGCGCGCGGGCTCAGGCGGGCGTGGCCTCGCGCAGCATGGGGTCGAGCTTGCCGCCGCGGTCGAGGGCGTACAGATCGTCGCAGCCGCCGACGGCCCGGTCGTTGATGAAGATCTGCGGCACGGTGCGGCGGCCGGTCGCCCGGACGAGCCAGGCCCGCTTGGCGTCGTCGCCGGTCACGTCGACCGTGTCATAGGGGACGCCTTTTTTGTCGAGCAGCGCCTTGGCCCGCGTGCAGTAGGGGCAGTAATCGGTCACGTAGACGACGACTTTGGCGGCGAATGACATGAGGCCTCGGGGGGCGGGGCCGAGCGATCGGAGTCGCCCGGGTGGGCTACAAGGTGTAAGGCATCGGCCATGGCGTGCAACCCACCCCCCCGGCGGCCGGCCACGTGGCCGGCCCCTCGGGCTCTCGGGGCGGCTTTTTCGGCCGCTCGAGCTCTTGGGGCGTCCCTCTCGGCCGGACGGGCTCTCGGGGCGGCCCTTCCGACGGCTCGGCCTTCCGGGGCGGCCCCTTCGGCCGCCGCTCGGCGTCTCGGGGCGGCGCTTCCGGCGGCCTTGGCGCTCGGGGCGGCGCTCTCGGCCGGCTGCGACGGCACCATCTCGGGCCTGCACCGCACGCGCGGCGTCTCGCCCGTGGTCTTCACCCCGCCGGCCTCGTCGGCGCGCGGCGCGCGGCCCGACGAGCCGCGGCAGGTGCGCGCGCAGCACTTGCTCGTCATGCACCGCGAGTCGCGCAACGCCTCGCCCGCCATCCAGCGCACGCGGGCCGAGGCGCGCGCCCGGGCCGACGAGGCGCTGCGCAAGGTGCGCGAGGGGGCCGACTTCGACCAGATCGCGCGCACGTACTCGGACGAGCCGGGCGCGGCCGAGCGCGCGGGCGACCTCGGCCGCTTCACCCGCCGTATGATGGTCAAGCCCTTCTCCGACGCGGCCTTCCGGCTGAAGGTGGGCGAGATCAGCGACGTCGTCGAGACCGAGTTCGGCTACCACGTCATTCGCCGCACCGAGTGAGCGGGCGGCCGGGGGCGATCAGGGCGCCCGCCGCGGCGGCCGGGCGGCGGCCGGGCGGCGGGCCATCACGGCGCGGCCCGAGGGCGGGCGGCGGGCCATCACGGCGCCGCCCGAGGGCGGGCGGCGGGCTTCGGGAGGCGAGCGGGCGATGCGCATTCACCTGGTGGGCGTTTCGGGCGTCGGCATGGGGGCGTTGGCGGGGCTCTTGCGGTCGATGGGGCACGAGGTCTCGGGCTCCGACGTCGCGTTCGACCCGCCGGTCGGGCCCCTGCTCGAGCGTTGGGGCGTCACGTGCCTGCGGGGCTTCGACCCGGCGCACCTCGAGCCCGCGCCCGACCTCGTCGTCGTCGGCAACGTCTGCCGGCGCGACAACCCCCTCGCCCGCGCCGCCATCGACCGCGGGCTCGCCTACCGCGACATGGCGCACGCGCTCGCCGAGCTCGTGCTCGAGGGCGCCTCGCCGCTCGTGGTGGCCGGCACGCACGGCAAGACGACGACCTCGGCGATGTGCGCGTGGCTGCTCGCCGACGGCGGGCGCGAGCCGGGCTTTCTGGTGGGCGGGGTGCCGAAGAACTTCGAGGCGGGCTTCCGGGCGCCGGCGGGGCGGCGGCGGCTGCCGCGCGCGGGCGAGGGCGAGGGGGCCCGCCGGGCGCCGCCCTTCGTGGTCGAGGGCGACGAGTACGACTCGGCCTTCTTCGAGAAGACCCCGAAATTCTGGCATTATCGCCCCGACGTCGCCGTCGTCACCTCGATCGAGCACGACCACGTCGACATCTACCCCGACGAGCGGTCGTACCTCGACGCGTTCCGGGGCTTTGTCGGGCGGGTGCCGCCCTCGGGCCTCGTCGTCGCGGCGGCGAACGACCCCCGCGTGGTGGCCGTCGTGCGCGAGGCGGCGCGGGCGCCCGTCGCCTGGTTCGCGCTCGAGGGCGACGAGACGGGCGACGTCACGCCCGAGTGGGTGGCGGCGCCGGCGGCCGAGTCGCCGGGCGCGCAGGGCTTCGACCTGTACGTCGGCGGCGTGTCGGCCAAGCGCTTCGCGCTGCCGCCGCCCGGGCGCCACAACGTGCGCAACGCCCTCGCCGCGCTCGCCGCGGCGGCGCAGGGCTACGGCCTCGGCCTCGGCGAGCTGCGCGCCTCGCTCGCGCGCTTTCAGGGCGTCGGCCGACGGCAAGACTTGCTCGGCACGCCGGGCGGGGTGTTCGTTTACGACGACTTCGCCCACCACCCGAGCGCGGTGCGCGAGACACTCGCGGCGCTGCGCGGGCGGCACCCGGGCGCGCGCCTCTTCGCCGCCTTCGAGCCGCGCAGCGCCACCGCCTGCCGCGCGATGCACCAGGCGGCCTACGCCGAGGCCTTCGACGGCGCGACCCGCGTCGTCCTGGCCCCGCTCGGGCGCGCCGCGATCGCGGGCGACGCGCTCGACCTCGGCCGCCTCGCCGGCGATCTCAGGCGCCGCGGCGTCGACGCGCTCGCCGCCCGCTCGCTCGACGAGATCGTCGACGAGGCCGTGGCGTGGGCGCGGCCCGGCGACGTCGTCGCGTTCCTGTCGAACGGGGCCTTCGGCGGCGTGCCCGCGCGTGCGCTCGGGGCACTCGGCGAGAAGGCGGGCGAAGGGGCGGGGCGCGCGTAGGGCGCCGGGGCGGCGGGCCCGCGAGGTCCGCCGGGCACCCCGAACTCGCCCCCCTGGCGGGGGGCTCAGACAGCGGGGCCCCCGCCCTCTGGACCTCGCGGGCCCGCCGCCCGCGCCCTACGCGCGGGCCAGCGCCCAGAGCGCGCCGAGCGCGGCCGCGGCAGCCGTCTCGGTGCGCATGACGAAGGGGCCGAGCGAGGCGAGGGCCCAGCCTTCGGTCTGCGCGCCGGCGAGCTCGGAGGGCGCCCAGCCGCCTTCGGGCCCGACGGCGAGCGCGACCGAGGCCGGACGGCCCGCGCCGAGCGCCTCGGCGAAAGGGGGCGCCCCGGGCTCGAGCACGAGGCGGGGGCCCGCGGCGGGGGCGAGCGCCCAGGCCCGCTCGGCGGCGACGGGCTCGGCGAGCGCGGGCAGATCGCCGCGGCCCGACTGGCGCGCGGCCTCGAGCGCGACGCGGCGCCAGCGCTCGAGGCGGCCGGGGGCGGGGCGGCCCACCGAGCGCGCGGCGAGCACGGGCACGACGCGCGCGACGCCGAGCTCGGTGGCGTCGCGCACGACGGAGTCCATCTTGTCGCCCTTGGGCAGCCCTTGCAGCAGCACGACGTCGAAGGGCGGCAGGCGGGGCGAAGCGACGGGCTCGCCCGCCTCGACGACGAGCGCGCCGCGGGCCGAGCTGACCACGCGCGCGGGCGCCTCGAGGCGCGCCCCGTGGTCGACGAGCACGAGGGGCTCGCCGGGGCCCAGCCGGTGCACGACGCCGACGTAGTGCGAGGCCTCGGCCGGCAGGGCGATGGCGCCCGGGCGCAGCCCCGAAACGGGCACGCGCAGCGGGCGCTCAGCCACGGGGCGGGCCGGGGTCGCGCAGCGCGAGGCACGACCACTCGCCCTCGCGCGTCAAGCTCTCGACGGCGAGCCCGGCGTACGCCGCCACGATCTCGTCTTCTTGCCGGGTCAGGACGCCCGAGAGCACCAGGAGGCCGCCGGGCGCGAGGCGCGCGCGCAGCGCCGCGGCGAGCGGCACGAGCACGTGCGTCTCGATGTTGGCGACGACGACGGGGAAGGCCCCCGCGAGCGCCGCGACGTCGCGGGTCGAGAAGTCGACGCGGCCCTCGAGGCCGTTGCGGGCGGCGTTCTCGCGGGCGATCGCGATCGAGTCGGCGTCGATGTCGAGGCCCACCGCGCGCGAGGCGCCGAGGGTCAGGGCGCAGAACGACAAGATGCCGCTGCCGGTGCCCACGTCGAGCAGGGGGCGGCCCGCGAGCTCGGCCTCGCGGCGGTCGAGCTCTTTGGCGACGAGCGAGGTCGTCGCGTGCAGGCCGGTGCCGAAGGCGCGGCCCGGCTCGAGCTCGAGCACGTGCACGCCCTCGGCGGGGGGCGGGGCGGCCTCCCAGGGGGGGCGGATGACGAGGCGCGGGGTCAGGGCGAAGGGGCGGTAGTGCGCCTTCCAGGCGTCGCGCCAGGCGTCGCCGACCAGCTCTTGCAGGCGCGGGTTGTACGACGCGTCGAGCTCGCCGAGCGCGGCCTCGGCCTCGGGCTTGCCCTCGAACGACGCGACGAGCATGACGGCGTCGGGGTCGTCGGGGCGTACGAAGGTGGTGCGGTCGCGCTGCTCGACGCCGGTGGCGCCGAGCTCGAAGAGAAGCGCGCTCACGTCGTCGCTCTCGGCCTCGGGCACGTCGAGCGCGACGAACCAATAGCGGGGTGCGTCCACGCCCGGCAGCCTATGCGGCGTTCGCGCCCGAGGCGAGGGCTTCGTCGCCGCGCGCCGCCCGGGCGGCCGGGCGGGGTCGCCGGGGCCGGCGGGGCGCCCCGGGCGCGCGGACGCCGGAGCCGGAGGGGGGCCACGGTCGCGCGGACGCCGGAGCCCGAGGGGCGCCACGGCCGCGCGGGCGGCGGGGCCGGGAGGGCGCCACGATCGCGCGGGCGGCGGGGCCGGGAGGGCGCCACGGGCGCCGCGTTTTGAAGGCGCGGGCCGCGCTTGCTAAGACCGGGGGCCATGAGCGCGCCCGCCGAGAGCGTCCGGATCTTCTCGATCGCGACCTTCCGGCGCTGGGCGCTCTTCCGGCTGGCGTCGATCCTGGGGTCGCAGGTGCAGCTGCTCGCCGTCGGCTGGTACGTCTACGGCCTGACGGGCCGGCCGATGAGCCTCGCCTACGTGGGGCTCGCGCAGTTCTTGCCGGTCGTCTCGCTCGTGCTCGTGACCGGGCACGTCGCCGACCGCTTCGACCGCAGGGCCGTGCTGGCGGTCTGCTCGCTCGTGCAGGCGTCCGCCGCCCTCGCCTTCGCCGCGCTTTCGTACGGCGGGAGCCGGCGCCTCGGGGCCGCCTACGCCCTCTGCGTGGTGACGGGCGTCGTGCGGGCCTTCTGGGGGCCCGCCTCGCAGTCGCTCGTGCCCTCGCTCGTGCCCGCGGCGGCGCTGCCCCGCGCGCTCGCCTTCTCGTCGTCGCTCTGGCAGTTCGCCACCATCGCGGGGCCCTCGCTGGGCGGGCTCCTGCTCGCGGCGCCGACGGGCGTGCCGGGCGGCTTCGGCGCCGCGGCCCTCTTGATGCTCGCGGCGGGCGCGCTCGCGGCGACGCTGCGGCCGCGGCAGGCGCCGCCGAAGGCGGGGGCCGCCTCGTGGTCGACCCTGCTCGCGGGCGTGCGCTACGTGCGCGAGCAGCGCCTCCTGCTCGCCTGCGTCTCGCTCGACCTCTTCGCCGTGCTGCTCGGCGGCGCGACGGCGCTCTTGCCCGTCTACGCGCGCGACGTGCTGCACGTCGGCGCCCGGGGGCTCGGCCTCCTGCGCGCCGCCCCCTCGGCCGGCGCCCTCGCGATGGCCGCCTGGCTCGCCTTCCGGCCGCTCGGGCGGCGCGCCGGCGTCAAGATGCTCGCCAGCGTGTTCGCCTTCGGCCTGCTCACCATCGCCTTCGGCGTCTCGACGAACGTCTACGCCTCGCTCGGCGCGCTCGCCCTGCTCGGCGCGGCCGACATGGTCAGCGTCGTCGTGCGCCAGACGCTCGTGCAGCTCCGCACGCCCGACGCGATGCGCGGGCGCGTCAGCGCGGTCAACCAGGTCTTCATCGGCGCGTCGAACGAGCTCGGCGAGTTCGAGTCGGGCGCGACCGCGGCGCTCTTCGGCGCCGTGCCCGCGGTCGTCCTCGGCGGCGTCGGCACCTGCCTCGTCGTCGCGCTCTGGGCGTGGCTCTTCCCCGAGCTGCGCCGGGTCGACCGGCTCGACCACCCCCCGCCGCCCTGAACGCCCCGCCGCCCCCGCGCGCCGCCGGCGGGCGCAGGCCCCGGGCTCGCGGCGGCGGGCGGCAGGCTCCGGGCGGGCCGCGGCGCGCGCGGCCGTCGTACGGCGGGGGGGCGCGCGCCCTCCCCGACGGACGCCGGCGCGGTGCCCCCGCGGCCGGGGCGCGCTGCCCCAGGGCCGGGGCAGAGAAGCGGCCTTCGCCCGCCGCGCTCGCGGGTACGCGCCTCGGCGCCGGCGCGCGCGCGTCGAACGTTCGACACAAGCACCTTTCGGCTTTGCCATCGGCCGTCCACGCTCGCGGCACGATGGCCGGTTACTTGCTTGATGCAACCGCTCTTAGGAGGCACTGCGCATGGGCCGTCCCCCCCTTCTGGTGTTTTACGTCTCGGCCGGCGGCGGGCACCGCGCCGCCGCCCTCGCGCTGCAAGAGGCCGCGCGCGCGCGGGGCCTCGACGTCGAGCTGGTCGACGCGCTCTCGCTCGGGCCGAAGTGGTACGCCAAGGCGTACGTCGAGACGCACCTGCTCGGCTCGGGCTACGCGCCCGCGCTCTACGGCGGGGCCTTCGCCCTCTCGAACCGCCCCGACCCGGTGCGCGACCAGCTGCGCTCGGCCCTCGACCCGAGCCTCGGCAAAGAGCTGCGCGACTTCGTCCTCGCCCGAAACCCCTCGGCCGTCGTCTGCACCCACTTCAACCCCCTCGTCGCGCTCGGCCGCATGCGCCTCGAAGGGGCCCTCGGCGCCCCGGTCGTCGCCGTGGTGACCGACTACGTGGCGCACGCGGTCTGGTCCGCCCCGGGCGTCGACCTCTACTGCGCGCCGCCCGGGCGCGCCCCCCGAGATCTCGCCCGCCACGGCCTGCACGGCGCGCGCGTGGCCGAGACCGGCATCCCCGTGCGCCCGGCCTTCGGGCGCGCCGCGCCCTTCGCGGGGCCGGGGCCCGGCGAGCCGCTCTCGGTGCTCCTGACCAGCGGCGGCTTCGGCGTCGGCCCCGTGCGCGACGTGCTGCGGGGCCTGCGCCGCGTGCCCGACCTCGCGGTCGACGTCGTCTGCGGCAACCGCCCCAACCTCGTGCGGCGCGCGCGGCGCTACGCCGCCCGGCGCGGCCTGAACGCCGTCGTCGACGGCTTCGTCGACGACATGCCCGCCCGCCTGCAGCGCGCCCACGTCGTCGTCGGCAAGCCGGGCGGCCTGACGATGAGCGAGTGCCTCGCCGCGGGCCGCCCCCTCGTCGCCGTCGGCACCTGTCCGGGCCAAGAGGCCGGCAACGAAGAGGCCCTCGTCGAGTGGGGCGCCGGCGTCGGCTGCGACGCCCGCGACGTCGGGGCCGAGCTCGCCCGCCTGCGCGCTGAAGGGCTGCTCGCCCCCATGGCCGCGCGGGCCCGGGCCCGCGGCCGCCCGAACGCCGCCGGCGACATCCTCGAGGCCATCGACGCCCTGCGCCCCTCGCGCGCCGCCGGCCGCGCCGCCTGAATCAGCCCCCGCGCCCGACCCGCAGCTCGACCGCGCGCGCGTGCGCCTCGAGGCCCTCGGCGCGCGCCAGCGCGGTGATGGTCTCGGCCTGCGCCCGCAGCGCCTCGGGCGAGTAGCGCACGTACGAGGCGCGCGTGACGAAGTCGTAGACGCCGAGGGGGCTGCCGAAGCGCACCGCGCCGCCGGTCGGCAAGACGTGCGAGGGCCCCGCCACGTAGTCGCCCGCGGCCTCGGGCGTCGCGTGCCCCACGAACGCCGCCCCCATCGGGCCCATCTGCTCGAAGGCCTCGTCGGCCCCATCGACGTGCAGCGCCACGTGCTCGACCGCGAGCTCGGACGCCACCGCGATGAGCCGCTCGCGCGAGGGCACCACGAAGGCCGCGCCGTGCGCGAGCAGCGAGGCGCGCGCGATGGGCTCGCGCGGCAGCGCGGCGAGCTGGCGCGCGAGCTCGGCGGCGACGCGCGCCGGCAGCCCGGGCTCGCTCGTGACGAGCAGCGGGTACGCCTCTTCGTCGTGCTCGGCCTGCGAGAGCAGGTCGGCCGCCACGAGCGCCGGGTCGGCCGTGTGGTCGGCGACCACCACGATCTCGCTCGGACCCGCCAGCCCGTCGATCGACACGTGCCCGAGCACCAGCCGCTTGGCGCACGTCACGTAGAGGTTGCCCGGGCCCACGATCTTGTCGACCCGCGGCACCGACTCGGTGCCGTAGGCGAGCGCGCCGACGGCCTGCGCGCCGCCCGCGTCGACCACGGCCGAGACGCCCGCGAGGTGGCAGGCCGCGAGCACCAGATCGTCGGGCCCCGGCGTCGCCACGATGATCTCGGCCACCCCCGCCACCCGCGCGGGGATCGCCGCCATCAGCACGCTGCTCGGGTAGCGCGCCTTGCCGCCCGGGGCGTAGACGCCCGCGCGCGCGACGGGCCGCACCCGCTGGCCGAGCGCCACGCCGCCCGACTCGTAGCGGAAGCCGGGCTCGCGCTGCCGCTCGTGGAACACGCGGATGCGCTCGGCCGCCTCGCGCAGCGCGTCGGCGAGCCGCCGGTCGAGCCGCCCGAGCGCCCCCTCGCCGTCGTAGGGGCGCAAGACCAGCGGCGAGGCGCGCCGCCCGTCGAAGCGCTCGCCGTAACCCAAGACGGCCTCGTCGCCGCCCCGCCGCACCCCCTCGAGGATGGCGCGCACCTCGGGCTCGACCCGGGCGAGGTCGGCCACGCCCCGGTGGCGCAGCGCCCCGAGGGCTTCGTCGAACGCGGGCGAGGGGCTTTCGTAGGTGCGAAGGAGGTCGGTCGTCACGGCGCTTTTCCTCGTCGCGCCGGCGCGGCAGGGCGCCGGTCGCGCTGGCCTTCTAGCACGCCCCGCCCGCCCCTCCCACGGCCCACGCCCCTGCCAGCCCTTCCGGCCCGCGCCCCTGGCCCCCCCTTCCGGCCCGCGCCCCTGGCCCCCCCTTCCGGCTCGCGCCCTCGGCCCCCCGGCCCGCGCCCTCGGCCCCCCGGCCGGCCCCCCCGGCGGCCGGCGGCGCCCCCGCGCGCCCGCGCGCCCGCCCGCTACTCGACCGTGACGGTCTTGGCGAGGTTTCTCGGCTGGTCGACGTCGGTGCCCTTGAGGTCGGCGACGTAGTACGAGAAGAGCTGCAGGGGCAGCACGGTGAGCAGCGGCAGCACCTCGGGCCGGGCCTCGGGCACCAAGAAGAGGTGGCTCGCGACCTCGGCCACGGCCCCGTCGCCCTCGGTGGCGATGGCGAAGACCTGGCCGTCGCGGGCGCGCACCTCTTGCAGGTTCGAGACGATCTTGTCGTAGTGCTGGTCCTTCGGGCAGAGCACGACGACCGGCACCTCCGAGTCGATGAGGGCGATGGGGCCGTGCTTCATCTCGCCGGCGGCGTAGCCCTCGGCGTGCACGTACGAGATCTCTTTGAGCTTGAGCGCGCCCTCGAGCGCCATCGGGAATTGCAGCCCCCGGCCCAAGAAGAGCACGTCGCGCGCCCCGTGCAGCTTGCGCGCCGTCGCCGCGAGGTAGGGCGCCTGCGCGAGCACGCGGCGCATCTTCTCGGGCGTCTCGACGAGCGCCTGCAGCACCTCGCGCGCGCGCTCCTCGTCGAGGGCGCCCTTGCGGCGGCCGAGGTAGACGGCGAACATGAGCAGCGCGGCGAGCTGCGCGGTAAAGCACTTGGTCGAGGCGACGCCGATCTCGGGGCCGGCGTGCGTGTAGAGCGAGCCGTCCGACGCCCGCGGAATGGCGCTGTCGAGCACGTTGGCGACGGCGAGCAGGCGCGCGCCTTGCTCTTTCGCGTGCTTGGCCGCGACGAGCGTGTCGACGGTCTCGCCCGACTGGCTGACGGCGATGACGAGGTCGTTCGGCAGGTAGACCGGCTCGCGGTAGCGCACCTCGCTCGCGAGCTCGACCACGCAGGGCACGCGGGCGAGCTGCTCGATCCAGTAGCGGCCGGCCATGGCGGCGTGGTGGCTGGTGCCGCACGCGAGCAGGAAGACGCGGCCGACCTGGCGCGCCGCGTCGGCCGGCAGCCCGATCTCGTCGGGCGAGACGTCGCCGGCGACCAGGTCGATGCGCCCGCGCAACGTGTCTTCGAGCACCCGCGGCTGCTCGTGGATCTCTTTGAGCATGAAGTGCTTGTAGCCGCCGCGCTCGGCCATGACGGGCGACCAGTCGATGCGCTTGATCGGCCGCTTGGCCGGGGCCCCGTCGGCCTCGACGCGCACGCCCTCGGCCGTCAGCTCGCAGAGGTCGCCGTCTTCGAGGATGATGACCTCGCGCGTGACCGAGAGCAGCGCCGTGATGTCGCTGCCGCAGAGCATCTCGCCCTGCCCGATGCCGACGACGAGCGGCGAGGCGTGCTTGGCCGCCACCAGCCGGTCGGGCGAGTCGGCCGAGACGACGGCGATGGCGTAGGCGCCGCGCACCTGCGCGAGCGCGTCGCGCACGGCGTCGAAGATCGGGCGGCCCGGGTTCGCCTTCTTCGACTTCGCGATGAGGTGCGCCACGATCTCGGTGTCGGTGTCGCTGCTGAAGCGCACCCCCTCGTTCTCGAGCTGCTGGCGCAGCGCCACGTGGTTCTCGATGATGCCGTTGTGCACGACGGCGACGCCGTCCACCACGTGCGGGTGCGCGTTGACCTCGCTCGGCCGGCCGTGCGTCGCCCACCGGATGTGCCCGATGCCGAGCGCGCCCTGCACCGGCTGCTTCTTCTCGAGCTCGTAGAGGTTGCTGAGCTTGCCGAGCGCGCGGCGCACCTGCACCCCGCGCCCGTCGTGCACCGCCAGCCCCGCGCTGTCGTAGCCGCGGTATTCGAGCTTGCGCAGGCCCTCGAGCAAAATGGGCGTAGCCTGCTTCGGTCCGACGTATCCAATGATTCCGCACATGGTGAAGGTGCCTCCGTATCGGGCAACAGGCGGGGCGCGCGCCGGATGGCGCCGGACGCCCGCCCTCCGGCGAGCGTAGCGCGGTCCGTGCCCTCGCCTCTACCTCTACGGAGCTCAATCGGGGGCACAACCCGTGCCCGCCTCGGACCCCCGCCCTCAGGCGACGAGGGGCATATGCCAACGGCGGCGCAGAGGTGGGCTCAGGTCTGACGGGCCCACCCCCTCGGCCGGCGGCGGGACGCGGGTCAGCGTGTTCCAGAAGAGCAGCGTCTTTCGGGCGTACTCGGGCTCGGCCGCGAGCCGGCGCAGCGCCGCGAGCGCCTTGCCCGAGTACGTCACCTCGCCCTCGTAGCCCGTTACCTCGACCAGCCGCCGCGCCCCCTCGCGCGCCTCGGCCGTCGGCTCGCCGTAGCCGCGGCCGGCCGCGCGGTGCTCGACGCGCAGCCGCAAGGGCCCGCGCCCCGGCCGCCCGAAGCGCGGCGCCGCCCGCTCGAGCGCTCGCGCCGTCGCCTCGCCGAGCGCCCGAACCCAGGGCCCGTGGCAGACGAGGCGCGAGGTGATGCGCACGCCGATCACCTCCGTCGGCCAACCGAGGTAGGCGAAGCCGAGCGCGAGCCCCGCCACCGTCCCGCCGCTGCCGGCCGGCACGACGACCGCATCGGGACGGGGCATTTCGCCACGACGGACCTGCTCGGCGAGCTCAAATGCACCATCGACGAAGCCCGCGTTCGGCCGCGGCGTCGAGGCGCCGGGCGCGACCAGGGCGTAGCCCCGCGGGCCGAAGGCCGCCTCGCCCAGCGCCGAGAGCGCGGCGAGCGGCAGGGGCCCGCCATAGATGAGCTCGGCGCCCGCCGCGCGGTCGGCGAGCAGGGCGTGGCGGCCGAAGCGGGTCATCGCCTGGTCGAAGAGCAGCGCCCGCACCGGCAGCCCGAGCGCGCGGCCGAAGAGCGCCGTCGCCGTCACCTGCGTCGAGGCGAGGCCCCCCACCGTCCAGAGCCCGCGCGCCCCCCGGTCGAGCGCGTCGGCCAGCAAAAACTCGAACTTTCGCACCTTGTTGCCGCCGTAAAGCGGCGACGCGAGATCGTCGCGCTTCACCCAGAGCCCGCCCCGGCCGAAGTAGCCCTCGAGCCCGCGCATCGGCTCGACCGGCGTCGGCCCGTGCAAGAGCGGCAAGAAGGGCAGGCGCGCGAGCTCGGGCAGCTCACCGAAGAGCAAGGGCTCGCGCTTCGCGGGCCGCAGCGCCTCGGGCACGCGCTCGCCCCCCGACGGCCGCCCCGCCTCGGGCACGCGCTCGCCCCCCGAAGGCTGCCCCGCCTCGGGCACGCGCTCGCCCCCCGGCGGCCGCCGCGCCTCAGGCAAGCGCTCGCCCCCCGAAGGCTGCCGCGCCTCGGGCACGCGCTCGCCGCGCGCCGGCGCCGGCGGCCCGGCCGCAGGGCGCGCCCTCGCTCAGGACAGCGCCTCCGCCTCGGCCGCCGCGGCGCGCTCGGCCTCGCGCCCGGAGCCCTCGGGCGCCGCCTCGCGCTGGCGTTGCGGCGAGGGGCGCGTCAGCGCCGGGTCGGCGAGGTACGTCTCGGTCAGGCGCTTTTGCCCGAAGCCCGGCACGAGGCGCAAGGGCGCGCGCGCCGCCTCGCGCGCCGCCTCGCGCGCCTTGAACGCGTACGCCTCGGCCACGAGGCGCGCCCGCTCGAGGCCCGAGAGCTCGTCGAGCGGCCGCGCGAGCAGGCCCATGCGCCGCAGCCGCAGCTCGGCGCAGCGCACCGTGTGCCCGAGGAAGGCGGGCAGCTGCCGCAGCGCCTCGTGCTCGCGGGGCAGCCGCGTCTCCATGTAGCGGGCCAGGCGGCCGACGGCGAAGAGGCTGACGAGCGCGAGGCCGAGCAGCGGCCGCCGGAGCTCCGGGCGCGCTTCGACCGCGAGCATCGTGCGCCGCTCGCCGAAGTCGACGTGCGCCTCTTCTTGGCGCACCCCCCGCTGCAAGATCGACACGATCTCGGGCTCGTCGACGAGCTCGATGAGCGCATAAAACGCCTGGAGCACCAGCCCCTCGCCGATGGCCATCTCGAGCGCGACGTGCTCGTGCCAGCTGCCGCCCATCATGCCCGTCGCCAGAAAGCGCACGACCGGGTGCGCCGGCCCCGGCTTGACGCCGAGGATCTCGAAGATGCGCAAAAAGTTACCGACGTGCTGAAACTCTTCGACCGCCTGCCGCGAGAGAAAGCGGGCGGCGTCGAGATCGGGCGCCTCGTAAAGCCAGTGGCCAATTTGAATGCCCGTCACCTCGCCATAGAGAAACTGGTTCATCATCCAGGCGAGCAGGTCGCGGTCGCGGACGGGGTCGAGCTTGGCCCCGCCAAAGGTAAAGTGCATTTCTTCGCGGCTCAGCAACATGGTGGCACAGGGTAGCACCCTTCGGGTCGGGGGCCTCCCCCGCCGGGCCGTCCGCCGCCGATGGGCAGCCCGCGGCGGCGCCGAGTTGCCGCGACCGCACCCCTGAGTCGACAGCGGCGCGCGCCGACCGTACAAGGGCGCCTCGCGCATGCGACGCGCCGCCCTCTCGATCGCCCTGCTCGCGGCCTGCTCCGCGCCCCCCGCCCCGCCCGCGCCCGTCGAGGCCCCCTCGGCGCGCCCCCCGGCCGAGCCCTCGGCGCCGCTCGCCTCGGCGTCGGCCGCGGCGCCCGCCGCGGCGGCGGCCTCGGCCGCGCCCCCCGAGGCGCCGCCGGGCATGCTCTGGGTGCCGGGCGGCACCTTCACCATGGGGGCCGACAAGGGCGGGCAAGACGACGAGCGCCCCGCGCACCCGGTCACGCTGCGCGGGTTCTTCCTCGACGAGACCGAGGTGACCAACGAGGCGTACGGGCGCTGCGTCGACGCGGGCAAGTGCCGGCCCCACGATCCGAAGAGCGCCGCGGTGAACAAGCTGGGCGAAGACCGGCTCTACCGCAAGCCGCGCCAGCCCATCAGCGCCGTCTCCTGGGACGACGCGGTCGCCTACTGCGCCTTCGTCGGCAAGCGCCTGCCGACCGAGGCCGAGTGGGAGCGCGCGGCGCGCGGCGACGACGGGCGGCGCTTCCCCTGGGGCGACGAGCCGCCGACGCACGAGCGCGCCGTGTTCTCCGAGGGCCCGACGGCCGAGGTGGGCTCGCGGCCCGCGGGGCGCGGCCCCTACGGCCACCTCGATCTCGCCGGCAACGTCTGGGAGTGGGTCGCCGACCCCTACGACCCCTACGCCTACCGCCGCCCGGGCGCCGCCGAGGGCAAGCCGGGCAGCTGCGACGAGATCCTCGAGGCGCAGAACGAGCTCCGGCGCGAGGGGCGCCGGGGCTTCACGGGCACGAACCCCATCCCGACCGAGTGCGAGCGGGTGCTGCGCGGCGGCGCCTTCAACTACGATGGGCCGGGGCTGCGCGCGAGCAACCGCGTGCACCACGCGGCCCGCTATCGTCTCGTGATGAGCGGCTTCCGCTGCGCGAACGACGGGCCCGAAGCGGGCCCGGGCGCCCCCCCGAAAGACCGGCCCGAAGCGGGCCCGAGCCCTTCCCCGTGACCCCCGACCTCTGGCTGCCCGTCGGCGCGGCCCTCGTGGCCGGCGCGCTCAACGCCGTCGCGGGCGGCGGCAGCTTCTTCACCTTCCCTTCGCTCGTCGTCTTCGCGGGCCTCGGGTCGATCGAGGCGAATGCCACGAGCACCGTCGCGCTCTGGCCCGCCAGCGCCGCCGGCGCGCTCGCCTACCGGCGCGACATCGGGCTCGACCGCGGCGGGCTCGTCGCCTCGAGCGCCGCGAGCCTCGTCGGCGGAGCGCTCGGCGCCATCTTGCTCTTGCGCACGCCGACGCGGGTCTTCGACGGGCTCGTGCCCTTCCTCGTGCTCGTCGCCACCGCGGTCTTCACCTTCGGCGGCCCCCTCACCCGCCGGCTGCGCGCCCGGCGCCCGGACGGCGCCGAGGCCGGCGGGCCCTCGCCCCTCGCGGTCACGCTCGTGCAGCTCGCCATCGGCGTCTACGGCGGCTACTTCGGCGGCGGCATCGGCTTCATGATGCTCGCGGCCTTCGTGCTGCTCGGCCAGCGCGACCTGAACGCGATGAACGCGCAGAAGAACCTCTTCGCGCTCTTGATGAACGGCGCGGCCGTCGTCACCTTCGTCGCCTCGGGCGCCATCGTCTGGCGCGCCGCCCTGCCCATGGCGGTCGCCGCCACCGCGGGCGGCTACGCGGGCGCGGCCGCCGCGCGCCGCGTCGACGCGCGCTACGTCCGGCCCGCCGTCGCCGCCGTGGGCTGGGCCATCACGGCCTACTTCTTCTACCGGGCCTACGGCCGCTGAGGCGCGCCGGCGCCGCGCCGCCAGGCCGACGGGGGCCCCCGCCCCGGGGTCCCTTGAAGGTGTGGCCGCCGGCTGATAAGCCGCCTCGCACGAAAGGGACGGGCCCCGAGATGCGAATCGAACTATGCCACCGCTTCGAGGGCGC
Organism: Polyangiaceae bacterium; assembly: GCA_035762175.1. Lineage (GTDB taxonomy): Bacteria > Myxococcota_A > Polyangia > Polyangiales > Polyangiaceae > DASTPP01. The sequence goes on along the minus strand of DASTPP010000292.1, from coordinate 7,881 downwards.
GCGGCTCGACGAGGTCGAGTCGCTCTACCTGCTCGACGACGAGTTCAACCGCGAGGTCTTCGCGCGCCTCGGCTACGAGCGCGAGGTCGTCCGCGCGACGCGCACGGGCGATCGCCTGCGCCGCACGTTGCGCGTGCACGCCCGCGGCGCGATCCCCGCGCCTTTTTCGGCCCTGGTGCCCGCGTCGGCCTTTCACTTTGACGAGCACACCGAGTACGACTTCGCCCAGCACCGCGGCACCTGGCGCACGGTGCCGAGCGTGCTCGAAAAGCAGTTTCACTCGGGCGGCACTTTCTCGATCGTCGACGAAGAGTGGGCGGTCAGCTTCCGGCTCGAGGGCGAGGCGACCGCGCACCTGCCGCTCATCGGCGGCCGGGCCGAGCGGCAGGCCGTGGCGACGGCGCTGAAGAACCACGAGGCCATCGCCGAGGCGGCGCGGGCGCGCCTGCACGTGAAGACCTGATACCATCCGTTCCTGATCGGACCCGGAATCGACCTGGCGCGGTCGCCCCCGACTGAAGTCGGGGGCAACGAACGCCCACTCGGACCGCGCGGAATCGAGCCGGTTCGGCGCGCAAAGTCCGGCCCTCGCTGGGGCCGGACTCCCGCGGGCGCCGACCCCCGGTGAGCGCGCGAAGCGGCTCGCGACGCTGGAGCCCTGCCTCCGGCAGGGCTTTGACGGCCGTTTCAACGGGCGTTCGCTGCCCCGTACTTTAGTGCGGGGCAGCCCGCCGCGCCCCGACGATTCCTGGCTCCCGCAAGGACGGCCGGTACGATCCCGGCGTTCTTCGATGCGGCCGGTAGGAGCCGGCACCCGCTCGCCCCGGCCCCCGTTCGGTGCCCGCGAAGCACTCGGCTGCCTTCGGAGACCGACGTCGATGCCTGGGGGCCTCCGAGTGCTTCCGCAGACCCAATTTCGATGCCCGCGAAGCACTCGGAAGCCCTCCGGGCATCGAATTCGATGCCTTGGGGGCATCCGAGTGCTTCCGGGGGGTCGAATTCGATGCTCGCGAAGCACTCGGTTGCCCCCGGGGAGACGAATTCGATGCCTGAGGGGCATCCGAGTGCTTCGGGGGGGCGAGTTCGACGCCCGCGAAGCACTCGACCGCTTCCGAGAGGCCGCATTCGAGGGTTGCGAGGCCCTCGGCGGCCTCCCCGGGGCCGGGGCCGCCCCCCGAGAGGCCCCTGGGCCGCTCGCCCGGCCCCTTCTCGGCCCCGCCGGCGGGGGCGCCGTCAGCCTCGCAGGCGCCAGTGCGCCGCGAAGGCGCGGCCGATCTCGTCGCAGGTCGGGTCGGTGGCGATGAGCTCGGCGCGGCCGCCGGCGCTGAAGACGATGGTGTTCTGGCGGTAGACGCGGCCGAAGGCGCAGGCCTCGTCGCGGTCGATGGCGTGCACCAGCCAGGCCGGCTCGCGCCAGACGCTGTCGGGCCCCTCTTCGTAGCCGACGCACCCCTCGACGCGGTAGCAGCCGAGCACCAAAAGGTCGCGCAAGACCGCGTGGCGCGACTCGTTGACGCGCCGGGGCAGCAGCATGCTGCGCGGGTTGTACGCGGTCAGAATGGCGAAGGGGCGCGAGAGCAGCTCGGGGGCGTGCGACGGGTCGGGGGGCCCGTCGCCGTCGAGCGACACGCGGACGATGCCGGCGGCCGTGGGCAGCTCGTAGACGGTGGCCAGGTACGAACGGAGCAGGTGCGCGTCCATGCCGCCGCGTTAGCAAGGCGCCCCGGGTGCGTCTACGCCGCGGCGGCGCCCGGCCCGCGGCGCCGGGCGGGCGCGGCGCCCCTCGGCACGGGCCGCCGCGACCGCACGGACGCCGGCCCCGCGGGGCGCGCTCGGGCGCGGCCCGGCACGTCGGACCCGTCGCGCGCCGGCTCAGGTCTGGAAGCGGTAGCCGACGCCGCGCACCGTCACGAGGTGGCGCGGGTGCTGGGGGTCGTCTTCGAGTTTGTGGCGGAGCTGCAGCAAGAAGTTGTCGACGGTGCGGGGGGTGCCGTGGTGGTTCGGCCCCCAGACGGCCGACTGGATCTGCTCGCGGCTCAGCACGCGGCCCTTGGCGTTGACGAGGCAGAAGAGCACGTCGAACTCGGTCGCGGTCAGCTCGACCGCGCGGCCGCCGCGGAAGACCTCGCGGGTCGAGGGGTCGATGGCGAGGTCGCCCGCGCGCAGGGCGGTCTCGGCCGACGGGGCGGCGCGGCCGTTGCGGCGCAAGACCGCCTTGACGCGGGCGAGGAGCTCGGCGAGCCCGAAGGGCTTGATGACGTAGTCTTCGGCGCCGAGCTCGAGGCCCATCACTTTGTCCATCTCGGCGCCGCGGGCGCTCAGCATCAGCACCGGCGGCGAGCCCGCCGCGGCGCGCAGCGAGCGCAGCACCTCGAAGCCGTTCATGCGCGGCAGCATGACGTCGAGAATGACGAGGTCGAACTGCCCGCCGCGCGCCTGCTCGAGCCCCTCGTCGCCCGCGCGCGCGACGGCCACCTCGTAGCCCTCGGCGGCCAGGTTCATCTCGAGCCCCATCGCGATGCTCTCGTCGTCTTCGACGACCAAGATGCGGACGGGCTTCGGGGTGGCGAGCATCGAAGGCGCGGGGCGTTCGGGGGCCCGCCGTGGTCTCGGGTGGTAGCGTCCCGGGGGGGGCCTGTCAACCGCCCGGGCGGGCCGCGCCGGGGCGGGGCGGGGGCGCGTCAGGGCACCGGCAGCACCAGCGTGAAGGTCGAGCCGCGCCCGGGCTCGCTGTCGACCTCGACGCGCCCGGAGTGCGCGGCCATGACGTGCTGCACGATGGTCAGCCCGAGGCCCGAGCCCTCGCGCTGGCGCGAGAGCCGGTCGTCGATGCGGTAGAACTTCTCGAAGATGCGCTTCTGCTCTCGCCGCTCGATGCCGGCGCCGTTGTCGGTGACCTCGATGCACAGCTCGCCGCCCGCGGCCCGGGCGCGCACGACCACCGCGGGCGGCTCGCCGCCGTACTTGCAGGCGTTCGAGAGCAGGTTGATGAGCGCGTCCTTGAGGGCGCCCGCGTCGCCCAAGAGGGGCGGCAGCCCCGGCTCGAGCCGCACCTCGACGCGCGCCTCCTGCCGCTTGATCGCCGGGTCGAGCGCCGCGACCGCGCTCTCGACGAGGCGCGGCACGTCGACCTCGGCGCGGTCGTAGAGCCGCCGCCCGCTCTCCATGCGGCCCCAGTCGAGCAGCCGGTCGATGAGCTCTTGCAGGCGCAGGCTCTCGCGCCCGAGCGCCTCGATGCAGCGCGCGGCCACGGCCTCGTCGGCCCGCCGCAGCGCCAGCGTCTCGGTGAACATGCGGATGCTCGTCAGCGGCGTGCGCAGCTCGTGGCTGACCTTCGAGACGAAGTCGGCCTGCAGCGCCGAGAGCTGCGCGTCGCGGCGCACGAACACCCAGACGAGCACCACCCCCGTGACGACGGCGCCCGTGAAGCACAGCACCAGGATGCCGAGCAGCAGGTTGAACTTCGCCTCGCCGAGCACGAGCAACATCACGCCGACCGACGAGAGCAGCACGCTCGGCACGACGACGAGCGAGACGAGAAAGAGCACGATGCGCCGGTAGCGCCCGATCGAGGGGGGCCGCGGCCGCGGGGGGGTGGTGGGCTTGCGCATGGTCGGGGGGCGCGGCCGGGGGCGCCGCCCGGCCGCGGGGCGGGGGGTGGGGCCCGGGGCTCAGGCCCCGGGGGCGCCGGCCCTAAGGTAGCGCACCGCCGCCTGGCGCATCACCTCGAGCGGCGCCTCGACCCCCAGCCAGGCCGAGAGCGAGAGCGCCCCCTGCCGCGCCAGCATGCCGAGGCCGTCGGCCGATTTGAGCCCCGCCTGCCGCGCCATCGCCATGAAGGGCGTCTCGCGCGGCCCGTACATCACGTCGAGCGCCACCGCGTGCGCCGGCATGTCCGACCAAGGGACGAGCGCCGCCACCCCGTGCGCCCCCTCGGTGCCGCCGAGCCCCGCGCTCGTCGCCTGCACGACGATGTCGGCCGAGGCCGCCAGATCGTGCCACTGCAGCCGGAAGGCGCTCGAGACGTGCGAGTTGCTGCGGTCGGGGTCGAACTCGGGCCAGGGCACCGTCAAGACGCCCTGCGCCCGGAACCCCTCGGCCACCTGGTTCTCGTAGACCGCCTCGGTGCTCACCCACGAGCGCGTCGTCATCGCGATGACCCGCACCCCGAGCGCCCGGCACGCCGCGACCGCCGCCGCCCCCGCCCCGCCGGCGCCGATGACCACCGCCGACGTCGACCGCGCCCCGAGCTCGCGCAGCTCGTCGACCAGCGCCGGCACGTCGGTGTTGAGCGCCCGCACCTTGCTCGCCGGCGTGCGCACGAGCACGTTCGCCGCCCCGGCCGTCTCGGCCGAGGGGTCGACCTCGTCGGCGAGCGCGAGGGCCGCGCGCTTCCAGGGGACGGTCACGTTCGCCCCCGCGAGGTAGCCCCGCCGCAGGGCCGTCATCGCGTTCGCCAGGCTGTTCTGGTCGGGGCAGGCGATGGGGTCGTAGAAGTGCGACACCCCGAGCGCCCGGAAGGCCGCCCGGTGCATCGCCGGCGAGGCCGAGTGGCCCACGGGGTTGCCCAAGAGTGCGAAACGCAAGACGCGGTTCATGGGTTCGTCTCGGCCCCGGCCGGGCCCTCGACCCTCACCGCGAGGGCCCCCCGGTGCAGCCGCAGGGTCAGCCGCTCGCCGGGCGCGACGTCGGACGCGTCGCCGAGCGCCCGCCCGTCGTCGCGCAGGGCCACCGAGTACCCGCGGGCGAGAACGGCCAGCGGCGACAATTCATGAAGCCGCCCCGCCACCGCGCCGAGCTCGGCCGCCGCCCCGTCGAGCCGGCGCCGGGCCGACGCCCGCAGCCTGAGCTCGAGCGCCGCGAGCGCCCCCCGCGCCTCGGCCAGCCCCGCCTTCGGGTGCAGGCGCCCGAGCCGCGCCGACAGCCGCAGGCCCTGCCGCCGCCGCGCCGCGAGCGCGCGCAGCCCCGCCTCGCGCACCCGCCCCTCGAGGTCGTCGACCCGCTGCCGCCGCTCGCCCAGCCACGCCCGCGGGTCGCCGAGCGACCGGCGCAGCCGCTCGAGCGCCAGCTCGTCTTCGGCGAGCCGCGCCCGCATCGCCCGCTCGAGCCGCAGCCCCACCTCGCGCAAGACCCGCTCGTCGGCCGCCCGGTCGGGCACCAGCATCTCGGCCGCCTGCGAGGGCGTCGCCGCCCGCGCGTCGGCCACCAGGTCGGTCAAGGTCAGGTCGACCTCGTGCCCGACCGCGCTCACCACCGGCACCGGGCACGCCGCGATCGCCCGCACCAGCCCCTCGTCTTGGAAGGCGCTCAAGTCGTCGGACGCGCCGCCCCCCCGCCCCACCACGATGACGTCGACCCCCGCGACGCGCGCGAGCCGCCCGAGCGCCGCCACGATCTGCGCGGGCGCCTCGGCCCCCTGCACCGACGCCGGCGCGAGCAAGAGCCTCGCCCCCCCGCGCCGGAACGCCACCGTCGCGATGTCGTGAATGGCCGCCCCGCTCGCGCTCGTCACCACCCCGATGACCCGCGGCTCGCGCGGCAGCGGCCGCTTGCGCTCGGGCGCGAAGAGGCCCTCGGACGCGAGCCGCTCTTTCAGCCGCTCGAGCGCCTCGAGCAGCGAGCCCCGCCCCGCCGAGCGCGCCGCCTCGAGCACGAACTGCAGCTTGCCCCGCGGCGCCCAGACCGTCGCCTTGCCCCGCACCTGCACCCGCGCCCCGTCGCGCAGGACCGAGCGCGCCCGCAGCGCCACCGACCGGTACATCACGCACTCGATGCAGGCGTCTTCGTGCTCGTCTTTGAGCGTGAAGTAGAGGTGCCCGCTCGCGGCCGCCTTGTACGAGCCGACCTCGCCCTCGACCCACTGGTCGGCCGTCGCCGCCTCGACCGTCCGGCGCAGGCGCCGGTCGAGGTCGGCCACCGTCAGCACGTCGAGCTCGGGCGCGGCGGGGCCGGTCGCGTCGCGGTTCACCCGGCCGATGGTACCGGGCCCCGGCCCCCCGGTCACGCGGCAAGCGGGCCCGGGTCGCCCGAACCCCGAGAAAAACGGCCCCGGACGGGCCCTTCATGCTTTTGGTTGCATGAACGCATGAAACGGGGTACTACCTGGTTCGCCATGCTGCCCTGGGCCGAACGCTTCCGCGCCCTCGCCGACGAGACGCGCCTCTTGCTGCTCGCGTCGCTGCTCGACGAAGAGCTGTCGGTGGGCGAGCTGGCCGAGGTGGTGCAGGCCGCGCAGCCCGGCGTCTCGCGCCACCTGGGGGCGCTGCGCGAGGCGGGGTTCGTGGCGCTGCGCAAGCAGGGCACGGCGAGCTACTACCGGCTGAGCGCCGACGAGCCGCTGCTCGGCGGGCCGTTCGGCGAGGCGCTGCGGCGCCTGTCGGCCGAGCACAAGCTCGCCCGGCGGGTCGAGCGGGTGCTGGCGCGGCGGCGCGCGAAGTCGCAGGCCTTCTTCGACCGCGCCGACGACTGGGACGCGCTGCGGGCCGAGCTCTTCACCGAGAGCGTGGGCTTCGCCTCGCTCTTGCCGCTGGTCGCGCGGGGGCTCACCGTCGCCGACATCGGCACGGGCACGGGCGGCATGCTGCCCTACCTCGCCGAGGTCGCCGACCGCATCGTCGCCGTCGACCTGAGCGGCGAGATGCTGCGCCGCGCCCGCGCCCGCGCCGAGTCGCTCGGGCTCGACAAGGTGTGCTTCGAGCGGGGCGAGCTCGAGGCGCTGCCGCTCGCGCCGGCCTCGGTCGACGCGGCCTTCGCCTCGCTGGTCTTGCACCACGCGCCCCGCCCCGCCGTCGCGCTCGCCGAGATGGCGCGCGTCGTGCGCCCGGGCGGCGCCGTCGTCATCATCGACCTGGTCGCCCACGGCCACGAGTGGCTGCGCGACGAGCAGGCCGACGTCTGGCTCGGCTTCGGGCGCGACGAGCTCTTCGCCCTCTTCGAGCGCGCGGGCCTCGCCGCCCCCCGGCACGCCGTCGTCTCGCGGGTCGAGCCCGCGGGCCGGGGCGGCGCGCCGCTCGAGCTCTTCGTCGCGAGCGCCCGCGTGCCCGCGCCCGACGCCCCCTCGCCACGCGACGCCTCGGCCCGCCCCTAGCGCGGGCCCGGCCGCCGAGCCGACCGACCGCCTCACCGACCGACCGCGGGGCAGACGCGCCCCCCACCACCCAGGCCACCCCCACCCTCCACCCACCGAGAGAGCACCCGCACATGAGCCAGCCGAACGCCACCAGCCGCTACAAGGTCAAAGACATCAGCCTCGCCGACTGGGGCCGCAAAGAGATCGCCATCGCCGAGAAAGAGATGCCCGGGCTGATGGCCATCCGCGAAGAGTACGGCGCGAAGAAGCCCCTGAAGGGCGCGCGCATCGCGGGCTGCCTGCACATGACCGTGCAGACCGCCGTGCTCATCGAGACGCTGACCGAGCTCGGCGCCGAGGTCACCTGGACGAGCTGCAACATCTTCTCGACCCAAGACCACGCCGCCGCCGCCATCGCCGCCGCGGGCGTGCCCGTCTTCGCCTGGAAGGGCGAGACCGAAGAAGAGTACGACTGGTGCATCGAGCAGCAGCTCAAGGCCTTCGCGGGCGGCAAGGGCCCGAACATGATCCTCGACGACGGCGGCGACCTGACCATCGTCGCGCACAACCGCCACCCCGAGCTCTTCGAGGGCCCCGACCCCGTGCGCGGCATCACCGAAGAGACGACGACGGGCGTGCACCGGCTCTACGAGATGCACAAGAAGGGCACGCTCAAGGTGCCCGCCATCAACGTCAACGACTCGGTCACCAAGTCGAAGTTCGACAACCTCTACGGCTGCCGCGAGTCGCTGCTCGACGGCATCAAGCGCGCCACCGACGTCATGATCGCCGGCAAGGTCGCCCTCGTCTGC
>DASTPP010000291.1:0-3795 GCA_035762175.1 Polyangiaceae bacterium | reverse complement strand
GGCGTCGCCCTTGCCGAGGTCGGGCGGCACGATGTCGAGCAAGAGGGCCTCGATGCCGGCGTTGGCGAGGTGGGCGGCGATGCCGCCCCCCATCACGCCGGCGCCGATGACGCCCACGCGGCGAATGGGTCGGTTCATCAGTTCATCCTTTCGAGGGGGTCACAGATCGGGCCACGTCTTGGGCCGGGTGGTGCGCCGCGGCAAGGGCATTGGCTGGGGCACAGCGCCGAGGGGCCCCGAGGAGGCCCCCCCGGCGCGCGCTCGGGGGGCGTTCGGCCCGGGGCGCTCTGGCCGGGGCGGCCGGGCCGGGGCGCCCTGGTCGGGGCGGCCGGGCCGGGGGGCCCGCCGCCCGGTGGTGCCGGCGGTCGAGGGCCCCGGGCCGCCCGGGTCGAGGGGCGGCGTTTCATGGACGACCGGGCGCCGAGGGCTGCGTCTTGGGGGGTGCTGCCCCGCCGGGAAGGCCTTGGTTTTCCGCGGCAGGGGCCCTTCGAGCCGAGAAGAAAAAAGTGAAGAACGACCGGGTCGGTTTGCGTGGGGCGCCTGATATAAGGGGGGGAGGGGCGGAGAAGGTCTACCTCTGCCCTCTGCCCCCGGCTTGCGAAAAAACCGCAGAAAGTGGTATCTTCTCAAGCTCGAGCGCAGGCTGATTCAGGGCCCCGAGCGACCGCGGGGGGGGTCGACATGCCCCACGCCAGCGCGCAAAATCGGGTAACGTACCGAGTACCCCCCCCGTGACCAGTCCTTCCCGAGCCGCACCGCCTGCCCCCTTCGCGGCGGGCACCGTCATCGCCGACAAGTACCGGATCGAGGGCATGATCGGCTCGGGCGGCATGGGCATCGTGCTCGCGGCGCACCACATGCACCTCGGCGGCCGGGTCGCGCTCAAGGTGCTGGCGCCGGCGGGGCTCAAGCAAGACGGGCTGGTCAAGCGCTTCTTCCAAGAGGCCCGCCTCGCCTCGCGCATTCAGAGCGAGCACGTGGTGCGGGTCATCGACGTGGGGCTCTTGCCGGGGCAACTGCCCTTCATCGTGATGGAGTACCTCGAGGGCAGCGACCTCCGGGTGGTGCTCAAGCAGCGCGGGGGCACGCTGCCGGCGGAAGACGCCGTCGACTACACGCTGCAGGCGATGGAGGCCGTGGCCGAGGCGCACAACCTCGGCATCGTGCACCGCGACCTGAAGCCGCAGAACCTCTACTTCACGCGCCGCGCCGACGGCTCGCCGCTCATCAAGGTGCTCGACTTCGGCATCTCGAAGGCGCTCTCGCCGACCGATCAAGACCCCGACGGGGCGCTGACGCACACGCGCGGCATGCTGGGCTCGCCGCTCTACGTCTCGCCCGAGCAGATCCGCAGCGCGAAGCACGTCGACGTCCGCAGCGACATTTGGTCGCTCGGCGTCATCTTGTACGAGTTTCTGACGGGCCAGCCGCCCTTCCGGGGCGAGACGATGCCGGCGGTGCTCGCCTCGGTCATGACCGACACGCCGGCGCCGCTCGGCCCGCGGGTGCGCCCCGAGCTCGAGCGGGTGGTGCTGCGCTGCCTCGACAAGTCGCCCGACGGCCGCTACCCGACGGTGGGGGCGCTGGCCGACGAGCTGGTGCACTTCGGGGGCCCGGGCGCGCGCCTCTCGTGGGAGCGCATCCGGGGCGTGCTGGCGCGCACGCCGATGCCGAGCGCGACGAACGAGGCGGGCGCGCCGCTCGCGGTCTCGGTCATCTCGGGCTACGGCCCGACGCAGCAGACGCCCTTGCCCTCGCAGAGCGTCGGCGACGAGAGCGTGCTCGAGCTCTCGTCGCTCGAGCCGATGCTCACCTTCGCGACGTCGCACGCGCGGCCCGCCGCGGGCTTCGACCCGGTCGGGCGGCCGCTCGGGCCGCCCTCGCCCGGGGCCTCGTCGCCCTCGCACCCGGCGCCCCGGGGGCCCTCGCCCTCGTCGCCCTCGCAGAGCGGCGGCCAGCCCCGGCCTCCCTCACCCTCGTCGCACTCGCAGTCGCACTCGCAGTCGCACTCGCAGTCGACCTCGCAGTCGCACTCGCAGTCGCACTCGCAGTCGACTTCGCAGTCGCAGGGGGGTGCGAGCCCGCCGCAGGGCGCGACCCCGCTCGCGTACGCGCCGCCGCCCTACGCGCAGCCGCCCTCGCCCTACGTGCCGCCGGCCTTCGGCCTGCCGCAGCCGGCCCCCCCGCAGGCCGAGTCGCACGCGCCTTTCGCCGCGTCGGTGCAGACCGCGCCGCACATGACGGCCGGGGCCTGGGGCTCGAGCGCGGGCCCGTCGAAGCCGGCGCGCCGCTTCGGCACGCTCGTCTTCGCGCTCGGCGGCGGCATCTTCATCGGCACGGTGGCCGCCTCGATCGCGCTCTACGCCGGCAAGGCGAAGAAGCCGCCGGCGGCCGGCGCCGGGCCGGCGGTCGAGGCGACGGTGACGACGACGGCGGCGGCGGTGCGCGCCGAGCCCGAGCCGCCGCCGCCCGAGCCCCCGCCCCCCGAGCCGCCTTCGCCGCCGCCCGCCGCGGCGCCGGCCGGCGAGCCCGAGGGGGCGACCGCGCCGGCGCCCGCCAGCTCGAAGGGCGCGGGCCGCCGCGACCGCGAAGGCAAGGGCGGCAGGGGCGGCAAGGGCGGCTCGGGCCCCTCGCTCGAGAGCCTCATCGATTCGCGGAGGTAGACCCAGCGTGCTCCGGACCAAGCTCGTCAGTGGCGTGGTGTTGCTCGCGCTCTCGCTGCCCGCCCTGCCGGCGCGGGCGGCCGGCCCCGACGAGGCGGCCGCCGAGGCGCTCTTCCGCAGCGGCAAGCAGCTGATGAGCGACCGCAAGTACGCCGACGCGTGCCCGAAGCTCGCCGAGAGCTTCCGGCTCGACGCGGCGACGGGCACGCTGCTCGCGCTCGCGCTCTGCTACGAGCAGTGGGGCAAGCTCGCGAGCGCGTGGTCGAGCTACGCGACGGCGGCCGACCGGTCGAAGCAAGAGGGGCGCATCGACCGCGAGAAGGCGGCGAGAAAGCGGGCCTCCGAGCTCGAGCCGAAGCTGTCGAAGCTCACCATCAGCGTCGACCCGGCGGCCGCCGCCCTCGCGGGGCTCACCGTGTCGCGCAACGGCGTGACCGTGGGGGCGGCGTCGTTCGGCGTGCCGCTGCCGGTCGACCCCGAAGAGATCAGCATCGAGGCGAGCGCCCCCGACCGCAAGGCCTGGTCGACCAAGGTGCTCGTCGGGCCGAACGCCGACCAGAAGACGGTCACGGTGCCCCCGCTCGAAGACGTGAAGAAGGTGAGCGAGGCGCCGCCGCCCCCGCCGCCCCCGCCGGCGGCCGAGCCGAAGCCCTCGGGCGGCTCGCTCACGCCCATGCGCATCGGCGCCTTCGCCGCGGGGGGCGCGGGCATTCTCGCGCTCGGGGCGGGGGGCTTCTTCGGGCTGCGCGCGCTCTCGAAGAACTCCGAGTCCGAAGACGCGGGCTGCAGCGGCAACGAGTGCACCACGGAGGAGGGCAAGAAGCTGCGCGACGACGCCATCTCCGCGGGCAACGCGGCGACGGTGGCCACGATCGCGGGCGGCGTGCTGGTGGCCGCCGGCGTCACGCTCTTCGTGATCGATCTGAACCGCAAGCCGGCGCGCGCCGAGCCCTCGCGCGGCGGCCTCGGCGCCCACGTCGCCGTCGCGCCCGCCTTCGGGCGCGGCGACGCGGGGCTCACGATCGTCGGCCGCTTCTGAGCGGCCCGTCCGCGGGGGCGCTCACATCGTCGGGCCGAACGCCGACCAGAAGACGGTCACGGTGCCCCCGCTCGAAGACGTGAAGAAGGTGAG
>DASTPP010000290.1:0-2939 GCA_035762175.1 Polyangiaceae bacterium | reverse complement strand
CCCTGCCAAGGGGGCGAGTTCGGGGTGCCCGGCGGACGTCGCGGGCGCGCCGCCGCGCCGCGCGCGGTGGCCCTCCGTACCAAGGCCCGCCCCAAACTTGGCCTCCCTGCGCCCCCACCCCTACGCCCGCCCCATGGCCGCCCCCACCCCGGCTCGCCTGTCGAGCACCCGCTTCACGCTCGCCCTCCTCGCGGCGCTCCCCCCGCTCGTTCTCCTCGCCCCGGCCCCCGCGCACGCCGAAGCCTCGCCCCGCGCGCCCTGCGCTCCGCCCTCCCCGGGGAGGGGGGCTGGGGGGGAGGGGCTCCCGCCGCCCTGCCGCGCCGAGGCCTCCCCCGCCCGCCCGAAGAGCCCCGTCACCTGGTCCGCCGTGACGGCCCCGAAGGGCGACCAGAAGCCTCGGCTCGAGAAGGCTTTGCGCAAGCTGCTCGAGCGCGAGACGGCCGAGGCCGACTGGGGCCGCGCCGCCCGCGAGGGCCTCGAGGGCTCGTTCGCGCTCAAGCGCCTCGAGCACGCGGTCGACCGCGGCGTCTTGCGCGTGCACTGCGCCGCCTCGGGCCGCCTTCGCGACGGCCGCCCCGCCAGCTCGACCTTCACCCTCGGCGGGCGCCCCGAGGAGCGCGCCTCGCTCGAGCGCCGGGCCCTCACCCTCGCCGTGCGCGGCGTCGTCGTGCGCTTGGCGGAGCTGGCCCGCTCGGCCGCCCGCCCCCGCGTCCGGGTATCCGCCGAGCCCGGCGAGTTCTGACGCGCGGCGGCAGGCCGCCCGCTCGACCTGGCCTTGCCCCGCTCCGAGAGCGCGACTACGCCCCCTCCCCCGAGGCCGCGCCCGGGCGCACGGAAGCACCGCGCCCGAGGCCTCCCCCTCCCGGAGGACCCCATGCCGCTCTTTCCGCCCCCCGCCGCCGGCGAAGCCATCTCCATGCAGGGCACCGCGCTCAGCGTGCCCGACAACCCCGTCCTGCCTTTCATCGAGGGCGACGGCACCGGGCCCGACATCTGGCGCGCCAGCCAGCGCGTGCTCGACGCCGCCGTCGAGAAGGCCTACGGCGGCAAGAAGAAGATCTCCTGGTACGAGGTCTACGCCGGCGAGAAGGCGTTCCGCCGCTTCCAGACCTGGCTGCCCGACGAGACCGTCGAGGCCTACCAGAAGTACCTGGTCGGCATCAAAGGCCCGCTGACCACGCCGATCGGCAAGGGCATCCGCTCGCTGAACGTGGCGCTGCGGCAGCTGCTCGACCTCTACGTGTGCCTGCGGCCCGTGCGCTGGTTCAAGGGCGTGCCCTCGCCCGTGCAGAGCCCGGCCAAGGTCGACATGGTCATCTTCCGCGAGAACACCGAAGACATCTACGCCGGCATCGAGTGGGAGGCCGAGAGCGAAGAGGCCAAGAAGGTCATCGGCTTTTTGCAGGGCCAGATGGGCGTCAAGAAGATCCGCTTTCCGCAGACGAGCGGCATCGGCGTCAAGCCCATCTCGCGCGAGGGCACCGAGCGGCTCGTGCGCGCCGCGATCGAGTACGCGCTGCGCGAGAAGCGCAAGAGCGTCAACTTCGTCCACAAGGGCAACATCATGAAGTTCACCGAGGGCGCCTTCCGCGACTGGGGCTACGCCCTCGCCGGGCGCGACTTCCGCGCGAAGGTCGTCACCGAGCGCGAGAGTTGGATCCTCGGCAACAAGGAGAAGAGCCCGAACCTCTCGGTCGAGGACAACGCCAAGCAGGTCGAGCCCGGCTACGACATGGCGCCGCCCGAGCTGCAGGCCGAGTTCCGCGCCGAGGTCGAGGCCGCCCTCGCCCTCTGGGAGACGCACGGCCAGGGCAAGTGGAAGTCGATGCTGCGCATCAAAGACTCGATCGCCGACATCACGCTGCAGCAGGTGCTGACGCGCCCCGACGAGTTCGACGTCATCGCCACGACGAACCTGAACGGCGACTACCTGTCCGACGCGCTCGCCGCGCAGGTCGGCGGCATCGGCATCGCCCCCGGCGGCAACATCAACTACGTCACCGGCCACGCCATCTTCGAGGCGACGCACGGCACCGCGCCCAAGTACGCGAACCTCGACAAGGTCAACCCCGGCTCGGTGATTCTCTCGGGCGAGATGATGCTGCGCCACCTCGGCTGGCGCGAGGCCGCCGACCTCATCATCAAGGGCATGGACGGCGCCATCGCCGCCCGCACCGTCACCTACGACTTCGCCCGCCTGATGCAGGGCGCCAAAGAAGTGAAGTGCTCCGAGTTCGGCTCGGCCGTCATCGAGCACATGGGCTGAGGCCCCCCCCTTTTTACCCCCGACGAGAACGACCATGGCACAACGCAAGAAGATCGGCATCATCGGCGCGGGCAACATCGGCGGCGAGCTCGCCCGCCTCGCGGCCAACCACGAGCTCGGCGACGTCGTGATGCTCGACCGCCCCGAGCGCGAGAACTTCGCCAAGGGCAAGGCCCTCGACCTCGAGCAGAACGGCGCCGTGCTCGGCTACGACGCCAACATCACCGGCACCGGCAAGTGGGAAGACCTCGCCGGCGCCGACGTGCTCATCATCACCGCCGGCATCCCCCGCAAGCCGGGCCAGAGCCGCGACGACCTCGTCGTCACCAACCTGCCCATCATCCGCGACGTCGCCGACAACGCGAAGAAGCACTGCCCCGACGCCTTCGTCGTCGTCATCTCGAACCCGCTCGACGCGATGGTCTACGAGTACCAGCGCCGCACCGGCGCCGACCCCCGCAAGGTCGTCGGCATGGCCGGCGTGCTCGACTCGGCCCGCTTCCAGCTCTTTTTGTCGCGCGCCGCCAACGTCTCGGTCAAAGACCTGCGCGCCATGGTGCTCGGCGGCCACGGCGACGACATGGTGCCCGTCATCTCGCAGTGCACCGTCAACGGCGTGCCCATCACCCAGTTCGTCGACAAAGACAAGCTCGACGCCATCGTCAAGCGCACC
>DASTPP010000289.1:0-26283 GCA_035762175.1 Polyangiaceae bacterium | reverse complement strand
CGCGGGGGCCGGCGGTGGCGCCGGCGGCGCGGGGGCGGGCGGCGGCGCGGGGGCGGGCGGCGCGGGAGCAGGCGGCGGCGCGGGGGCGGGCGGCGGCGCGGGGGCGGGCGGCGGCGCGGGGGCGGGGGGCGCTGCCGGTGCCCCCCCGATCGGTAGCCGCGGCGGGTTCATCGACGCCCGAGAGCGCTGCTTCGCCGACGGCATCGGCGAGGGCGACGTCACGCCCTTTGTCATCACGCTGGGCGAGACCCGCGCCGCCTCGCCCGGCCACCGAATCTACGTCGAGCTCACCTCGCTCGAATCGATCGGCCCGCGCGGCGCGACCGTTCTGCCCGTGCCCCCTTGACCATGAAACCGAATCGAATGCCGATGACCATGAAACCGAATCGAATGCCGACCGTGCGACCGACCGCCTTGCTTCTTACCGCCCTTTGTTCCCTGCTCGCCGGCTGCCCCGACCCGACCCCGGTGCTCGTCGTCGTGGGCGCCGAGACCGCGCGCGAGTCTGACGGCTCGGTGCGCGTGAACGCCATCGTGTCGAACAATGGCTACCACGACTTCGACGGCACCTTCTGCGTGACGGCGCGGTGGCTGCGTGGGGTCGAGGGCCAGCCCGACGAAGCGTATCGATGCGGCAAGGGCGAAGAGCCCCTGCCCCCCGTCGGCGAGGTCGTCGACGAGGCCACGGCTTGCGTCGAGCGCGAGCTCGAGCGGGAAGAAGACGCGTTCTTCGAGCTGCGATCGAGCCGGCCGCTCGAGGGTGACGACCTGGTCATCGCGATCTCGGTCTCGCATCACAGCGGCGACGAGGCCTACGTGTCCTGCGCCCCCACGCTGCTCGGCATGCCGCCGGCCCCCTGAGCGCCCTGGGGGGTCGAGGACGTTCGGGCGGGTCGGGGCTCGCCGCGGGCGACGGTCAGACCCGCAGGTGAAGGCTCGCCGCGAGGTCCGCGAGCGCGGCGTACTCGCTCGGTCGCTCGCGTTTCCAACGTCGGGCGGCGCGGCGAGCGTGTTCGGCCCCGGGCCGATGGTACCCGACCAGAGCCAGCGCTCTCCGGTGGGCCGCCAACGTCGGACCCCCGTCGATGTCCAGCATCCATTCTTCAGGGAGCTGTCGCAGCGAACGGACGCACGCGATCTGGTGGGCGCGCGCCGACGTGCCGGCGATCAGCGTTCGATCGGCGGCGGCCAGCAAGACGGGGAGCGGCTCGTCCGCCGGAATGCGCTCGTGCAACGTGAGCGCCTCGGGGAGGCCCCAATCGACGCGCCAGCGATCGTTGAGCGCGACGAGGTGTCCGAGGACGATGGGCACCCGCGCGTCGCCGAGCGCTGGCGCGATCTCGACCCGCGGCGCATGCTCGACGCGAGGGTCTCGCTCGACCAGGGCGCGCCAGCTCTGCTCGGTGGTGCGAAGAATCAGCCGGACGTCCTCGGGTCGATCGAGCGCGGAGCGAACGAGGAGCGCGGCGAGCTCGACGTCGTCGCTCGAGTACGAGGCGATGCACCGCGCCGACATTGCGACGAGGGCGGGGCCCTCGCTCGGGTCGATCGCACCGCCGTGGAAGTTGTCGACGTTGAAACCCCAGCCCGGAAAGGCCGCCCGGCGCAGATCGCCGTCGCCCCACGCCTGGACGAGCGATCGGCGACCCGACCCGCTCGGCCCGTGCACGAGGACGAGCCGATCTCGCGCTACGGCCTCGTGCAGGCGAGCCGGGGCGTCGTCGGTCTGCACGTACGCCGGCGGAACTGGCCCGAGGAACGAACCGATGGCGCAGGTCTCGAGCAGCTTGGCCGCCGCTTCGGCGGTGGTGATCAGCCCCTCGGCGGCGTGCTCGTCGTACTCGGCCAAGGCCGCGGCGGCGTCGGTCGCGAGGGCGCGGAGGAGATCGCGCGGCTCGACGATGGCCCGACCGATCGCGCGCGCCCAGGCCAGACGGCGCCCGAGGGCGGGCTCGAACGGTAGGTCAGCGGCGTCGTCGAGCGGGGCCCGCCACCGCGCCGCGAGCTCGTCGAGCACCGCCGGGGCGACGCCCATGCCGTCCCAGGTGTCCCGGCTGGCGGACAATAGCGCTCGGCACATGTCCGTCGCGGTGATGGTCTCGGGTGCCCGGACCAACGACGAGATAGTATCTTCGAGGGACGGCGGCGCTTCGCAGGCCTCGAGGGCACGACGAGCCGAAGCGACGGCCTTCACGCGATGGTGGGCGAGCCGCCGGGCGGTCGCGAGGACCTCCGCCAGGTGGGGCGAAGCGGACGCTCGCAGCTGCGCCGGATCGACGGCGGGCGCCCCGACGAGCGCGTGATGGGGCAAGAGCATACGGCGAGGATAGACGGCCGCGACCCGACCGCGGAGAGGTGCCGAGCCAGAGGCGTTCGGGCCCCGCCACCGAGGCCGAGGGCGCCCGCGCGTCGGTCGCCCTCGGCGGAGGCGGGGCGGGGGCTTGACGGAGCGGGAGGCAGGGGGAACTCTTCTGGCAGCCCCCCCGGGCCCGACGCCATGCTTACGACGGCAACGACGACGCCCGAACGACGGCTCTCGACCTGGGAGGCCGAGCTCGCCGCGGGCTACCTGTCGGCGCCCGGGGCGCGACCGCCCCCGCCCGCCGATCTGCTGGGCGTCGTCGCCGGCGAGTGGCCCGAGCTGGCGCAGTCGGCGGCGAGCCGTGGCCTCTCGCTCGAGCTCTTCGGCCTGAGCCGCGAGGCCCCTTCTTTGGGTGGCGCGCACGGCATCATCTTCAGTGTGTACGCGTCCTGGTCGCAGGGCCCGTCGTTCGAGACGCAGCGTTGCTTTCTGTGGCTCGGCCCCGCCGGCTTGGTGCGCCTGAGCGGGCGGCCTGAGGCGCTCCGCGCCGCCCTGGCGGCCGGGCCTTGGCGGCCGGGGCGGGCCCCCGCCGACGAACTGGCGGGTCTCATCGCCAACGCCCTCGTGCTCCACGACCGCCCCGACCGCGGCGACGACCCTTGGGGCGTTCGTCAAGGCCGAATGCGGAGCGCGGTGCTGACCACGTATGCCCTCGACCACCTTGACTCTGGCGGCTCCTTCGCGCCCCTGCGGCCGGTCAGCCACGAGCGCTGGCGGGCCCTGCGGCCGTGGTTGGTGCCGCCGCAGCTGCTGCCGGAGAGAGACAAGCTCGGCCACTGCCTCGTCTTCTGGCTCATCGAGAGCCTCGACACCCAGGCGCTTTTTCGGCCGTTTGGCGTCGATTTTCAGTGACAACGGAACGGACGCCAACCCGGCCTCCGCGTCGACCCGAGCGAGCCGCGCCGACGCGCGCCGGCGCCCGGACGAGCCCCGGTTGGACTGCCTATGCGCCCCAAGCCCGGCCGCAGCAGGGGGTCGTGACATTTTTGCTAGCGGGCGGGGGTCTGGGCGCAGCGGAAGCCGTTGTTGTTGAAGGCCGCGTTGGGTTCGGCCTTGCCCCGGAAGTGCAGGCCGTAGCCCTCGCAGGTACAGACGCCGCACCACCATGATCCGCCCCGCAAGACGCGCTTCGGGCCCTCGCGCGGCGGGCCGCCCCGGGCGTAGGCCTTCGCGTCGTAGACGTCGGCGGTCCATTGCCAGACGTTGCCGACCGGGTCGTACACGCCCCACGCGTTCGGCGCGAAGGCGCGCACCGGCGAGACGTAGAGAAAGCCGTCTTCGCGGGCGTTCTCGGCGTGCGACTCGCCCTGCCAGAAGTTGAGCCCGAGGCGGCCGCCCTCGCGCCGCGGCGAGTCGCCCCAGGGGAAGCGCGCGCCCTCGCGCCCGGCGCGCATCGCGTACTCCCACTCGGCCTCGGTCGGCAGGCGCTTGCCCGCCCGCTCGCAGTACGCCGCGGCGTCGAACCAGCTCACCATCACGACGGGGGCGTCGTCGCGCAAGAAGGCCTCGGCCCCCGGCGTGCCCTCTTCGAAGGGGCGGCGCCACGAGGCGCCCGGGGCCCGGCGCCACTCCCAGTCGCGCATCCCTTCGCGCGCGATCATGCCGTAGCCGACCCGCTCGGCGTTCGTCACGTGGCCCGTCTCGGCCACGAAGCGCGCGAACTCGGCCCGCGTCACCAGCGCCTCGTCGAGCCAGAAGGCCGCGATCTCGACCCGGCGCGGCGGCCCCTCGTCGGCGTGCTCGGCCGGCTCGTGCCCCTGCACGAACGCCCCCGCGGGGATCGCCACCATGCCCGGCGGCGCCGCCGCAGACGCCGCTCCGCCGGCGCCGCCCGCGCCCCCGGCGCCGCCCCCCGCCCCGCCGCGACCGGGGGCGGTGCAGGCCGCGAGCACGGCCGCGATGGTCGCGAGGGCCGCCAAAGCCGCCCGGGTCGTCGGCGCCGCGCGCGGCGGCCCGCCCGGGCGCCGGGCGAGCGGCCCTACGGCGCCCCGCACCCCGCCTCGGGGCAAGGGCGCAATGGCTCGGCGCACCGGTGGCGGCACGCCCAGCCCTGCGGGCCGCAGGGGGCCGCGCAGGCGCGGTACGCCTCGCACTTGGCGTCGCAGCCGTTCTTTTTCCAGTCCGAGCCGTAGGGCGCGTACGACCCCCAGTCGCCCATCTCCATGATCATCGGGTCGCAGGGCGCGACCTTCGCCTGGCAGCGGCGCACGCAGCCCGAGCCGTCCCCCCCGGTTTGCGACCGGCACGACTCGGCGCAGGGCGCGTACACGTTGGCGAGGCGGTCGGTGCAGTCGTTCTTCGCCCACGCCGCCCGGAAGCGCTCGTTGCACTTCTTTTCGGCCTCGGCGCAGTCGGCGGTCAAGCACGAGTCGCGCCGCGAGAAGCAGCCCTGCCGGCACGAGGCCGTCGCCTCGGCGCACTGGCGCTCGCACGCCCGGTCGCCCTTGCAGCGCTGCCGGCAGCCGCCGCAGGTCGCGACGCAGCCGGCGGCGCAGCGCCCGCACGTCGCCTTGCACCCCCGCTGGCAGGGCGTCTCGCCCTCGCCCGGGCGGCAGGGGTCGTACGAGCAGCTCTGCTCGACCGGCGGGCCCTCGCACGAGATGGTCTCGTCGTCTTCGAAGACGTGGCCGAAGTGGCGCTTCTGCCCGTCGCCGCCGAGCCGGTCGGGCTCGAAGTCGCAGCGCTCGGCCAGCCCCTCGATCACCCTCGGATCTTGCCACGACGCCACCGGCGGGCTCGCGGGCGCCGCCGAGCCGCTCGCCGCCGGCGCGGGCGCCTCGGGCCCGCCCGACGCCCCGGGCCCGCTCGCCGCCCCGGGCGCTGCGGCCGCGGGCGAGCCCGCCGGCTCGGGCGCCGCCAGGGTCTTGGTCTCGCCGCGGCAGCAGGCCGACGCCGCCAGCGCGACCAGCAGAAGAGACACCGGACCGAACGTACGCACGGGCCGACTACGCTCGCACGACAGCCCGTCGCCTGTCACCGCCCCCCGAGGCGGGGGCGGGCGCCCGGGGGCTTCTCGCCGACGCGCCCCCCCCGATTCGGCGCGCGGCCGCCGGCCCCGCTACGATGCCGCCCCGATGAGCTTCGCCCTCACCTCGCCCTCTTCGGGCGCCCCGCCGACGAGCCCCTTCGACCTGAAGCGCGTCTTTCTCGGCGACGAGCCGCCGCTCTTTCTCGCCGAGATCGCGCTGCGCACGGCCTTCATCTTCGCCTACACGCTGCTCTTGCTGCGCCTGGTGGGCAAGCGCGGCGTCGGGCAGTTCTCGATGTTCGAGGTCGCCATCGTCATCGGCCTCGGCTCGGCCGTCGGCGACCCGATGTTCTACCCCGACGTGCCGCTCTCGCACGCGATGGTGGTCATCACGGTCGTCATCGCGATGTACCGGGCGCTCACCTCGCTCATGCGCCGCAGCGAGCGCTTCGAGCTCTTGGTCGAGGGCGAGCCCCGCTGCGTCGTCGAGGACGGCCGCCTGCGCCCCGAGCTCTTGGCGAAAAAGCGCATCACGCGCGACGAGCTCTTCGAGATCTTGCGCCAGGCGGGCGTCGGGCAGCTCGGCCAGATCAAGCGCGCCTACCTCGAGCAGTCGGGCCAGCTGAGCACCTTCGCCTTCCCGCCGAGCGAGGTGCGGCCCGGGTTGCCCATCGTGCCCCCGTGGGAGCTCGAGCCGCCCCCCCGCTTCGAGGCCGGCCGGGGCGAGGCCGAGGCCGGCGCCTACGCTTTTCGGCGTTTGGCGTCGATTTTCAGTGACAACGGAACGGACGCCAACCCGGCCTCCGCGTCGACCCGAGCGAGCCGCGCCGACGCGCGCCGGCGCCCGGACGAGCCCCGGTTGGACTGCCTATACTTCGCCGCCCCCCGCGAGGTTACCTTCTGCCAGCGTCGCCCAGGCCGACGAACGGACGAGCCTCTTCGATGCGCGCCGTGAGCTCGCGAAGATCGCCTTGTAGCTGCTCGGCACTCGGCGGCTCGGCCGGTCGGCCCGTAGGCCCCGGATACCGGCCGCTGAACGTACGTCGGCCTGACGAACAAGTGATCTTGCCGGCGGGTCAAGAAGAGCGCGTCGGTGCAGGTCGGCCACGTGGTTTGAACGTGAGCGGCGGCACCACCTACTTGCCCGACGCGGCCAACGCCCCAATCGGGCTGCTTGACGTTACGAACGAATCGCATCGGCCGCCTCCGCGAGCAGCTTCGGCTAATGGCGCCCACCTTAACGGGGCGGGCGCGCCACGATCGAGGGCCTCACCATCGACCGGATGGGCCGCAACCAAGGCATCGTGAACCTGACCCGTCCCCTCAAATGATCCCGAAAATTTGGCGGAAGACCGCGTGTTCCCGAACCACCTCGTCGAAGGCGGTCATCAGCAAGAGCGCCCGCTCCTCCTTCATGTTCGGCAGGGCGCCATACCAGAAGACGCCTTGGCCGAAGAGCGACAGGGCGCGCCCTCGCTTGGGGCTGGTTTGAAACGAGCGGTCCAATCCGACCTTCTCGCCGGCCGCCCCGAGCAGGGTGAGCAGGGCGTGGGCGATGGCGGCCAGCAGCAGCAGGCGGTCGCGCCAGTCGCACGAGCCGACGTGCGTCGCGGACAGGCCCAAGCCGAAGTGGATGTCTTTCTCGTCTCGAAACGTCTCTTCCATCGAGAACCGCTTGCCGTACAGGGCGATGACGTCCTGCGCGGTGCGCTCGGCGAGCGAGGTCGCCAGGCACCAGGGCTCTTTCCTCTTCGCCGCGTGAACGAGGACGACGGCGGGCACGGGCGCGCGGTCGGCCGTGACGCGCGCCTTCGGCAGCTTCACCGCGCGCCCGCGCGGCGCCACCCAGTCGGCCGCCGGGCGGCTCTGCCCCTTCTCGTCTTCGACCAGGATGCAATCCCGAAAGCGGACCACGTACTCCCACCCGAGCGCGCCGAGCAGGGCGTAGAGCTTTTGATCGCCGAAGCCGCGGTCGGCCAGGAGCACGACGCGCACCTCGGGGGGGATGGCCGCGTGCAGGCGCTCGACCAGCTCGTGCTCGTACCCGGTTCGCTTGCCTTCGAGCGTCGACTTCGGCACCGTCTTCCACGCGAGCGGCGTCGCGCGGCCGTGGCGCGTGACCAGATAAGCACACAGGGTGGTGTGGTCGTCCTTCTCGAAGTCGGTCCAATCGAGCGCGACGACGACCTCGGTCCGCGCGCCGAGCGCGAACCGCACCCAGGAATCGAGCAGGTCCCACGGACGGATGGCGCCGTTGGTGAGCAGGCGGTCGGCCTGCTTGGTGCCGTGCTTGGCCTGGCCGCCCGTGAGCTGGGCGTACGCCCGGCCGATCGCGTGCACGGCGAGCGAGGCGGCGTGCAAGACGCCGGCGGCGCCGTTCGCGAGGGAAAGGACGCGCTTGGCATGCAGGTCGTCGCCAAAGGTGGCGTCGACGAACCTGCGAACGTCGTCGAGGCCGAGGGAAGCGGAAGGGCGGGCAGGCATGGGCACCGCCCGAGCGCTTTCGCACCCTCGGGGTTCGGTCAAGCCGAGCATTTGTCCAGTGCCATCCGTTCAGCAAAAATGAGGGGACGGGTCAGCTTAGGCTCCCCCGAGGGGTCCGGACTCGGTGTTTCTCCGTCGTCTCGACGTTGGCTCAAGCGTCCAAGTCACGTAACTCCGCACCTACCGAGCGAGACGAGGGCTCTCACGATGGCATCCGGCAAAATCCTGTTCTTCGCCGCCAACCCGCTCAAGACAGTTCGGCTCGAACTCGACAAGGAGGCTAGGGATATCGAGGCGAAGATTCGAGCTTCAGACCACCGCGACTTCTTTTCCCTAAAGACCCGCTGGGCCGCGACCGCCGACGACCTGCTGCAGGCGCTCCTTGAAGACAAGCCTGGCGCGGTGCATTTCAGTGGACACGGGAAGGCCGAGCCCGCAGGCATCGTGCTGCACGGCGAGAGCGGCGGCCACCAGTTCGTGAAAGCAGACGCGTTGAAGAGGCTGTTCAAGGCCGTCGGCGGCAATGTGAGGGTGGTGGTGCTCAACGCTTGCTACAGCGAGCCGCAGGCACGGGCCATCGCCGAAGTCGTCGACTGCGTCGTCGGCATGAAGACGGCCATCGGTGACGAAGCAGCGTGTAAGTTCGCCGCCTCCTTCTACCGAGGGCTGGGGTTCGGTGGGAGCGTCCAGGACGCCTTTGAGCAGGGACTCGTCGCGATCAGCCTTCACAACCTCGGCGAGGAGAGCGTGCCGCAACTCTTGGTCAAGAAAGGGGTGAAAGCGAAGGAGGTGATTCTCGTGCCGGACCCTCGGTAGGCCCCCCACCCACCCAGGGGCGGGGGGACGGCACGACTGGCAGCAGCAGCAACATCGGCAACGTCAGCAAGATCAGCAACGTCCGCAGCAGTGGCAGCGGCAGCATCATCATCAACATCAGCAACACGGAGTCTAAATCAGAACAACTTGGGGTGCTAACAAAACGGGCGCTCGAGCAGGCCGCCCTCATTCCGCGCCAGTTGTCTGAGTGGTTCCGCCGCTCATGGTTGAGCCACGCCCTCCGTCCCATCTTCGCAGCCTCTACGCTGTCGATCATCGGGTATGTGCTCTGGGGGCTCAACGACCAGCCGCTTCGCGTCGACTGGGGAGGCGGCTCCAATTCATGCCGGGTTCAGCTTAACCTCCGATGTGGTGTTGATTCGCCAGGTCTCACTTGCGGAAACGTCATCCCACTGGCGGGCACTCGTTCGGGCAATTGTTACGATGGGTCGAAGGGCGCCGTAGAGTTGCAACCGAGTATTGATTATAAAATAACTTATCGCTGTGGTGAAAAAGTCTTGACCTACAGAGGTGGCTGCAGAGGCTTCGAGCCTATGGAGCCGCGAGGCGAGAGCGTTCGGTGAGGATGAGCCTTGCGAGCATGCGCGTCCGGCGGCCGAGGATGAGCGAGCGGTTGCCGTCACCGCAGTTGTCTTGGATCGAGCGATCCAGATCGGGAAGATCGACGGCTTCACCTGGCCCCAGGCCCGGCGCCAGCTTCCGAGCGTTGTCGGATGCGCCGCGAGCCCGCTGCGCGATGGCGGTGAGCAAGCGTGCCTTTCTGCAGCCACCTCTCACGAGCCCGTCGAGCTCGGCCAGGGCTTCCTTCTCGCGGCAGAGCTCGATCTGGGTCACGGCCAGTTGCAGCTTGGCGTATACGCTGGTGTCTTTGGCTGCCTTGTAGAACTGCTCTGCTTGAAAGAAGCTCCCCCCCGCATCCTTGGTCGGGCCTTTCACCGCGATCAGGGCGTATGCGTCGCCTAGCGTCACGGAGAGCGATCGGTCGAGGAAAGACGAGCGCGCTCCGAGTTGCTGCTTCGCATCCAGGCTGGCGACCAACGCCTCACCCGGAAGCGCCTTCATGACCGCGGCACTCGCGAAGGCAAGCCGCCCTTCGGCGTCGACAAGACGGCGCGCGACCTTGAGCGCTTTCGAGGCGTTGCCTTGCTGAAGTAGAGCACGAGCGTAGACGTACTCTATGACATTGTCGCCATCAAGGACCGACGAAGGGCCTCGCCCGGGGGAGTCTTCTTGCCACATCCAGGCGAGCGCGAGCACCTCTTCGTCGACGACCAGCGGAAGAACCTTATCGTTCTCGACCTCGAGTGCGCCCCAGTCGCACCAGGCCTTGTAGGCCTCGACGAGGCTCACGGCGGGGCCACTTCGGCGATCGAGTGGCATAGCGATCTGGTAGAGCTCTGGGGTCAGGAGCACATGGCCGAAGAACCGATTCAGCCACTTCCTTCGGTTGGTTCTCCCGTTCGTGCTCCAGCAACGAACTTGCCCTTGAAGCTCGCGCTCGACCGTATCCAGGTGCGAGATCTGCTTGCCATCAGCCCCGATGAACTTAATCCCAAATCGGGCTGCTAGGTGTCGTACGACGTCCCCCTCGACGAGCGCCTGGAGCCGGCTCATCTTCTCAAGCTGCTCGTCGCTTGACGTCGCCTCGAGCAGCTTGAAGAAGGCCGTTGATCCCAGCCTTCCAAAAGGGCCGGCCTGCTCTACGAGTGACCCTGGTGCCGCGCGGAGTCGCGCGACCAAGCGGAGCGCAGCGAGCCGAACGCGAGGGTTGGCGACCGCAGGCTCTCGAGGGTGGGCTAGGCCCCCAGTGCTGAGCGCTGCGTCAGCGAAGTGAGCCAGAAGGTAGGAGAGCCCTCGGGTCACCTGATCGTTGAGATGGTCTCGTGCTTCCTCCGCACGCCGCACTGCCTCGTCAACGCGATCGTACATCTGGGCAAGCGACTCGGGCGGGCTCAACTGATTTTCGTACACCTTACGTTCGTCGTCGACCACGCACGTGGGGGGGGCAACCGAGGCACAGCGTTCCGGCACGGGGTCAGCCGCATGCTCAGGGCGGCACTTGCGGAGCGCCAGGATCTCCCAGCAGGTGAGCGGCTGCTGGAACCCCTCCGACGCGGGGCGCAAGAGCTCTTGCGTCAGCGCCAAGCCGACGTTCCCCGCGAGAGCCTTTCGATCATCTTCTCTAAGAATGCAATTCCAGATACTCGTGCGTACAGACTCGAAGCTTCTCGCGATGAACGCGCGGCTGGCCCTCTTGCGAGCTCTCTCGACGCAATCTCTGCTCGGCACTGAGAACCCAGCGAACGTGTCGACCGCAGGCCAGATTGTCGCGAAGCGCAGGAGCACCATGGCGGGTGCTGCCTCTGGAATCACTCCGACGTCGTTACTCCAGAGGATCTTCTCGAAATTGAACGCGTCAACCGGGGCTGGCGGATTCCACGCCCATGCCTCTGTCATCAGTGCGTTTCGCCGCGCCTCCAACAGCTTCCCTCCCGCCTTGGTCGAGGCGCTCGCAAACGTCAGTGCGCAGGAGGAGAGTGCCTCAGCTAGATCGCCGCCGGAGACCGAGTGCTTGAGCACCTGAGCGGACTCATTCAGCAACGAAGACAATGAGGACAGGCCGTCTCGGGTACTCTCCTCGTGTCCCCCCAAGCATTGAAGCTTGAGACGAACGATGAGGATCCACGCCCGAAGCTCGTTGATCCTTTGCTCCCTTGCCCGCTCTCCGTCGCCCTTCGAGCGACTCTTGTCCAACGCGCCTACGGTTGCCCTCTGAGAGGTGGCCTTGAGCTGCCCGAGCTTCTTGTCAGCCTCCTCAAGCAACGTCAGCGCGCGCTCGCGAGACAGTTTCGCTACTTGCGGGAGGAAAGAGACCACCACGTTACGTAGCTGGTCGCAGGTGTTCAGAGTGCGGCAGTTAGTGAGCGCGTCATCGAGCACCGTGAGCTTGGACTGGAGGTCTTCATCGTGCTGGTCTTTCACCAGCTGACTTGCCGCGTCGCGGATGGGGCGGAGGCCCCCTTCGACAAAACCCACAATTCCATGCATCACTAGCCCGACTTCGAGGGCATTCTGTACCCTCAAGTAGACCAAGAAGTGATCGACGGCAGACTCGAAGTGTGAGGCTGACCACTCGATGGGATCGTCTGAATGGAGTCGAACGTCGAGATTCCGGCCCTCGAGCGCCTTGGCCCATTCCCCGGCGAGCCAGCGGGTCGCGATGAGCCGCGCTTGCACCAGCTCTTTACGACGCGTGTCCGCTTTTTGGCGAATACTTTTACCACCATCGTTTGCCTTTCGGCGAGCCTCGTCTACTTCCACCGGCCTGCACAGATTCGTCGTGTTTTCGAAACTTTCCCATACGCTCCTTGCCTCCGCTAGCTTGCTCGCGGCCTGCAGCCCCATGGCTCGGGCCCACGGCGCGCAGGAGTACGGCATTACATTGAATGCGCGCGCCAGGTGGGACTCGAAGTCGTCGAGCTTCGATCGCGAAGCGCCGAGCCGCCGCGCTGTCTCGGCATGAACGAGGAGGTACTCACCCAGCGGATAGCGAGGGGTCCGGTAGTCGGTCATGTCACCGCCGGCGGCCTCGTGAAATTCATGAACCGCTGTGTTCAGTATTCCCTCCGCGTCGCCGGGCTGCTCCCTCCAGGTCTTGGTGAACGTGTGGTATCGTTCGATGCCCGAGAGGAGCGCCCGCTGTCGGTTGCTGTCCCCAAGATCCAAGATCGGCTGGTACACCTCGCCGAACTGCTTTGCCGCCTCTCGATCGTCTCCTTTCACGGCGAGGCCAAGAGCACGGCGGAAACGCCCACCGAGGGTCTGATCGGCCGCCTTCAACTCGTCTTCCTTCGCAGACTTGGCGGTTATCCGAATGTGATCAACCAGCACACAGGCAGCGATAGCGTCGACTAGGGGAGCCAGGTTGACGTGCCCCTGATCAAGGATGGGTTCATTGCTGCCAAACTCGCGCTCGCACACCCTCTCGCTCTTCCTACCCCCGCTATCGGCGATATCTGCCAGGGCGATGGTCACGAGGAGCCTCTTCTCGTCATTCCGATCGATCTTGTTGATGCGAATGCTAACATCACGCTTCGCCTTCTCGTCGCGCTCTGTGCTTTCGCTGAGCTCAAGATTGAGTTTGTAGGATGATGACCGAACCCTGTCGGCGGGCCTCCACTCGAAGAGGTAGTGATCGACGGGCAGCTTGACGGGCAGCTTGACGATCTCCGACTGGTCGCTCTCGAGTTGAATCATCGCGGCCGACGCGTCGGCGCTGTTCACCTCATCACTCGTCGGTGTTATGAGGAGGAGTCCCTCTAGGGCCTCGACGAACTGTTGAATCCGCGCGTCCGTGG
The DNA here is from genome assembly GCA_035762175.1 of Polyangiaceae bacterium. Lineage (GTDB taxonomy): Bacteria > Myxococcota_A > Polyangia > Polyangiales > Polyangiaceae > DASTPP01. The sequence continues at coordinate 13,274 of DASTPP010000289.1, read as the reverse complement.
CCGCCGGGAGCCCCTGGAGCGCCCTCCCCAACGCCTCGTCACCTGTAAGGTTCTCCGGCCGCGACATGTGGTATGTCATATTCCCGAGGGTCGGCAGCCGATACCAGACAATGAGGGAACCGAGCACCGCGGCGATCGCGAATGAGGTCGGCGCAACCCACCACCACCACCGGCGGCGGCCCTTGGCGTTCTCCCGCCGCCCTGGTGGCACCTCTTCGGGCTTGCCTTTCTGGGCGACCTCAGCCGTACCCACCGGAGGCAACGACCTGTCGTTCGGGGTTCTCATATCGACATTCCTCCAGCACCGCCGGCGCTCAATTCGCCAGCCATGGGCACCTTGCCAAGACACGAGCGCTGGGGCTGCAAAGGCAGGCTCATATGGGGCCTCAAGGTCAGATGACTTGGCAGCACCGAGCTATGCGGCATAACTCTCAGACGCTAGGGACTCTTCAAGTACGACATGGTTTTGATGCCGTACCGTTAAGTTCATACTGGTGGTAAGTACCCTACGTTGGCCAGGCTGACCTGACCTGACCTGACCTTGTTCCCCTTGGCATTCGGCGGTGGTTTCCGGTATCAGCGGAAGAGACGCGCCGCGCGGCGCCCGCACCGACGCGAGCAGGCCGGGTCGACGTGCGCGCTCCATCTATCGATCCTTCCCACGGAGGCACGCCAGAATCGTGTCACGTTCCCCCGAAGCCCGGACGAGTGCCGGTGTGTGCCTGCCCCATGGCGGGGAACATGTCGCTTTCGCCGAGAACCAGGCTGTTAAGTCTAGGCGACCCGGCGGCCAGAATCGGCCGAGGGCGGAGAGGGGCCGAGACAAGAATTTGGGCACTTCGGCATTTGGCGTCGATTTCCATTGACAACGGAACGCACGCCAGCCCGGCCTCCGCGTCGACCCGAGCGGGACGGTCCGACGCGCGCCGGCGCCCGGCCTCAGGTAACAGCAGCAATTTCCAGTACCAACGGCAGTGCCCACCTGCGCGGCCACCACGCCTCGCGGGCACCGGTCCCGCACTACCCTCAGCCGACGCCCACCTCAGTTCGAGTCCAGGGGGGACAAGACAAGCGCCGCCAGCGAGCCCCCGCGGCCTCCCAAGTGAAGAAGACCCCGTCGGGTTCCTCGTCTTGGCCCACTCTTTGTGCCAGAAAGCGACCGCGCCTCGGTGTGCCAACAGGCGGACTCTTTGTGCAACCGGCCGCCGCTCTCGGGCAATCCTGGCGGCGCTCTGCAGAACCAAGTTGGTCCAGGCGACCTTCTGCGGAGCTCGAATTCCGTTCGATCGATTCTGGAGCAATTCGATCGAACGGCGCAAGCGCTGCATTTCCAACACCACCCGGCGCGGGCTCGTCGCTCCCATCGAAGCCCGCCAAGGCGGCCCATGAGGCGCAGGGCGCCGTTCGACCCCCGCCCTCGGGACCGCTTCGCTCGGGCCGTCGACGCCTTCCACGCTCCGACAAGACGTCGGCTAGAGAGCGTTCCGCAGACCGGCCCTTCTCCTGGCTTGCCAAACCTCACAGTCTCTCCCTCCTGCGTGTGGCGACAAAGGCGGGCTCAACCGCCACACGCTAAGAGCAAAACCGTTGCTCAGTCAACAAAAGTTGACAATCGATGTCTATTGAGGGCCGCCCTGTGGTAGGAGACGGGCGTGGGGCCGCTCGGTGAGCGCATTGCCTGGATCCTCGAGCATCGAGGCTTTCGAAGCCGCCGCGCCCTGGCGCGGGCCGCCGGCCTGAGCGGGGCGCACATCGCGCTCGTGCTGAACGGCGAGCGGGGGCTGGGCGCGCGCGCGGCGAAAGCCCTCGCCGCCGCGGCCGGCGTCCGCTTGGAGTGGCTCCTGACGGGCGAAGGCGCCCCCGACGAGGCCTCGAAGGCGGGCGGGAGCCCGACGCCCTTGCCAAACCCCTTTCCTCGCCGCGAGCAGGCCCTCGCCCTCCTGCAAGGCAGCGTGCCGCCCCCGGTCGCGGCGGCGTTGCGCTTGGAGCAGCCGCCGTATGACCTGCCGCTCGAGGACTGGCTGGCGAGGGCGAAGGAACTGCAGCGGCTCTTGAAGGCATTCACAAAGCCGTGAGGGCCGGGGGCAACGGCCCGCCCCTTCCGCTTCGGCCGCGAGCGTTCGTCGCAATAGCGGCGCCGGTGGCAATGGCGGCGGGCCGCGGAGGGTGAACTGGGCGGATAGAAAATTCTGCCGAGTTCGGTGACATCGCGGTGAAGTCGGCTAGCCGGCGCGGCGGGGTGCCCCCAGGGATGGGCTCGGGTGGCATTCATGCGCGAGGTGAGGGGTGTCGGCCTCGGCTTTCGGCCCCGGCTCGCGGCGGCGCTGCTCGGGGCGCCGGGGCGGGTCGACTTCGTCGAGGTCGTCGCCGAGGCGTGCCGCGACGGCGCGGCGCGGCGCGAGGCGCTGGCGGTGGCCGAGCTCTGGCCGGTCGTGCCGCACGGGGTGAAGCTGTCGCTCGGCGGCGCCGACGGGCTCGATGAGGGGCGGGCGCGCGAGTTCGGCAAGCTCGCGCGCGAGCTGCGGGCGCCGCTGGTGAGCGAGCACGTGTCGTTCGTGCGCGCGGGCGGCCGCGAGATCGGCCACCTGACCGAGCTGCCGATGACGCGCGAGGCGGTCAAGGTCGTCGCGCGCAACGTCGTCGCCCTGCGCCGCCACTTGCCCGACGTGCCGCTCTTGCTCGAGAACGTCGCGAGGGCGTTCCTCTGGGCCGACCACGAGATGGGCGAGGGCGCGTTCTACCACGAGATCGCTCGGGCCACCGGGTGTGAGCTCTTGCTCGACGTCGGCAACCTCTACGCGAACGCCCGCAACGCCGGCCTCGACCCTCTCGCGCTGCTCGCCGACTACCCGCTCGAGCGCGTGCGCATGGTGCACGTGGCGGGCGGCGTCTTCGAGTGCGGCTTTTATTACGATACGCACGCCCACCCCGTGCCCGAGGCGGTGTTCGAGCTCGTCGAGCGCGTGCTCGGGGCGCGCCCCGACGCCGCGGTGCTCCTCGAGCGCGACGACGCGTTCGATGACGTGCCTGCGGTGCTCGCCGAAATCGATCGGCTCCGGGCGATGTGGGCAGGGGGCGGCGGGGGCCCGCCTCCGCGCGCCCGCCCTCCGGGGAGGGGCGGCGGCGAAACGATCGCGGGCCGTGAGGGCCCTCCCCCCCTGCCCCCGCCCCCGGGGAGGGGGGAAGACAGGGCGGTGGGGCTCGTAGAGGCGCAGGCGGAGCTCGCGCGGCGGTTGACCGACGTCGATGCGGGGGCGGGGGCGGCGCTTTTGCGGGCGCGCTCGGTGCTCGAGAAGAAGCGGGCCGACGACGCGCTGCCGCTCTTGCCGTCGCTCGGCCCTCGCGTCGCGCCCGAGAGGGCGCTCGCGCTGGGGCGGCTCGCGCGGGCGCCGCGCTTGCCGGCGATGAACGCGGTCGCCGACGCGATGCGCATCGCCGCGGCGTCGCGGCGCGAGCCCGATCTCGCCCGCGCGGCGGCGAGGGACATGCTGTGTTTGCGCGCGCGCTTCGCCGGCGGCCCCGAGGGGCCGCGGCCCCGGGCCCTCCCCTGGGCGGGGCGCGAGGTGCTCGAGGGCGGCGACACGGTCTGGGCGTGGAAGGGGTTCGGCCGGTCGTCGGCCGTGCGCCTCCGCGGGCGATGAACCGGTGAGCGAGGAGGGACGCGATGGAAGCACTCTACGACGTTTGGCCGTTCAACATCTCGAGCGGGCCGGGCTTTCTGGTCCTGTTCTTCGCCGCGTGCCTGGCGGCGCGGTGGGCCGCGCGGCTCGTCGGCGAGGGGCTGGCCTCGGCGCGCGAGGCGGGCGAAGCCGAGGGCATCGCCGACGCCGCCGCGGAGCCCGGCACCCCGCCCTACCGCGCGCCGGGCAGCGAGCCTACGCGCCGGCTCGCCATCGGGCTGGTGCCCCGGGCCGAAGACGCGTGGCCCATCGCGTACCTGCGGGCGGGCACGGACGGCCTCGCCGAGACGATCACCGCGTCGGCGATCGCGCTCGGGTGGGTGAACCCCGAGCCGGAGCCGGGGCCAATCGAGGCGCCCGCCGACCCGATCTTGCGCGAACTGCACGGCGAGCTCGAAGGCAAACAGGGCGCCTACCGCGACGTGCGCGGCGCCGCGGGGCGAATCGCGGCCGGGCGCGCGCCCGAGATGCAAGCGCTCCTCGGGCGGGCGGGGCTGCTCCGAGGCGAGGGGGCCGCGATCGCGCGCGCCCTGCCGGTGGCCCTGGCGGGGCTCGGCCTGCTGTTCGTCGGCGTGGTGCGGTGCGTGCGGGCCGAGGCCCTGAACCGCCCCTACTCGCTGCTGGTCATGCTGATGATGGGGCTGACGGCCTTCGCGGCGTTGTCCGAGGTCAAGCGCGGCCGGGGCACGAGCGCCCGCGCCAGCCGCTACCTGCGGTGGCTCGACGGCGCCACCGTCTCGCTGCGCAACGAGGTCAGGCGGGGGCGCTGCGTCACGCCCGACGAGGTCGCGAGCGCGGTGGCGATCGCCGGCGTGGCCGAGTTCACGGCGGCGCCGCTGTTCGTCGCGGCCGTGCCCGCGGCGGTGCTCGCCAGCGTGCACTCGGGCGGCACGCTGCAGGCATACGTCCACAACTCGAGCGGCGGGTCGGGCGGCTCGGGCTGCGGCGGCGGGGGCGGCTGCGGCGGGGGCGGGGGTTGCGGTGGGTGAGCCGGGGCCGGCGCCGGTCGAGGCGCTCTCGGCCTTCGAACCGCTCGCCGGCCTCGAGAAGCGCGAGGGCACGCTCGGCGGATCGGTGCCCTTGCGGGTGGCGCAGGGGTGCGTGCCGCTGCTCGAAGGCAACGCGCTCGGGCACGCCGTGGTCTTTCGCCAGCGGCTCGTCGTCAAGAGCGCGCTCGGCGCGAAGCGGCGCGCACCTCGTCTTCGGTAGTCGGCGGCTCGACGTTGAAGAGCGGGCGAATGGTGCGGCACCTGGGCGCGACTCGACCGCGACGGCGGTGCGGCCGCCCGCCCTCTTGCGCACGGGCCGCGGCGCTAGCACTCTCGGGGCGGTGCCGGGCGTCATTCACTTCTATAGCGAGCGCGCCGAGTACGGCGAGCTGTCGAACTTCGCGCCCTACGCGATCACGCTCGGCGGCAAGCGTTGGCCCACGGTCGAACACTACTTTCAGGCGCAAAAGTTCGACGACGAGGCCGCGCGCGACGAGGTGCGGCGGGCCAAGAGCCCGGCCCTGGCGGCCGAACTGGGCCGCGACCGCCGCCGCAAGCTCCGCCGCGATTGGGAGCGCGCCAAGCTCGGCGTGATGCGCGAGGCGGTCGAGGCCAAGTTCCGTCAGCACGCCGAGCTGCGTGCTCTGCTGCTCGCGACGGGCGAGGCGCGGCTGGTCGAGCACACCGAGAACGACGACTTTTGGGGCGACGGCGGCGACGGCCGAGGGCGCAACGAGCTCGGCCGCATTCTGATGGCGGTCAGGGCGGCGCTGCGGGCCGAAGGCGAAGGCGGGCGTTGAGGCGCGAGCGAGCTACGGCGTCGCGAGCCCGTGCAGCTCGTACCACGAGCGCTTGATCGCGTCGGCGCACGCCCGCGCGGGCAGGTGGTCTTGCACGCCCGAGCCGCGCAGGCCCGGCGCCCAGTTGAGGTCGGTGGCCCAGAGGCCGCCGCCTTCCGCGACGGTGCAATCGACGGCGAGCAGGGGCGAGCGGGCGCGGCGCATGAGCTCGTCGGTCATGGCCATGACGGGCGCGGGGAGCGCGAGTCCCTCGACGTCGATGGCCGAGGTGTCTACGTTGCTGCGCCAGTCGTCGTCCGAAACGTAACGTAGCGCGAATGCGTGCCGACCGACCCGCAGCCAACGCACCGACTGGCCGCGACCGCCGGGAGGCGGCACGAAGGCGACCCAGAGCGTGCCGGCGGGCACGTCGGCGAGGTTCGTCAGGTACCGCCCCTGGCCCTGGTGCAGATCTTCGCGCTCGTAGGCGATGACCCGCTCGTGCGGCGAAGGCGACGGCCCGACGAGGGGCTCGGCGCCGGCGACGCCGAACGGGGGCACGCGGGCCGGCGCCCCGAACGACGTGAGGGCCTCGGCGAGCGTCGTGAGCTGAGCCGTGCGCCCGGGAAAGTCGGGCCGGGTGTTGCGCCGCCAGACGGGAACGCCGTCGCGCACGCGCTCGAACCAATGGTCGTAGTAGTCGAGCCACGGGTACGGGTCGATCGCCAGGGGGAGGTCGTTCGTCATTCGGCGATAGGCCCGACGGCGAGCCGTGGCGGCGCCGTGGGTCGACGATAGCGCGTCTCGGTAAGTCGGTCGCCCCCGGGCCGGTTTGGCAAGCTCGCCGGGGTGCCGCGGGTCGGTTGCCGCCGCGCGCGCCGCGTCGTGATACGCCGCGGGCATGGCCGAAGCCCCCGACCCTCCGCCGTCGACGAGCGAATGCGTGGCGGCGTGGTGCGCGCTCCTGCCGCGCGTCGCGGCGTCCGACCTGGCCGCGGCGCTACACCCGGCAAGGGTCGGGGCGTTGGTCGACGCGGGGGCCTCCGGGGCGGCGCTCGCTCACGCCCGTGCCCCGATCGGGCGCGCGGCGCGCGGCCTCGTTGGCTCGTTTTGCCACCGCGCTTCGCCGCGCCGGCGGGCGTGCGGCGCAGGCCAACGCGACGCTGACCGAGGCGCGGCGCCTGCTGTCGCGCGACGAACCCTGGGGCGACGTCGAGGCGGATAGGGGAACCAACGAGGAGTCGGTGGGGTGCGCTGTGCGAGCGGAGGCCGGGCGCTCGGCGGGGCCGAGGGGGTCGTGGCGGCCTCGCTCCGCTGTCACTGGAACATGCCGCAAAATAGAAGTGGAGGGGAGGTCTACCTCGAGCGTCTGGACGTTGCCGCGCTTTTGCGCCTCATACAGGCGGCGGATGGGTTCGCCCGGTCGGGCGCCCCGGACTGGAAGTCCGGGGCACGGCGTGGCCCGCTCGAACGGAGAGCAAAGCCCGCCCCTCGGTGGGGGCGGGCTCGCGCGCCGCGAGCCGCTTCGCAACGCTCGCCCCACAGCCAAAGCCCGCGGGAGTCCGGCCCCAGCGAGGGCCGGACTTTGCGCGCCGAACCGGTTCGATTCCGCGCGGCACGAAGGGGCGACGCCGTGCCCCGGACTTCGAGTCCGGGGCGCCCGACCGGGCGAACCCATCCGCCGGCTGTATCAGTGCGCGCAAAACAGGCCGCCAGAAGCGCGGCCGCAGACGTCCTGATTGCCGTCCCCGTCGAGATCCGGGTATGCAATTGTGTCCCAGTAGTACTCGGCTGAAGACCAGCCTGTCACGTTGTCGTACTGATTGCTGCGGTAAGAAGGCGCGCCGAAGGACGCGCCGTTGGACAGGGCGCACAGGAGGCCGGCGGAGGAGCGGCCGCAGACGTCGCTCTTGCCGTCACCGTTCAGGTCGGGGTAGCGAATGGTCTTCCAATAGTAGTCGGCGGTGCTCCACCCGGTCGCGTTGCCGTACTCGGTGGCCCAGTAGGCGGGCGCGCCGAAGGACGCGCCGTTGGACAGGGCGCACAGGAGGCCGGCGGAGGAGCGGCCGCAGACGTCGCTCTTGCCGTCGCCGTTCAGATCAGGATACTGAATCGTTTGCCAGTAATAGTTCGCGGTGCCCCACCCCGTGTTATTGCCGTACTCGGTGGCCCAGTAGGCGGGCGCGCCGAAGGACGCGCCGTTGGACAGGGCGCACAGGAGGCCGGCGGAGGAGCGGCCGCAGACGTCACTCCTGCCGTCGCCGTTCAGGTCAGTGTATTCGATTGTGCCCCAGTAAAAGCTTGAACCAGACCAGCCTCGCGTATCGCTATATTCTGTTGTCGCATACCCCGCGGTCCAAATGTAGGGAGACCCATAGAGAAGCGCCGCCCCACTTCTGTCGCGCTGAGTGAGCACGAGATCGCCAGCGTTGGTACCGTTGCACTGCGGATAGTGCATGACCGAGGCAGCGTCGTAGGTAGTTAGGGCCCTCCAATTGCTGTCTTCGAAGCAGGTTGCGGCCTCGGTGCGGGTGTGCTCATGTCGGAAGCCGAGCGCGTGGCCAAGCTCATGACGCAGAATGCCCGTTAGCGTGTAGGGAACAATATGACCAAAGGACTGCGAGTCGATCAGGATATTGCGAAAAGGCCGGGCATACTTGGGGAAGAAGGCCCGCGCCAAGTAGGGTTGCCCGCTCGTGGGACTGACGTCAAAGACGACGCTCGTGTTGCTCGGATTGCAGGCGTTGTCTTGGGCGCTCAGGTGAATGAAATCGACATTTGCCGTAGCCTCCCAGGCCGCGGCGGCACTGACCATCGCTTGTGCCACCGCCGAGTGGTTGCCCCCGAAGGCACTGCTCACGCAGTAGGTCAGGTTGCGCTTCTGAGTGTCGTCCCACCGGTCGTCAACGCCTCCGGCTTGGTTAACGATGAGTGCGCCTTGCTGGACATGGTCGTCGAAAAACCCACGCAGCGCGTCAGCGTTCAGGACCGGCGTGTCACCGTCAACGATATAAACGCCCGTCGCCGGTTCACGGTAGGTCTGCGCCTCGAACTCGTCGAAGCTCATGTTCGTTTGACCGGTATTCTCGTCCGCCCGCGGAGAAGAGCCGACGCAGCTCACTGCCAGGAGCGAGGCGCTCACGATCGACGGGCCGGCTAGCCGGCTGGGAAGACGCGAAAAAAACATGGCCCGTTCCCTCTTCGGAGATCCTGAGTGAAACCGCGGCGGTCTAATGAGCAGCCGCGTCTATTTTTCTTTCACATTCGTACCCCAATTGACGGCTACAAGGCGCTTGCCACCGGCACAAACTGTTGACGCTGAGCACTACACACTCGCCCCACACGTCTCCCCTGCCGCGCCGAGTATTCAATAAGCATTAGCTGGCAGTTCGAACGGCGCTGGCTCTTGGCAGGCGCCCACAATCGCCCCTGCAAACACAAAACACCACCAGAGGCAAACTTCGCAGCTATTCCAGAGTACCGAACGGCCAAACTTCTTTCAAGTATTTTTTTGATACATATCACAAATAAACGGCACGTCATGTTGGTTGGATACGTCATGTTGGTTCGATATGTCACCTCGGTCGCACGCCTCGATTTGGATTTATTGGGCTTGTCGCTCTACTAGACTGCTTCGATTGGCCTCAGTCGCTCGGCAATTAACGAGCGAGCCTTGCAGCGCCAACAGAATGGCGCCCGCCGCTGCACTCAAACCTCGCTTCTGCCGTCTCGCTTGCCTCGCCCGGAGCCGCCTGCCTTCAGTGTCAGGACTTGGGCGGATAGGTGAACCAACGAGGTGTCGGTGGGGGTGCGCCGTGCGAGCAGAGGCCGGGCGCGAGGCGGGGCCGAAGGGGTCGCGGCGGCTTCGTTCCGCCGACGCTGGAAAATGCCACGAGTTACCGAAGTCACCGAATCCAGTGCGACCAGGCAAGGCTGGTCCGAACGAAGTGAGGTGACGAAGAACTTCATGAACCTCGGTCTGTTGTCCAGCGGGTGCGAGCCCCGCCCGGCCAAGCGTCAGCCCGCCCGGCCGGTAGCGAGCCTTGCGGCAAGGGGGGCGACCCCCTGGCCGATGCGTAGGTGCGCGAGCGGGTGGGCCATCGGGAAGGCAGCCACGAAAGGTTGTACTTCCGGGTGACGAGGAGGGGGGCTCGGCCCAGCACGGGATGTTTGTCGCTTCTCCGCCTTACGGCCCCAGACAGCCCGCCACCTGCAGCCGCTCCCTTGCTCATCCCCCCTCACTCCGGCAACCGGTAGATCGCCCCATCAGCCGCCCCCGTCACACCGCTCAGGTTGTCATCCTGCACGTCGCCCGTCAGCGTGCCCGGGTCGCTGAAGTAGACGAAGCCGCCGTCGACGGTGAGCTGCGCGGCACCGAGGGGCGCGCCCCAATAGGCCGCGCTCTTGGCCTGGACGCGCCCCAGCACCCGCGCGCCCGCGCCGTCGAGCCCGCTGCGATGCACCTCGAGCTGGCCGGCGTTGACGGCCAGCCAGTACAGCCTGTCGCCCGAGACCGTCAGGCCTTGCACCGCCCCGCCCACCTGGGGCGCGGGCACGACGGGCGTGAGCGCGACGGGGGCCGTCGCGCCCGTCGCCGCCTTGCCGATGCCCGCCGTCTTGTCGGCGACGAACACGTCGGCGTCGCCCAAGGCGAGCGTCACCATGGCGCCGCCTGGCACCAGCTTGACCGGGGCCGCCGCGCCTGTCTTGCGCCACAGGCCCTTGTCGGTGGTGACGCTGCCGCCGGCGTTGACCCAGAAGGCCGCCGTTGCGGCGCCCGTGCCCTCAACGGCGAGCGCCGGCACGCGGCCGAACTGCACGAACGACGGGCCCGGCAAGAGTTCCTCCGCCATCGTCGGCGTGCCCGTTGCCGGGGCGCGGCGCAGGCGGCTCGAATCACCACCAGTCGTGCTCCACCAGAGCCGCCCGTCGGCCGCCACCAGGTGCTGCATCGCGGGCTGGTCGGCGAGGTGCGTCGTCACGTCGCCGCCCGCCGTCGCGCCCTTGCGTAGCACACCATTGTTGTCCAGGTCGCCGAAGTAGAGTGTGCCGTTGACCAGCGCCAGTGAGCGTGAGCGAACGGACGCGATCGTGCCGAACACCGACGTCGGCGTGCCTCCGGCACGAGGCGCCCGCTGTACAGCTGGCGGCACCGCCGGCGGCACCGCGCGCTCGTCCTTGACGGGCACGACGAAGTACACGCTCTCGGCGTCGAGCGCGAAGGCGTACGGCGCCACCACCCCGCTCACCACCGCCACGGGCGAGCACGCCCCGGCCGTGCAGGCCGAGCCCGCGCCGCACGCGTAGCCGCATTCGCCGCAGTTCGCGGCGTCGCTCGCCGTCACGTCGACGCAGCTGCCGTCGCAGTCGACCTCGGGCGCGTCGCAGACGAGGCCCCCGGCGCCCCCCGCGCCCCCGCCGCCGAGCCCCGAGGCGCCGCCCGAACCGCCGCCCAAGGTGCAGCCCGCCCCCGCCCCGGCCGAGCCCGTCGCCCCGGACGCCCCCGAGGCGCCCGCGCCGGGGCACGAGGGGTCGTCGGGCCTGCCCTGACAGAAGCCCGCGGGGTCGACCCGATAGTCGAAGCAGGCGACCCAGGACAGGCAGGCGAGGGCGGCCGGGGCGCCGAGCGCGAGGGGGCGGGCCATCGGGTAAGAAACTCCCCGACAGGCCTACCACGCCGCCGCCGGGCAGCGGCACGACGGCGCCGGCGACGGGCGGCGCCCGGCGCGGCGTCAGCAGGTACGCCGCGAGCCCCGCGCCCGCGGCGACGCCGACCCCGAGCGAGGCGCCCGAGAGCGCGGTGAAGGCGCGCCCGCGCCCGACGGCGTCGCCCTCCCGCTCGGGGCAGCGCTTGTCGAAGCACGCCCCCTCGAGGTCGCGCCGCTCGCCCTGGCGCAGCGCCCAGAAGACGCCCGCGCCCGCGAGCCCCGCCGCCGCCGTGCCCCCCAAGACCCACGGCCACGCCGAGGGGCGCGGGCGGACGACGACGGGCGGCGGCTCGTGGAAGGGCCGCTCGGGGGGCGAGGGAGCGGGTTCGGAGACCGGCTCGAGCCTCGCCTCGGCGCGCCCGCCGGCCTCGACCCGGGCGCGGCCGCGGGCCACGACGCGGGGCCCTTGCCGCACGTCCAGCGCGCGCTCGCCCGCTGCCAGCGTCAGCTCGGTTCCCGTTCCGAACGGCCCGGCGGGCTTGCCGTCGACGTACAGGTCGCCCTCGACGGGCGGCCCCGTGACGAGCACGTCGCCGAACTTCTCGGGCGTCACGAGCTTGCGGTAGAGGCGCTCGGCAATCCGATCGCGCGCGTCCGGGTCGTAGGGCAGGGCCGCGACGCGATCGGCCCGGCCCTCCTGCCAGAGGTGCAGGCGCACGACGGGCCGGCCCCCTTCGGGGTGGACGAAGCCCCAGAAGAAGCGCTTCGCGCCGACGTGCGCGGCGATGCGCTTCAGGCAGGCGGCGTCGAAGACGCGTTCGTTCGCTTCGACCGACGGCTTGCCCAGACGCCCGACGGCGCACTTCGCTTCCCTCGCCACCACGACGAGCTGCGGGCTCTGCCCGCCGAGCGTGTACTCCTCGCCGTCGAGGACGCGCTGGCGCAAGGTGTTGGTCATCGTCTTGGCGGCGGCGTCGAGCTCGTCGGCGTCCGTATCGAGCGCCAGCACGTGCGCGGGCTCGACGCCCGGCCCCATCGGCGCGCCCGCCGCCGGCGCGGCGACGAAGGCCAAGGCGAGGCAGGCCCGGCCGAGCGCCTTCATCGCCCGCTCGACAGGCCGTGGATGAAGTCGTTGGCGCGTTGCAGGCACGCTTTGTCGCCCGCCTCGAAGCACAGGCGCTTGAGGGCGAACGCGTCGGCGACGTCGCCCTTGCCGCCGCGGAGCTTGGCCTCGAGCCGGGCCCGCCGGTCGGTCTTCGCGTCCGACGCGCTCGCCGCAGCGCGCGGCGGGGCCTTGACGGCGGGAGCCTCGGGCGCGGCCACGACCTCGGGCGCGTCGACGGCTTCGGGCGCCGTCACAGCTTCGTACGTTGACACGGCTTCGTGCGGCACCGCGGCGGCTGGCCGCTCCGGCCCGAGGGCCCGGGCCTCGGCGGTGACGAGGACTGGGGGCGCCTCCCACGCTCCGAACAGGGCGAGCGTCGAGGCCGCCCCGAGGGCGGCCCCGAGGGTCCCGTGCAGGGCGGGCGTCAGGCGCCGCGCGGCGGGCGGGGGCGGCGCGGCGGGCAGGGGCGGCGCCGCGAGCGGCCTCGCCGGGGCGAACTCGATGCCGCCCCGCTGGCACGCCCAGCCGAGCTCGACCGCGAACTCGCGCGCCGACTCGAAGCGCTCCGACGGCTCGTTGGCCGTCGCGCGCTCGACGACGGGCCGCAGCGCGTCCGGCACGCGCGGCCCCGGCGGCCGGTCGTACGGGCGCGGGAAGCCGTGCCGCTCGAGGTAGGTCATGTAGATATCCTCGGGCGCGTCATCGAGCGGCAGCCGGCCCGTGAGCAACTCGACGAGCACGACGCCGGCGGCGTAGATGTCCGCGCGGTGATCGCTCGCGGGGTGGCCGAAGATCTCGGGCGGCAGGTGGCGCTTGGTCCCGATCGATCTGGCCCGGGCCCGTCGTGAAGCCCTGCGGGCCGAAGCGGCCCGCGTCGGCCAGCACCTTGACGAGGCCGAAGTCGAGCAAGATGCAGGTGCCGTTCGCCCGGAGGGGCGCCGCTACCGCTACTACCGCTGCTCGCGCCGCGACAAGGGGGGCCGGGCCGCGTGCGCGGCGAGGGCCGCGCCGGCCGCCGCCCTCGAGGGCTTCGTGCGCGAGCGGCTGCGCGCCTTCGCCCTCGACGGCGCGCT
>DASTPP010000288.1:0-6636 GCA_035762175.1 Polyangiaceae bacterium | reverse complement strand
CTGCTGTCTGAGCCCGCAGGGCGAGTTCGGGGTGCCCGAAGAGCGCGCAGAACGACCGCCGCCCGGACGAGGGGCGTGCCTTCGCCGGCCGCCCGCCCGCCGACCCCCCCGCCGGCCGCCTTACACCCGTTCGATGATCGTCGCGATGCCCATGCCCCCGCCGATGCAGAGGGTGACGAGGGCGGTCGCCTTGCCGCTTCGCTCGAGCTCGTCGAGCGCCGTGCCGAGCAGCACGGCGCCCGTGGCGCCGAGCGGGTGGCCGAGGGCGATGGCGCCGCCGTTCACGTTCACGCGGGCCGGGTCGATGTCGAGCTTGCGAATGGTCTGCAGCGGCACGACGGCGAAGGCCTCGTTGATCTCCCACAGGTCGATGTCGGACGCCTTCATGCCCGCCAGCTTGAGCGCCTTCTCGGACGCGGGCGCCGGCGCCGTCAGCATGATGACCGGCTCGGCCCCCGCGGTCGCCATCGCCCGGACGCGCGCGCGCGCCTTGAGCCCGCGCCCCTTCACGTACTCGCCCGAGGCGAGCAGCACGGCGGCCGCCCCGTCGACGATGCCGCTCGAGTTGCCCGCGGTGTGCACGTGCTTGATCTCGCGGACCTGCGGGTAGCGCACGAGCGCGATCTGGTCGAGCGTCTCGCCGTTCGGGCCCACCGCCGCCGCGCCCATCGTCACGAAGGCCGGCTCGAGCTTGGCGAGGGTCTCTTTCGTGGTCTCGGGCCGCGGGTACTCGTCGCGCTCGAGCAGCGCCTTGCCCGTCGCCGGGTCGACCACGGCGAAGAGGCTCTTGGCGAAGCGCCCCTCTTCGATGGCGCGCGCGGCCGCGCGCTGCGAGCGCTCGGCGAAGGCGTCGACCTCGTCGCGCCCGATGCCCTCGAGCGTCGCGATGAGGTCGGCGCTGATGCCCTGCGGCACCTGCGCCACGCGCTGGCGCAGGTGCAGGTTGTTGCCGTCCATGCCCCCGCCGTCCGAGCCCATCGGCACGCGCGACATGCTCTCGACCCCGCCGCCGACGACCAGCTCTTGCTGCCCGCTCATCACGCCCATGGCGGCGAAGTTGACCGCCTGCAGGCCCGAGCCGCAGAAGCGGTTCAGCGTCACCCCCGTCACCCCGTCGGGGAAGCCCGCGCTCAGCACCGCGTTGCGCGCCACGTTGGCGCCCTGCTCGCCGGTCTGCGAGACCACGCCCGCGACGACGTCCTCGACGTCGCCCTTGTCGACCCCCGCGCGCTCGACGAGCCGGGTGAGCGTCTGGGCCAAGAGCTCTTGGGGGTGCACGCCCGAGAGCGCGCCCTTGCCCGCCTTGCCCCGGCCCCGGGGCGTACGAACCGCGTCGAGAATGAACACGTCACGCATGGCGCTTTGCCTCCTGCCCCGGCCCCGCGCGGGGCGACCCCGCCCCCCCGGCGGCCCGGTCGCCCGGCCGCGGGGCGGGAAAACCTTTCGCATGCGAAGCGTCGCACGGATGCCGCGCGGCGTCGACCCCCGGGCCGCCCCGGGGCCCGCTTTGCGGAGGCGCGGCCGCCCGGGCTACGATGGGGGCAGGACGACGATGCTGCACCTGAGCCAAGACCCTCGCGAAGCCGAGCGGCAGATGCGCGCGGTCATCTATTACTTGACCGCCTTCGGCTACATCGACGGCGAGTTCGACCCGAGCGAGCGGCAGGCGGTGCGCGAGCAGATCGGGCGCCTGGTCGAGGGGCGGGTCGAGCTCGCGCTCGGCGGCGAAGACCCGGCCCTGCGCGCCGAGCTCGTCGGGCGCTGGACGCGGCACTTCCACGAGGCGTTCGCCGAGATCGACGAGGGCATCAAGCAGACGCTCGACGAGCCGGTGGCCGAGGGCGAAGACCGCCTCGCGTTCGTGCTCTCGCGGCTGAAACTGCGCTGCTACGAGCTCTTCACCGGCTTCGACGACGACAACCGCGCCGCGCTGCTCGCGGCGGTCGACGAGGTCATGCACGCCGACGGCGTCGTCGACCCGCGCGAGGCCGCCTTCCGCGACGAGTTCGCCGCCCTGCTCGCCGCCCCGCTCGAGCTCGGCGAGCACGAGCTCGAGCCCGTGGCCGCCGGCGAGGTCGTCATCGGCCCGCGGCTCGCCCTCGAGCCCCGCCAGTCGAACCACCCCTTCTTCGAGCCCTCCGAGTGGCACTACCCGCGCGACCCCGACGCCTTCGCCGAGCGCGCCGCCGAAGACCTCGCGCTCATCGAGTCGACGCTCGACCGCCTCGAGCGCGAGCGCGCCGCGGGCGCGGGCGCGCTCGGCGACGCCCAGGACGTCGCCCAGTTCGCCGGCAAAGACCCCTTCCTCGACGGGCACGTGTACGTGCTGCCGCCCGCGCCCGGCAAGGCCTACGAGCTGCTCGTGCTCGGCGACCTGCACGGCTGCTACTCGTGCCTGAAGGCGGCCCTGCTGCAGGCCGACTTCTTCGGCAAGGTGCGCGCCTTCCGCGACGACCCCCGGAAGAACCCCGACGTCAAGCTGGTCTTGCTCGGCGACTACATCGACCGGGGCAAGTTCAGCTACAACGGCGTGCTGCGCACGGTGATGCAGCTCTACACCGCGCTGCCCGGGCACGTCTTCCCGCTGCGCGGCAACCACGAGTACTACGTCGAGCTGAACGGCCGCGTCTACGGCGCCGTCCGGCCCTCCGAGGCCCTGAACGACCTGGTCGGCATCGCCCCGAACGAGGTCTTCGCCTCCTTCATGCGCCTGTTCGAGGCCCTGCCCAACATGCTGCTCTTCGACCGCACGCTCTTCGTGCACGCGGGCATCCCGCGCGACGAGACCCTCGCGTCGAAGTGGACGGGCCTCGCCTCGCTCAACGACCCCGAGCTGCGCTTCCAGATGCTCTGGAGCGACCCGAGCTCGGCCGACTACGTCCCGCCCGACCTGCAGCGCGGCAACGCGCGCTTCCCCTTCGGCAAGAAGCAGTTCAAGAGCTTCCTCGGCCGCCTCGGCTGCACCGCCATGGTGCGCGGCCACGAGAAGGTCGTCGAGGGCTTCCGCTGCGTGTACGACGAGCCCGGCTCGACCCTCATCAACGTCTTCTCGGCCGGCGGCCGCCACAACCGCGACCTGCCCGAGCAGAGCAGCTACCGCGACGTCACGCCCATGGCCCTCAGCATCAAGCACCGCGACGGCGTCAGCGAGCTGACCCCCTTCGCCATCGACTACGAGCGGTACAACGATCCGGCCTACAACGCCTTCTTTCGCACGTTAGCGCCCGCCCGGCCGCCAGGCGGCCCACGCCCGGCCCGGCGCCCCCCCTTCGACCGGCCCTCCGTGATGCGGCCAGGAAGGGGCCCCGGAGAGGCCGCCTAGTCGACCCCTGGGCGGCGCCCGTCCGGCCGATGCCTGGCCTTATCAAGCACGCTTGGCGTAGGTGAGCATCGCTTTGGGCGATCGCGTGTTGGCACCGGCGATCGGCCTTGGGGCGGCTCGAGCCCGCCTCCTTCCTCCGAGATGCGCAGGCCTCGCGGAGACAACGCGTGACGTTCTGCGTCGGCGCGCGCCTCGTGACGCGCGCCGCGCGTCGGCTCAAATCGGGGCCAGCGCGACGCGCTCGCAGGCCGGCACGATGCGGCAGACGTGCGAACGCCCGCGCTTCTTCTCGAGGAAGGCATCGCACGACGCCTTCGTCTCGAAGCAGGTGTTGGCCGGCTTCCCGTTGGCGGCCACGTGGACCGCGCAGAAGAGCTCAGCCGGCCGGCCCACGCACTCGCCGGCCTTGCCGATGACGCGGCGCATGGCCCCCACACGCTTCTCGCAGGCCGCGTCATCGGCGTCGGAGCAGCTGCTGAGGTCGCCCGCCGCCGTCCGCCAGCAGGTCTTGGTCACGAAGCGGGTCTTGACGAACTCAGGGTCGACCTTGAGCTCCGGGTCTACGACCGCATTCTCGGTGGGGCAGGTGTTCGGCTCTGCCGACCGCCGCGGGCGGGCCGAGCCCTCGGCGGCAGGGTCGCGGCGCGGACGCTCGCGCTTCGGCCGCCCCCCGCCTTGCTCGGCCGCGATCACGAGGCCCGTGACGAGCAAGACGCCGCCGACCGCGATGGCCGTGCTCTTCGAGACGGGCAGCTTCACGGCCGCCCCCCGTCGGAAGCCGGCGCGTACGTGAGCGGGCCTCGGCGCCCGCCCCTGGCGCCGGCCTCTTTCGCCCCGAAGGGTGGTGCGACGGGGGCCCCTCGAAGGGCGGGAGCGCGGTTGATGCCCGCGGGAGAGAAGCGTCGTCCGACCACGGCTCGAAGAAACCAGACGAAAGCGGAAGCGAGCGCCCGCGAGCCCCGCGCGGCGGAGCCCGCGCCCGCCCAAAGGGCGGGACGCCGCCGCGGGCGGGGGGGCGCGTAAGTCATCGTTGGCGCCGTTGTCGATCCATTGTTTGATTGCGTCTATCTCGGCCTGGGTCAGGGGCTCTTCGGGGGCCTGGGGCATGCGCTCGCCGCAGTCTTGGGCTTCCGTGGGCCGGGCGACCTTGATGTACATCAGGCTCGCCTCGGCGTTGCCCTTTTCGATGATCGGCACGCTGCTGTAGTCGGGGTTCGCCACGCAGCTCGCGTCGGCTCCGCCCGTCGGGGAGCCGAGGGTCGGCAAGGCGGCGGTGAGCTTATCGTAATCTTCATAAATCCTGCTGTGGCAGTTGTTGCAGCCCTTCGTCAAAAAGACGTTTGCCTTGAGCGAGGCGTACGTCGGCCCGAGCGGCAGCCCGCCGCCCCCGCTGCCCGCCGCGCCCCCACCGCCCCCGCCGCCCATGCCCGCGCCGCCGCCGGCCCCCTGCTGGCCGCCGCCCGCCCCCTGCTGGCCGCCGCCGCCCGCGCCCTGCCGGCCCGACGAGCCGCCGGAGCCCCCGTCGTCATCGTCGTCGTCACCGCCGCACGACACCGCCGTCAAAACCGCCGCGAGCGAAATGGGAGCGAGAAAGAGCCACGAGGTTCTCATGGCGAGCAGGAGACGTTGGGAACCCCTTAATGTCAAGGGCCCTCGGCCCCGCTCGACGACGGGCGATCGCGCCGGCGGCCCCGCCCGGGGCGGGCTTCTCGGCCGTCGTGGGGGCCGTGAACGCGGGCTAGCTAAGAGCGCCGAGCACAACCCTTGCTCCGGCCTGGAAAATGGCTCCAGAAGGGGCGTTGGGCTCGGCACTCTAAGCCCGAACGGGCGGAACCGACCGGCCCGCCGCGACGTACCCCAGAGCGAATGGCGCGGCGTAACGTCCGGCCGGTGCGCGAGCGTCTCGCCCGCCGGTACGCGAGCAATCCGAGGCCGACGACCGAGAAGCCCGCGAGCGAGCCGCGTTCGTTGCCGCCGCCGTACGAGCAGGTGGACGTCGTCGCGCCCGGCGCCAACTCGAGCTCCCCGTCGTCGTCAGCCTCAACCGGCGGGGGCGTCGAGTTCGTACCGCTATTCGAGCCGGCCCGCCCGCCCCCCGTGCCGCCCGCGCCATTCGGCCTGTCGGCGCCGCCCGTGCCGCCCGTCCCGCCGCCGCCTGAGCCGCCCGTGCCCGAGCCGCCCGTGCCCGAGCCGCCCGTGCCCGAGCCGCCGGTGCCAGTATCGGGCTTGCTGCCGGCGTTGTTCGGGCTCGTGCCCGCCCTGAGTTCGGCGACGTCGCTCGCGGCATCGCGGTCGCTGTCGACGTTGGCCGCTTCCATCTTGCTGAGCGCTTCGTCGACCGAAGGGAACACGCCGACGACCATGCCGTTGCCCTCGAGGGAGAGGTAAAACGGCCGGTTTCTCGGCTCGCCCCCCTCGCCCGGGTCATCGTGGCAAGTCGCGCAAGGTATCGTTTCGGCGTTCACTTGCAGGGCCGTGGCCACCCTGCTTCGGTAGTTGTTGTTCGCGAAGGCGGGCGCGGGTTGAAACGCGATCAGCGCCGCGCCGATGAGCGGCAACATCTCGACACCACCGCGAGTCGTCCGGACAGCGTGTCGAGTCAGAAGCCACCTCATAGGATCCATCCCTTTGGAGCAAGGTCAAACGAGAACGACGTACAGCGACCCACATAGCATAGCAGAAACCTCAGCAAACCGACCCCCCAACGAACGAGCCCCACCGCGGCCGTTCTTCGCAGAAAATTACAGATGGGCCCGGCCCAAACGTTGCCGCCCCAGCACCCCCGAGGGCCCAGGAACCCCCCTCGAGCCGACGAACACGGCCCACGAAAACGGCGGGCCTAATTTCGGTCAGAATACCGCGTAGCATTCGAGCAAGCCCCACATTCGGGTGAATGAAATCGAAGCCTGCTCGATCGCAGCCTTGACCCCGCCTGGGCGCCTTCCGGCCCTGTAGGTGCCGCCTGGGCATTGCAAGAGTAAGGCCATCCTTGGCACGCCCAAAGCCAACCACATCAACCCCCCGACCCACGATGAACCCCAACATAACAGTAGGAATTGCAGACTCTCGCCGGCTCAAGGGCGGTATGTTTGTAATTTCTCAGCCAAGTTGCGGTGTCAAGGTTGACCCGGATGAGTAATTTATGATCCACTCACCTGGGGTAGGGGGTTAGCCAGGGCCAGACCGTGATTGCCTTCAGAAGTGGCCGAACCCGCCAAGCCAGGCGGTTGCGTCACTCGAGCGTAGGTCAGGCGGGTTTTTGAGCGGTTGCCGGGGTGGTGGCGCCTGCCGGAAGGCCAGCGCCACCACCCCCC
>DASTPP010000287.1:0-2156 GCA_035762175.1 Polyangiaceae bacterium | reverse complement strand
GAGCCGGCCGCGCCGCCCGCGCCGCCCGAACCGCCGCCGCCGCCCGAACCGCCGCCGCCGCCCGAGCCGCCGCCGCCGCCCGAGCCGCCCGAGCCCTTGGCCGGCGCACCCATCGTGCCGCCGCCGCCGGGTGAATCGTCGTCGTCGCCGCACCCGCCGAGGGCGAGCACGGGCAGCGCGAGCGAGAGCAGCGCGCCGCCGAAGAGCCGGGCGCGGCCGCCGGGGCGCAGCGCCGTGAGTGTGAATCGATGGTGCCTCGTCGTCATGGCTGGCTCCGGTCGTCTTTCTCAGTTTTGCAGGCCGTAAACGCGGACATAGTCGAAGAACGCGGGGAAGGGGCTGTTCGCGCTGGGGGCGCCCATCGACACGAGGCCGATGCGCGCCCCGGCGCCGAGCTCGTGCGTCCAGGTCGAGCCCCGCACCCAGGCCACGCCGTCGCGGCTCGTGTAGGCCGTGTAGCGCTCGCCCGCCCCGCCGCCGCGCTTGACGAGGCGCAGCCAGAGCGTGCGGGCGTGCGCGCCGACCACCGCGCCGCCATACCGGGGGAAGCCCGGCGCCGCCGGCCCCACCTCTTTGGCGAATTCGATCTGGCGGGTGTCCCAGTTCGAGAAGCTCACGAGCTTGATGAAGTTGTCGTCGTCTTTGTAGACGATGAGGCCCGCCTGGGTGAAGTTGAAGCAGCAGCCCTCGCCCGGCACGTCGAGCGTGACCTTCGCCTCGACGAGGTAGTCTTGCGCCGGCGCGTTTTCGAGCAGCACCGGGGCGCTGTTGCTGTCCTCGAAGAGGTCGGCGAACTGGGCGTTGACGCGCAAGGCCCCGCCCCCGAGCGCGTAGGCCCCGTCGGCGGGTGGCCGCACCCAGGACCACTT
This sequence comes from Polyangiaceae bacterium, assembly GCA_035762175.1. GTDB lineage: Bacteria > Myxococcota_A > Polyangia > Polyangiales > Polyangiaceae > DASTPP01. The sequence goes on along the minus strand of DASTPP010000287.1, from coordinate 1,287 downwards.
CGGGTCGAGCCCCTCCCCGTCGAGCTCGTCCGAGTACTCGGCGAGCGCCGGGCCCGGCTCGTCGTTCGCGGCCGCCGCGCCCTCGTAGTGGTCGGCGTCGCCCGGCCGCGCGGCCGGCGCCGGCATCGGGCCGTCGGACGCGCCCTGCCCGCCGCGCACCGCGGGCCAGCCGTCGACCCAATCGATCGGGTCGAGCAGGGGCTGGCGCTTGAGCGTCAGGGCGTCGCCGGGCGCGTCTTCGAGGTACGGCGAGGACAAATCGACGGCGTGGTAGACGGCCCAGTCTTGGCCGGCGAAGTCGGTGAAGACTGCGTTGTGCCCCGTGCCGACCCAGCGGTTGCCGCCCTGGGCGAGCACCGGCGTGCCCCCGACGCTCGACGCGAGCAGCGAGACGCCCTCGCGGTCGACGAAGGGCCCGAGCGGGCTCGCCGAGCGGCCGACGAAGACGCTGTAGCCCGAGAGCGGGCCGTTGCAGCAGTTCGCGGCCGAGGCGAAGAGGTAATAGTAGGGCCCCCGCCGCACGACGTACGCGGCCTCGTACCGGTTCGCGATCGTCACCTCGGCCTGGCTGAGCGGGTCGGACGACAGCCCGTCGGCCGAGAGCCGGCGCACCGAGATGCCGCCGAAGTAGCTGCCGTAATAGATGTAGCGCTGGCCGCCCTCTTCGGCGACGACGCTCGGGTCGTACACCCAGCGCCTCGACCCCGCGCAGCAGGGCGCCGGGTGCGGCTCGACGACGGGCGCGGGCGCGTGCGCCCAGGGCCCGGTCGGGCTCTCGCTCGTGGCCACGCCGATCGCGCTGCCGCCGGCCGCCGTGTCGGTCACGACGTAATACAAGTAGTACTGGCCGTTGAAGAACTGGACGTCCGGCGCCCACAGCTCGGCCCCGGGCGCGGCCCAGGCCGGGGGCTCGGTCAGGGCATTGCCGACGTAGGCCCAGGTGACCAAATCTTCGGACTCGAGCGTCGGAATGAGCCGCTCGTTGTACGTGCCGTCGTCGCCCTTATCGTCTTTGTTGAGCGGGTCGGACGTACAATAGAGATACCACTTCTCGTGCCCCGGCGTCTGGCCCCGCACGATCGCGGGGTCAGGGCAGTTCTCGACCACCCCCCCGCCGGCGATCTGGGCCGCGATCGGGTTCGTATACTCGGCGATCGTGCCCCCGCCGGCGCCCCCGCTCCCGGCGCCGCCGCCCGAGCCGCCCGCGCCGCCGCCGCCACTCGCGCCGCCGGCGCCGCCCCCGCCCGCGCCGCCGATGCCGCCCGCGCCGCCCCCACCCGCGCCCCC
>DASTPP010000286.1:0-9047 GCA_035762175.1 Polyangiaceae bacterium | reverse complement strand
CCGGCACCTCGCGAGGGGCCCCCCCCCTCGTTGCGGAGACCCCCGGGGCACCTCGCGAGGTGCCCTCGCCCTCGTTGCAGAGGCCTCCGAGCACCTCGCGAGGTGCCCTCCCCCTCGTTGCAGAGGCCCCCGAGCACCTCGCGAGGTGCCCTTCGCCTCTTCCGGACAGCGCGGATCGTTCGAACCCCCGTGGCGTGAGATTTGCGACGCGCGTCGCGGCCCCGCGGGCGCCCGCCCCGGGGCCACCCGGCCGGCGCCTCGACGCGACCGCAAGCGCTGCGGCCCGGCGCCCGGCGACCAAGGCCACGACCCAAGGGACACGTTCGAAGGCAACGAAATGAAGCTCTATACCAACCGACCCGACCACTGTCCGATCGAGCTCTGGGGGGGGCTCGAGTGCACCGTCAATCGCGTCGGCGACGCCTACCTCGACCAGCTCGAGCTTTCGGGCCACGCCCGCCGCGAGTCCGACCTCGACCGGTTCGCCGCGCTCGGCCTGCGCACGCTGCGCTACCCCGTCTTGTGGGAGCGCGTCGCGCCCCGCGGCCCCGCCTCGGCCGACTGGACGTGGCCCGACCGCCGGCTCGCGCGCCTGCGCGAGCTAGGCGTCGCGCCGATCGCCGGCCTCGTGCACCACGGCAGCGGGCCGCCCGACACGAGCCTCGTCGACCCGGCCTTCCCCGAGCGGCTGGCCGAGTACGCGGGGGCCGTCGCCGCGCGCTACCCGTGGGTCGAGGCGTACACCCCGATCAACGAGCCGCTGACGACGGCGCGCTTCAGCGGCCTGTACGGCCACTGGTACCCGCACGGCAAGGACGATCATACCTTCGTGCGGGCGCTGCTGACCCAGTGCCGGGCCGTCGTGCTCGCCATGGGCGCCGTCCGGCGCGCCAACCCGGGCGCGCGCCTCGTGCAGACCGAAGACATGGGCCACACGCGGTCGACCCCGGCGCTCTCCTACCAGGCCGAGCTCGAGAACGAGCGCCGCTGGCTCTCGCTCGACCTGCTCTCGGGCCGCGTCACGGCGTCGCACCCGCTGCGCGACTACCTGCGGGGCGGGGGCGCCACCGACGCCGACCTCGGCTGGTTCGAAGACAACCCCTGCCCGCCCGACGTCCTCGGCATCAACCACTACGTCACGAGCGAGCGCTTCCTCGACGACCGGCTCGAGCTCTACCCGCCGCACACGCACGGGGGCAACGGCCGGCACCGCTACGCCGACGTCGAGGCGGTGCGGGTGTGCCTGCGGGGGCTGCGCGGGCTCGCCCGCCTGCTGCTCGACGCCTGGGGCCGCTACCGCACGCCGATCGTCGTCACCGAGGCGCACCTCGGCTGCGACGAGATCGCCGAGCAGGTGCGCTGGCTCGTGCACGTCGTGCGCGAGGCCCGGGCCGCGCGCGCCGCGGGCGCCGACGTGCGGGCCGTGACCGCGTGGGCGCTGCTCGGCCTGCACGACTGGGACACGCTCGTCACCCGCCCGGGCGGCCGCTACGAGCCCGGGGTGTTCTGCCTCGCCGACGGCGAGCCCCGCCCCACCCCGCTCGCCGACGCGGTCGCCCGGCTCGCCGCCGGCCTCGAGCCCGGAGACTCCGCCCTCGGCGCCCCGGGCTGGTGGGCGCGCGACGAGCGCTTGCTCTACCCGGCCTTCGACGAGGGCGAGTCCGAGCCGCCGGCCTCGGCCCGCCGCGAGCGCGCCCGGCCTTCGCGCCCGGCGCCGGCGCGCGCGGCGGCCGGACGCGGCCGCTACTGAGCGCCCGGCCGCGCCCGCGACCGGGCGAGGGGGCGCCGCAGGGAGACCGGCGGGGGCTCGGGCTAGCCACCGTGCGGAACGTGGTGGCGCTCCACGGCGGCTCGGTCGAGGCCGAGAGCGGGGGCCCAGGCGCCACGTTCACCGTGCGCGTGCCGCTCGCGCCGCCGCGAGACGTCGCCCGCTAAGCGATCGAGTAGGCAGCCGCTCAGCCAGCGCGAAACGCTCGCGCCGCCGGCATGGCTGCGCGCCGAGCGCGCGGCGTGTACGCGCCGGCTCGAGATGCCACGCGACGGCGGCGACGAGCTGCCCCGCCACGAGGCGCTCGACGAGCGCTCGCGCGGCAAAAGCGCCTGCACCATGGGCGTTTTGGTGCGCGGGGCAAATCGCCCCACGGCGAGAGGCCCCGCCTGCCTTGCGCGGTCGGACGCCACGCACGTTCGCGCCGGCGCCCGGAGATTGCACCTGCGCGCCGATCGTCGCGAAAGCGACGGTCGCAGGCTCTCTGCCGCGTGGTCGTGCCCAGGCCGGAGGTTCCGGACGCTCATGCGGTATGGGCGCGGGGGCGCCCGCCTGCGCTCACAGCTTTTTTCCCGACGATCGCACCACCCGTTCCCATTCGACAGCCCCCTGCGGCACCGCCGTTGCACCCGGCCCGAACGCCCGGAAGGAGGGCGGCGGCCATGAATTCGAACCAGAACCAAGAGCGCAACCAGAACCAAGAGCGCAACCAGAACCAAAACGAGAACCGGAACGAGGAGCGCAACGAGGAGCGCAACGAGAACCAAGAGCGACGGTAGAGCCGTCGCGACGGCGGGGCGGCGGCTTGGTTCCGTGGAAGCGGGGCCGGGCACGTCGCCCCGCCGTCATCGGGCCTTCGCGCACCCGGGCGGCCCGAGGCCGCGCCGCCGGCGCGCGTGTTCGTAAAGTGATGGCCGAAAGGGCGCGGGCATGAGTCAAGGCGCGGGCAAGCCGTTCGAAGTCGACGACCTTTTGTCGTTCAAGCTCATTGCCGACATGACCCTCTCGCCCGACGGGCGGCTGGTCGTGTACGTGCTGCAAGAGGTCGACGCCGGGGCAGACGACTATTCCTCCAACCTGTGGTCGATCTCGACCGACGGCGGCCCGCCGCGCCAACTTACCTTCGGCCCGGACAGCAACCAGAGCCCGCGCTTCTCGCCCGACGGCTCGCGCCTCGCCTTCCTGTCGAACCGCGGGGGCGGCCCCCCGCAGCTCTACGCGATGCGCGTCGACGGCGGCGAGGCGAAGCGGTTGACCGACCTCAAGGCCGGCGCCGGCCCGGCGGCCTGGTCGCCCGACGGCGAGCGCATCGCCTTCTCGGCCCCCGTCGCCCCCGAGGGGCCGCCCCACGCGCCCAAGGTGGTGACCAAGGCCTTCTACAAGACCGACGGCGTCGGCTTCCTCTTGAACAGCCCGACCCACCTGTTCGTGGTGCCGGCCGAGGGCGGCGAGGCCGAGCAGATCACCCGCGGCGAGGCGAGCGAGAGCAGCCCCGCCTGGTCGCCCGACGGCCGTTCGCTCGCCTTCAGCCGCACGCGCACCGGCGCCCGCGACGCGCACCGCAGCGACCTCTGGGCCGCCGACGCCGCCGGCGGCAACGAGCGCCAGGTGACGAACCGCTGCGCGATCGCCTCGATGCCCTCGTGGTCGCCCGACGGCCGCCGCATTGCCTTCTACGGCACGAGCGAAGACGGCGACTCGCGCCAGCAACTCTGGGCCGTCCGCGCCGCGGGCGGCGACGAGCGGCGGCTCAGCTCGGAAGACACCGAGGTGGCGAGCTTCCCCCTGGGCAAGTCGACGCCACCCGCCTGGTCGGCCGACGGCTCGGAGCTCGCCCTGGTCTTGGCCACCGAGAGCCTCTCGGAGGTGGCGCTCGTCCCCGCCGAAGGCGGGGCGCCCCGCCCGGTCGTCTCGGACGAACGCCAGATCACGCAGCTCTCGGCCGCGCCTGGCGCCGGCCGCCTCGCATTCCTGTGGAGCGACCTCCGCCTCTGCGCGCAGCTCGGCGCGTCCCGCTGGGACGGCTCGGAGCAAGTCCGGCTTTTGAACGCGAACCGCGACTGGGCCAAGGGGCGCGCCTGGCCCGAGGTCGAGCTGCGCGAGTTCCCGGGCGCCGCGGAGGCGAAAAACCTCGGCCTCCTTCTGCTGCCCCCGGGGCGCGGGGGCAGGCGTTGCCCCTTGCTGGTCGACGTGCACGGCGGCCCGCACGCCTACGTCAGCCTCGGCTTCTCGTACCACCCGTACTGGTACGCCCTCGTCTCGCGCGGCTGGGCCGTCTTGGCGCTGAACCCCGTCGGCTCGGGCGCCTTCGGCAAAGAGTTTTCCGACCGGCTGCGCGGACGCTGGGGCGAGCGCGACCTGCCCGAGCAGCTCGCTGCCGTCGACGCGCTCGTCCGAGAGGGCGTCGCCGACGGCGACCGGGTCGCCATCGCGGGCAAGTCGTACGGCGGGTACATGGCGGCCTGGGCCGTGGGCAAGACCAAGCGCTTCCGCGCCGCCGTCTGCAGCGCCCCCGTCACCAACCTCGAGTCGCACTTCGGCACGTCCGACAGCGGCTACTACGTCGACCCCTTCGACATGCGGGGCGAGCCCTTCGACGAGCGGGAGCGCTACTTTCAGCTCTCGCCCGTGCGCTGCGCCGGCGCGGTCGAGACCCCGACGCTCCTCTTGCAGGGCGAGGACGACCAGCGCTGCCCGGTCGGCCAGGCCGAGGAGTTCTTCGCCCTGCTCGTGCGCGCGGGCAAGGCGCCGGTCGAGTTCGTGCGCTACCCAGGCGGCGACCACCACCTGGCCGAAAAGGGCCGGCCGAGTCACCGGGTCGACTACCACCGCCGCATCGTCGACTGGCTCGAGGCCCACTGTGCGACGCGCTCCCGGGGCGGCTGAGCGGCCCGTGGACGCGGCCGCCTATGACGTCATCATCGTCGGCGGCGGCCCCGCCGGGCTGAGCGCCGCCCTGGTGCTCGGCCGCTGCCGGCGCCGCGTGCTCGTCTTCGACCGGGGCGCGCCGCGCAACGCCCGCGCGCGCGTCGCACGGTTTCTTCACGCGCGACGGCGCGACTCCCGAAGAGCTGCGCCGCCTCGGGCGCGCCCAGCTCGCCCCCTACGGCGTCGAGCTCCGCGACGCCGAGGTGCGCGAGGTGCGCCGGGACGAGGGCGGCTTCGACGTGAGGGCGGCCGGGGGCGAGCGCGCCCGCGCGCGCAAGCTCCTGCTCGCCACCGGCATGCGCGACCGCGTGCCCGACTTGCCCGGCCTCGAGCCCTTGCTCGGCGCGGGCGTCTACCACTGCCCCGACTGCGACGGCTGGGAGGTCGCGGGCGGCCGCGCGGCCGGTCACCGAGGCGCAGCGCGTGATCCAGCGCAACGCGCGCGGCCTGGCCCAGCTCGTCGATGACCTGCTCGACGTCGCGCGCATCGAGCGTGGCAGCCTGTCGCTGCGCCCCGAGCGGCTGGACCTCGGCGAGGTTCTCGCCTCGCTCGCCACGTTGTTCGCCCCCGAGGCCGGGGCGCGCGGGGTCGCGCTCGAAATCGACGGCGGCGGGGCCGAGCCTGTGTTCGTCGACGGCGACCGGCTGCGGCTCGAGCAGGCGTTCGGCGACCTGATCGCCAACGCACTGAAGTTCACGCCCGCGGGCGGGCGCGTCGGCGTGCGCCTCGAGCGGGAGGGCGCCCGGGCGCGGGTGCGCGTGCGCGACACGGGCCAGGGCATCGCGCCCGAGCTCTTGCCGCACGTGTTCGAGCGCTACCGTCAGGGCGAGGGGGGGCCGCAGGGGCCGGGGCGCGGGCTGGGGCTGGGGCTGGCGATCGTGCAGCAGGTGGTAGCGCTCCACGGCGGGTCGATCGAGGTCGAGAGCGAGGGCGAGGGGCTAGGCACCACGTTCACCGTCTGCGTGCCGCTGAGCGGGCCCGCCGATGGCCGTTGACGACGCTTCGCGCAACCGGGCCCCGAGCGCCGAGGCGCTCGCCTTTCACGATCGAAGCTCCGAATCGTTTCCTCCTTGCACGTTACGTGTTGGGGCCGACTTTCGGTGCCCTTTGCCCCGGACCGTAGGCTCTCGCCACCCTTCGCCCTGGCCCGCAAGCTCTCGCCGCGCGGCTGACGTCAGGGGCGCCCTTGCGCACCGCTGGGGCGCCCTTGCCGAGGGGGCTCGGCCTCGGTAGCCCTTGGCAGGGGGGCTGAGCGCGGCCGGGTCGGACCGTGCCCCCACACCGCGCCGGCGCGTGTCGGCCCGCAACGCGAGGCCCGGCGCCGGCGTCGCGCCGAGCCGAACGCGGGCGCGAGCCCGTCACGCCGCGCGGGCCGCCGCCGCGCCGTCGCGGCGCCGGGCTCGTCCGTCGGAACGAGGGGCGATATGTTCGCGGGGCCGTGGCGCCGCCCTTGCAGCCGGCCTGGGCCATGGCGCGAAGGACGTCGGGCGCGAAGCGGGGTGCCGCCCTCCGGGGCCGCCGACAAGCCGCGCCCGGAATCGGCCCCGACCTCGTGCGGGGCGGCGCGCCCGCCGCGCGCCGCCACCTCGGCCGTGCGCTGCTGGCGCCGCTACTCTGGCCATCCGTCTTCGCGCGCCGGTTCTTCAGCGAAGTGTTCGGCCTGCCCGTCGACTTCGACCTCGACCCGCACTGCTTCTCGGTCGCGGCCCTGTCGCGCCTCGGCTGCGAGGCGGGCGCCCCGGCGCCCGCGCCCTGGTCGCCGCGGTTCGAGGCGACGGCGGGCGAGGGCGGGCTCGTCGTTCGCGCAATCTTGCCAGGGTTTCGCCGCGACGACGTGAGCGTTTATCTCGAAGAAGGCTCGCTCGTCATCGAAGGCGCGCGCTCTCGCCCGCGCGAAGGAGGCGCGCCCGCGCGCGGCGCGTTTCGCCGCGTCATGTGCCTGCCGCGCGGGGTCGATGCGGAGGCGGTCGAGGCTTCGTTCGGCGCCGGCGTTCTGCGCGTGAGGGTGCTCGCGCCCGCGCCTGGGGCGGGGCGACACGCCATCGAGATCAGGGGCGAAGACGAAGCGCCGCCGGGCTACGACGCCGGGGCGCGCGTCAGCGGGCGAGCGCCGGGGTGACTGCGCCGCGAGGGGGGCCCTCGGGCCGAGCATCGAGCCGCGCCGGGAGGGCATTGGCCATGACAACGGAGGCGACGACCATGCGGGGCAGAGAGCTCGACGCCAGGGACGCTCTTTTGCCAACCCAAGCCATGGAAGGGCGCTTCGCGGCCCTTCGTCACGAGGCGACCCATGCCTGCGGCATCGTGCCCCGGGCTCGCCTTTGCGGCATGGCCATGGCCTGTTTCCTGCTTATCGATGATGGCGTCGACCGACCCCGACCCGGCATAGCCCGCTCGCTCGGCACTCGATGGCGGAGGGCGCCTCGGGCAGGAAGGCAGCTCCGCTCGAAACCGGCCTCGAGACGCGCCTGTGCATTGGACGAAGGTACGAACGTGATGCACGGAGCGTGAGAGTAGGTGCTTGCTCGTCGGGCGACGGGCCTTCGGACCGGGACGGTACGCAGAGTGCAGTGGCGTATGCCGTCATGGTCCGCTCGCTCCGCCCCGTCCGAAGCGCCGAACGACCCGCGAGAGCTCACCCGCGCGGGCCGCGCGAGCGACGTGGCGTGCGGCATCGGCCACGGAGCGCCGAACCTCTGAGCCGCAAGCACACTCGGGGCAGTCAGGCACGAACCCTGCTGGACAAGAGCGGATGACGACGACGGCAACAGGTACGATGGGAGGGGCGGGCTCGCGGGGCGGCGTCGACGTTTCGCGGGTGGTCGCCGGGGTGCAGGCGGGCTTCTACGCCGCGACAGGCCTCTGGCCCGTCGTGAGCCCCGGTACGTTCCAAGCGGTCACGGGCCCGAAGCGCGAGGTCTGGCTCGTGAAGACGACGGGGCTGCTCATCACGGCGGTGGGCGCCGCGCTCGCGGTCGGCGCACGCCGGCCTCGCGTCAGCGCCGAGACCGCGACGCTCGGCGTGGCCAGCGCGGCGGTGCTCGCGGCGGTCGACCTCGTCTACGTGGCGCGCCGGCGCATCTCGCCGGTCTACTTGCTCGACGCGGTGGTCGAGCTCGCGATCGTCGGCGCGTGGGCGCTCGCGCGCCGCAGCGGCGGCCCGGCGCCCTCCCGTTCGGCCTGAGCGCCGGCAAGCATTTCGGAAAACCAAGAAAGGCAAGAGGTACCCACCATGGCAACGGCAGTCGGCATCGAGAGCAACGTCGTGACCCTCCTCCGCCATCTCGTCGAGCTCGACTACGACGCCATCGAAGCGTACGAGGCGGCCATCGAACGGCTCGAGGGCGAGGGCGATCGGGCGACCATGGGGGCCTTCCTCGAGGACCACCGGCGGCACGTGCGCGAGCTGACGGCGCTGCTCGAGGGGGCGGGCCACGAGGCGCCCTCGGGGCCCGACATCAAGCGCGTGCTCACCAAGGGCAAGGTCGTGCTCGGCGGCCTCGTCGGTGACCACGCCGTGCTCGTGGCCATGAAGACCAACGAGGAGGATACGAACACGGCGTACGAGCGCGCGGCGGGCCGGGCCGACCTGTCGCCGGACGTTCGAGACCTGCTCGCACGCAACCTCTCGGACGAAAGGCGCCACCGTGACTGGATCGTGGCCCGCATCGCCGCCATGGCCCACGCGGTGGAGTGACCGAGCCGCCCCGCCGCGCCCCCAACCAAGAGCAGGCCTTGCACGCAAAGCCCGCGGTCGCGTTTCTCGAGGCCATGGGCGCGTCGCAGCTCTGGTTCGAGTCGTCTCAGGACTGGTAGAGTGAGTTCTTCTCGGTCGCCGCGCTCGTCGTGCTCGCCATCTTCTTGCGCGAACGGGGCTCGGCCCAGTCGAATTTCGCAGAAGGGTTCGGGGCCTACGAAGCGGAGAACCTGGATGGGGGTGCCGTTGAGCCGCCTGCGCGAACGCTACCTCGAGGTCGACGGCGTGCGAGCCCGCGTGCTCGAGGCCGGCGAGGGGCCGACCATCGTCATCCTCGCGAGCCCCGTGATCCAGGCGGCCAGCTAACGGCCCCTCGTGCGCGCGCTCGCGCCGCACGCCCGCGTCGTGGCCGTCGACCTGCCGGGCGCGGGGCGCTCGTCGCCCGTGCGCTCGCCCCTCGCCTTCGGCGAACACGGCGCCTGGGCCGGTCGCCTGCTCGAGCGGCTCGGCGGGCGCGACGTGACGCTCGTGGGCCACTCGAACAGCGGGCCGGTCGCGCTGCTCGCCGCCGCCCGCGCGCCCGCCGGCCTCGCCCGCCTCGTGCTCGCCGACGCGGTCGGGGCGCGGCCCCGGCGCTCGCTGCCGCGCGTGCT
>DASTPP010000285.1:0-10834 GCA_035762175.1 Polyangiaceae bacterium | reverse complement strand
CGCGCGGTGCAAGCACGAGAACATCGTCGTCATCTACGAGGTCGACGAACACCAAGGCGAGCCCTACCTCGTGCTCGAGTACGTCGAGGGCTCGACGCTGCGCGCGTGGATGCGGCGGAGGGCGGGCGCTTCGCAGCCTGCGCCATCCGGGACCGCCGGCCCCGTGCCCGGGCGGGTGCCGCCGGGCTTGGCCGTCGAGCTGATACTGCCGGTGGTGCGGGCGCTCGTCTGCGCGCACGAGCAGGGCATCGTGCACCGCGACCTCAAGCCCGAGAACATTCTGCTCGCCGACGCCGGGCCCATCAAGGTGGTCGACTTCGGCCTCGCCAAGCTTCTGCCGCACGGGACGAGCTCGGCCAGCGGGAGCGCGAGCGCGGCCGACAAGAGCGGGGTGAAGGGCACGCTCTTGTACATGGCGCCCGAGCAATGGCAGACCGACGATCTCGACGCGCGCGTCGACCTGTGGGCCGTCGGCCTGTTGCTCTACGAGCTGTGCGCCGGCGCCCACCCGCTGGGCCCGGCGCCGCTGGCCATGCTGGCCGACCTGCTGGACCCGCACGCCCCGATGCCCTCGCTACTCGGCCCCTGCCCCGAGGCCGGGGCGCTTGCCATGGTCGTCGAGCGGTGCCTGCAGAAGCGGCGCGAGGACCGCTACGGCTCGGCGCGCGAGCTGCTCGCCGCGCTCGAGGCGCTGCGGGCGGGGCCGGGCGCGCTCGCCGAAGGGGCCGACCCCTTCCCGGGGCTGTCGGCCTTCCAAGAGGCGGACGCCGGGCGCTTCTTCGGGCGCGACGCCGAGGTGGCGAGCGCCCTCCGGATGCTGCGCCACCAGCCGCTGGTGGCGGTGGTGGGCGCGTCGGGGGCGGGCAAGTCGAGTTTCGTGCGCGCCGGGGTCATCCCCGCCCTCAAGCGCTTGGGCGAGCGGTGGGAGGCGTTCGTGCTGCGGCCGGGGCGCAGGCCGCTCTTGGCGCTGGGCGAGGTGTGGGCGCGCGCGTCCGAGACGCCTTCGGACGGCGAAGGCGCGAGCGCGCCGGGCGGGAGCGACCTGACCGAACGGGCGGCCGCGCTGGGCAAGGAGCCCGGGGCGCTCGGGGCGGCGCTGCGGGCGCGCTGCCGCCGCGGCCACGGCCGCGCCCTGCTCTTCGTCGACCAGTTCGAAGAGCTCTACACCCTCGGCGCCGGCCCGGCCGAGCGCGCCGCCTTCCTCGCGTGCCTCGAGGGCGTGGCCGACGACGCCTCCTCGCCTTTGCGCGTGCTGCTCGCGATGCGGGCCGACTTCTTCGACCGGCTGGTCGACGAGCGCACGCTCCTCGGCGAGGTGACGCGGGGGCTTTGGGCGCTCGCGCCGCTGGGGCGCGCGGGCCTGCGCGAGGCGCTCGAGCGGCCCGTCGAGGCGGCTGGCCACCGCTTCGAGAGCGAGGCCCTGGTCGGACGGATGCTCGACGCGCTCGAGGGCACGAGGAGCCCGCTGCCGCTCTTGCAGTTCGTCGCGGCGAAGCTGTGGGACGAGCGCGACCGCGACCAGCGGCTCTTGCCCGAGCAAAGCTACGAGCGGCTCGGCGGGGTCGAGGGGGCGCTCTCGGCCCACGCCGACGCGGTGCTCGGGCGGCTTTCGGCGCGCGAGCAGCGGCTGTGCCGCGAGGTGCTCATGCGCTTGGTGACGCCCGAGCGCACGCGCGCCGTGGTGAGCCTCGACGAGCTGCGTCAGCTGGGGCCCGGAGACGAGCTCGAACCGGTGGTCCAGCACCTGGTCGAGGCGCGGCTTCTGGCGATCGACGGCGGCCCCGAGTGCGAGGGAACGACGGTGGAGCTGGTGCACGAGTCGCTGATCGAGCGCTGGCCGCAGCTCGGCGCCTGGCTCGAGGCGAGCGCGCAGGACGCGCACTTCCTCGCGCGGCTTCGGGCCGCGGCGCAACAATGGCAGGCGAGCGGCGAGGCCGAGGGGCTGCTGTGGCGCGAGGGCGCGGCGCTCGAAGCGCGCGCCTGGCTGTCGCGCTGGGGCGCCGAACGCGGGGGCGGGGGTGTCGGGCTGAGCGAGCGGGAGGAGCGGTACGTGCGGGCGGTCGTGGCGCTCTTGGAACGCGCACAGCGGCGCAAGCGCCGGACGCTCGCGGGCGGGTTCGCCACCCTGAGTGCCATCGCCCTGGCCGTCTCGGCCCTGGCGGTGCGAGCGAGTCGCGAAGCGGCGCGCGCCGAGGCGCGGTCGGTGCAAGCGCGCAACGCCACGCGCCTGGCCGTGGCGCGCGAGCTTCTGCCGAGTGACTCGACGGCCGCGCTCTCGCTCATGCGCGAGCTCGAGCCGCCCGAGGTGCCGCGCGGATGGTCAGACGTGGCGCGCGTGGCACTGAAGAGCGGGGTCATCCGCCGGGTGCTTCCCCACCCAGATTGGGTCCTAAGGGTCGCGTTCAGCCCCGACGGCAAGCGCCTGGTCACCGGCTCGATGGACGGCACCCTGCGCGTGTGGAACGCCGACGGCACGGGCGAGCCGCTCGTGCTGCGCGGCCATGAGGGCGCGGTCTGGTCAGTGGCGTTCAGCCCCGACGGCAAGCGCCTCGTCAGCGCGTCCGCGGACCACACCGTGCGCGTCTGGCCGGCCGACGGCGCGGGCGAGCCGCTCGTGCTGCGCGGCCACGGAGTCCCGGTCGTTTCAGCCGCCTTCAGCCCCGACGGCCGGCGCCTCGTCAGCGCTTCCTTGGACAAGACGGTGCGCGTGTGGAACGCCGACGGCGCGGGCGAGCCGCTCGTCTTGCGCGGCCACGAGAGCGGGGTCTGGTGGGCCGCCTTCAGCCCCGACGGCCGGCGCCTCGTCAGCGCGTCCGGTGACAAGACGGTGCGCGTGTGGAGCGCCGACGGCGCGGGCGAGCCGCTCGTGCTGCGCGGCCATGAGGACCAGGTCGTTTCGGCCGCCTTCAGCCCCGACGGCCAGCGCCTCGTCACCGGCTCGCTGGACAAAACGGTGCGCGTCTGGAGCGCCGACAGAGCGAGCGAGCCGCTCGTGCTGCGCGGCCACGAGCACTGGGTCATGTCGGCCGCCTTCAGCCCCGACGGGCGGCACCTCGTCAGCGCCTCCCAGGACAAGACGGTGCGGGTGTGGAGCGCCGACGGCGCGGGCGAGCCGCTCGTGCTGCGCGGCCACAAGCACTGGGTCATGTCGGCCGCCTTCAGCCCCGACGGCCGGCGCCTCGTCAGTGCGTCCGCGGACACGACGGCACGCGTCTGGAGCGCCGACGGCGCGGGCGAGCCGCTCGTCTTGCGCGGCCACGAGCACGGGGTCACGTCGGCCGCCTTCAGCCCCGACGGCCGGCGCCTCGTCAGCGCGTCCGGTGACAAGACGGTGCGGGTGTGGAGCGCCGACGGCGCGGGCGAGCCGCTCGTGCTGCGCGGCCACGAGAGGTGGGTCACTTCGGCGGCTTTCAGCCCCGACGGCCGGCGCCTCGTCACTGCCTCCTGGGACAAAACAGTGCGCGTCTGGAGCGCCGACAGAGCGAGCGAGCCGCTCGTGCTGCGCGGCCATGAGGACGCGGTCTGGTCAGCGGCGTTCAGCCCCGACGGGCGGCACCTCGTCAGCGCCTCCCAAGACAAGACGGTGCGGGTGTGGAGCGCCGACGGCGCGGGCGAGCCCATCGTGCTGCGCGGCCACGAGCACGGGGTCACGTCAGCCGCCTTCAGCCCCGACGGCCGGCGCCTCGTCAGCGCTTCCTTGGACAAGACGGCACGCGTCTGGAGCGCCGACGGCGCGGGCGAACCGCTCGTCTTGCGCGGCCACGAGGACGTGGTCATGTCGGCCGCCTTCAGCCCCGACGGCAAGCGCCTCGTCAGTGCGTCCGCGGACACGACGGTGCGGGTGTGGAGCGCCGACGGCGCGGGCGAGCCGCTCGTGCTGCGCGGCCACGGGAGCGGGGTCAGGTCGGCCGCCTTCAGCCCCGACGGCCAGCGCCTCGTCAGCGCGTCCGGTGACAAGACGGTGCGGGTGTGGAGCGCCGACGGCGCGGGCGAGCCGCTCGTGCTGCGCGGCCATGAGGGCGCGGTCGGGTCAGCGGCGTTCAGCCCCGACGGCCAGCACCTCGTCACCGCCTCCGAGGACAAGACGGTGCGCGTGTGGGCCGACTTGAAGCCGCTGCGCGGCCCCGAGGATCCAACGCTATGGGCAGCGACCGCGTACTGCCTGCCCGTCGAGCGCCGGGTCGCCCTCTTGAACGTGCCGGAGGTGCAGGCCCGCGCTGACGAGCAGGCCTGCCAACGCCGCGTCGAGGCGTCGCGTGGTGGCCCCTGAACCGCACCGCGTTGGGCGGGCGACGGCCGGCACGACGGCATGCTCGCCGGTCGCTGTCGCCACCAAGCGAGGCGCTGCACCCCGAACCCGCGCTGGCATGCGAAGTCGGCGAGCGCCCTGCCGTTACGGCCCCACGTGTCGAATACGTCGCGCGCCCGCGGCGCCGTCCATCGTCTCTGCTTGCTCGCCGGGGATGCCCCGGCTACCTTCTCGAGCCCCGCCATCGGTCACCACATTCGGGTGCGAGAGCCGAGCCGCCCCGCGGGCTTCGGTGAAGAAGCGGCTCCTCGTGCCGTGGGTGAGCACGGCGCGCGCGACGAACTTGATGGCGACGAGGCGGTCCAGCAGTCGGTCGTGGGCCAAGTAGACCCGCCCCATGGCCCCGCGCCCGATCGGCCGAAGGAGCTCATACTCTTCGACCCTTTCGGGGGGCGCCCACTCCTCCGGCTCGAACGGCTCGAACATCACGGGGCCCCCTTCGGCTCGCAGGAGAGCTGGTATTGCTTCATCTTGAGGGTAAACGTACGGATGGGCATGCCGATGGCCTCGGCGGCGTGCTTCTGCACCCACCGCGTCGCCCGCAGCGCCTCGAGCATGCGCGTCCGCTCGAGGTCTCGCAGCTCTTCCGCGATCGGCCGAAAGCGAGGGGGCGCGGGCTCTTCGGGAGGAAGGCCCTCCTCGACCGAGGCGGCGCGCGCGCCGCGCATCGGCTTCGGCAGGTTCCACGGCCGAATGGCCGCGCCCTCGGCGGTCGCCACCGCATACTCCATCGCGTTCTTGAGCTCGCGGATGTTGCCCGGGAACGGGTACTGCGCCAGGCACGCGAGCGCCTCCTCCGTCAGCTCCAAGGGGGGCAGCTTCTTGGCCGCGCATTCGGTCTCGACGAAGAACCGCGCCAGCAGCGGGATTTCACGCCGGCGGTGGCGCAGCGGCGGCAGTTCGACCACGGCCGCGCTCAGCCGGAACAACAGATCTTGACGGAAGCGCCCCGCGCGAACGTCCGCCTCCAGGTCGCGGTTCGTCGCGGCCACCACGCGCAGGTCGACCGCGCGCCCTTGGGCCTGCCGGCTGCCGAGCCGCGTGACCCGGCGCTGCTCGAGCACGCGCAACAGTTTGGCCTGAGTGCCCAGCGGCAGGTCTCCCACCTCGTCGAGAAAGAGCGTGCCGCCGTGCGCCTCCTCGAACGCCCCCATCCGGTCGCTCAGCGCGCCCGTGAAGGCGCCCCGGACGTGCCCGAAGAGCTCACTCTCGACGGTCGCCTCGGGCAACGCCGCGCAGTTCAGCGCCACGAACGGCTTGGTCGCGCGAGGGGACCAGTGGTGCAAGGCCGACGCCGCATTCTCCTTGCCCGTGCCCGTCTCGCCGAGAATCAGGACCGACAAGTCTTTCGGCGCGAGACGGCGAATGAGCTCGTACAAGTGGACCATGTCGTCGTCGGCGACGATGAGGGTCTGCTCGCCGACCCGATGGCGTACCGCCGTCTCGGACGCCATGCGAACCGCCCCTTCGCCGGCTGCGTTCGAGGCGCCCCGCGCCCCCGCGAGGAGCGTCTCGGC
Source organism: Polyangiaceae bacterium (assembly GCA_035762175.1). GTDB lineage: Bacteria > Myxococcota_A > Polyangia > Polyangiales > Polyangiaceae > DASTPP01. Next base: position 5,008 of record DASTPP010000285.1, on the reverse strand, counting down.
GTCGCTGCCGTCGCCGGGGTAGCTCGCCACCCCGGCCCGGGCCTCGGGCGCCCAGGGCGCGACCGCCGTGAGCAACTGCAGGGCGACCGCGCGCGCCCCCTCGCCCTCGAGTTCGGGCAGCAAGGCCACCAGGCCCGCGCCGTCGGACGCCAGCCCATCCATCCGACGGAGCACCGCGAGCGCGGCCGCCTGCAGGGCCCGGCGGTGGCGGCCGGTCGCCAAGCGCAGCGCGACGACGGCGAAGGGGCGGCCGAACTCGGCCGCTCGCGCGACCTCGTCGTCGAGCCGCCGACGCATCGCGACCAGGTCGCAGGCCCGCCGCGCCCCCAGGTGCGGCGCGGCCCGCAGCACCAGGACGGCGTCGCCGAGCGTCAGGACATCGCCCGGCGCGAGGCGCCGCGTGCCCCGAACCGGCTCGCCATTCACGAGCGTGCCGTTGTGGCTCCCCAGGTCCGCGACGTGCGCCACCCCCCCCACGACGATGAGCTTGGCATGGAGCCGCGAAATGGTGGTCGACTCGAGTCTCACAGCGGCTTCGGGAGAGCGACCGAAGGTCAGGACCCCGTCGTTCGGCAGAGTCAGCCGCCGCGACGAGAGCTCGTCGATGACGAGCAAGGACGCCAGGGGCGTCCGTTCCTCGGCTTCGGCCTCCCGAAACAAGAGGCTCTGCGTCGACGCCTCCCCCCCCCCGGCGTTCGGCTCGAGCGTTCGAATCATGGAATTGCCCCTCCCGTGCGATGCTCGATCTAGAAAGTCTGGCTAATACGGGTGCTTACGTACGCAGCGAAAAGGCTTTCTTGGTTGCAAAAGCCGCACCAGCCCCCAGTGCCCTCGCCCCAGGGCGAGCGCACGAAAACTCGCCAGTGAATTCACTGACGTTCCCAGCTTTCGTCATTAACTCGCCAGTGAATTCACTGACGTTCCCAGCCTTCGTCATTCTCATTAAAAAAATATAGCAGTTTCAATGACTTACGGGTTTTGGTGCGCCCGCCCTGACCCTCGTCCTGACGGATGAGTCATTGGCGGTGAGCCTTCCGCGTGAGCGCGGCCGAGCGCGCAACAAGTTCCTACTATACTGCTCTATCCTGAGGCGGCCATGCTCCGTCATGCTGTACCTCTTTGACGATGAGAACGATCTGCCTCGGCTCGAGCCGGCGGTGGTCGCACTCGAGCGCCGGCAAAGGCGCTCGAAGGGGAGCTCGAGCGTGCGTGGGCCGCATCGCCGCACCCGAGGCCAAGCTCGAGGCCAAGAAGAAAGGCGGCAACAGCGGTAAGGGTGGCAAGGGCCGGTGAGAGCCTGTGGCCGAGGTGCCGAGCGGCTCCGCCCCCGAGTGCGTCGGGGGGCGAGCGAGCCCGGGCCGAACGCCCCCGCCGCTCCGAGCGCATCGGCCATGCCCGCGGCTGCGGCCGGGGCTCAAAGCGCGCCAGACGGCGTGGAGCCTGGACGAGGCCGACCGTATCTGTCGCGCGTGCGGCGGCACGCTCGAGCCGTTCCCCAAGCGGACGAGGTCGCCGTAGCGATCGATGTCGAGACGCGGCACTTCGTCAAGCACCTTCCCCACCGGCGTGCCTACCTGTGTCGCCACGGCGCGCGCCTCGAGGCCGCGCTCGGCCCCGACGAGCGGACCGCGGGCGCCCGCGACGCGATCGACTTCGCCGCAGCAGTGACAGCGGCGAACTAGGTCAATCATCGGTCGCACGAACGGCAGGTGCGGGCGGCGGGACGCGAGTGATCGGACGTCGACTCGCCGACGCCCTGGGGTCGATTCGACGAGTGATGCGTCTGACTGCGTCCGGCGTATCACTAAACAAGGCAACCACGGCCACGATGGCAAACGTTGCCGGCCTTCCGAAGGCAACGTTTGCCACCATGCGTCTTCGAAGCCGTCGCCGGCTGGTGAGCCCCGATCGGGTTGCACGCTGAGGGCCTCGTTCGTGTGCCGAATCCTGGCACGCTAGGGCCTGGTGGCAAGCAGCCTCGTGGGCTCGCGCCGATGCTCCATTGGCAGGCTCGGAGGGAGCGAGCTCGGCAGCGACTCCGCGGAGGGCGTGCGTCCCCCGGCCCTTCTCTCGGGTCGAGCACCGCCTTCGCGGCCAAGCTCGGCTCGTCACCCAGCGGTCGACCCGTATCGCCCAGGCTGGGCTCTACCTCTACCCGAGGGAGAAACGCCCTTTGGAGGAACGGGGCCAACGTTGGCACGGAACCAGCAGTTACGCTTTTCCGAGATGTAGGCAGGGTGATAGGCCGTCTTCGAACGGCAGCCTACAGAAACAACCTCTACCACGCTGCACAAGCGGGCGACGGCCATTGCCGAAGAGGCATACCTCCACTCTCTACCGCGCCCGCCCCCTGCTTTCGTCTCTTTGTCCAAAGAAAGGTACTTCTCATGCGTCCGTTCCTTCGACCTCGTTTTCTCTCCGCCGTCGCCCTCGCGTCGCTGCTGAACGCTTGCCATGACGACTCCCGCACCGCACCGCCCGCGTCCCAGGACCCGCCGCCCGCCGACGCCACCGCGGCCGCGCCCTTCGTCGCCCTCTACCTCGACGAACACGGCAACGCCCTCCCCCACGAGGGCCCCGACGTCGGCGGCGCCGGGAGGGAGGGCAAGAGTTTCTACCTCGCCGTGCGCAAGGACGCCCTCGACGAGCGCTGGTTTCTCTCGGCCTACCTCAAGCAGTATCACCCCCAGGGGGGCGGCTATTCGATCGGCACGCGCGTCGTCTCGTTCCGAGTGCAAAACGACAAGCTCTTTGTCTTCGATGTCGACGCGCGCAAGCAACTCAGCGACACCTTCGACCCCGACGTCGTGCTCGAGGCCTACCCGCTGGTCGACCCGAAGAAGCTCGGCGACTTCCCCGACCGCGACCGCTACGTCGCGTTCGACCCCGCCGCCGGCCTCAACCGCTTCAGCACCATCAACGAGCGTGCCCCCACATACGCGGGCCGGCTCGAGGTCGAAGTAAGCTACATGCAAAACTTTCATCACGTCACCGACGGCATCGCCTTCGAGCAGGTCTTCGGCGGCTTTTTCGAGGCCCCCCGACCAGGCCTTAGCCGGAGCAAGGTCGAGCCCAACCCCTTCCGTGCCTCAGGCACTCTGGCCTTCGCCCTGCGGCGCTATCGTGAAGGCGAAGGGTTCACCCCCAAGCCCCTGCCCGAGCAAGAGCTCTACTTCCGCAGCCCGCCGCGACTCGTGCCGAACACCGGCGTGAGCGAGCAATCGACCATCCGCTGGAACCTCCGCCCTGGCCAAGGGCCTGTCACCTGGCTCATCTCGCCCTCGTTCGCGCGGCTGCAGGCCGAGCTCTACCCCGAGTACGACCTGGTGGGCGCCGTCAAGCGCGGCGTCGAAAGCTGGAACGAGGCCTTCGGCTTCGAGGCCCTGCGCGCCGAGCTTGCCCCCCCCGAGACCTCGTTCGCCGACGACGACGTCAACTACTTCGTCCTCGACGAGGACGTCTCGAGGAGCTTCGCCTTCGCCGACGTTCGCGTGAACCCGAACACTGGCGAGGTCCGGGGGGCAAACGTCTACTTCGGCCACGGCCTCATCGACCTAGCCGACTGGTTCTACCAAGACGGCGCCGCCCCGGCCGCCTCGCAGTTCGCCCCCGTCGGCGCCGCGGCGAGGCCGAAGCGTCTCGCCTGGGGCTCATTGCACAGCGAGCCGCTCTGCACGCTCTCGGTCGACGCCATGCAGCGCTCGCTCGCCGGCTCCGTTCACTCGTCACGGACGAAGAAAGAGCAGGTCGAGCGCTTTCTCTCGCACATCGCGGCGCATGAGGTGGGGCACACGTTGGGGCTACGGCACAACTTCAAGGGCTCGCTCGTTCCGCCGAGCGCGTCGGTGATGGACTACGTCGCCGACCCCGCCGAGTTGCCCGCGCCCGGCCCCTACGACGCCGACGCCGTGCGCTACCTCTATGACCTCTCGCCCGAGCCGCCCGCCCAGCCCTTCTGCACCGACGAAGATACCGCGCTCGACCCCGACTGCAACCGCGAAGACGTCGGCGATGATCCGCTCGCCGACCACCTCGCACCCTTCTACGAACGCTACGTCGGGGACTTCGCGCGCGGCCAACTGCCGCCCGAGTCCGAAGACATCTTTCTCAGCTATGTCGTAGGCTATTACGCCGACGAGTTGCTCGACTACGTGCGAGCCGCCAAGACCTCCGAGCGCCGCCTGGCTGCCTGGCAGGCGCTCTTCGCCCCGTTGCGCGCCCCGCTCGCCCCCGACTTCGTGCCCGCCAAGGTCGACCGTCTGACCGGCCTGCTGCTCGAGCGCCTCATCGTCGAAGAGCCCGTGACCCTCTTCCACGTGCAGACGCCGCCCCCGAGCGACCCGCTCTTGACCCCGCTGCTCGTAGCCGATCTGCGCGACCTCGTCGTCGACGCCCCGGCGCTGCGCGGCGTCGGCACGCGCGCGGAGGCGGTCGACACGCTGCGCGCCCTGCAAGAGCCCGAGGCGCTCGCCGCGCTCGACGACGCGCGGGTCGCGCTCGAAGCAGCCCTGCCCTCGCTCGACGGGCCCGCGGCCGATGTCGCGCGCGACCTCATCGCCCGCATCGAACGCGCCACCGCGCCCTACTTCGACTGAGCACTTTAGGGGCCACCCGGCCGGTATCGGCCCCCGGCGGACTCGCCCGCAGAGGTGGCCCGAGCGCGCGCGGTCGGGCCCCGCGCGCAGGACAAGCTTCGGATCGTGCTGGCCGCCGCGGCCTGCACGCCCGACGAGCTCGGCGCGCTCTTGCGGCGCGAAGGTCTTCACGAGGCCGACCTCGCGGCCTGGCGCGAGGCGATGACCGCGGCACTCGACGACGCAAAGCCCGACGCGGGCGCGGGCAAGGGCGCGGTGCAGAGCAAGCGCATTGTAAGCGCTGTGTGAAGACCCGTTCTTGAAGGCGCGCTCGCCGACGCGCATCCTCGGCGGCGTGCAGGCGTCTTCGTCAGCCCGTCGGAGTTTGCTCTTCCGCGGCCAGCGCGGGCGGCACGGTGACGTGCCCCAGCGGC
>DASTPP010000284.1:0-24804 GCA_035762175.1 Polyangiaceae bacterium | reverse complement strand
CGGATGCGCTCGGCCTCGGCCGCCTGCCGCGCCGCCTCTTCTTCGCGCGCGCGCCGCTCTTGCTCTTCGCGCTCGCGCCGGCGCCGCGCCTCTTCTTGCTGCCGCGCCAACTTCTCTTGGTTGACGCGGTCTTCTTCGAGGCTGACGAGCTCCTTGAGCGAAAAGAGGACGGACGACTCCTTCTGCTCGTCGGACATGGGCATCGGCTCCTTAACTGGGGCAGGCGGAGAAGGGCGGGGGCGGGGGCCCGAACGCGCGGGCGCCGGGGTTCGGCCCCCCAGGGGCGTTCAGTATCGCACGAGCGGGCCTGGCGCGGGAGGGGTCGAGACGCGAGTTTGGGGGCGCCCGCCCGGGCCCGCGAGGGACTTGGGTCGGGCCCGCCCGATGGGCTAACGTGCGCCGCCATGGCGACGAACGTGCCGGCCCACATCACCGGAACCGTGTGGAAAATCGAGGTCAAGGTGGGGGACGAGGTCAGCGAAGGGCAGACCTTGGTCATTCTCGAATCGATGAAAATGGAGATGCCTGTCGAGGCGCCCGAGGGTGGCACCGTGACGGCCATCGCCGTACAAGAGGGGCAAGCGGTCAACGAGGGCGACACGCTGGTCACGCTCGGCTGAGCCCGGGCGCGGCGTAGCGCGAGCGCGGGGGGGGAGGGGGGCGGGGGCCCCGCTCACTCTTTCCAAAAGAACTTCCAGGGGTTGTGCTTGAGATCGCGCACCATCTCTTGGAGGTCGTCGTAGAGCTGCTCGCTCATGACGAGGTTGCCGACGCTGCCGTCGCCCTTCTTGACGTGGGCGACGACGGCGCGGGCGTCCTGGGCGGTGGTCTTGACGTCGCCGCTGGCGGCCTCGATGTTGGCGAGGGTGCGGCGCAGGCGCTCGGCGCCCTCCTCGCTGCCGACGGTGGCGGCGGCGCGCTTGGCGTGGGCGAGCGTCTCGCGCGCGTCGCGCAGGGCGGGCTCGAGGTCGGCCGAGGCGCGGTCGACGTTCGAGACGATGCGGTCGATCTGGGGGTTGTCGACGTACTTCGCCTTGGCGCCCCGCAGCAGCTCGTCGGCGTGGGCGACGGCCTGGTCGGCGTTCTCGGCGATGTGGTCGAGCCGGTCGCGGTTCTGGTTGAAGAAGTGGCCGGTGCCCTTCACCGTGTCGCGGATGCCGTAGAACGCGTCGCGGATGTCTTCGCGGTTCTCGCGCAGGGCGTTGATGGTGGTGTGCAAGAGCTCGTAGCCCTCGGCGAGCAGCATGTCGAGCCGGGGCGGGTCGAGGCCGCGCACGACGGCGTTCTCGGCCAGCACGGGCCGGTCGATGCTGCCCGGGTCGATCGCGAGGAACTGCTCGCCGAGCACGCCCTGCGAGGTGACGAAGAAGACGGCGTTGTCGTGGACGGTCGACTGGGCGCGCCGCTCGATCGACAGCTCGAGGCGGACGAGGGGCTCGCGCTTGCCGGTCTTCGGGTCGACGAGGCCGCCGCGGAACTGCACCTCTTTCACCTTGCCGACCTTGACGCCGGCGATGCGCACCGGCACCCCGCCCTGCACGGCGCCGGGGTTGTCGAAGTCGACGTAGAGCTTGTACGTCGGCTGGAAGTTGAGCCCGCCCATCAAGAGCACGAAGGCGGCGAGGATGCCGAGCGCGCAGAGGATGAGGATGCCGACTTTGACCTCGATCGATTTTGCGTTCGCCATGGTGCGGGGCCTGTCTCGACCGCCGGGGGCGCCCGCGGGCCGCGGGCGGGCCGAAGGCGGGCGCTAACGTCTCCATCGGGCCGGAGGCCCGGCCGTTGATGAACTGCTGCACGACGCCGTCGGGGCTCGCGCGGAACTCGCCGGGCGTGCCGATCAGGCGCACCTCGCCCTTGTAGAGCATGGCGATGCGGTCGGCGATGCCGAAGATGCTGACGAGGTCGTGCGAGACGACGACGCAGGTGACGCCGAGCCGCTCGCTCAGCTCGCGGATGAGGGCGTCGACGCGCCGGGCGCTGACCGGGTCGAGGCTGGTCGTCGGCTCGTCGAAGAGCACGTACGAGGGCTCGAGGGTGAGCGCGCGCGCGATGGCGACGCGCTTGCGCATGCCGTCGCCGAGCTCGGCGGGGAAGCGGTCGGCGAACTCGAGCATGCGCACCTGCTCGAGCCGCCGCTTCGCCTCGGCGAGGGCCTCGGCGTCGCGCAGGCCCTTGTGCTTGCGCAGCGGCAGCGCGACGTTCTCGACGCAGCTCATGCTGTCGAAGAGCGTCGAGTGCTGGAAGACCATCGCGCACTTCTTGCGCACGGGGTACATCTCGCGCTCGCTGAGGCGGCTGACCTCTTGGCCCTCGAGCACGATCTCGCCGCCGTCGGGCGAGAGCAGGCCGACGAGGTGCTTGATGAGCACGCTCTTGCCGACGCCGGAGGCGCCGATGATGAAGAAGACCTCGCCGCGCCCGATGTCGAACGACACGTCGTTGAGCACGACCTTGGGCCCGAAGGCCTTCTTGACGCGGCGGAAGGAGATCACGCGGCGCCCCTCGCCTCAGCCGGGGAAGGCGAGGTAGCCCGCCCCCGAGATGAAGAAGTCGAGCACGATGACGGCGAGCGACGAGTTGACGACCGCGCGCGTGGTCGCCCAGCCGACGCCCTCGCTGCCGCCGTAGGTCGACAGGCCGCAGTAGCCCGAGACGACGGGGATGGCGGCCCCGTACGCGACGCACTTGGCGAGGCCCACGACCACGTCGCCGGCGTCGAGCAGGGCGGGGTTGATGAAGGTGTGGGGCAGCAGGCCGAAGTAGGCGTACGCGACGGCCATGCCCGAGAGGTAGGCGACGGCGGTGCCGAAGGCGATGAGCACCACGGTCATCACGAGGCTGGCGAGGAAGCGCGGCTTGATGAGGAAGTCGACCGGGTCGGCGGCGCACATGCGCAGCGCGTCGACCTGCTCGGTGACCACCATCGAGCCGATCTCGGCGGCGATGCCGGCGCCGACGCGGGTCGCGAGCATCAGCGCGCCGACCGAGGGGGCGAGCTCGCGCACGAGCAGCTCGACGTACTGGGCGCCGAGCAGGGTCAGGTCGGGCACGACGCGCTGCACCTGCACGCCCGCCTGGAACACGAGGATCATGCCGAGGAAGGCCATGACCACGCAGAGGAAGAAGAGCGAGCGGTTGCCGATCTCGTACATCTGCAGGGCGACGGCGCCCTTCTCGCGGCGGCCCCGGACGCTGTAGTAGAGCGTCAGCACGAAGACCGAGTAGAGCCCGCGCGCGCCCTCGAGCAGGTCGAGCGCCGCCGCGCCGAGCGCGCCGAGGGCCGAGTCGCCGGCCGGGGCGGCCTCGGCCTCGCCCCCGCCGGCGGCCGCGGCCGCGCGCGCGGCCTCGCGCAGGGAGGGCGGGGCGCTCATGGGGCCGGCGGTCTCGCGGGGGCGCCCCGGCGGGCGCGCGGGTCGTCGGGGGCGGTCATGCGAGCACGAAGCTGACGAAGTAGTCGAGCACGAGGATGCCGAGGGCGCTGGCGACGACCGTCGCGTTGACGGCGCGGCCGACGCCGGGCGCGCCGCCCTTGACGGCGAGGCCGAAGTGGCAGCTCGCGAGCGCCATGATGACGCCGAAGATGATGCACTTGACGAGGCCGTGCGCCACGTCGCTGATGGTCAAGAGGCCCGTCACGCCGTTCAAGAAGACCGCCGGCTCGACGTCGAGCAGGCCCTTGCCCGCGTAGGCCGCGCCGACGAGCGCGAGCGCGTCGGCGTAGAGCGCGGCGAGGAACAGCGTCAGCACGAAGGCGAGGAAGCGCGGCACGATGAGGTAGCCGATGGGGTCGATGGCGAGCGCGCGCAGCGCGTCGATCTGCTCGGTGACCACCATCGTGCCGAGCTCGGCCGTGTTGTTGGCCCCGACGCGGCCCGAGAGCATCAGCGCCGTCAAGAGCGGCCCGATCTCGCGCAGCGTGCCGAAGCCCGCGCCCCAGCCGAGCAGGCCGTGCGCGCCGTAGCGCTCGACCACCGGGGCGGCCTGAATCACCATGATGCCCCCGACGAAGAGCGCCGTCACGATGACGATGGGCACCGACTTGACGCCCATCTTGTAGAGGTTCTTGACGAACTCGCGGCCGTCGAACTCGAGCGCGGCGGCCCGGCGGGCGATGCGGCCGAACAGCAGCCCCATGCCGCCCGCCGTCTCGGCCAGCGACAGGACGCCGCCGCCGAGGGTGTGAAGACCGCCGCCGGCCGCCGCCTCGCCTGCCACGTTCTAATTATACACCGGGCGGCGGCCGCCACGCACCTTTGCTCCCCGGGAGGGGGCCGGCCGCCCCGCGCGGCCCCCGGGCTGCCGCGGCGCGTCGGGCCTTCGCCCCGGTCAGAGCGGCCCCTCGGTCAGGCCGTGGACGAACTGGCGCACGTGCGGATCGCGGCTCGATTTGGCCTCTTCGGTGGTGCCGTCGAAGATGAGCCGGCCGCGGTAGAGCATGCCGACGCGGTCGGTCACGGTCAGCATGCGGTCGAGGTCGCTCGAGACCATGAGCACCGTGCTCTTGGCGGCCCGCTGCTCGGCGCGCAAGAGGTCGAAGATCTTCTGCGAGGTGACCGGGTCGAGCCCCGCGGCCGGCTCGTCGTAGAGCAGCACGGGCGCGCGCGTGACCGTCGCCCGCGCGACGCCGATGCGCTTCTTCTGCCCGCCCGACAGGCCCGCCGGCATCCGGGCTTCGAAGCCCGGCAGCGCCACGCACGCGAGCCGCTCGGCCACCCGCTCGCGGATCTCGCCGTCGCCGAGCGAGGTCATGCGCCGCAGCGGGAAGGCGATGTTGTCGGCCACGGTCATGTGGTCGAAGAGGGCGTTGTTCTGGAAGAGCATGCCGAAGCGCAGCCGGAAGCGCTGCAGCTCGACGTCGGGCAGGGCGAAGAGGTCTTGCCCGTCGACGAGCACGCGCCCCGCGTCGGGCCGGATGAGCCCGGCCACGGTCTTCAGGAGCACGCTCTTGCCGCTCGCGCCGGGGCCGATGAGCCCGTAGAGGCAGCCCGCGGGCACGCGCAGGCTCACCCCGCGCAGCACCGGCGCGGCGAAGGCCTTGTCGACGCGCTCGAGCTCGATCAAGGGCGCGCCTGCGTCGGGCCCGGCGCGCGCGCGGCGCGCCGCAGCCGGGCCCAGAGCGTGCCGAGCGAGGCGAGCAGGGCGAGGTTGACCGCGAGCGTGAGCGCGACGAGCCCGCGCAGGTAGGGCATCGTGCCGCGCGTGACGGCGAGCGGGCCGACGTGCGCGAGCTGCCGCTCGGGCGGCGAAGGCGCCGCGGGGCGGGGCAGGAGCACGACGGCCACGTCCGGCACGCGCAGGCCGGCGACCGCCCCGGCCACCAGGTGCTGCACGGCGGCGACGTCGACCGGGGGGTTGGCCCCGCGGTACTTGAGCAGCACCGACGCCGTCGCGGCCGAGGCGGGCTTGTCGCCGAGCGGCCCCGGCTCGGGCACCGAGAGGTGCACGCGCGCGGCGATGACGCCGTCGATCGCCCCGAGCGTCCGCTCGAGGTCGCCCGCGAGGCCCGCCACGTACTGCGCCCGCTCGGCCATCGCGCTCGGCACGAGCGACGACTTGCCGAGCGCGTCGAGCACGCCCGGGGCCGCGCGCGGCGGCAGCTCTTCGTCGCGCAAGACCGCCACGGCGCGCGCCGCGTCCTCGCGCGGCACGAGCACCCGAAAGCGCCCCTCGGCCTGCGGGTCGGCCTCCTTCGCGGTCTCGACCCCGCCGCGGTCGAGCGCGACGACGACGCGGTTGGCCTCGTCTTCGCTCAGCCCCGCCGCGACGGGCGCCTGGCAGCCGGCGAGGGCCGCGGCGGCGGCGAGGGCGGGCGCGAGGGCCCCGGCGGGCGCTCGCCCGCGGCGCGGCCCTCGGGCCGGGGGCGGGGTCGGGGGGCGGGGGCGGCGGGGCACGGGCCGCGCATTTCAGGGGCTCGCGCCCATGACGTCAAGCTCGGCGCTCGGGCGGGCCCGCCCCCGGAGGCCGTGCGGGCGCTTCGCCGGGGCCCGCCCCCGGAGGCCGTGCGGGCGCTTCGCCGGGGCCCGCCTCAGAAGGCCGTGCGCGTGATGTCGAGGCGGGGGTTCGAGGGGAAGCTGAGCGAGCGCACGCGGCCCGCGACGCAGGACTCGAGCGAGGGGTTGCGCGGGTTGGTCACCACCGTGACGCCCACCGCCCGGCCGTTCTGCACCGCCGCGCAGACGTTGACCTTGGTGTCGGGGGGCACGCCGCACGCGTTCAGGTACGAGCCGTTGTTCAGCACCGCGCCGAGCTGCCCGACGCTCAGGTCGGGCGCGCCCTTCTCGCCGATGCGCATCTCTTCGGTGTAGCGCGCCTGCGCCGCCTCGCACGAGAGCCCCCCCGGCAGCGAGGGGTAGCCCCCCGCCGGCCGGCCCCCCGGCCCCGCCGCCCCGGCCGGCTTGTTCGCGCGCCGCGCGCCGCCCTGCACCTCGACGCTCACCGCCCGGTCGCCCTCGATGCGCACCTCGTCGCTGCGCGCCCCGCGCTCGCGCACCACCCACACGACCGCCGCCCCCACGAGCGCGAGCAGCACGCCGCCGCCCGCCAGTGCCTTGCCGAGCGTCGCCTTCTTCTCGGCGACGATGGTCCGCTCCATCGCGGCCTTCTCGGCCTTGACCTCGCGGTGCAGCTTCGCCTGCTCGGCGAAGGGCGCGAACTCGTCCCAGTCTTGGACCGCCCGCTCCTCTTTCGAGTAGAGGTCGCGCAGGACGTCGTCGCCGGTGAAGGCGTGCCGCGCGATCTGCTGCAGGACCTCGACGCCGTTGAAGGGCCCGTGGTCGATGCCGTCGCGCACGACGACGTAGCGCGGCCGCCGGTCGCCCTCGAGCCGCGCCTTCAGCTCGGCCAGGCGGCTCGTCGCGTCGTGGCGCGGCGCGGCCGCCGGGCCCGGGTTCGTCGGCGGCGGCGGCAGCATCGAGCACGAGACGTCGACCTCGAGCTGCGAGGCGTCGGCCGAGGGCGGCGGCGGCGGCGTCGCGTCGGGCGAGAGCTGGTACAGCGCCGCCGCCAGCGCGCGCAGGTCGCTCGGCCGCGCGCCCGCGTCCGCGATGAGCGCCTGGCCGAGCACCACGTCGACCGAGGCCGGCAGCCCCCCGTCGACCTCGGCCGCGCGCCGCATGCCCGGCCCCACCGGCTCGCCCGTCACCAGCTCGTACAGCATCGCCCCCACCGAGAACACGCTCGCCCGCTCGTCGCCCCGGCCGCCCTGCCGCTCTTCGGGCGCCAGGCACGCCCGGTCGCGCGGCAAGAGCGCCGGCGGCTGCGAGCCCCCGCCCTCGGGCAGGCGCAGCGCGCCGCCCTCGAGCACGAGCGCCGAAGGGTGCACCACGAACGACTCGCCCGCCGCGTGCCGCCGGGCCAGCTCGAGGCAGAGCGGCACCAGGAGGGCCACGGCCTCGGACAGCGCGAAGTGTTCGCCGCGAGCGCGCCGCGACTCGAGCGCGGCTCGCAGCGACGCCGGATCGATGGCGGACCCGACCGGGAGCGGCGTCGGGACGGAGCGGGCTGGGGGCATCGGCCCCTAACCTACGCGACGAGCCGGCCCCTGCGTAGGCCCTTCGCGAGGGCGACGCCGCCGCCCGCCCCCCTCCTCTTAAGAACCCCCGCGCGCGCTCCGCGGCGCCGTCGCGCTCGCGCCCCGCGGGCGGGGGCCCGACGGCCCGAGCCGGCGGGCGAGCGCCGGGCCCCCTGGGCGCGGCGCGCGCCCCGCTCAAAGCAACGTCGTCGGCGCGCGCGGCGTCAGCGAGCGCCGGGGCTGGGGCACGAAGGGGTGCCGCCGCTTGGCGAGCGAGCCGTGCAAGAAGGCGCCGATGACGGGCGCGGCGTTTTCGGCCGTGTCGTCGTCCCACTCGCCGCCGGTGATGCCGTCGGTCGGGCGCAGATCGTGGCCCAGCAGGTAAAACCCGGGGATGAGCTGCGTCGGCACGCCGACCGCCTCGAGGTCGGCGCGCGAGGCGTTGATGCTGACGCGCACGAGCCGCGCGTGCCCGAGCGCGTTCTGCATCGGGGGCGAGGGCAGGACGGCGGCGATGCTCATGCAGGGCCGGCAGGTGTCTGACACGACGAAGAGCACCAACCGCTCGCCCGCCGCCTTCGCCTTTTGCATCTGCTCGCGCAGCTCGACCTCGAAGGGTCGGGTGGTCGGGGGCAGATCAACAAGGGTAATTTTCCCCTCGACGGTCTCGAAGATGGCCTCGGTGACCGACATCTGCCCGCTCTCGTCGCCGGGCCTGGCCCGGGGGCTCGCGGGGGGCGGGGTCGGGTCGGGTGGCAGGGCCGGGGCGACCGAGGAGGGCCCGGGGGCCGCCGCGAGCGCCGGCGGGTCGGCCGTGCCGAGCCAGAGGACCAGGGCCCCGAGAGCGGCCAGAATGAGGTTGCCGCCGCCCAGGAAAGCACCCATCGTGCCACGAACCCCTTCGCCCGTGCTACGGGCGGGGTCTTGGTCGAGGCGGCGGGCGCTCAGGCCCAACACCAGGGCGGGGATGCCGGTCAGGGGGCCCAGGCACAGGAGAAAAGACATCAGCCCCAGGGCGAAGGCCGTGGTGCCGAGCGAGGTCGAGCGGGGCGAGGGCGGGGCGGGCGAGGGCGGGGGGCGGCCGGGGTCGGTCACGGGGTCCGGAGCGCTATGGTACGCCTTTCTTGACGGCCGGCTACCGGCAGGGTGCGCCCGGGGGTGGGGGGCGGCTGTGCGTACCCGTTGCGTCGCGGGACGCTCTGGCCAATTCTAGCCGGGCGTTGACGCAACCTGTTCAATCGCCGCCGCGGTCTCCCCACGACACGCTGCCGCCGCTCGACCACGTGAGCGGCTGGCTCTGCGTGAGCTGTCGCCGCGTCTTCCCGCAGGGCCACGGGGGCGAGGGCGAGCGGTGCCCCTTCGACGGCGGCACGCTCGTGGCGGCGCAGAGCTACGCGCGGGCCGGGGCCGACCCGATGCTCGGGCGCACGATGGCGTCGGGGCGCTACACCATCCTGGCGCGGCTCGGGGCGGGGGCGATGGGCACGGTCTACCGCGCCCGCCAGGAGGGCACCGGGCGCGACGTGGCGCTCAAGATCTTGCGGCGCGACCGGGCGTTCGACTCGGCGTCGAAGGCGCGCTTCGAGCGCGAGGCGCGCGCCAACTCGGCGCTCGTGTCGGCGCACACGGTCACGGTCTACGACTTCGGCCAGGCCGAAGACGGCTCGCTCTACCTCGCGATGGAGCTCCTCGACGGCGAGTCGCTCGGCGACCGGCTGCGCGAGCGCAAGCGCCTGCCGCCCGACCAGGCCGTGCGCATCACCTGCGACGCGCTGCGCTCGCTGAGCGAGGCGCACCGCAAGGGCATCATTCACCGCGACATCAAGCCCGACAACCTGTTCCTCGCGCGGCGCCCCTCGCCCGACGGCAAGGGCCTGTGCGACGTGTGCACGGTGCTCGACTTCGGCATCGCGAAGGTGCGCGAGCAGGAGGGCATCAAGGCGGTCGAGACGCAGGCGGGCATGGTCTTCGGCACGCCCCGGTACATGTCGCCCGAGCAGGCGCAGGGCCGCGCGCTCGACGCCCGCAGCGACCTCTACTCGCTCGGCGTCATTCTCTACCAGATGCTCGTCGGCCGGCCGCCCTTCGAAGAAGACGAGGCGGTGCTGGTGATGGCGCGGCACATCAAGACCCAGCCCAAGCCGCCGCGGCAGGTGGCGCCGGGGGCGAACATCCCCGAGGCGCTCGAGCGGCTGGTGATGCGCTCGCTCTCGAAGTCGCCGAACGACCGGCCGGCCGACGCCGACCAGTTCCGGCTCGAGCTCGAGCGCATGCTGCCGGCGGCCGAGCGGGCCGCGCTCGAGACGACCGCGGCGGTGCTCACGAGCGAGACGACGCGCGTGACGTCGGCGGCCCGCCGCCCCGGCGTCATCGCCCTCGTGCTCACGCTGCTCTTGGCCGGGCTGGCGCTCGCCGCCCTCTTCGGGCGCGAGTCGGGCCCGCCGAGCTCGCCGCGCGTGGCCTCCTCGGCGGGCGGGGGCCTGCCGCCGGCCTCGGCCTTCGCCCTGCCCTCGGCGCCGCCGGTCACCAGCGACGGCGTGCCCGTCGTGCCGCTCGAGGCGCTGCCGACGGTCGACGACGGCAAGGGCGGCTCCGGCGCGAAGCCCAACCACGGCCGGCCGCCGCCGCCCCGGGCGCCGCGCGCGCCCTCCGAGGGCGACGTGCCGCTGCCCTCGCCGACCCCCTCGACGCCCTACCGCCGCTGAGGCCGCCGGGCCGCCCGGCCCGGGACGGGCGCCGGGGCCCCGCGTTGCCGTTTTCGATCCGCACATGGTAGCGTCGCGGCGATGGAGTCGCGGGAGCAGGACGCGCTCGTGCAACGCCTGGTGGCCAACCCGCACGACGGCGAAGCGCTCACCTACGCCTACCAGTGGGGCACGTCCGACCCGCAAGCCTTCGCGCTCCTGCTCGAGAAGGTGGGCATGGCCACCCAAGACGCCGTCTACGCCAGCCACTGGCTGAGCGAGGCCGCCAACGTGTGGCTGGTCAGCGTGGGCGACGCGCACCGGGCCGCGCGCGTGTTGATGACGGCCATCGACCGCGATCCGACCCAGGACACCGCGGCCGAGCGGCTCGCCGCGCTCTACCGCGACCGCGGCGAGCAGCGCTCGCTCGCCGCGCTGCTCGAGCGGCGCGCCCGCGCCCTCGCGCGCCTGACGGGCGTGCGGCCCGAGCTGCGCACCACGCTCGCGGCGACGTACACCGAGCTCGGGCAGATCTGGGCCGACGCGCTCGGCCAGCCCCGCCGCGCGATGGACTTCTTCCGGCAGGCGGTCGAGGCCGAGCCGCGCGCGCAGTACGCGATCTACGCGCTGCGCGAGCTCTACAAGCAGGCCCAGGCGTACCCCGAGGCCGTCGCGCTCTACGAGCGCGAGCACGCGCTGGTCGACGACCCGGCGCGCAAGCTCGCGCTCTTCCGCGACGAGGCGGCCCTGCGGCGCGAGGCGGGCGACGGGGCCGGGGCGACGCAGGTGCTGCGCAACGCGCGCGCCTTCGAGCCGGGCGACCCCACGCTCTTGCACGAGATCGCCTCGCTGGTGCTCGAGCGCGTGCAGGTCGGCGAGCCGGTGCCCGACGAAGAGCGGCAAGAGGCGGCCTTGATGCTGGTCTCGCTCGCCGAGGGCTACGGCGGCGAGCACGGCTACGCCTACTGCGCCGCCGCGCTCGCGCTCGAGCCGGGCAACGACCGCGCGGTGCAGCTCTTGACCTTCTTCGGCAAGGGCCTCGGGCGCGTCGACGAGCTGCCGGCCTACTGGGGGGCCTACCTCGGCGCGAACCCCGAGGGGCTGATGGCCGAGGAGGTCCGCTCCGAGCTCGCGCTGATGCCGACCGGGCCGGTGCCCGACCTGCCGCCGCCGCGCGACGAGCCGGCGCCGTCGGCGCCGGCGCCGCCCTCGGCCGAGCCGGGCGAGCCGTCGGGGCGCTCCGGCGAGCGCTCGGGGCGGCCGACCCCGCTCGCGCCGCCGCCGCAGGCCCCGGCGCCGCCGCCGCCGGTCGACGTCGAGGCGCTCGTGCGCGCGGGCGACGAGGCGCTCGCGCGCGGCGGGCGGGCGGTGGCGTTCGGCAAGTACAAAGAGGTGCTGGCGGCGCGGCCCGCGCACCCGAAGGCGCTCGCCGCGGCGCGCGAGTACCTGCGGCCGAAGCGCCGCTACGACGAGCTGCGCGAGGTGCTCTCGGCGGCGGCCGCCGCGGCCGAGGCCGAAGAGCCCGAGCGGGCCAAAGAGATCTTGCGCGAGCTCGCCGCGCTCTCCGAGCAGCAGCTGCGCGACGTCGAGGGCGCCATCCAGGCGCTCGAGCGCCTGCTCGCGCTCGACCGCCGCGACGCGGCCGCGGGCGAGTCGCTGCGGCGCCTGCTCGAGCGCGCCGGCCGCTGGGACGCGCTCGCCGACTGGCTCGAGGGCGAGATCGAGGCGGCGGCCGAGCCCGACGCGAAGCTCGCGCTGCTGCGGCGGCTCGCGCAGCTGCACGAGGCCCGGCGCAAAGACGACGTGGCCGCCGCCGGCGTCTGGCTGCGCGCCGCGTCGCTCGGCGCCGGCGACGCGCACGCGCTGCGCACGGCGATGCGCCTCTTCGAGCGCGCCGGCCGCCTCGACGCGGCCGTCGAGGCGCTCGAGCGGGCGGCCGACCAGGCGCCCCCGGGCGGCGGGCGCGCCGCGCTCTTCGCCCAGCTCGCCGAGGCGCGGCGCAAGGCGGGCGACCCCGTGGGCGCCGCCTTCGCCCTGCGGGCCGCGGCCGAGCTGACGGGCGAGACCGGCGGCTGGGAGGGCGCCGAGCAGGCCCTCGCCGAGGCGGGCCGCTGGCTCGACGCGGCCGAGACCGTCGAGGCCCGCGCCCGCTCGGCGCGCGACGACCGCGCGAAGGCCGCGTTCTACCTGCGCGCCTTCCGGTTCTACGAGCGCGCCGGCGAGGCCGAGCTCGCGGGCGACCGGCTGGGCCGCGCCTTCGAGCTCGGCCCGGCCGACGAAGACATCGCCGAGGCCTACGCGGGGCTGCTCGAGCGCGAGGGGCGCTGGGCCGAGCTGGCCCAGGCGCTGCTCGCCCACGCCGAGCACGCGCCCGACCCCGCGCGCCGCCGCGACCTCGGCCGCCGCGCCGCCCGCCTGCAGCGCGACCGGCTCGGCGACCCCGAGGCCTCGCGCGAGACGCTGCGCCGGGTGCTCGAGGGCGGCGACGACGAGGAGGCGCTCGCGGCGCTCGCCGACGACGCCGAGGCGCGCGGCGAGCACCAGGAGGCCGCGCAGCTCTTGCGGCGCATCCAGCGCCTGCCGCTCTTGCCCGCCGCGCGCCTGCCCGTCGCGCTGCGCGAGGCGCGGCTGTTCGCCGGGCCGCTCGCCGACCCGGCCGCCGCCCTCGAGCGCTACCGCCTGGTGGCCCGCGAGCTCGACCCGCACCACGCCGAGGCCCTGCGCTTCGTCGCCGACGCCGAGCACGCCGCCGGGCGGTTCGCCGAGGCGGCCGAGGCGCTCGAGCGGCTCGTCGGGTGCGTCTCGGGCGACGAGCGCGCGCAGGCCGCGCGCCGGCTCGCCGCCCTCTACGAGGGCCCGCTCGCCGACCCGTCCGCGGCCCTGCGCGCGCTCGACGCCGTCGGCGACCCGCGGCGCGACCCCGAGCTGCTCGAGCGCGTCGTCGGCCTCTGCGAGCGCGTCGGCGACTACGCCCGCGCCGCCGAGCTCTTGCCCCGGCGCATCGAGATGGAGGGCGACCCGCGCGCCATCTCCGCCCTCAGCCGCCGCCTCGCCCAGGTGCTCGACGCCCACCTCCACGCGGGCGACGAGGCGCTCGCCGCCCTCGAGGGCCCCGCCGACGAGGGCGACGAGCCCTGCCAGAAGGCCTACGTCGAGCTCGGCGACCGCCTCGGCTGGAAGGGCCTCGTCGGCGTCAAGCTCGTCGCCTGGCACGAGAGCCGCGCCCACTCGCCCGCGCGCACCGAGGCCCTGCTCGGCGCCTTCCGCCGCTTCTCCGAGATGGGCCGCGACGCCGAGTCGCTGCGCGTCGGCCTCGAGCTGATGCGCAGCAAGGCCGTCGACGCCGCCTTCGTCCAGCGCCTCGAAGAGTTCGCGCTGCGCCTGCGCGACCAGGAGGCCGTCGTCGACGTGCACGAGTGGCTCGCCCGCGGCCGCTCCGGCGCCGCCCGCGCCGACGAGCTCGTCCGCCAGGCCGAGGTGCGCCAGAAGGCCGGCGCCGAGCCCGCCACCGCCCTCGCCCACGCCGAGCCCGGCCTCGCCGGCCTGCCCTTCGACGACGCCGAGCCGCTGCTCCTGCGCCTCGCCGCCCTCGCCCCGCCCGCCGAGGCCCCCGACGTCCTCGAGCGCTACGCCGAGCGCGCCCCCAAGCCCAAAGATCGCGGCCGCGCCTTCGTGCGCGCCGCCCGCTTCGCCGCCGAGCGCGGCCTCGCCCCGCGCGCCGCGGCCCTCTTCGAGCGCGCCGTCGTCTCCGCCGGCCAGGGCGGCCTGAACGACGAGGCCCTCTCGGCCCTCGAAGAGGGCGCGCGCAAGGGCGGCCGCGAGCTCGTCTCCGCCCTCGCCCAGGCCTTCGCGCGCGCCGGCCACGCCTTCGTCGACGGCGGCCGCGCCCGCGCCCTGCTCCTGCGCCGCGCCGCCCTGCTCGCGCGGAGCGACCTCGACGACCTCGAGCAGGCCTTCCACTGGCTCGCCGACGCCGTCGTCAGCCACAGCGAGCCCTCCTCGCTCGAGGCGCTCGACGCGCTCGCCCAGCAGACCGGCGACCACGCCCTGCTCGACAAGGCCTACGGCCGCGCCCTCGCCGGCGTCGTCGACGGACCCGCCGTCCGCTCGCTGCTCCACCGCCGCGCCCGCGTGCGCCGCGAGCGCCTCGGCGACCTGCCCGGCGCCCTCGAAGACCTCAAGAGGCTCTACGAGCTCTCGCCCTCCGACCCCGCCGTCGTCGACTCGCTCAAGTCGCTGCTCGCCGAGCTCGGCGACGAGCGCGGCACCATCCGGCTGCTCGAAGACCAGATCGCCCGGAGCCGCGACCCCGCCCTGCGCGCCGAGCTCGCCAAGACCATCGCGCGCCTCTGCGAAGAGCGCCTCGACGACCCGCGCGAGGCCGCCGACGCCTGGCGCCGCGTGCTGCGCCTGCAGGCCGGCGACCCCGAGGCCCAAGAAGGCCTCGCCCGCGCCAAGGCCGCCATGACCCAGGCCGGCATCGAGCACGAGCCGAGCATCCCCCCGCCGCCCCCCCGCACCTCGAGCCTGCCGCCCGCGTCCTCGCCCCGCACCTCGAGCCTGCCCCCCTCCGCGCCCCGCGAGCCCGCCGCCCGCCGCCCCCGCTCGCTCGCCCCGCCGCCGCTGCCCGCCTCGCCCTCGCGCCCGCCGTCGCCGTCCGCGCCCGCCGCGCCCGCGCGCCCGCCCGCGCCCGACCCGGGCGCCCCCGTCCCCCCGCAGACCAAGACCGAGCCCCTGCGGACGCCCGCGGCGCCCCCCGCGCGCGACACCGGCAAGTTCTACGAGCTCTCGACCAGCACGACCGACATCGAGTTCTTGGCGCCCGGCGAGGGCGAAGAAGAGGCGAGCGATACCATCCGCGCCACCCAGCTCGACGTCGAGCGGGCCGAGGCCGCCATCGCCGCCCAAGACGCCCCCCCGGTCCGGGCCCAGACCGAGGTCAGCCCTCCGCGCCCGCGCCCCTTCGACGTGCCCAACGTCAGCGACGACGACGACGCCGACGGCGCCACGCGCTACGACCCCTCGCCCGCCGGCGCCTTCGCCGCCCTCGCCGCCGCCGAGCCGCCCAAAGCCGCTGGCCCCGCCCAGGCCCCGCCCAAAGCCGCCGCCCCCGCACCCGCGGCGCCCAAGGCCGCCGCCCCCGCCCAGACCGCGCCCAAAGCCGCCGCCCCCGCCCCCGCCGCGCCCAAAGCCGCTGGCCCCGCCCCCGTCGCGCCCAAGGCCGCCGCCGCCGCCCCCGCCGCGCCCAAGGCCGCCGACGCGACCCCGAAGCCCGCCCCCGCCGCCACGACCAACGGCGGCGCCCAGCAGCACGTCGATGTCGTCCCCGACGACCTCAACGAAGACAGCAGCAGCGAGAGCGGCGGCGAGATGTTCGGCGACAAGACCGAGCTGACGACGACGCCCTTCGACCCCGAGTGGCTCAAGCCCCGGGGCGGGTAGGCGCGGCCTGCCCCCGACGGAAGTCGGGGGCAGCGAACGCCCTTTGAAACGGCGGTCAAAGCCCTGCCGGAGGCAGGGCTCCAGCGTCGCGAGGCGCTTCGCGCGCTCGCCCGGGTGGCGCTGCCTCTTGCCGCGCTCGCCACTCGCCCGGTAGCCGGCGCCCGCGGGAGCCCGGCCCCCGCCAAGGGGGCGGGCTTGGCGCGCCGAATCGGCGCCGATTCCGCGCGGCACGAACGGGCGTCCGCTGCCCCCGACGTGAGTCGGGGGCAGGCATCGCGCCGCTCAGTTCGCGACGGCCGGGTTCTCTTTCTTCTCGTCGGACCGCGGCTGCGGCATCGACTCGAGCGCCCCCTCGAGCACCTGGTCCATCTTCGAGACGAAGAGGAACTCGAGGTCGTCCTTGACCTCCTTCGGCACCTCTTCAAGATCCGGCTTGTTCCGCTCGGGGAGCAAGAGGCGCTTGATGCCCGCGCGGTGCGCCGCCAAAACCTTCTCTTTGAGGCCGCCGATCGCCAAGACGCGCCCGCGCAGCGTGATCTCGCCCGTCATGGCCACGTCGTGCCGCACGCGGATGCCCGTGAGCATCGAGACGAGCGCGGTGAACATGGTCACGCCGGCCGAGGGGCCATCTTTCGGCATGCCGCCCGCGGGGATGTGAATGTGCAGGTCGCTCTTCTCGAGGAAGTCGCGCGGCAGGCCGAAGCGCTCGGCGTTGGTGCGCACGTACGAGAGCGCGGCCTGGGCCGACTCTTTCATGACGTCGCCGAGCTGGCCGGTGAGCTGCAGCTTCGAGGTGCCGTGCATGCGCGTCGCCTCGATGAACAAGATCTCGCCGCCCACGCTCGTCCAGGCGAGGCCCGTCGCGACGCCCGTCTCTTCGGTGCGCTCGGCCACCTCGGAGGTGAACTTCGGCGGCCCGAGGAACTCGCGCAGATCTTCTTCGCTCGCCACCGTGCGCTTGCCCTTGTCGCCCTCGGCCACCTTGACGGCGACCCCGCGAATGACGCTCGCGATCTGGCGCTCGAGCGAGCGCACGCCGGCCTCGCGCGTCCAGTGCTCGATGACCTCCTCGACCGCGTCGGCGGTCACCTCGAGCATCTCGGGCTTGATGCCGTGGTCCTCCATTTGTTTGGGCACGAGGTGCTGGCGCGCGATGGCGAGCTTCTCGCGCCGCGTGTACCCGGGGATCTCGATGATCTCCATGCGGTCGCGCAAGGGCGCGGGGATGGGGTCGGCCACGTTCGCCGTCGCGATGAACATGACGTGGCTCAGGTCGTAGGGGATCTCGAGGTAGTGGTCCTGGAAGGTGTGGTTCTGCTCGGGGTCGAGCACCTCGAGCAGCGCCGACGAGGGGTCGCCGCGGAAGTCGTGCCCGAGCTTGTCGACCTCGTCGAGCATGATGACGGGGTTGACCGTGCCGGCCTTCTTCATCTTCTGCACGATCTGGCCGGGCAGCGCGCCGACGTACGTGCGCCGGTGGCCGCGGATGGCCGCCTCGTCGTGCACGCCGCCGAGCGAGGCGCGCTCGTAGCGGCGCCCGAGCGCCCGCGCGATCGAGCGGCCGAGCGAGGTCTTGCCGACGCCCGGCGGCCCGATCAAGCACAAGATCGGGCCCTTCTTGTCGGGCTTCAGCTTGCGGACGGCGAGGTACTCGAGGATGCGCTTCTTGACCTTCTCGAGCCCGTAGTGATCTTCATCGAGGACCCGGCGCACCGCGCCGATGTCCATGTTGTCGGTCGTCGCGTTCGTCCAGGGGATGTCCAAGATCCAGTCGAGGTAGGTGCGCACGACCGTGTACTCGGCCGAGCCCACCTGCATCGAGCGCAGGCGCTTGAGCTGCTTCTTCGCGACGCTCTCGGCCTCGTTCGGCAGGTTCGCCTTGACGATGCGCTCTTCGAGGCCGTCGAGGTCGCCCTGGTCGCCGTCGTCCTCGCCGAGCTCTTCTTTGATCGCCTTGAGCTGCTGGCGCAGCACGTACTCGCGCTGGTTCTTGCCCATCTCCTCCTTGATTTGCGAGTTGATCCGCTCGCGCATCTTGAGGATCTCGAGCTGCCGCGTGAGCAGGCGCAGCACCTTGCGGATGCGGTCTTTCGTCTCGACCGTCTCGATGAGCTGCGCCTTCTCTTCGACCGGCGCGTCGAGGTTGGCCGCCACCAGGTCGGCCAGCGCCCCCGGCGCCTGGATGCTGTCGATGAGCGACGCCGCCTCGCGCGGCAGCTCGGGCATCAGGTGGATGACCTGCTTGGCGATGTCGCGCAGGCTCATCGCCAGCGCCTCGGCCTCGACGTCGCTCACCGCCTCCTCTTCGAGCTTGCGGATCTTCGACTTGAGGTAGGGCGCGTTCGCCGTCACGTGCTCGAGCCGGATGCGCGTCAGGCCCTGCAAGATCAGGCTGTAGTTGCCCGAGCTGTGCTTGAGCGCCTTGAGCACGCGCGCCGCGCACCCCACCGGGTAGAGGTCTTCTTGCCCCGGGTCGTCGGTGCTCGGGTCGCGCTGCGCGAAGATCGCGATGACCGGCGAGGGCAGGTTGTCGATGTCTTCGACCAGCGCGACCGACTTCTCTCGGCCCACGTCGAAGGGGGCCACCGCGCCGGGGAAGAGCACTGCGTTGCGGATCGGCAACACGGGGAGCTCGTCGCCGAACTGCACCTCTTCCTCGCTGCGGGGCGGAACGGCAGGTGGCGTTTTCTTTTCGGACATACTCTTTAACCTCGCAGAAGATGACCCTTTGTCGAGGGGGACCAACGAGCCGCACCGGCCGCCCAGAAGGCCACCAAAGACCGAAACCTTACTCGACGTCAACGACCCGCCGCGCGCGCCCCGGGGGGCCCCGGGCGCCCGACCCGCCCCCGGCCGGGCGGAAGAGCCCGAGGACGAGAGGTGCGGCACCCGAACCTAAGCACCGACCCCGTCCGATGCTAGATCGGACAAGCCAAGCTCATGTACGACCTCCGCCAGGGAGCTCACGACCAGGTCTGCCACCGGTTCGAAGGTTTTGTGTGGGCCCGCCGGCACCGCCACGACGCGCATGCCCGCCGCCCGCGCCGACTCACACCCGGCGCGCGAGTCCTCGAAGGCTAGGCACCGCTCGGGCGGCGCGCCCAGTCGACGCGCCGCCTCCAAAAATACATCGGGCGCCGGCTTCGGCCGGGCCACCCGATCGCCCGAAACGACGGCCGCGAACCAACCGAAATAAGGCCGCCCCCCCACCGAGGCCCGCACCAGCGCCTCCGGCGACGACGACGCCAAGCCCAGCGGAACCCGCCCGCGCAACGCCCCCAAGAGCTCGCGCACCCCCGGCAGGTCGGGCGCCCCGGGCGACAGCCGGCACATCTCGTCGCCGATCTCGGCCTCGAGCCCGCCGCCCTCGCCCCGCGGCCACTCATGCTTGATCAACAGGTGTTCGACTGTATGCCGCAAGCCTCGGCCCTGGCAGAGGCCTACATCGGCGTCGGTGTACGCGCCACCCCGGCGCTGGCAGACCGACGCGATCGCGATCTGCCAGAGCGGCTCCGAGTCGATGAGCAGCCCGTCCATGTCGAAGATGGCGGCCGCGACCGGCCCCCAGGGGCCCATCACGACCCCCGCCGCCTGCCCTCGCTCTCTGATCGCGTCGCTCACCAGCCCTCACCCACCAGGCGCGCCCTCGAACAACATCTTGCCCTCTCCCCTCGCGGGAGGAGCCGGGGGTGAGGGCGCTGCCCCTCGGGCCTTCCCGGGCGGCGCGCGCCCGCTCCTCGCGTGACGGCACTCCGTGGGGTCGCACTACCCCCGGTCGGGGGGCGACGCAAATCGGCGCCGCGTCGGGGGGCGGGGCTGTCTGCCCTGACTCTCGGTTGGGGTGAGCGGGGCCTCGGCCCTGACCCCTCCGTTCGGGCGAGCGGGGCCCTCGCCCCGGGCCCTTCGCACGGCCTTCGTCGCGTCGACGGACGAACCGTTCTAACGCAGCGTGGCACGACGGGTGCAGGGCCGTGCGGGGCCAAAAGGAGACCGAGCCATGACCCCGAACGTCAACGACCTGAAGAACGAGATCGGCAACAGCCTCACGCGCCTACAAACCCTGCGCGACGAGGTTCGCGTCCGCCTGCACCTCGCGGGCATGGACGCAAAAGACCGCTGGGACGAGATCGAGTCCCACCTGGCCGACGTCGAGCGCAGCGCCGGGCAGATCTCGGACGCGTCGCGCGCCGCGATCAAGCAGGCGATCGAGCGGGTCGAGGGCTTCCTCGACTCGCTCAAGTAGGCGCTCCGCTTCGGGCGGCCGAACGTCGCAGGCGCGCCGCGGCCGGGGGCGTTCGCCACAGCGCCCGCCGGCCGTCGCATTTTGCAGCGCGGGTATCGAACCCCGGAATTCTGAGGGCGTCTTGGAGCGTTCCCGGCGCCCCCGTCCAGGCGGACGAGGGCGTCGCCAAACGCCCGGTGAACGCCGCCCAAGGGGGCGAGGGCGGTGCGAACGGCCCGGTCAACGCCGCCCAGGCGGGCGGGGGCGGTGCGAACCGCCCGGTCAACGCCGCCCAGGCTTCAGCCTGGGCGGGGGCGGTCTTGGTGCACCACCCGTCGCGCTCCGCAACGCCCTCTCCCGTCCGGGGTGTCGAGGCCAGACCCCGGCCCCGGCCTACTTGATGGGCATGTCGAGCGGGTTCGCCGTCGGCGCCGGCGGTGCGGGCGTGTCGGCCGGCGACGCGGCCGCTCGCACCCGCGACGTCGCCCCCGGCGCTTGCGGCGCGCGGCCCGACGTCGCCGACGGCGCCTGCGCCTGCGATGGCCGCACCTGCGCCGCAGAGGGCGCCTGCGCTGGCGAGGCGCCCAGCGCGGTCGGCGTCGGCGCCTGCGCTGGCGAGGCGCCCAGCACGGTCGGCGTCGGCGCCTGCAGTTGCGAAGGGCCCGCCTGCGGCGGCGTCGACGCCTGTGCCTGCATGTGCGAAGGGCCCGCCTGCGGCGGCGGCGCCTGCATGTGCGAAGGGCCCGCCGTTGTCGACGCGGGTGCCTGCCCCTGCGAGGTGTCCACTTGTGGCGCCGGCAGCGCCCCCGCGCCCCCGGCGCCGCCCGCGCGCTTCGCCTCGGGCAGGGCGTCGCCCGCGCCGGAGGGCGGGGCCGCGGCGCCCGCCGCCGGCCCGGAGCCGAGGTCGGGCCGCGCGCCCGGCGCGGGCCTGGCCGGCCCCGCGTCGTTGCGCCGCAGCGCGAGGGTGCTGCCGCCGATGACGCCCGCCGCGACGGCGACGAACGCGGCGAGCAGCGCGGTCAGCGCCCGCGGCGACCGCGCGCCGTCGGGGCCCCTCGTCGCGATCGGCGGCGTGAGCAGCGCGGGCGCGGCCGGCAGCGACCCCGACGAGACGATCGGCGCGATCGAGACGCGCGGCGAGGGCTCGGCCGGGACGCGCGCGGCGGCCTTCAGCACCCGCGAGGCGCGCTCGGCCGAGGCGCGCGCCGCGGGCGGCCCGAAGGGCGCGAGGGCGGACGCGAGCGACGCGACGTCGGCGTAGCGCTCGTCGCGCTCGCGCCGCAAGCACCGGACGACGACCGCCTCGAGCCCGGCGGGCAGGTCGGCGCGCCCGAGCGGCGGCGGCGGGTTGTTCATCACGTCGGCGACGAGCTCGGTCAGATCGTCGCCGCCGAAGGGCGTGCGCCCCGCGAGGAGCTCGTACAAAATGACGCCCAGCGACCAGATGTCGCTGCGCGCGTCGACGTCGCGCGCCGAGCGCAGCTGCTCGGGCGGCATGTAGAGCGGCGAGCCCATCACCGCCGCCGCCGACGTCAGCCGCAGCCCCGGCTCGCTCGGCCCCTTGGCGATGCCGAAGTCGAGCAGCTTCACGAGCGACGAGCCGTCGGGCATCGTCGCGAGGTACAGGTTCTCGGGCTTGAGGTCGCGGTGCACGATGCCGCGCGCGTGCGCCTCGGCGAGCGCCTCGCACGCCTCGAGCACGTAGCCCGCCGCCTCGGCCGCCGGCAGCGGGCCCCGGCTCGAGAGCAGCGCCGCGAGGTCCTGGCCCTCGAGGTACTCCATCACCATGAAGGGCGCGCCCCCCGCGAGCTCGCCCACGTCGAGCACCCGCGCCACGTGCGCGTTCTTGAGCTTCGCCACCGCCCGCGCCTCCTGCCGGAAGCGCGCCAGCATCTCGGGCCGCTCGAGCAGGTCGCCGGTCATCAGCTTGATGGCCACCCGCTGCTCGAGCTCGACGTGCGTCGCCGCCACCACGACGCCCATCGCCCCCTTGCCGAGCACCCGCTCGACCCGGTACTTGCCGGCGACGATGTCGCCCATGCGCACCACCGCGCTCATGCGTGCCCCGCACCCCGCCTTGGCGCCGAAGCCGCCAAGCCTTTCATGCTCGACGATGAGGTTACCAGAACCCCGCCCCCCCCGACCCGGCTTCTCGCGCCCCTCACCGCGCTTTCGGGCCCGCTTCACGACGAGGCCCGCCGGCCGAGTTCAGGCGCCCGGGCGGCTCCG
The DNA here is from genome assembly GCA_035762175.1 of Polyangiaceae bacterium. Lineage (GTDB taxonomy): Bacteria > Myxococcota_A > Polyangia > Polyangiales > Polyangiaceae > DASTPP01. Next base: position 2,714 of record DASTPP010000284.1, on the reverse strand, counting down.
GGGGCGCGACGCGGCGTTTCGCGCCCGACGGCGCCGGGGTAAGGCGGGCCATGGCCCGCGCCCGCGCCCTCTTTTTCGGCACCCCCGCCATCGCCGTCCCCTCGCTCGTCGCGCTCGCCGAGGTCTGCGAGGTCGTCGCCGTCGTCTGCCAGCCCGACCGCCCCGCCGGACGCGATCTGAGCCTGCGCCCCCCCGAGGTGAAGCTCGCCGCCGAGCGGCTCGGCCTGCCCGTGCACCAGCCCCTCAAGGTCCGGACCGACGAGTTCTCCCGCTGGGTCGCCGATCAGCGGGCCGAGCTCGCCGTGGTGCTCGCCTACGGCCGCATCTTGACGCCCGCCGTGCTCGCGGGCCCGCGGCTCGGGTGCGTCAACCTGCACGCCTCGCTCTTGCCCGCCTACCGCGGGGCGGCGCCCATCAACTGGGCCATCGTGCGGGGCGAGGTCGAGACGGGCGTCTGCCTGATGCAGATGGACGAAGGCCTCGACACCGGCCCCGTCTACGTCCGCCGCCGCCTCGCCATCGGCCCCGACGAGACCGCCGGCGAGCTCTTCGTGCGCATGGGCGAGCTCGCCGCCGAGACCGTGCGCGACGAGGTGCCGAGGCTCCTCGCGGGCGAGCTGCGCGCCGAGCCCCAAGACCACGCCCGCGCGACGCACGCCCCGCCGCTCACCCGCGAGCACGGGCTCGTCGACTGGTCTCAGCCCGCCGCCCGGGTGCACGATCTCGCCCGCGGCCTGCACCCCTGGCCCGGCGCGCACAGCCCGCTCAAGGGCAAGTCGTTCAAGCTACTGCAGACCGCCCGCACGAGCGAAGCGCCCGAGCCCGGCGCGCCCCCCGGCAGCGTGCACCTCGTCGGCAAGAAGCGCGTGCTCGTCGCCTGCGGCGAGGGCTTCGTCGAGATCGTCCGGGGCCAGCTCGAGGGCCGCAAGGCGCTCTCGGCCGTCGATCTCATCGGCGGGCGCACCTTCTCGCCCGGCGACCGCTTCGGCTGAGGGCCCTCCGCCTGGTACCACCCGACCACCCTGGGCGCAGGAAGGCGGCCCGAGGTTCACTGACATCAAACTGCCCTGGCTTCGGGGGCATTTCAGGTGGGGGGACCTTCAAAAACAGAGTCCCTTGGTCCCTCTGGGTGTTCGGGGGCCCGGCAAAAGCCAACAAAGCCAGCTCCGACCTGTCCCGGGACCTGCCGAAGATCACCTTCGGACCGTTTCTTCATGTCCCGGGACCTGACAGGGGTCGAGTGAAGAGGGCTTCGGCAGGTCCGGGGACCTGACGGGGGTCGAGTGAAGAGGGCTTCGGCAGGTCCCGGGACATCGTGAACCGGGTCGGCGACCCGTTCGGAGATGTCCCGGGGCATCCGACTCCCAGGTCGCCGACCCGTTCGGAGATGTCCCGGGACGTCCGATCCCAGGTCGCCGACCCGTTCGGAGATGTCCCGGGACATCCGATCCCAGGTCGCCGACCCGTTCGGAGATGTCCCGGGACATCCGACCCGGGGTCACCGACCCGGTTCATGATGCCCCGGGGCATCAAAAGGCGCAGTTTGCTGGGGTTCGGCCGGGCCGGGGGGTTCGAATTTGGCCCGGGGCGCGCGAGGCGGCAGGCGGGGCGGGGCGGGCTGCGCTACCACGTAGCCCATGGCGGGCCGGACGGAGGCGATGGTCGCGGAGATTTGCGGCGAATTTCCGCGGTTTGGCATCGTTTACAAGCGAAATAGCCTGTTCTCGCGCGTCCTCGACGTCGCCCTGCGGGCCGTGACCCTCGGCGGGCAGTGCCACTACATGACCAAGTTTCACACGGTCATCGGCAGCACGCTCTACGTGCCCGACTGCTGGGACGAGATGAGCGACGTCGACCGCGTGATCACGCTGCGCCACGAGCGCGTGCACCTGCGCCAGTCGCGGCGCTACACGGCGGTGGGCATGGCCTTTCTGTACCTCGTGCCGCTCCTGCCGCTGGGGCTCGCCTACGGGCGGGCGCGGCTCGAGTGGGAGGCGTACGCCGAGACCGTGCGGGCGACGGCCGAGCTGCGCGGGCTCGCGTGCGCCGAAGACCCGGCCCTGCGCAGGCACATCATCGCCCAATTTCTGGGCCCCACCTACGGCTGGATGTGGCCCTTCCGCGCGCAGCTCGAGCGCTGGTACGACGAGCTGCTCGCCGAGGTGCGCCGCGAGGCCGAGGCGGCGGAGGCGTGATGTTGCGGCTCATTCGAGGCGGGCTCTGGGGGGCGCCGCGGCCGCCGGTGGCGCCGGCGCCGCCGCTCGGGCCCGACGAGGGGGCGAAGCCGCCGGCGGGGCTCGCGATGACGCCACAGCTCGAAGAGGCGGTGCGGCTGCTCCAGCTGTCGCGGGCGGAGATGGCGGCGGCGGTGGCGGCCGAGCTCGCGGCGAAGGTGGCGGGCCAGATCGCGGCGAGGCGGGACGGAGAGTGAGCGCGGCGCGCGGTCGCGCCGGAAACGCCCGGCGGCCCCGGACTTCGAGAGGGTGTTGCGAAACGCGCCCGCTGGCTGCCCCCGGCTGAAGCCGGGGGCAGCGGACGCCCGCTCGTGCCGCGCGGAAGCGGGCCGGTTCGGGGAGCAAAGCCCGCCCCCTCGCCTAGGGATTGGTCACTTTTTTTCCTTGCCCGGCGGTCGGCTAGGCTGCGGGGTGGATGCCGCCGCCTTCGCCCCCTTCGACCCCGACGCCCTGTTCGCCGACGCGCCCTACAGCCGCCCG
>DASTPP010000283.1:0-32537 GCA_035762175.1 Polyangiaceae bacterium | reverse complement strand
CGTCCGTGACCATCGGGGCTCCGCGAGCCCCGGGCCCGGCCCGGGGCGCCGAGCCGCAGCCTCGCACGCGCCGTCAGGACGGCGGCCGACCTGCAGAAATAGTTGTCGTCGGCCTGCAGAAGTAATCGTCGCCCATCAGGCCACCACTCGTAGGCGTGCAAGCGCTGGCGCTCGGCTGGGGCCACAGCTGCGCGCTGCTGAGTGGGGGCGAAGCCCGCTGTTGGGGTGACAACAACACCGGCCAGCTGGGCAACGGCACCGTGGAGGAGCAGCACACGCCCGTGGCCGTACTGGCGTCGCCGGGCGGGCCACCGCTCGTAGGCGTGCAAGCGCTGGCGCTCGGCATCCTCCACAGCTGCGCGTGGATTGGCGGGGGCGATGTGCGCTGCTGGGGATTCAACTTCTACGGGCAGCTGGGCACCGGCGACACTGCCGACCGGCCCACCCCCGTGCCCGTCCAGTTCGAGCCAGGCGGTGGCGGGGCCCCCTGACGGGTGCACGCTGCCGCTCGCCCGGGCGTACGGGGCGAGGGGCGGGGTGTCGAACACCCCGCCGAGCTGTGCCCCGGAGGCCGGCCCGTCGAGGGAGGGCTCAAGCACGACGAGGGGCTCGGGCCACGGGAGCCATTTGCAGTAGGTACAGCAAAAGGCAAACTGCTGGACGCGCCCAACCGGTGCTTTGGAAGACAACCCAGCTTGAAAATGGCTCTCCGTTGACTCTCCGCGCGCCCGTTACGGATGCGGCGCGCGGTTTCGTAAACCGCAGGTCTGGGGTTCAAATCCCCAAGATGGCTCAAAGTTCAAAGCCGGAAACATCTCTCCCGGTGAATGCGGCCCGGGGTTGGGTACCGAAAGCGGGTACTCGGTAAAGACGCTCGCGCCCCTAAAGAGCGGCGCAGGTCGAAGCCCTCGGGCACGCGGACGACGAGGCCAGAGCGGAGCACGAGCTCGAACGCCGAGGGGGCGGCGGCAGCTCGCGTCGGGGAGGCGACGGCGACGAGCGGGGCGAAGGCGACGGGCTTGCCGTCGGGCACGTCACGCCGCAGCGTCGAGGACCACCAAAGAAGGCTCCGAGCCGAGAAGCCGTGCGCGGCGGCCGTCTGACCGCTCCGCTTCCAAAGCGCCACGCGCTGGCTCCACTCGGCTCGGCTCGGCATCGTCGCGTCCTCGACGACAGGGATAGATCGCCGCGACGGGCCTCACCAGATGGGGACGCCGACCGGATACAGATCAGCGGTGTCGAGCTGCGTGAGCGAGGTGAGGGCAAGGTCGATGCCGTAGGCCGAGCGCAAGAGGTCGAGCACGACGAAAGGGCGCTCGCGCAAGAGAGCGACGAGGCCCTCGTGCAGGTACGAGATCGACATGCCGTTGCCCTTGCCCGGTGGCAGCCGCTCGCGCAGGGCTACACGCCGGTGTCGACCTCGCCCTCGCCCTCGGGCGGAGCGGTCGGGGCGCCGTCGGGGCCCGGTTCGTCGGCCGAGGGGCTGCGGCGGCGCTTGCCCGAGAAGAGCGACGGCACGAGCAGGTCGGCGTCGCCTTCGTGCCAGCGCACGTACGACACCGCGCGCCGCCCCAGGTCGTAGGTACGCACCACCAGCCGAAACGCCCGCGCCTTGTCGTCTTCGTAGCGGCTCGGCAGGCCCGCGCCGTCCGAGCCGACGTGTCGGCGGCCGAGGGCGGCGAGCAGTTGCAGGCTCAGTTCGGCGGCGCGGTCGACTTCGGCGGGGGGCACGGGCAGGCGGCCCCGGTGTTCGGGGGGCAGGCCGCCGAAGAGCTCGGCGAGGGCGCCCAGGTCGCGGGCGGTGTCGAGGTGGCCGAGGCCGCTGCGAATGGCCGCCACCCGCTCGGCGTCGACCAGGCCGTACTTGGCCATGCCCTCGGCGACCGAGAGCATCCGGTCGCGCATGGGCGTGGCTTCGGCCAGCAGGGTGGGCACGTCGGCGGCGCCCTCGGCCGCGAGCAAGGCCATTAGATCGGCGTAATAAAGGGTGTAGGCGTAGTCGCGCAGCTTGCGCAGGGTGGCGAGGTCGAGCAGCGGCAGCGTGGCGAGAATGGGCATCAGCGCCTCGAGGTGAACCAGGGCGCCGAGCACGATCGAGAGAACGACGGCGAGGTTGGCGGTGATGCGCCCGACCTCCTCGGGGCGCAGGGCGTCGAGGTCGGGGCGAGCCCGGGCGTAGGCCTCGGCGGCCTCGTGGCGCGAGATGGGTTGAATGAGGGTGGTGGGGGTGGTGGGACGGTAGGTCGGCAGGGTCATGGTCGGCTCCTTGGGGCTTCTGAAGGTCCCTTCGGTCGCCCCGCGGGCCGGTTGCTAACCTCGCCGATCTTTTTTTCCTCTCTCTCGCTCGTTTTCGGTCGCATGGCCGAAAACCCCTGCGAGAGCAGGGGGCCGGGCGGCCCAGGCCAGCCGCCTTCATGCCGCCGGGCAACCGCCGCGAGGGCAAGGGGGGGCCGGGGTAGGGCAGGGGGGGCGACCGGAGGGGGGCTGGAGGGTCGATCCGAGCGCTCGCCAAAGCCCGACCCTTCGGCCGGCAACGAATTCGATGGCCGACCGAAGCCCGACCCTTCGGCCGGCAACGAATTCGATGGCCGATCGAAGCCCGACCCTTCGGCCGGCAACGAATTCGATGGCCGACCAAAGCCCGACCGTTCGGGCGGGGGCGTTTGGGGGCGAATTTCGAACGGTCCGGCTTTGGGTCGGGCCCGGCGGGGCTTCGAACGAACGGTCGGGCTTTGGGGGAGGGGACGGATCCGTATCCGGGCGAAGGGGCGCCCTTCGGTCGGGCAACGCTTCCGTTGGCGGGGAACGGTCAGGCTTCTGCCCGCCCGACCTCGGCGGGGCGGCGGGCCGGGCGCGGCGCAGGGTGGCCAGGCCTGCCCCTCCATGGTCCGCAAGCGCACCCTGACGGGGGCACCGGCGACGCCGCTCTTGCGGTCGTAGAACGAGCACCGGCGGGTCGGGCAGGTTCTCTTCGGGCAGCGTGCGAACGTGGCGGCGACCTACCCCTCGCTCGTCGCGGCGGGGCGTGCGCCGCGGCGCAAGCGGGCGGCGGCAGCGGCAGCGGCGCAGGGTCGGGCAACGAGTCGTCGGGTGAGACGCCGGTCGACGGGCTCTGAGGCGATCGAGCGCTCGAAAGCCGACGGCGGGGGCGTGCTGCCGGGCGGCGTTCGGGTCGGGGGGCGGAGCGTCGACTAAGCCGCCGAGCTGTGCCCTGGGGGCCTGCCCGTGGTGCCTTTCAGGGCCGCGCCCGCTCGAGAGCGTCCTGCAGGGCCGCCTGAAATGACGGGTAGCGCCTCGTGCGTTGGCGAAGCCCCTCGACCCAGGGCGCCAGGGTGATGGTCTTCTGGCCCTTGCTTTCGAGCTCGACGCAGCAAGCGACGAGCAGCGCCGCGTGGCCGTAGTGGTTGCGGCGCGTCTTCTCGACGACGCCTTCGACGCGGGCGATGGCGGCGGCCTGCAGGGCCGCCTGGGCGGCGCGGCGGTCGTCGGGGGTCAGGCGTTGGCCGACCTCGGCCCGCAGGAGCGCATCGAGAAACGAGGGCCTTGCGAGCTCGACGGCGTTCTGGCGGGCGCCCGTCGCGATCGCTTCGTAGGCCCGCTCGCCGGCCTCGAAGATGTCGGCGACCGGTCGGGTCAGCCTCGCGGTGAGCTCGGCCCGCAACGAGCCTTCCGGGGCGCCGCCGAGCAGCCAAACGAAGGTCGAGAAGAGCAGGTGCCCGGGGTGCTCGCCTCGCGACCAGCCCAGCCCCGGCGCCTTGGCGAGCAGGGGGGCCGCGGCGCCGATGTCTCCTCGCAGGAGGTGCAACGCCCCCAGCAGATGGGGCGATAGGCCGGGGCTCGCCGTTCGCACCGCCTCGGCGCGCCCGCGAATCGCCTCGCCCGAGGGCGTGTCGACGAGCAGCCAGCGCACGAGGCGCCGCAGCGAGGGCGCGCCCAGCCAGGCGGCTTCGAACTTCGCGGCGGCGTCGTCGCGCCCGAGGGCGAGTGCAAGGAAGGCGGCGCCGTCGAGAACGTCGCCCCGCCCGTGGGCCGACGGCTCGAGCAGCGCCGCCGCCCCTTCGTAGGCCCCGAGCGCCCGGGCCAGGTCGCCCGCGGCCGTCGCCGCGTCACACCAGGCGCGCACGGCCTCGGGGCGCTTGGTCGCCTTCGCGATTCGCTCGAGCCCGGCCACGCCGTCGCGGCGACCGACGGCCTCGCGGAGCCAGCGCTCCGCGTCGGACTCCCAGAAGGCGCCGGGCTCGGGCCGCTCGCGTTCGAGGCGCGAGACCCACGCGGGGAGAAACTCGCCCAGTTCGGGTAGCGTCGCGCCCAGCGCGCGCTCTATCGTGGCGATGGGGTCACGCGTGTAGGCGAGCTTGGGCGCGGCGTGAAGGGCGTCGAAGACGGCGTCCGCGCGCTCGGCCCCCGGCGTCGTGAGGTAGACGGCGGCCACGTAACGGGCGACGCAGTCGTTGAGGTCGGCCGACAAGACCTCGTCGACCAGCTCGTCTTGGCCGAGGTCGATGTCGCCCTTCGCGATGGGCGGCAGCACCGCCCCCAGAATGGCCCGCGCCGCCTCGTGGTCGCCGGCGAGCGACGCCCTCACGCCCTCGCGTAGATAATGATCGACCTCGGCCGGCTCGGCTTGGTGGGCGCGTCGGGCCGCGGCCACGAACGCGCGCGCTTGCTCGACGCTTTGCGCCGAGGGCGCGTCCGGGCGCCAGCCCGCCCCGGCCCTCGTCGCGTGGCGCACGAGCGCGTCTTCGAGCCGGGCGCGCGGCCCCGCTTCGAGCATCGCGAGCGCCTCGAGAAAGAGCCCGCGCAGGGCGTCGGCGTCGAGGGCCCCGAGGGCCGACCGGACGTCGAACCCGCCGCCAGCGGGCCCCGCCGAGCGTTGCCAAGGGCCTCGCGAACGCATGTCCGCGCACTCTACTCGGCGCGCCCTTCGCGGCAAGCGCGGTACGTTCTCGGCCCCGGCGCCCCTCCCGCGCGATGGCTTCAGGACGCTCGCGCCGTCGTACCGAGCGTGACGAGAAGCTCATCGAGCTGCTCGAACGTCTCGCCCATCCCGTCGTACGCGCCCGAGGCCAGGGCGGCGTCGCGCGCTCGCTTCGATCGATAGAGCTCGTGCAGCACCTGCAGCGTCTTGCCGCCTTTTTCTTCGAGGGTCACGGTCGTGACGGCGCCATCGTCGCCCGCTTCGTCGTTCGTCCACACGATGCGCGAATGCGGTGTCACTTCGAGGTACGTGCCGAAAAATGCCATCGGCGGCGCGGCATCGTGACCAAAGACCAGGCGGTAGGTGCCGCCGGCGCGAATGTCCGCTTCGTAGGAACGTAGGGGCACGGGCATCGACTTCGGTATCCACCACCGGCGGAACAGCTCCGGCGTGGTCCACGCCTGGAACACGAGGCGCGCCGGGGCGTCGAAGGCCCGCGTGACGACGATCTCGCGATCGGACTTCGGTTCTGCCGTCGTGCGATTACGCGTCAATTGGGGCTCACTTTCTCTCCCTGCGTCCATCGACGTTCTCCTTTCGTTTCAGCTCCGCGATGACCTTGTCCAGCTCGTCGAAGCGTGCGGCCCAGAGCTGGCGGTACCTCTCGAGCCACGCCGTCTCTTCGTCGAGCCGGCGCGGGCCGAGCTTGCAGGTACGCACGCGGCCGACCTTCTCGGTGGTGACGAGCCCGGCCCGCTCGAGGACACCGACGTGCTTCTTCATGCCCGTGAGGGTCATGTGAAACGTCTCGGCGAGGGCCGTGATCGAAGCGTCGGCTCGCCCGAGCTGCTCGAGAACGCCGCGCCGGGTCGCGTCGGAAAGCGCGGTGAAGGAAGCATCGAGGCGGGCACTCGAACACTGAACCATGTGGTTCAGTGTCTAGCGCGCGGGTCGGCGTCGTGCAAGAGGAGATCGAGCGCGTGCTCCCTCGCGAGCCGACGTTGATTCAGAAATTTGCGACCATTTGCAGCGGCAGCGGAATGCGGCTCGGCGCCGCCACCCCGCCTCGCCGGGCCGACGCGCCCCCCGCCGCGGGTCAGGGCTCGAACTGCCAACGGATGCGGCCGCTCTTCGCCTCGATGGCCAGGAGATAGCCGGGGTCGCCGCTGACGTAAAAGACGCCCCCGGCGACGGCGACGTTCGGCATCGCGATACTCGGCAGGGGCGTGTGCCATGCCTCGGTGCCGTCGGCCGGGCGCACCCCCACGATGGCGTGCCCGCGCAGGGCCGGCCAGATGCCCGCGGCGGGCTCGGCGGTCAGCAGGTAGGGCGCGGGGTACCCCCGAATCTTACGGCCTGACGCGAGGTCGATGACGTCGATCGTCTGATCGCTCGCGACGATGGCCACGTCGGTCGTGGCGCCGATCTTGTACGTCGATCGCCAGCTCGAGGTGGCGAACGTCCAGCGCGTTCGGCCGGTCGTCGCCTCGACGGCCCACAGCTCGCCCCGCTCGCGCAAGGGTTGGTCGGGCTCTCGGCCGGCCTTATCGGCCCATGAGACCCCGACGAGAACGAGATCGTTCACGACCACGGGGCGAATCGCGTGCCGGTCGCCGAGGGGCAGGGCCCATCGCGTCGCCCCGCTGGCCGCGTCGAGGGCGAGCAGGGTTCGGGCGCCGTCTCGTTCGGCGTGCAAAAAGAACCAGCCTTCGATGAGGTGGTGCGTGATGAGCCGAACGCGCTCCGGGTACGACCAGAGCTTCGTGCCGCGCGCGGCCTCGAACGCCATGAGATACCCCGGCTCGGCTTTGGCCTGCACGGGGCGAGCGAAGGCGTAGAGGCGTGTGTCATCGGCTTCGAGCGGGGTGAGAGACCAACCGGGCAGGGTCGAGGCCGCGACCCAGTGCCTCATGGGCGCGTCGATGTCGTGGGCGAAGATGCGCTCGCCCTCGGCGCGGTACGCCCGACGGCCCCAGGCGAGCTCGCTCGCGGCTCGGTCGTAGAGGGTGAGGCGCCGCCGCCCCGTCGCCCGATCGAGCACGTCGACGTCGCCGCCGGCTTTCGGCAGGTAAATCATGTCGCCGCGCGGCACCGCGGGCGGTTGCTCCCAGCGTGACGTAGCCACGCAGCCGAAGAGCCCCAAGGCGGCGGCGACGAGGTGACGGCCCCGCTCTCGCTCGGACGGCGACTGGGGTCGGGCGGCGGCGAGCAAGCGCCAGGAGAGGGCGAGGGCGGGCAGGGCCACGAGGTCGGTCGAGTCGCACCACAGGCGCGAAGGCACGAGCCACGAGAGGGCCTGCGACCAGGCTTCGGCCGCCCCGGGCACCGTCTTGAGCAGCGAGAAGCCGAGGCCGACGGCGGCGTGGCAGGCGGCGACCGCAACGCGGCCCCGCGCCCGCACGACCAGGGCGAGCAGGGCGGGCGCGACGACGAGCCCGGCCACGTCGCTCACCTTGCCCGTCAACCAGCGCGGAAGGATACCCGCACCCTTGAGCACGTGGTCATTGAGGAGCAGCGCCAGCAGGGCCACGAGCCACGCCGGCCGCAGCAGGGCGAGCGCGGGGCGAAGCTGCCCGCGTTCGGGCTCGCGCGCGGGGCGCGGCCCGACGCGGCCCCGGGCGGCGGCGAGGCCCGGCGTGGGGTCAGGCGCCGCGGCCATGGCGCATCTCCTCGAGGCAGGCCTTGAGATAGGCCGTATAGTCTTTGGTCTCGGTGGCGCCAGAGGGCAGCCGGCGAGAGACGACGAAAGGCGCTTCGCCCTCCTTCTTGGTGACCTCGCCGCCGGGCCGCATCATGCCCGCGAAGAAGCCCGCCTTGACCGCGTCTTCGATGAGCTTCGCCTGCTGCTCGGGGTTCATCTTCGACCAGGGCACGCGCGCGTGGGCCGCCGCCTTCCAGTCGTAGGCGCTTTCGGTGCCCCGCCCCTGCGCCACGGCCGAACGGAGCGCGTAGCCGGGCCCGCCATGCTGGTGTTGCCACGAGTGCACCAGCTCATGAATCAGGGTGTGCTGGTTGAGCTCGTTCGCCGGGGTCTTCTTGAGGTAGAGGGTGCTACCGAAGTTGAAAGGGCGTTCACTGGTCAGGCTGAACAGGCCGGCCGACCCTTCTTTGATGCGCACCTTCGAGAGATCGAGGCTGGGGCCGAAGACGCTCCGGGCGAGCGCCGCTTCGCCGTTGGTCGCCGCGCGACCCTTCGGCTCGAGCCCGACCACGGTCTGCAGGGCCGAAACCCCCTTGAGGGCGCCATACCAGCCGGCATGAAAGGGCGCCGTGACGACGGCACGCAAGGTGCTTTCGCGGTCCTTGCCGCGAACGCCGTTCCACAAGTCGCGCCCGATCGCATGGACGCCGTCGACCGCGCCGAGGACGACTTCCGAGACGGCGACGCCCACCCTCTCGGCTCGGTCGGCCACCCACCGTCCTGTCGCCTTGGCGGCCGACCCGAGGGCGCCGAAGACGTCGCCGAAGAAGCCGCCGACGGCGGCCAGGGGGCCCGATCGTGGCTTGGTGAGGGCGAGCGCCGCGGGCGACGGCGAAGCCGCCATACGACCGGAAGCGTCGAGGGCAGGTCTCGTCCGGCCTTCGACGATGATGTCATCGCTGGCCGCCCGGGTGCCGGTCAACCCTGTCGTTGCGGGGGGCGCCCCCGCCCTTGGGGCGTGTGCCCCGGCATGGTCTGCCGGGCGGTAATCAGGGGGCGTTGGGGGGGAGACGCGCGGAGAACTGGCTTCGATTCGAGGGCTCATACCCTCCCATCGGTCGACCCTCGGGCCAGTTGCTAACCCCCCGCTCTTTTTTTCTCCCCCCCGCTCGTTTTCGGTCGCATGGCCGAAAAACCCCGCGCGGGCAGGGGGCCGGGCGGCCCAGGCCGGCCGCTCAGGGCAAAGCCCGGGGGCGCGTCGCGCGCCACCGATCGGCACGGCGGGCCGTGCCCGGGCTCGGGGGTGCTACGCCACCGACCCCGGAGACCTGCCCGCCGTGCCGATTGACGCCCTTTCGCTACGGCTCGGCGTGCGGTCAACCTTCCGCACGCCGCTGCGCTCGAGGGGTGCGACCGATCAGGGCCAGGCGACGGCGACGGGGCGGTGGCGGTAGGTCGAGGTGCCGTTGCCCAGTTGGCCGTACCCGTTCCAGCCCCAGGTGTACACGGCGCCGGTGCGCAACAAGGCGGCGGAGGCGCTTACTTTCGCCGCCGCCAACGCCACGACCCCGGTCAGCGGCTTGCCCGGCGCCGTCACCACGACGGGGACGGCGTAGTCGGCAGAAGGGCCCGGGCCGCTGCCGAGCTCTGCATCGAAATTGGAGCCCCAGCAGCGCGCGCTCCCGTCGTCGAGCGCCGCGCAGCTATGGTTGTGGCCGAGCGCCAGCGACCGCACCCCCGTCAGCGGCACCCCGGGCGCGGTCAGCACACTCACGGAGTGATGCGGCAGGCCTGCGCCCGGGCCGTGGCCGAGGTTCCCCCAGCCGTTGTACCCCCAGCAGCGTGCCTGCCCGCCCTCGAGCAGCGCGCAGCCATGGCCGTCGCCGTACGCGATCGAATGCGCCCCCGCCAGCGGCTCGTCGGGCGCGGCCAGCACGGGCATGGGAAAGGGAGAATCGTCGGTGGTGCCCGTGCCGAGCTCGCCGACGTAGTTGTACCCCCAGCAGCGTGCCTGCCCGCTCTCGAGCAGCGCGCAGCTCGTCACCAGGCCGACCTCGAGCCCCTTCACGCCCGTCAGCGGCGCCCCCGGCGCGGTCAAGACCGGCGCGGGGTACTCGGCGTAGGTGCCCGTCGAGCCGTCGCCGAGCTGCCCGTACGCGTTGTACCCCCAGCAGCGCGCCTGCCCGCCTTCGAGCCGCGCGCAGCCGAAGCTATGGCTGAGCGCGATCTCCCGCACCCCCGTCAGCGGCACCCCGGGCGCGGCCAACAGCGGCGCGGCGTAGGCGGGGTTCGGGCCGCCGGGCTGGTCGCCGTACGCCTGGCCCCAGCAGCGCGCGCTGCCGTCGCTCAGCACCGCGCAGCTTTGGGTGCCCCCCAGCCCCAGGGCCACCGCGCCCTGCAGCCGGACCCCGGGCGCCTGCTCGACGAAGACCGGATACGACCGATCGGCGTCGGTGCCGTCGCCGAGCTGCCCCCGGTGGTTGCGCCCCCAGCAGAGCACCTGGCCCGCGCCGGTCACGGCGCAGCCGTGCTGGTCGCCGAACGCCAGCGCGCGCACCCCGCTCAAGGCCACGCCCGGGGCGGCCTGGGCGGGGGCGGGGTAGCTCGGGGGGGCCGCCCCGTCACCGAGCTGCCCCCTCGCGCCGTTGCCCCAGCAGAGCAGCGAGCCCGCCTCGGTCAGGGCGCAGCCGTGACCGTCGCCCATCGCGAGCGCGTGCACGCCCGCGAGCGGCGCGCCCGGCGAGCGCTCGACGGGCGCGGCGTAGGGCCGCCGGCGCGAGGTGCCGTCGCCGAGCTGGCCGTACGTGTTGAGGCCCCAGCAGAGCGCGCGGCCGTCGTCGAGCCGGGCGCAGGTGTGGTCGAAGTTGGCCGACAGCGCCCGCACGCCCGTCAGCGGCTCGTCCGGCGCCGTCAAGACTGTCCTCGGGTAACTGTGAATGGCCCCCGCCAGGCCGTCACCGAGCTGCCCGTTGATGCCGCTGCCCCAGCAGCGGGCGCCGCCGTCGCCGAAGCTCGCACAGGTATGAAAGGCGCCGACCGCGAGCCCCTTCACGCCCGCCAGCGGCGCCCCGGGCGAGGCCAACACCGTCACGGGCAAGCCCGAGTTCAGGCCCGTACCCGAGCCGAGCTGCCCGTAGAGGTTGTACCCCCAACAGCGCGCGCTCTCGTCGTCGAGCTGCGCGCAGCTATGGTGCAAGCCGAGCGCGATCGAACGCACCCCCACCAGCGGCTCGCCAGGGGACGCCATCACCTCCGCGGCGTAGCGAGAGATCGAATCGCCAGAGCCCGTGCCGAGCTTGCCGAACTGGTTGTGCCCCCAGCAGCGCGCGCGCCCGTCGCCGAGCGCCGCGCAGACGTGGTACGCGCCGGCCGAGAGCGAGCGCACCCCCGCCAGCGCTTCGGCGGGCGACACCTTGACCTGCGTCGGGTAGAGCGCGCTCGAGCTCGAGCCGTCGCCGAGCTGCCCGTACGCGTTGTACCCCCAGCAGAGCGCCTGCCCGCCCTCGAGCAGCGCGCAGCTATGGAACATGCCGAGCGCGATCGCCCGCACCCCCGTCAGCGGCACCCCGGGCGCAGCGAGCACGGCGGCGGGCACGTTTCGATCTTCGGTCGTGCCGTCGCCGAGTTGCCCGTCGTAGTTGTCGCCCCAGCACTGCACGCCCCCCTCGGCCGTCAACGCGCAGCTGTGGTAGCCGCCGGCGGCGACCGCCACCGGCGCGGCCGCCGAGGCCCGGGCGGGCCCCAGCGCCCCCCCCTCGGCGCCCCGGCCTGCCGAGCGGCCCACGTCGGCGAACGCGACGCCCCGGCCTGCGCCCCGGGCCCCGCTCGCGTCGAGGCCCCCGAAGCCGTGATGGTCGGTGCGGCGCCCGTCGGCGTCGAAGCCCTCGGCGTCGTCGTCGACCTCTCGAAGCGCGCCCGAGACGCCGCCCGCCGCGCGATCGACCGCGCCCGGCTCGACGCTCGGCCCACGCCCGCGGGCCTTCGAGACGCCCTCGGGGGCGAGGCGCTCCGCGTCGCCGCCTGCGCTTCGACGGGCGCTCGCGCCGCCCTCGTCGGCGCGCCCCGCGCTCGCCGGCACCGCCCGCTCGGGCGCGCCGGCCCGATCGTCGCCGCACCCGCCGGGGCCCGCGCTCAGGCCCGCCACCGCCACCACCACACCCCAACCGCGCCCTTTCGCTCGTGTCGCTCTCATTGGCCCGTCCGACCCCTCTCTCCGCTTCGTTGTGGGTTTCCGCTGAGGCCCCGCCGGCGCCGCCCCCCGAAGGGTCGCGGCGCGGCCTCTCAGCCCCGTTCCGCCGAAGGCCTTCGACGCGCGCACGCCCCGGGAGGGCGTGCGGCGCACGGCCCCCTCACGCCTCGCTCTCCCCCTCGGCCTCGCACCCTCGGGCGTTTCGCGCATGGCCTCGCCAGATCGAATTTCTTACCACGTTGCGCCAGCAGCAGGAGGCCGAATTCGAGGCCCCGCCCGGCGTCGTTGCGTGGCGGGCGACGCCCACGGCAGACCACATTACCGGCGTCGCCCCCGCGCGCCGGTCGGTCCGGTGCACAGGGTGCAGTGCTCGGGGCAATTCCGCGAGTTTACGCCCCGCGGCAGGTTGAAACGGGGCACGGGCGGACGCAGAAGGCGTCTTGCCCAACTCTCTCCACCCCCGCACTGGTACGAAGATCTCGAGTGCGACCTCGGCTTCCTCCGCGAGCGCGCCGCCTTTCCCTTCGGGTACGAGCACGGTTCGGCTGACGGCCGCGCCGAGTTCTTCCGCCTCCAGGCCCCGGGCTTGAGCAAGAAGGCCAAGCGCCTCGCCGACCGAGCCCGTGCCCTCGTCGTCAACGGGGGCCTGAGCCCGGCCGAGGCGACGGCGCTCCTGCTTGAGACGGCCTGGGCTTTGGTGCTCCAGAGACCAGCCCCGCCCTTCGACAAAGTGAGCGACTGCCGGGCCGGCCACCGCGCCAGGCCCGCGCCCGGGCGGCTGCCCCCGGGCCCGCCTCGTTCTCGGGGTCGGTCGCCGGGTGGTGGCGCGGGGTCATGCTTACGCACGGCGGGCAGCGCGTAACGTCGGCGCGACACCGGCGAGCGCCGCGCTGTCACGCCCGTAAAACACTGTCATTCCGCGGTGACACCCAGAGAGAGCCAGAGTCGGCCATTTCCCTGGCGAACTCGAGGGTGGGGCCGAGGCATGCCCGTTGCAACTGGCGCCTTCACGACGTTGCGCCGACCTTACGGCGCGAAAGGGTGCCAGACCATGAAAACGATCGGCTTCATTTCTCTCTGCCTCGCGGGCGCGCTGCTTCAAGCTTGCACCGAGAGCCCGAGTACCCTCGACGGTGACGCGGCCGAGAGTACCCTGGGCGAGGCCGGCGAGCTCGAGAACGGCGGGCCCGAGGCCGCGCCGGCGAGCACCGTGAACGCCAAGATCGCGACGCTCGTGGTGCCCGGCGGAGAGATCGTGTTCGTGGACGAGGGCCTGACCGAGCCCGGCGGTGGCATCGCCTTCTGGGAGCTGGGCGACACCGATCTATCGTCCCTGCTCGACGACTCGAACGCCACGGCCCTCGAGGTCTTCCTGGCGCTCGCCCCCGAGGGCACGCCCGTCCCCCGGCGGCTCGTCGAGCACCACGCCGAGGTGTCCCGGCGCGTGGCCGGCATCGCCGCAGAGCCGCGGCACCTCGCGGCCCCGCCCCGCCTGTTCGGGGCCTTGGCCGTCACCAACGAGGGGTTGAACGACGGCAATTCGGACGCGAACAGAGACTGCTGGGCCTGGGCCGGGACGAGCAACCCCTACGCGAGCAACTACGGGTATCAAGGCTTCGACTATCTCGAGTTTCAGGCCAATTTCAATTCGCAATACAGCCAGATCGCCTCGGGCGCCCACGTCTCCGGCGGCCTGCAGCAGCGCCAGAGCAACGTCCCCGGCGTCGGCGGCCCGACGGCGGCCGGCCACGAGCGCGCCATGGCGTTCTGCCTGTCCAAGGCCGTCAAGCTGTCCAGCCACGAGAGCCTGAGCGAGTCGTGCCAGGCGAACCAGGGCCGCGTGATGGTCCACGTCGAGCGTACGACCGACGCGGCGTACAACGACTGGGTCGCCGCCGATTCTATTCTGCTAGAGGGGTTTGGCCACGGCGGCCGCTTCCGGTCCAATTATACGAATAGCGGCGGGGGCGCGCGCAAGTACCGGCTCGTTCTCGAGTGGCAGACCCTGATCGCCGAGGGGGGTTCGAACAACTTGCTGTGCGCGGACGAGCTCGCCATCACCTGGCGCTCGAAGCTCGACACCAACGCGCCCGGCGACGTGACCTTGTGAAGCCGGCGGCCGGGCCCGAAAGCGTCGCGCGAGTCGCTCGAAGACGCCTACTCGCTCACGCCTCGCGGGCCCCGGTCGCCGGACGCGCTGGCGATGAGCTTGCCGACCTCGCGCATCTCTCGGCGGTCGCGGCCGAGCGTTATCGCGTACTGGCGAAGCTCGGCGTTCTCGAACAGCGCCCGGCGCACCTGGTAGGCGCGCAGCTCGTCGGCGCCCATGCTCGCGAGCGCGACGTACCAGGCGAGAACGTCGGCGTCGTTTTCGGACGTGATGGCGTCCCAAGCGTCTTCGGTGAGCGTCAGCGGGCGCCTGGTGAGCACCCGGACGAGCGCGCCCTTGGCTTTGGGCGCGTCCGAGAGCTGCGCCGCCATGGCCGGGTCGGCGCGCAGCCTCGCCAGAGCTTGCATCACGCCCCACGCCGTCGCTCGCACCCACGCGCGTTGGTTTTCTCCCATCGAGTCGACGGGGTGAAGCGTCGCGAGCGCTTCGGTGTCGTCTCCGGCTTGCTGGCTCGCTCGCTCGACGAACCGTTTCACGTCGTCGGCGTGCCGGCGGAGCTCGCCCTCGAGGGCGGCGCTCTTTTCGTGCAGCCGCGCCGCGAGCGCCGGCCCTCCGTCGCCGAACGTCGCCCGGAGGGCGCGCGCGATGGCGTCGGGCCCGAGCTCGACCCGAAGGCGCCGCCCCGACGTGCCCATATCGAGCAAGAACGAGCCCAGCAGCGAGGCGACGGTGGGGGCCTCGCCGGGCGGCTTTCGAAACGGGTCGAGGGGCCCCCGCGCCGAGCGCGCGACGGCGACCCAGGTCGACGCGAGCGCGTCGACGAAGGCCTCGGGGGCGTAGCGGGGCCCCTCGGCGTCGACGCAGGCGAGCCGGCACGCTTCGCCCAGCTCGCGGCCGGCGTTGAGCCACGCGATCAAGAGGTTGACGGTGCCGATCGAGCCCGGCGAGCGGTACTCGTTCAGCGACCGCAGCCACTGTCGTGCCCCGTGCTCGCCCGGGAACGCGCGCAGCACGATCTCGTGCACCTCGTTCGGATCGCCGAGAAAGACGCGCTCGAACGCGCCCGGCAGGGCGTCGGCGCCGTAGCGCACCCGCAGGCGATCGGCGAGCCGTTCGGCGTCGACGCGCACGGGCAGCGGTAGTTCGCGGCCGAGCAACGGGGCGGCCAGGCGCCGCGCCTCTTCGGCTTGCCCCCGATCGATGTCGCCCCACACCATCGCGCGCCGCGGAAAGCGCTCTTCGACGAGCATCGCCGCCGCGAGCACGGCAAAATGGTAGGGGCACCCCTGGGTCTTGTCGCCGAACACCCGCCGAGCGCCGCCCGTATCGTCGCGGCTCGGGGCGGCGGCGGCGGCCACGATGTCATCGTCGTCGGGCTCGCCCTCGGGCAACGCGTAGTGGTCGAGGGTACGGTAGAGCGACTGGCACTCGGCCGTTTGCAAGCTCTCCTGGTCGCCGACGACCGCCCAGCATCTCTGCCGAGGGGCGTCGCCAACGCGCTCGATCTCGTGCCGGTACATGGGCACTTGCACGCCTTCGATCGTACGCCAGCCCCAGCCCAGGAGACGCGGTCGCCACGCCCGCAAGAGGGTCAGCGTCTCGTCGTAGGCCCGGGCCCACGCCCTCTTGTCGATGCCACGCGGATCGATGTCGAGAATCACGTGAACGCCCATCGCCGTCTCCCTACTTCGTGGCGCAAAGCTCTGGCGTGCCCCCCCGAGAGGAGCCGCCCGTCGCGACTCGTTCGACCGTACTCGTTTGTCAACCGATGTCAACTAAAGTTTCCGGTCCCGGGTTGAACGGCCACCGGGTTGAACGGCCACCGGGTTGAACGGCACCGGGTTGAACGGCACCGGGGTGACGGCGCGCGAGCCGCCGCAGAGTCGGCCCCCGCGGGGGTTTATGCCTTCTCGCCGCGGGGCGCGAGGCCGACGAACAAGGCGCGCGTCACCGAGGCGGCGAGATCGTGCGTCGCCGCAGCCTCGAGCCCGAGCCGCGGCAGCTGCCCGTTGGTCTCGAGCTCCGCGAGGCCGTGGACGATCGACCACGCCGCGAGCGCGAGCCGCCTCGGGTCGCCGGCGCGCACGAGCCCCTCGGCCTGGCACGCGGCGATCGCCTCGCGCAGCAGGCCGAACACCTGACCGTAGGCCTCCGAGAGCGAGGGGTAGGCGCCTTCGTCGGCGCTCAGCGCCATGAACATCACCCGGAAGCGCGCCGTCTGCGCCGCGGCGAACTCGACGTAGGCCACGCCGAGCGCCTGGAACCGCGCCGCCCGATCGGCCCCCTGCGCCGCGGCCGCCTCGCCCATCTGCGCCGCGAGCGCCCGCAGGCCCCCCTCGGCGACCGCCGCGAGCAGCGCCTCTTTGTCGGCGAAGTGCCGGTAGGGCGCCGCCTGCGACACCCCGAGGAGCCGCGCCACGCCGCGCAGCGTCAGCGCCCGCCGCCCCTCGCGCTCGACCAGCGCGACCGCCGCGTCGAGCAGCGCCTGGCGGAGATCGCCGTGGTGGTAGCGATCGCGCGGCTTCGCTCGCACCGCCCGCGCCGCCTGCGCCGCCTGTGCCGCCTTCGCCGCTCGCGCCTGCCGCTTGCCCTCGCTGGTCGCCTTCGCCACGAGACCTCTCGAGGGCCGGGGCGTAGCCGCGCAAGTTGACGGCGTCAACTTGGCATGTTAACACCGTCATCATGCGCGTCGCGGTCGGCCCGGCGGGTCGCCTCGGCCCGGCGGCGCCGAAGATAGGGTGAGCGACATGACCGAGCGATTCCGCACGCTACCGAGCGACAGCTTCGACGCGATCGTCGTGGGCGCCGGCCTGGGCGGCCTGAGCGCCGCGGCGATTCTGGCGAACCGCGGGGCGCGGGTGCTCGTGGTCGACCGGCACTACGTGGCCGGCGGCAACGCGACCGTCTTCAAGCGCCGCGGCTACGAGTTCGACGTCGGGCTGCACTACATCGGCGGCTGCGGCCCGCGCGGCATCGTGCCGCGCATTCTGCGCGCCGCCGGCGCCGACCCGGTCGAGTTCATCGAGCTGGACGGCGACGGGTACGACACGCTGGTGTTCCCCGACTTTACGTTTCGCATGCCGAAGGGGGTCGAGGCCTTCCGTCGGCGGCTGCTCGAGCACTTCCCCGACGAGCGGCGGGGCATCGAGCGCTACCTGTCGCTCCTCGAGCCGCTCGTCCGGCTGCAGGGCGGCGGCGCGGGCGCCCTCGGGTCGCTGCGCATGCTGCCGAAGGCGCTGCTGCTCGCGCGCTGGTCGCGGTCGACCTACGCGGCCTTTCTCGACACGTGCACGAAGAGCCCGCGGCTGCGGGCGGTGCTCGCCGGGCAGAGCGGCGACTACGCGCTGCCGCCGAGCCGCGCGTCGCTGCCGGTCGGCGCCGGGCTCGTGGCGCATTACATGAGCGGCGCCTACTTTCCCAAGGGGGGCGGGCAGGTCCTCTCCGACCGCCTCGCCGAGGCGATCGAGCGCAACGGGGGCAAGATCTTGCTGCGCGCGGGCGTTCGTCGCATCCTCGTCGAGCGCGGGCGCGTGCTCGGCGTCGAGATCGTGAGCAAGCACCTCGGCGCGCGCGTCGTGCGGGCGCCCTGCGTCGTCTCGAACGCCGACCTCAAGCAGACGATCGAGCACCTCGTCGGCCCCGCCCACCTCACGCCGAAGACGCTCGCGCGCACGCGCGCCTTCGAGATGGCGCCCGCCCTCGGCGTCGTGTACGTCGGCCTGCGGCGCGATCTGCGGGCCGAGGGGCACCCGCGAACCAACTACTGGGTCCACCCGGGGTACGACAGCGAGCCGCAGTACGCCGCCGCCCGGCGCGGCGAGTTCTCGGCCGACCCCTTTGCTTTCATCTCCATCGCGTCGCTCAAAGATCCGGAGAACCCTCACCTCGCCCCGCCCGGCGTGACCAACCTGCAGGTGATGGGGCTCGCGCCCTCGGCCCCCGAGGCCTGGGGGGTCACCGAGGCCGAGGTCGCCGACGGTTCGTACCGCAAGCGCGAGGCGTACCAGCGGCGCAAGCGGCAGTTCGGCGACGCGCTGCTCGAGGCGGCGCGGCGCGTCTTCCCCGCGATTCGCGACGAGCTCGCGTACTGCGAGGTGGCGACGCCGCTCACCCACCGCCGGTTCACGTCGGCGACCGCGGGCACCTCGTACGGCATCGCCGCCACGCCGGCGCAATATCTGTGGGGCCGCCCGGCCGCGCGGACCGAGATCGACGGGCTCTACCTCGCGGGGGCGAGCTGCCGCGCCGGCCACGGCATCGTCGGCGCGCTGATCTCGGGGGCCATGGCGGCCGGCGCCGTGCAGGGGGTTCGGGCGCTCGCGCCGGCGCTTCGCCCGGCCCCGACGGCCGGCCGAGACCCTGGCCGAGAGGCCCTGGCGTCGCCGTAAGGGGTCGCTGTCGCCGGGCCCGCCGACCGGTGCGCGTCAAAGAAGTTGTCGCCCCGACGCGCGCCCCGGCGGTGCCCGCGCCTCGGCCGAGCGCGGGCTTACGCGCCGGCCGCCTCGAGCAAGAGGGCGCTGACCTCTTCGGGGGCCGTGATCATGGCGTCGTGGCCGGCGTCGAGCTCGCGATAGCGGTAGCCGAGGGCGCGCGCCTTCTCGGCGAAGGGCCGCAGCGGGTCGGTGCCGAAGAGCGCGACGAGCGCGGCGCGCCGGGTGCAGTGCACGTACGTGCGCGTGATGCTCGGCGGCGCGAGCTCGGACGCGTCGAGCGGCAGCGGATCGCTGAGCGTGCGCAAGGGGTGGGGCACGCGCCGCGGGGCGACCCAGGCGATATCTTCGTCGCGAACCAGCTCGGTCGCGGCGAAGGGCAAGGGGGGCAGCAGCCAGTCTTCGTCCCGCGCCGGCCCCGGGGGCGGCGCGGCGGGCCCCGCGGGGGCCGAGGCGGCGTCTGGCGCGGGCGCGGGGGCCGAGGCGGCGCCTGGCGCGGGCGCGGCGGGCCCGCCGGCCATGGCGCGGAGCACGTCCGTGGTACCCTCGGCGAAGGACCCGTTGGCCGACTGGCGCGCGTCGGGCAGGTGCGCGTCGAGGTAGACGAGCGCGGCGACGCGCGAGGCGGCCCGCCCGGCCGCGCCGGTGATGACCATGCCCCCGTAGCTCGTCCCGACCAGGCAGACCTCGCGCAGATCTTCGTACTCGAGCACGTTGACCACGTCGTCGATGTGCGTGCCGAGCCCCACCGCGGGGCCGAGCAGGTGCCGCCGCTCGCCGGCGCCGGTCAGCGTCGGCGTCCAGACCTCGTGGCCCTTGCGGCGCAGGTGCTCGCGCACGCGCTTCCAGGCCCACCCCCCGTAAAACGCACCATGAACCAGCACGAACGTCGCCATGCGCGGCCCTCCCGAACGAAAGTATGCGAGCACCCTTCGGCCGGGCCCGTCAACGCCCCGGGGGGCGTCCGCGCGGCGCCCGCCCCTGCCATGCGTGGCGCGTCGCCCCCGTCGCGGTTGCCCCGCCTCGACGAGCCCCCAGCGCCGGCCTTGTCTCGTCGAACCACGCCCCGAGGCAGGGCGCGCCCGGCGCCAGGCGCACGAGGCGCCGCTCGAGGGCGACACGGGAGACCGGGGCCGACGACGAGGGGGATGGCCCCGGGAGTGAGCCCTGGCGAGGACTTCCGAAGGTTCGCCCTCGTCGGCACGGCGGGCCGGGCAAGCCCCGAGAAGTGCACCCGGCGACAAGGTGCGCCTCGGGGACGTGGAGCTGGCGCTGACGTCCCCGAGGCGCTGAGCTCACTGCGCTCGCGCGGAGGTCCGGTTGCGCGAGACGGAGCCGCTCGATGGGGAGGAGAGGGCCTGCCAGTAGGCGGCCCGCAGGGCTTGCCAACCCTCGGCCGTCGCGGTCTGCTCGATCACGGTGGGATCGACGGAGCCCGCCGGCAGGCGGTTCAGTAGATCTTGGAGGCTCTCCAGCGTGGGGTCGGTGATGTACATCGTCTCCACGGTGGAGACGCTGATCAGGTTCGGGTTCTGGTACTGAAATCCGAAGAAGACGCAGTCGGCCGAGCCGTACGTGCCCACGCCGTTGATGTACACGCTAGAGACGATCTGGCCCGAGTAGGAGAACGATGTGGCTGCGTCGAGGTCGAATTCTCCGACGACGGCGGTCGTGCCGTCTTGGAATTGGAGCTGGACGCCGGAGGGCTCGCCTCCCCAGAGAAAGACCCACACTTGCACGATGGGGTTCGTCGCCACGTCGAATACGCCGCCGTGGGGCGGCACGTTGCTGCCACCGTTCTGGTCGCCCTGGCGCGCGGTCGTGGTCACGCCGTTCGGGCCGCACCCCTCGGGGTAGGTCGCCTGCACCGCGTCGAGGTTGTCATAGGCCCAGAGGGTGAGCTGCTGCATCGGCTGGGTCGGCGGCGTCGGTACGCCCAGCTGCCCCGGGCTGCCCTGCACGAACCGCCAGCCCTGCGCGGTGCCGGCTGGATCGCTGTAGATCTCGCTGGTCAGGCGAATCGTGGCCGGATAGGTCGTGCTCGACGGATCGAAGTAGGGCCACAGCGAGACGAAGTCGAGCACCGTCCGGGTCAGCTGCCGGATGTAGGTGTTGTTCCACAGGAAGTACTGCTCTCCGGACGAGAACGAGCCCGAGCCAATTGGTTTGGAGATCGCGGAACCGGAGAGGGGCGCCTGCCATTGGCCATATTGGTACGTGAAGCCCCCGACGTAGGTCTTGTTCGCGTACTCCGTGTAATTCGTGATCGCGGTGGTGAGCTGCTTCTGGATCTCGGCGATCACGTCGGGTTCGAAGCCCCACTGGCTGCCGAACAACACGCCGTCGCGCAGGAGCGAGAGGTGCAGGTTCACGAACTGGGCGAACAGCGGGAGCAGGGCCACGCCATAGGTGGAATCTTGGAACGTCGGCGCACTCGCGATGAAGAGGCTGTTGGCGGCGGTCCAGTTCTCGGCGATGTAGCTGGGCTCCGTGGTCGTGTTGACGACGACGAGGAAGTTGTTGATGACGCCCTGCAACCCCTGGAGGGCGTCGGTGACCTGCTGCTGATCGTACTGGGAGAGGTCTTGCCCGATGAGGTCTTGGACCTGCTGCTGGATCTCGCCCCAGACGTCGTCCGTGGACGGCCACAACATGTAGGTCAATGCCGAGAGCAGGGACCCGATGCCCGGAACCATGCCCAGCGCGCCCGCCACGGCCTGCTCGGTCTCATACGACCAATCGGAATCGGTGCCCATCGACGCCCTTCTGCGAAATGGAATCGAAACGACGGGCGCCGCCGCACCCATGGAGTCGAGGGTGCGCTCGGCCGCCATGATTGTCAACTCGCGGCTCGCCGAGCTCGCAACCGAGCGCGATGTCGTGCCGGAGCCTCGCCCGCGGCCGGCGACCCCTATGGTGCCTGCAACCCATCGGCGGGCGTCGCGAAGCGCTCCGCGTTCGGGGCGAGCGAGTCCAGCACCCCACCGGGCTCCCTCGTTCTCCGGCATTCGGCGGCTGGGCGATTCGGGGCGCAGCTCCGCCGGTGGCGAACCACCGTGTGCGACCCGCCCCAAATCGGAGCTACAGCCCCGGTTCGATGCCAGGCTTAAAGTCATGCGCGTCTTCGTCGGCGCCTTGCTGGGGGCGCCTGGGCGGGGTCACCTTGGGGGCCCCGAGGTGCGACCCCTCGAGCCCGGGTTGGGGGGGGCGATTGCCGGGCTCGGCGGGGAGGGGCACCTTGTCGCGCTCTATCGCCGGTTTTGCCGCCGGCGGCGCGACGTGGCGGCTGGCCGCGGGCGAAGCGGGGCCTTCGTCGGCCGCCCCGCCGCGGCGGTCTCGGCCCCCTTCCGAGGCAGAATCGTCAGGGGGCAGTGCTGTGCCGGCAGCGGGCGGCGGGGCGGCATGGTGCTGCGCCCAGGGGCCCGTTGAAGGTAGCGTGCCTGCCATCTCGTCGCGCCCTCGGGCGAGCAAGAAGGCCACGAGAAGCCCGCAGCCGACCAGCGCCACGGCGGCTCGACGGCTCGCCCCGCCAGAGCGCCCCGTGAGCGGCGCGACGAGCCGCACGCGCGGCGATTCGACCCCCGGGTGAGAGTCTCGCGACGAGGTCGCGCCCGCCGGGGACAGCCTGCTGGCGAGGGTAACCTGCTCTGCCTTCGGAGAAGAGCTCGGTGTTTTTCGCCCCTCTCGGGCCGGGCTTGGCGGGGCGTTCCGCCCGACTTCTTGCTCGCCAGACGACGGGGGGCGAGGCTCGACCCAAATCGCGCGGGGCGGCCGAGCCTGCAAGTCGGAGTCTCGGTGCAGGAGGGCGAGCAGCGAGAGGCGTTCGCGCGTTCTCGAAGGGAGGACGGGCGTTGCTTTGCCGCTTGGGGTAGCGTCACCCCCCTCCGCAGTCGAGCGCGCCGAGCTCGTCGGTGCAGCCGGCGGCGCCGGCGGGGCGTCGGCCGCCCGCCGGGGCGACGGCAGCGGGGGGTTGCGAGGCGCTTGGTTGCGCTGGGGGAGGGGGACGGTATCGGCCAGGTGCGAGGCGTCGGCCCACGCCTTGGCGCCCCCGCGACGCGGCCGCACGACGACGTGGGACGACGCTTGGGCGCTCTCGGCCGCCGCCTCGGGGCGCGGCGTGGGGATCGCAATGCCCTCACACATGGCCGCCTCGATGAGCTTGGCGATGAACTCGCTGGCCGTCGAGTACCGGTCGTCCGGGTTTTGGGCCGTCGCCACGCGCACGACGCGGCGAATCGAACTAGGGAAGCCCGTCGCGCCGACGTCTTCGAGCGAGGGGAAGCCCTCGTTGATCACCCGCTTGAGGTAATCGTCTCGGCCCAACTCGCCGAAGGGCACGCGGCCCCAAAGGAGCTCGAAGAGCATGACGCCGGCGGCGTAGATGTCGGCCCGGTGGTCGGGCGTCTTGAAGGCGGCCTGCTCGGGCGGTATGTAGTGCGTCGTGCCGACGTGCGTCTGCGGCGCCGTCAGGGGCGTCTGCCCGTCGATGGGCCCCCCCTCGACCAAGACCTTGAGCACACCGAAGTCGAGCAGCTTGCAGAGCCCGGTGGTCTGCAAGAACACGTTGTCGGGCTTGACGTCGCGGTGCACGATGCCGACCCCGTGCACGGCGGAGACCGCCGAGAGGGCTTGAATCGTGTACGAGATCGCCTGCGAGAGCGGCAGGGGCCCGTAGCGCAGGCGCTGGCGAAGGGTCGAGCCCTCGAGTAGCTCCATCGCGCAAAAGGGTTGCCCGTTCGGCAAGGTGCCCGCGCCGACGAAGCGCACGATGTGCGGTTGCCCCGAGAGCACGCTCAGCGCCTGAATTTCGCGCAGAAAGCGCTTGACGAACACGCGCCTCTTCGCAAGGTGACCGCTGAGCAACTTGAGGGCGACGTGCTCGCCCGTGTCGCGGTGAAGCGCCTCGTAAACGGTCGACATGCCCCCCGAGCCCAGCACGCCCACGACCTGGTACGGCGTGCCGGGCACGGGCGTATGTGGCTCCAGCAGAAACGTGGTGCCGCCGCCCGAGTCGTGACCGCCCTTGTCGTCGCTCATGGCTACAAACCCTTCGAACCGCGGAGGCCCATGTAGTAAAGATAACGTCGAAGAGCTTGCCAAGGGGCATCGGTCGTTCCGGGTGCAGGCTTGTGACCGAAGGTGCGATGGCGGTGATCATGTCGTTGGCGAGGCGCCGGTGTCGGCTCGCCCTCCTGCTCGCGGCAGCCGTACTGACCCTTGGGCAAGATCGTATGGCCTTCGCGCAAGCCGGCGACGGCCAAGCGCTGGCCCCGGGCGAGCGGCAGCGCGCTCGGGCGTTGTTCCGCTCGGCCGAGGCCTTGATGGTGGCCGGGCGCTGGGGCGAGGCGCTGCGAATTCTGAGCGACTTGCTCGCGCTCAAAGAGACGGCCGCGCTGCGCTACAATCGGGGCGTCTGTCACGCCAAGTTGGGCCGCTGGGTGGCCGCCTACGAAGACTATTCGCGGTCCCTCGCGCTATCGATGGGCGTCGAGGGGGCCGACCTCGACTACGTGGCCGACGCGAGCCGTCGCGGCCTGCGCGATGCCGCGCGGTACGTCGCCGAGGTCGAAGTGAGCGTGCGGCCCGTGCCCCGGGGCGTGCACCCGACCTTGCTCATCGACGGCGTTGCCCACGGCGCCGAGCGCGAAGCGGGCTACCAAGACGGGCAGCTGACGTGGGGGCCGTTCGTCGTCGCTCGCGGCGAACACTCGCTCGAGGTGAAGCTCGAGGGTCGGGCGCCCCTGCGCCACACCCTTCGCCTGGCCGAGGCCTCGGCGAGCGACCGCGATCTTACCGCTCTCGTTCAACTCGCGTGGCCTGACGAATCGACGCGTCAACCCGGCCAGGCCTCTGCCCCGGCCGCTCCGGCGCCGACGCGCCCGAGCTCGGCGTTGCCTCCGATCGTCGGGGGCATCGGCCTCGGGGTCGCCGCCTGCTCGGCCGGGCTCTTCGTCGCGCATTGGGCGCGCGACCGCGACGAAGGCGGCGGGGCGCCCTACCTGCCGGCCGCGCTCGTCACGGGGGCGGCGGCGCTGGGCGCGGGGGCGTTCGCCCTGGCCTACGCCGCGGTGTCGCCGGGGGGGGCGCCTGACGCGATGGCGTCGTCGCGAAAGGCCGAGGCGGGCAGGCCGGCGGTCGTGTCGCGGGTGCTCGTGGCGCCCGACCGGCAGGGCGTTGGGGTTGTTTGGTCGGGGGCTTTTTGGTGAGGCGGCCCGCCCCGGCCGCGCTTGCGACGGCGGGGGGCTCGGCCTACCTTCGGGGCGTCAAGCGAGCCGGTCGCTTACCCATCGCGTCATGTGGCTTCTAACCGTCGAAGACGAAGAGGGGTCGAGCACGTACCATCGCCTCTCGCGCGATCGGTACGAGGTGGGGCGCGCGACCGACAACGACGTCGTGCTCGCGCAGCTCGACGTCTCGCGCCGGCACGCCCGCTTCGAGCGCGACGGCGACCGGTGGCTGGTCGTCGACGAGGGCAGCCGCACGCATACGTACGTCAACGGCTGCGAGATCCGCGAGCCGACGCCCGTCGGGGTCGGCGACGTGGTGCAGCTCGGCGCCTACCGGCTGACGCTGTCGAACGACCACCTCACGGGCGCCCTCACGCCGCCGCCTCGCGCCATGACGCCGGCGCGCCTGCGCGTCATCGCCGGCCCGTCGGCGGGCACCGAGTACGTCTTCCGGCGCAACGACTTCGTGACCATCGGCTCCGACGACGGGTGCAGCCTCCGCATCATGCACAAGGCCGTCAGCGCCTGGCACGCCGTCGTCCGCGCGCTGCCGGGCGAGCTGTACGAACTCGAGGGTGAGGGCGGGCCCGTCTTCGTCAACGGCCACCAGCTGCTGGGCAGCCACCTGCTCGAGGGCGGCGACGCCATCAACGTCGCGGGCGTCGCGCTCGTGCGCTACCTCGAGCCGAGCCAGGTGCCCGACCCGCGCTTTGACCGCGTGCTGGGCGAGCACGTGCCCTTGCCGGCGCTCGACGCCGCGCCAGGCCTTCGTCCCGAGGGGGCCACCTCCGCGGTCGAACCCGACGTCGAGCGAGGCGTGTCCAGGTTCGAAGCCGTCGGCCCGGTGCCGCTGCCGGCGCCGGGGGTCGTGCCGGCGTCGTACCGGGTTCTTCGCGAGACGACGATGCCCGCGAAGCGAGCGCGAGAGGGCGTCGCGGTGGTGGCGCCCCTCGGGCCGGGCGTCGCCGGGCCGCATGACGTTGGCTGGCGGCAAGGGGCGGCCGTGCATTTCGGGGCTCTGCCCGCCGACCGCCAACCCGGCGGGGCGGGCGAGGGCAAGGCGGAGGGGCCACCGGCCCCGGTCTTCGCGGCGCCGCCGCCGGGGCTCGCCTCGACGGCGCGAGCGCCGAACGGCGGGCTGGCCGAGGCCGCGGGGCCGCTGCCGGCGCCCGCCGAGGGCGACGAGGGGGCTGAGCGAGGGCGGGCCGAGGCCGACACCACCGGGGGGCTGACGACACGGCGGCGTCGGGGCGTCTTCGGCACGACGGCGTCGTTGGTCGCCGTGGTCGTTGCGATCGGGGCGGCGGTCGGCGCGCTGGCCGCCTGGTCGACCGGCAGACGCGGCCGACCGGCGCCCCCGCGCCCGCCGAGCGTAACCGTCGAAGCGGCAGCGGCGCCGACCAAGGCCGCGCCCGAGGGCAGGCAGCTCGCTGCCGGGCCCACCGTCGAACCCCGCCCGCTGGGCTCGGTCTCGGCGCCGGGTACGTCCGCGCGGGGCGTTGCGACCTTGAGCGCCGCGGCGCCCGGCGGGTCGAGGGTACGAAGTCGGCGCGAAGGCGGCGAGCGAAGCCACCTCGAGGCGCGCGCCCGCGGCGGCCGGGCCAGCCGGGCCGAGCTCGAGCGCTTGCTGAGCCTCTGTCAGCTCGAGGGTGACGCCCGCTGCCTCGCGCTGGCCCACGAACAGGCGCAGCGCGCCCAGGCGTCGGCCCCATGAGGGCGGCGGCTCGCGCGCGGCTCGCGGCCGTCGGCTTGCTCGCGTCGCTGGGCTCGCCGCCCGCGCAGGCCGCGCCCATGGGCGCCGGCACCGAGTCGATCATGGTGATGGCGCTCGAGGCCGATCTCGTGAACGACCACCTCGCCAAGACCCTCACCAACGCCTTGCGCCAGCAGGTGCTCGACGCGCCCGAGTACACGCTGGGGGGCATGAGCCCCTCGCTGATTGTACGGGCGGCCGAAGTGAAGTGTCAGCTCAAGGGGTTGGGCCGACCGCTGACCCCGGGCAGTGATCTGGCCTTCGATGGGCCTTGCCTCAAGCGCATCGCCGGCACCATGCGGGCGAAGCGCTACCTCTGGGGCTACATCTTCAACGAGGGTAGCCGCCCCACGGTGCGCTTGCATCTCTGGCAAGAGGGCGAGCCCGACCGCTCGGTGACGCTACCCTACGACGGCCGGCCCCGCGAGCAGATGGCCGAGCGGCTCTACCGCAAGCTGCTCACGCCCGAGAAGGTCGGCGACGTGAAGGTCGTCAGCGACGCGACGTTCGAAGGCGAGCTCGTCATCGACGACGTCACGCAGGGCCCCTTCGTGCCGGGCTTCGAGGTGACGCTGCTCGGGGGCGATCACGTCTTCGAAGTGCGGCGGCGTGGCAAGCCGCTCGCCCACGCCAAGGCGCAGGTGGTGCCCGGCCGATGGGCCGAGGTGGCCCTCGCGCGCGTGGTCGAGCCCGCGCCCGCGCTGCCCCCGCCGCCCGCGGCCTCGGTCGTCTTTGTCTCGCCTCGGTCGTCGCCCTGGCCCTGGGTGCTCGGCGGCGCCGGCGTCGCGGGGCTGGCGGGCGCGGGGCTCTTCTTCGGCCTCCGCCAGGGCGAGCGCGGCGATCTCGCGCAAGCGTGCGGCGGGCGCGCCTGCCCCCCGGGGCAGCAGAGCACCGTCGACCGCGCCGACCTCTACGGCACGCTCTCGGCCGTCTCGCTCGGGGTCGGGCTCGCGGCGGGGGCCGGCCTCGTGACGTACGCCCTGCTCCCGAAGCGCGCGCCGGCGCCGTCCGTCGGGGTTATTCCTGTTACGGGCGGCGCCCTAACCTCGGTCGGAGGAAGGTTTTGAGGCTCCGAGCGCGCCTGGCGGGCCTTGCCGCCTGGCTTGGTGTCCTCGCCGTTGCCTCGTGCTCGTCGGGGTACTTCATCGACCTCGATGAGTATTGTCGGCGGCGCCCCGGCGCGCCCGAGTGTCCGGCGGCCGGCGGCGGGGGCGGTGCAAGCGGGCAGGGCGCGGGCGGTGGCGGGGGCACGGGCGGTACGGGCGGCTCGTTCATGGGTTCGGCGGGGTCGGGTAACGCCGGCGCCGGCGGCGGTGGCGGCCTGGTCTGCCCGGCGCCGGCGGTCGATTGTGGCGGCACGTGCGTCGACCTCAAGGCCGGCGACGCGGCGAACTGCGGCGCCTGCAACTACGCCTGCGAGGCGGGCTCGACCTGCTCGCAGGGCGCCTGCGCGGCCGTCGCGGTCGTCGGCGGCGTGGTGGCGCCGTACGCCTTCGCGCTCGACGCCGACAACCTCTACTTCGTCGTGCCCGTGCGCGACGCGGCCAACGCCTTGCCGCCGGCGGTGCAGCGGGTGCCTCGTGCCGGGGGCGCGCCGGTCTCGGTGTTCGGCACGGTTGCGTCCGTTCGCTCGCGCTCGCTTTCGCTGGCCGACGGCACGCTCTTCTTCGGCGACCTCGACAACAACGGGGTGATTCGCAAGGGGGCGACGGCCGGCGGCGACGTGACGACGTTCCTTGGCAGCCAGCCCGCGGTGCAACAGCTCGTCGCGGCCGACGGGCGGCTGTGGTGGAGCACGTTCGACGGCACCAGCCGCCTTCGCCGCGCCCCGCTGGCGGGCGCGCCCACGACGGCCGAAGAGCTCTTGCCGGGCCCGTCGTTCGTGCAGTTCGGTCGGGTGCCGGCGCTCGCCGTCGAGGGCGCGGGCGCGGCGGCGACGGTCTTCTGGGTGAACGCGGGCGGTAGCGTCGACACCGACCAGGGGCTCTGGCGCAAGGCGGGCGCGGCCGCCCCTGCCAAGCTGGTGCCCGATGGCGCGATGGTCACCCTGGCGCTGGGCGAGGGCGACGTCTTCGTGGCCGACGCGACGGCGGGCCTCGGCAAGGTGGCCGCGGACGCGACGCCCCCGGCGGCGCCGACGCCCGTCGTGCCGGCGGCCGACGTCGGCGGCGTGGTGCACGGGCTGGCGGTGACGACGACGCACCTTTACTGGCTCGCCTTCAACGCCGGCCAGCTCGAGCTGCATCGTAGCGCGCTCGACGGCGGCGAGGCGCGCGTGCTCGGGCGCGTGGCGGCCAAGAGCGCGGCGTACTGGGGCGCGCCCATCGGCCCCGCGCAGCTCGCGGTGGATGGCAGCTTCGTCTACTTCAGCGACCCGGGCACGCTGACGGGCAACACCTCGGCGAGCAATCCGGGCCTGGAGGGGGTCACGGGCGCGGCCGACGGGGCCATCTACCGGCTGCCGCAGTAAGGGCGTGGGCGACGGGGCCAGAGGTGCCGGGCTTGCGGCTGAGGTGCTTCTGCTGGGGGCAGCGTGGGCGAACTGGAAGGCCGACGGGCTGGCAGGGTGCGATGAAGCGCTCGGGTACGTCTGCGGGGCGGGGCATCGGGCAACGCTGACTTCAGCGGCACCGACGGCGAGAGCGATAGGGGCGTGGGCGACTCGGCGGTGGGCTCAGCCTGGCTAGCACGACTCGGTGGGATCACCGACGGAACGTACGCGCCCGGCCATGCGATTCGCGTTACCCTGAGAGCCCATGGTGACCTCGGGGCGCAAGACCACGCAGGAGGACATGTCCTCTCGCGCGTCGCGGCGCACGGCCCGCAAGGAGCCGGCGCCGGGGCTGGTCCTCGTCTTCTCGGTGGATGGGCCGCGCTGCGACGTCCTTCCGCTCGAGGGCCGCGAGCTCACGATCGGGCGCGGCAAGGCGGCGGGCGTCGACCTCGACGACCCGCAGATCTCACGCCGGCACGCGCGCGTGCGCCGGGAGGCGGGCCGGTGGGAGGTCGAGGATCTGGGCAGCCGGAATGGCACCTGGGTCGACGGCGAGCCGCTGACCGGCCTGTCCGCCGGCGCGAAGCCCCGGCTCGTGCGGGCGGGGTCGTCGGTGTTCCTCATCGAAGACGACGTCGAGCCCTTCCGGGCGGGGGTCTCCACCGCCGGCGGCACGGTCCTCGGCCCCTCGCTCGCCCGCCTCTGGGAGGCCATCGGGCGCGCGGCGCGCTTCGGGTCGGTGTTGCACGTTACCGGCGCGAGCGGGACCGGCAAGGAGCACGCGGCGCGAGCGTTCCACGCGCTCGGCCCGCGGCGCGACGGGCCCTTCGTGGCCGTCAACTGCGCGGCCATTCCCGAGGGGCTGGCCGAACGGCTGCTCTTCGGCGCGCGCAAGGGGGCGTACTCCGGCGCGGCGGCGGACGCCGAGGGGTACGTGCAGGCCGCACGCGGCGGGGTGCTCTTCCTCGACGAGGTGGCCGAGCTCGATGCCAGGGTGCAGGCGAAGCTGTTGCGGGCGCTCGAGGCGAAGGAGGTGATCCCGCTCGGGGCCTCGCGGCCGGTGAAGGTCGACTTCGCGCTGGTGTCGGCCACACACAAGAATCTGCGCGCACACGTGGCCGCGGGCAAGCTACGCGAAGACCTGTTCTTCCGCATCGCGCGGCCGGAGGCGCGCCTGCCGCGGCTCCAAGACCGGCGTGAGGAGATCCCCTGGCTGTTGGACGCGGCGCTGCGCGAGGCCGAGGCGCTCGGGGCGGCCGCCGAGGAGGGCACGCCGCTCAGAGTCCATGCGTCGCTGGTCGAAGCGTGCCTGCTCAGGCCGTGGCCGGGCAACGTGCGAGAGCTGATGAGCGAGATCCGGACGGCGGTGCAGGAGGCGCGGAGCGCAGGGAGCGCGGCGGTAGAGGCGCAGCACCTCTCGCCCTCGGCGGGGCACGCCTTCGCCCCGGCCCAGGAGCGGCCGGCCGCCGCGGCGAACGCGGCACCCACCGGGCGCAAGGGGCCATGGCCGGCCGACGCGGTCATCGACGAGGCTCTGCGCCGCGAGGGGGGGAACGTGGCGCGGGCGGCGCGGGCGCTAGGCATGCACCGAACCCAGCTCCGCCGATGGCTCGCCCGACGTGCATCGGAGGGCGACTCGGAGAGGGAGGGTTGATCGGCGGGCGCGTCGTCTTGGCTCCGCGAGAAGAGCGCCTCGTCAAGACACCGGGCGCGACTGCGAGTGGCGTACGCGGCGGCGCATTCGCTCGGCCCCCCCGGGTGAGCACGGCGGCGCACTGGCACAGTGGCACGGGCACCGTGCCTTTCGGCCCGCGCATGTCAGCCTCTCGCGCCGGCCCCCACGCCCTCGGCCTCGGCCAGCCGTAGCAGCCGCGCCGTATACAGCCCCCGCCCCAGGAAGGACGCGCGCAGCGCGTCATCCGTGATGCGTGCCGCCAGGGCCAGTAGCTCGGCGCGGCACGTGGCGAGCAGCGCCCGGGCCGCTCCGTGATCGCCCACCGCCCGCAGCGCCTCGGCCTGCACCGCGCTGGCTTTCAGCCACGCCACGCGGAGGGTTTCGCCCTGGGACGTCGCCACCTCGCGCGCGAGGGCCAGCGCCTCGTCCGCGCGGCCTTGCGCGAGCCGCGCCTCCGCGAGCGCCACGTGGAACTCTGTGAGGTGGACCATGGTCGGGCTGCCCCGCGCGAGCCCCTCGCGGATCACGCGCTCCGCGGCGGCGGGCTCCCCGCAGGCTTGCAGCGCGTACGCTAGCGCCCTGCGTGCCTCCGCCTCGGCGAGGCGATTGTTCGCTGCCTGGGCCTCGGCGAGGGCCCGGCTTGCCTCCCGCTCGGCCTCCCCGCATGCGCCGAGTTCCACCAAGACGATCGCCTTCATCGCCCGCCCGTTGAGCTGGCT
The DNA here is from genome assembly GCA_035762175.1 of Polyangiaceae bacterium. GTDB lineage: Bacteria > Myxococcota_A > Polyangia > Polyangiales > Polyangiaceae > DASTPP01. The sequence goes on along the minus strand of DASTPP010000283.1, from coordinate 1,381 downwards.
GGGCGCGCCGGGGGCGGCCTCCTCCACCGCGCAATGAAGCTCGGCCAGCGCCCGCTCCAACGCACCGAGGTGGCACAGGATGGCGCCGACCTGAAAGTGGGCAGTGCCTTCATACGAACGAGCGCTGCCCGCATGCCAGCAGCGGATGGCCTGTTCACCGTCGCGCAGGGCCGCCTCCAAGTCGAACTCGACCACGAACCGAAAACTGCCGCGGTTGAGGTGGAAGGCGCCGAGCGAGCTCGGGTCGACATCACCACCGAGCGCTTCCACCGAGGCCTCCGCACGCTCGAGGTACGGCACGGCCAGGGGCCGTTGGCCCGCGAAGCCGAGGCCGACCGCGAGCGAGCTCAGGATCTGGATGAGCGGCGCCGCGTTCTCGGCCGAGGCCTCCACGCCCTCGACCGCCGCGACCCCGAACGAGACGGACTCTGGATCGCCGGATAGAAATGAGACAACGAATCGGAGCTGGGCCCCCAGGCACCACACCCCGCTGCCGCGGGGCGCGGCCGTAAGCACTTGGTCGGTCCACTGCTTGGCCTCGGCGAGCCGCCCGCCGAACACAGCCGCCTGCCCGGCGGTGTGCAGCACCCACGGCCGAAGCGCCTCGTCGGGGCCCAGGGCGCGCGCCCGCTCGGCATAGGCCAGCGCGCCGGGCGGATCGTTGCCCGCGAGGGATAGCCCGGCGGCGCGGTGGTAGCAGGCCGCCGCGCGGCCGGGCTCGCCGCCGCGTTCGTAGTGCGTCGCCAACACCAGCGGGTCGGCCTCGCCCGCCTGCTCGAGCCAGCGGGCCGCGACGCGATGGGCGCGCGCGCGGTCGGCCTCGGTGAAGCTCGCGTACGCGCTGTCGCGCACCAGCGCGTGGCGGAAAGCCAGTTCTGGCTCGGCCGGGAAGCGGCCCCCCGCGCGACGGACCAGCAGCTCCCGCTCGATCAACGCCTCGAGGCCCTCGGCCACCGGCGCCAGCCCCTGGCCTGCCCCCAGCAGCGCCTGCACCCCGGACGGCCAGAAGACCTCGCCGAACGTGCTCGCGGCGCGGAGCAGGCGCCGCTGCTCGGGCGCGAGGGCCCCCAGGCGCGCCTGCAGCATCGCCGCGATCGTCTCGGGCAGGGCGTCGGCGCGCCCCGCGGCCGCGGCGCGCACCAGCTCCTCGAGGTAGAGCGCGTTGCCGTCCGCCCGCTCGACCAGCCGCCCCACCAGCCCCTCGCCCGCCTCCGGCAGCGCGTGGCGCACCAGCTGCGCGGCGGCCCGACGCGTCAGCCCCCCCAGCCGCATCTCCTGCACCTCGCGCCCGGCCCACGGGTCGGCGAAGCGCTCGCGCACCTCGGGGCGCGCCAGCGCCAGCACGAAGAAGGGCCGATCGCGCAGCGCGCCGAGCGCCGCG
>DASTPP010000282.1:0-57575 GCA_035762175.1 Polyangiaceae bacterium | reverse complement strand
CCGCCGGCGGGCGCGACGGTATTGGGGCGAGGCCTGGAGCGGGTGGCGATCGCCGCGGAGGTGCTGCGGGCGCAGCGCGAACAGCTCGGGCTCGAGCTTGTCCCCAAGAAGTGACCAATGCCCAGGACTTCAGTCGGGGGCCGCCCGCGGGCGCCTTTTGCAACCCCCTCGTCCAGTCCGGGGCCGCCGGGCGCCGCTCGTATCTCAGGCCCGGTGCCGTCGGCCGTGATGCCGAAAGGCGTTGCGCACCCGGGCGAGAGGCGACGGGGCGGCGCGCGGGCGCTTTCCGTGGCGTCGGCGCGCGCTGGCGTGGCGTGGGCGTTCGCCGGGGCGGCCTGCGCGGCGCGAGCTGGGCGTTATCTGGTTTGAGCGAGCCTTCGGTCGTGAGGTCGGGTGCGCTGCTCGCGGGCCAAAAATTGCCCGCGCCGTGCCTTCTTCGCTCGCGCCCTTCCGCCCTTTTTGCTAGTCTCGACGAATCTCTTTCCGCGGGGGTGTGTGAATGAAAACGTCTCTCGATCACTTGCCCGACGGCAAGCGGGTCAAGCTCGCGGCCCTCGTCGACCTCTTCCGCGAGGCGGCGCCGCTCGGGCTCTTGGTGCTGTTCGGCAGCCACGCCCGGGGCGACTGGGTCGACGACCCGCAGACCGGCTACCAGAGCGACTTCGACCTGCTCGCCGTGGTGCGCGAGCCCGCGCAGGCGAACGACGGCGCCTTCTGGCACGCGCTCGAGGCGCGCCTGCGCGAGGCGGCGGCGCCCAGCCCCGTCACGCTGATCGCCCACGACATCAAGTTCTTCAACCGCGAGATCCGCATGGGGCAGTACTTCTTCGCCGACATCGCGAACGAAGGCATTCTGCTCTACGCGGGCCAGAAGCTCGACTTCGCCACGCCCAAGGCCCTGAACGACCGCGAGCGCCTCGGCGTCGGCGAATACAACTACGGCCACTGGTTCGAGAGCGCCAGCGGGTTCTTTCGCGGCTGCCGCTACTTCGTCGCCCGGGGCCTGCTCAACCACGCCGCCTTTCTCTTGCACCAGGCGGCCGAGCGCTATTACCACACCGCCAGCCTCGTCTTGACGGGGTACAAAGCGCGCAGCCACGACTTGAACCTCTTGAGCCAGAAGGCCGCCGAGCAGCACCCCCTGCTCGTCGAGGCGCTGCCCAAGATCGAGCCCGACGACAAGCGGCTGCACGACCTGTTGCGAAAGGCGTACATTGAAGCACGGTGTAGCAAGTCGTACCGCATTACCCTCGCCGAGCTCACGGCCCTGCAGGCGCGGGTGCTCGAGCTCGCCGCCCGCGTGCGCGAAGCCTGCCTCGACAAGCTCGCCTCGTTCTGCGGCCCCGAGGCCGTCCGCCCCGCGCTGCCCGCGCCGCCCACACTCGACGAGCCGCTGCTGGCGCACCTGCCGCCGCCGCCCGCCGACCCGTCCGCGCTCGGGGCCTGGGCGCGCGGCCTGGCCGAGCTGGCCGAGGCGCAGGGCGAAGCGAAGGGCGAGCAGCGGGGGCGCGAGGCGGGGCTTCGCGAGGGCAAGGCCGAAGGGCTGCGCGAGGGCGAGGCGAAGGGCAAGGCGGCGGCGCTCCTGACGGTGCTCGCGGCGCGCGGGCTCGCGGTCGACGGCGAGGCGCGTGCCCGCATCGAAGCGTGCGACGACGGCGCGCAGCTCGACCGCTGGCTCGCCCGCGCTCTGACCGCCGCTTCGGCGCGCGAGGCGCTCGACGACGGGGCGCCCTGAGCCCCGGGCGGGCCTTGCCGTGCTACGATTGAAAGCATGACGCAGCCGCGCTGGCCCCAGCACCAAAGCCCCCTGCCGACGCGTATCGACGAGCTGCGTGAGGGCGACCGCTACGAGCTGAGCGAGGGGCGGGCGGTCTACTGCGCGCCGGCCCAGCCCAAGCACGGCGGCCCGCACGCGCTCGGGCCCCTTCCGCTCGCCAGCGACCCGTCGGTGACCGAGATCGGCACCGACGTCGGGCACGTGCTGGGCGAGGGCACGTTGCGCGCGCCCGACCTGTCGGTGGGTGACATGGGGGCGGGCGAGGGCGGGTGGGCGACCAAGGCGCCGCCGCTGGCGGTCGAGTACGCGGCGCAGGGCCAAGACGAGGCCGACCTGCAGCTGAAGATCAAGCAACTGCTCGGGGCCGGCACGCGCTTCGTCTGGGTGGTGCGGCTGGTCGGGCCGCGGCGGGTCGAGGTCTACGAGAAGGGGCGGGCGGTGGCGACGAGGCTTCCGGGCGAGCGGCTCGAGGCGCCGGGCATTCTGAAGAGCCGCCCCCTGGTCGAGGCGTTGTACGACCGGGAGGCGGCGCTCGAGCAGACGCTGCAGAACCTGCTCGAGCGCAAGGGCTACGCGGGGCTCGACGCGGTGTTGGCCGAGGGCGAGGCACGGGGCGAAGCGCGGGGGCGGGCCGAAGGGCTGCGCGAGGGCGAGGCGCGCGGGCGCGAAGCGGGGCTGCGCGAGGGCGAGGCGAAGGGCAAGGCGGCGGCGCTCCTGACGGTGCTCGCGGCGCGCGGGCTCGCGGTCGACGACGCGACGCGCGCTCGCATCGAAGCGTGCGCCGACGTCGCGCAGCTCGACCGTTGGCTGGCGCGGGCGCTCGGGGCGGCCTCGGCGCGCGAGGTCGTGGGCGACGAAGGGCCCTGAGGGGGCGCTCGCGAGGGCCATGTCTTCGAGCGGGTGCCGGCCGAAGGTCGCCACGCGGAACACGCCGTCCGATGCGCGAACGAACAGGCCGCGGGCGAGACCTTCGGCGACCGTCGGGGGGCTTCGTGAGGCCGTTCATGGGCCCGCTTCCGCCGTTCACCGACCGTCGCTAGCCCGAAGCGAGCGGCCGTTGCTCAATGGCGGGCGATGCGACTTCTACCCCAGGTGGTTCTTTTGGCCATGGCCCTTTTTGCCACGGGTTGCGCGCCGGGCTCGGCGCCGGGCCAACGCGAACCGAACGTGCCGCCGACCGTCCGCGAGTCGAAGCCGCCGACGGCGGGCGACGACCCGTCCGACCTCTACGCGATCTACGGGGGCGTCGAAACCGATATCGTCTATCGCAGCATCGATGGCGTCGATCTGACGCTCGACGTGTACCGCCCCAAGGGCCCGCCGCCGCCGGGCGGCCCGCCGAACGCCCCGCAGGTCGCCCCCGTCGTGCGCGTGGCCCCGACGATGGTCTGGGTTCACGGCGGCGGGTACTTCCGCGGCAGCAAGGGCCGCGACGTGCTTCGCTTTCTACCCTGGCTCGCCAACGGCTGGAACGTGGTCTCGATTCGCTATCGGCTGCGACAGGCCGCGCTCGCGCCGGCGGCGGCCGAAGACTGCCGATGCGCGCTCGGCTGGGTCGCGGCCAACGCGAGAACCTATGGCTTCGACCTCGGTCGCTTGGTCGTCGCCGGTCAATCGGCCGGCGGCCACTTGGCGCTTCTCGCCGGGATGGCGCCGCCCGGCGGCGACCTCGATCGGACCTGCGCCGACGCCCCCCCGAAGGTCGCAGCCATTGTCAGCTGGTTCGGGTTTGCTGACGTGACGAAGCTCATCGACGGCCCAGAGCGTAACCCTTATGTGGTCGACTGGCTGGGCCCCGCGCGTGCGAATCGACAAGAGTTGGCCGCGCAGGTGTCTCCGGCCGCTCTGCTGCGCCCCGAACTTCCGGCGGTCATTTCGGTGCACGGCGACGCCGATCGTACGCACCCCTTCGCGCATGTCGAGGCGATGCACGAAAGGCTCGAGCAGCTCGGCGTCCCGAGCCTACTTCACCGCGTACCTGGCGCGAAGTCGGGCGATTTCAGCGTGGCCGAGAATCGCGCCGCCAACGAGGCCGTGTTTCGCTTTCTGACGCGCCACGGCTTGCGAGGCGCCGAAGGGCCGACGCCGCAATAGGCGTTGCAGCCACCCCCGCTCGCGCCCCGGCCCCGCGCCCATGCGGTGCGGCGCGCGTTCGGCGTCGGGTGGGGCCGCGCCGCCGCCCGCGCCGAGCGCGACGGCGGGCTCGAGCGTGACGTCGCCCCCGTCGAGCCTAGCGCGATCTCAGACAGAAGCGGCCGTCGGGCGGGGGGGCCGGCCCCGTTCCGCTATCGCCAGATGACGCCGAGCGGCCGCGCGCACCTTCGCGCCGGTCGGCGCCCGCCGCCGCGGGCCGCAGGGGGGCGACGGCGGGCGCGCGGCCCTCTAAATTTTGAAGGGCCCGCCGGGCGTCTCTGGTATAATGGGGGTAGCGTGCGCGCGGCGGTCGGGCAGAAAGGGAAGGCACGATGAGCTGGTCGGCAAAGAGCACGGTGGTACGGGCGGCCGACTCATTCGAGGCGGGGCGGGCGCTGGTCCGCGAGGTGCGCGACGGCCTGGGCGCCGAGCCGTCGGCGCTGCTCGTGTACGCGACGGTGAACCACGACGCGCGCGCGCTGCTCGCGGGCGTGGGCGAGGCGGCGCCCGCGGCGAAGGTGGTCGGCTGCTCGAGCCAGGGGCTCATCGGCAACGGGCTCGCGCTCGAAGACGGGTACATCGCCGGCGCGATGGGCTTCGCGGGCGACCTGCGGGTCGCGACGACGGCGGCGCGCGAGCTGACGGCGGCGACCGGCGAGAAGGGCGAGGCGATGGGCCGAGAGCTGGCCGCGGCGGCGCCGGAGCTCGTCGTGGTGTTCTACGACGCGCTCGGGGGCGCCGACGTCGACCAGATGCTCGGCGGCCTGCGCCGCCACCTGCGCTGTCCCGTCGTGGGCGGCGGGGCGGGGCAGCCGTTCGGCCGGGCGGCGAAGACGTACCAGTACTTCGGCGCCGAGGTGCTCGGCGGCTCGGCGGTGGCGCTCGCGCTCGGCGGCGGCCTGCGCGTCGGGGTCGGCACCTCGCACGGCATGAGCCCGACCGGCGTCGTGATGCGCGTCACGAAGGTCGAGGGCACGCGGATCCTCGAGCTCGACGGGCGCCGCGCGGTCGACGTCTGGTCGGAGGTCACCGGCTGCACCGACTTCGCCAACATGCACGACATCGTGGCCTGGGGCGTCGGCGTCAAGCGCGAGGGCGGCTACGTGATGTGCGTCGTCGCGTCGCTCGACGAAAAGAGCGGGGCCATTCAGGTGCAGGCCGCGGTGCCCGAGGGGGTCGAGGTGATGTTCCACCACCGCACGGTGCCCGCGGTGGTCGACGGCGCCGTCGGCATGGCGCGCGAGCTGCGCGGGCGCCTCGGCGGCCGGCCGGTCAAGGCGGCGCTCGCGTTCGAGTGCGGCGCCCGCACCTCGCCGTTCCTCGGCCGCGCCGAGACGCTGCGCGAGAACGTCGCCCTGCAGCGCGAGCTCGCCCCGGAGGCGCCCTGGCTGGGCACGATGGCGTGGGGCGAGATCGCGGCGCTCGGCGGCGAGCCGTGCGTCATGAGCTACACCTACTCGCTCGTCGCCCTCGGCGACTGAGGGGGGCCGGGAGCCCGGGCGCCGGTGGCCGAAGACGTCGAGCTGCTGCGACAGAAGGCGATGCTGCTCGTGCGGCGCGAGCGCGAGCTGCACTCGCTGCGCTCGCGCCACGACGCCGCGCTCGCGCTCTTGCGCGTGACGCAGGGGCTCGCGCGCGAGCGCCTGGCCCCGGGGGCGTCGCCGGCGGCGATCTACGGGCGGTGCGCGCAGGCGCTCGTCGACGAGCTGAACTACCAGTGCGTGACGATGCTCGAGCGCCGCGGCGGGCGCTGGGGCGTCGCCGCGGCGGTCGGGGGCGCCCCCGACGCGCGGGCGCTCGCGGGCGACGACGTGGCGCGCGCCGTCGCGGCGCGCCCCGAGGGGGTCTTCAACGACGGCGGCGACGAGGGGGCGGCGCCGCTCGCGGCCGCCCTCGGCCTGCGCCGCTTCTTGTGGTACACCAGCGGCGCCGACGGCGAGGCGCCGATGCTGCTGGCCGCGGGCTACGACGCCGAGCGGGCGCCGTTCTTCTTCGCCTTCGACGCCGACGACCTGACGTTCTTCAAAATGGTCGGCCAGCACCTCGACGCCGTGCTGGGCAACCTGCGCCTCGTCGAGGCGCTCGCGGCCGAGCGCGCCGCGCTGCTCGACCTGAGCCGCTCGCTCGACCGCCGCGTGCGCGAGCGAACCGAAGAGCTGACGCGGGCGCTGCGCGCGCTCGAAGAGAAGGACGCGCACATCACGTCCGACCTCGAGCGCGCGCGCGAGTTCCAGCGCGCGATGCTCGCCCCGCTGCCGCCGCCGGGCGAGCTGCGCTTCGGCGCGGTCTACCGCCCCGCCTCGGGCGTCGGCGGCGACGTGTACGACGTCGCGCGCGTGCGCGACGGCGTGCACCGCGTCTTCCTCGCCGACGTGACGGGCCACGGCATTCAGGCCGCGCTGCGCACGGCCGTGCTCAAGTGCGAGTACGACCTCGCGACCGCGGCCGCGCGCTCGCCCGAAGAGGCGCTCGCCCGCCTCAACCGAGCGCTCGTCGCCCGCCACCCCGACCTCGACCTGCTCTCGACCGCGTGCTGCGTCGACCTCGAGGAGCGCGACGGCGGGGTGACCGCGCGCGTCGCCTGCGCGGCCCACCCCCCGCCGCTGCTCGCGCGCGGCGCGGGCGCCGAAGAGGTCGAGGCGAGCGGCGCCTTCCTCGGGGCGCGGGCCGAGATCCGCCTGCGCGCGACGTCGGTGCCCCTGCTGCCCGGCGACCGGCTGCTGATCTTCTCCGACGGGCTGTGCGAGGTGCCCGGCTTCGAGCTCGGGCCGGCGGCCCGGGCGGTCGGGGCCGAGGGGCGGGCGCTCGACGACGCCCTCGCGGCGTTGGTGGCGCGGGCGGAGGCGGCGGGCGGCGCCGCCGGCCCGGGGGACGACATGACGATCATCGGAGTCGAGCGGGGCACGCGCGAGCGCCCCGCGAGAGCGCGCGCATGAGCGAACTGACCGTTATCGAAGTGAAGCGGGACGAATTCAAGACCCGCACCGAGCTGTGCGGCCGCTCGGTCGCGGCGGCCTTCATCGGCACCGCCGACATGCTGGCGACGAAAGACCTCGAGCGCTACGTCCGCGCGCTCGAGGCGGAGGTGCGGCGGCTCGCGGTGTGCGAGGTGGTCGTCGACATGCGCGAGCTCTACTTCATGAACTCGCACTGCCTCAAGCTGCTCGTCAGTTGGATCGTGCGGGCCGAAGCGCTCGCGCCCCCGCAGCGCTGCACGTTCCTCTTCCGCACCCACCGCGGCCTGCCGTGGCAGCGCCGCACGCTGCTGGCGCTGACGGCGCTCGCCGAGTCGATCGTGCGGGTCGAGGAGGCGTGAGCGCCGTGGATCGGGGGCTGCTCGCGCGCGTCGAGGCGAGTCTGCGCGCCGACGCGACCCTCGTGCCGACCATGCGCGACCTGGCGCGGGGGCTGAGCGAGCGGCTGCTCGACGGCGACGAGGACGCGCCGGCCCGCGTCGCGATGGTGACCCACGAGCTGCTCGAGAACGCCGTCAAGTACGCGCTCGAGGACGCCGCCTACCTGTGCATCGAGGTGCGCGCCGAGGGCGAGGCGGCCGTCGTGACGATCACGACGCGCAACCGCGCGGCGCCCGAGCACGCCCGCGCCGTCGTGCGCGCGTGCGAGGCGATGGCGGCCGAGGCCGACGCGCTCGCCTACTACGTCGCGCTCATGCGCAGGAACGCGCCGCTCGAGGGCTCGGGGCTCGGGCTCGCGCGCATCTGGGCCGAGGGCGACATGACGGTCGCGTGCGAGGTGGCCGGGCACGATCTCGTGCTCTCGGCGCGCGCCGCCGTGGCGCTCTCCGCCCCAGGCGGACGAGGGGGGGTCGAAACGCCGGCCGCCCCCGACTGAAGTCGGGGGCAGCGAACGCCCCCTCGTGCCGCGCGGCGTCGGGCCGATTCGGAGAGCAAAGCCCGCCCCCTCGCCGGGGGCCGGGCTCGCGCGGGCGCCGGCCTCCGGGCGCGCGCGCGCCCGCGGCTCGCGTTGCGGGAGCCCTGCCTCCGGGCAGGGCTTGGCGCGCCGTTTCTGCGGGCGAAAGCTGCCCCCGAGTTCCACTCGGGGGCACCGCCGCGCCGCGCCGATTCATGGCCTCGGCAAGAACGGCTGGTGTCAGTCCGGCAGCCGGTAGATGGCCCCGTCGGCCGCGCCGCTGACGCCCTGCAGGTTCGGCGCGGCCTGCGTGTCGCCCGTCACCGAGCCGACGTCGCTGAAGTACACGAAGCCGCCGTCGACCGCGAGCTGCGCCGGCCCCAGCGGCTGCGCCCAATACGCGGGCTGCTTCGCCGCCACGCGCCCGAGCACCCGCGCCCCCGTGCCGTCGAGCGCGCTGCGATGCACCTCGAGCTGGCCTTGCGCCGTCACCGCCAGCCAGTACAGCTTGCCGTCCGCCACCGCGAGCCCTTGCACCGCCCCGCCCGTCGCCGCCGCCCCGACCACCTCGGCCAGCGCCCCGGGCGCGTCCTTCGACGCCCGGCTCACCGTCGACCCGTCCGTCACGTATGCCCCGTCCGGCCCCAGCCCGAGCGCCCGCAACCCCGGCACCTCGACCAGCCGCTCGGCCGCCGCCGCGCCCGCCTTGCGCCACAGCCCGCTCTTGGTGTCGACCGGGCTCGCGTCGCGGTTGACCCAGAACAGCGTCGCCGACGCCCCCGCGCCCTCGACGGCGAGCGCATCGGCGCGCCCGGTCTGAAACGCAAGCTCGTCGGCCGCCGCCGGCGTGCCCGTCGCCGAGGCGCTACGAACGAAGCTGGTCCCCGTGAACGCGCTCCACCACAGCCGCCCGTCGGCCGCCGCCAGCTGCTGGACGGCGGGCTGGTTGGCGAGGTGCACCGCGACGCTGCTGCCGTCGAGCGGGCCTTTGCGAATCACCCCGTTGTTGTCGAGGTCGCCGAAGTACAGCGTGCCGTCGGCCAGCACGAGCGAGCGCGAGCGAACGGACGCAACCGTGCCGAACACCGAGACCGGCGCGCCCCCGGCACGAGGCACCCGCTGCACCGCCGGCGGCAAGGCGTTGGCCGTGTCGCGCACGGGCACGACGAAGTAGAGGTTGTCGGCGTCGAGCGCGAAGGCGTACGGCGCCACCACGCCGCCGACGACCGGCACGGGCGAGCACGCGCCGTCGGCGCACGTCGAGCCCGCCCCACACGCGTAGCCGCACGCGCCGCAGTTGGCCGCGTCGCTCGCGGTGACGTCGATGCATTTGCCGCCGCAGTCGACCGCGGGCGCGCTGCACACGAGGCCGCCGCCCGCGCCCCCGCCGCCGAGCCCCGCCGTGCCGCCCGCGCCGCCGTCGCCCGACGCGCCCCCAAGGCCCGCGCCGCCCCCCGAGCCCGCGGCGCCGGCCGCGCCCGCCGCCGGGCACGAGGGGTTGCCAGGCCGCGTCGCGCAGAAGTTCGGGTCGACCCGAAAGCCCTCGTCGCACGCCGTGGCGGCGGCGAGAGCGGCCCAGCCGACCAGTGCGCGCGCTCGCATCAGAACCTCCCGACGACGCCCGCGCCGGCGCCGCCCGCGAGCGGCACGACGGCCGCGGAGACGGGCGCAGGCGCGCGGCGCGGGGCGAGCAGGTAGGCCGCGAGGCCGGCGCCCGCGGCGACGCCGACGCCGAGCGAGACGGCCGAAAGGGTACGGTACGTGTTGACGCGATCGGTCGCGCCCTCTTGGCCGGGCGGGCAGTCGCGGCCGTCGCAGACGCGCTCGAGATCGCTTCGCTCGCCCGAGCGGAGGCCCCAGAAGATGCCGGCGCCCGCGAGCCCCGCGACGCCGACCCCGCCGAGCACCCACGGCCAGGCCGCGGCCTTCGGCCGCACCGTCACGGGCGGCGGGTCGTGGTAAGGCGGCTGCGGCGGGAGCGGCGCCGGGGCCGGCTCGGCGACGGGCATCATCGTCGCCTCGGAGCGCCCCCCGGGCTCGACGCGGGCGCGCCCTCGGGCGAGCACGCGCGGGCCGTCGCGCACCTCGAGCAAGTGCTCGCCGGTCTCGAGCGTGAGCTCGGCGCCCGAGACGTACGCCCCCGCCGGCTTGCCGTCGACGATGAGCTCGCCCGCCGGCCCGCCCGACAGCTTCAGATCGCCGACCGCCGCGGGCGTCACGAGCTTCTTGTACAGCCGGTCGGCGAGGCGGTCGCGTTCGTTGGCGTCGTAAGGCAGCTCGGCTACGCGGTCGCCCTGCCCCTGCTGCCAAACGTGGAGGCGCACGACGGGCGCCCCGTCGGAGAGGTAAATGAACCCCCAAAAGAAGCGCCGCGCGTCGACCGCGGCGCCGACGCGCCGCAGGCAGGCGGCGTCGAAGGCGCGGTCGTTCGCCGCCACCATCGGGTGCTTCAGGCCCTTGAGCGGGCACTTGGCTTCGTAGGCCGTGGCGATGAGCGAGGGGCTCGCGCTGTTCAGCGTCAGCTCTTTCGAATCGAGCACCCGCTGGCGCAGGGCGTTGGTGAGCGCCTTGGCGGCGACGTCGTGCCCCGGGTCGGCTTCGAGCAGCAGCACCGCCGCGGCTTCGACGCCGTCGCCCATCGGAGCGGCGAGCGCGGGCGTCGCCGCGAGGAGGGCCGCCAGGGCGACGCCGGGCCTCACGGCGCCCCCTCGTGTTGGAGGAACTCGAGCGCCAGGCGCAGACAGGCGCTGTCGCCCGCGGCGTGGCACCGGCCGGCGAGGGGCCCGCGGTGCTGCACCTCGTAGACCGAGCCCGTGCCCCCCCGACCGAGCTGGCGCCGGACGAGGTACGACGTGCTCTCGATGACCGACTGCGGGGCCCAGGTCGGGCCTTGGTCTGTGTCGGGCGGCTTGCGCATGGTCTCGCCCCCCCCTTCGGCGGCGGCGTGGCCCCGTAGTAAAAAGGAAGTCGCGGGGCGTTGGCAACGCTCTTCCCGCAAGAATCGGCCGGCGGACGCGGCCTAGGTTGAAACCTGGGCGGCATCTGGGCGGCGCCCGGGCGGGTAGACCCTCTTTACTTCGTGACGGCGGCTCGACGCCGGGCGCGTCGCCCGCCGCCACCGCCGGGCGCGTATCCTGCCCGAGCGGCGCGCGCCTGTCGTCCGTGAAGTTCGTGGGGCCGCCCGAGCGCGCGCGATCGGGGCGGGGCGGGGCGCATGGGGCCTCGGTTCTTCGTTCAGCGCCGCGCGCGGCGGACGCGGTCGAGGGCGACGGCGAGCACGATGATGAGCCCGGTGACGATCTCTTGCACCCAGTTCGACAGGCCGAGGTGCGTCGAGCCAGTTTTGATGACAGTCATGAGGAAGGCGCCGACCAGCGCCCCGGCCACGCTGCCCTCGCCGCCCGCGAGCGAGGCGCCGCCGATGACGACCGAGGCGATGACGGCGAGCTCGAGGCCGGCCGAGTCGGTCGGGTCGCCGACGGTGAGCTTCGAGAACTCGACGACGCCCGCGACCCCCGTGAGCAGCGAGGCGAGCAGGTACGAGGCGACGCGCACGCGGCCGACGTCGACGCCGGCGAGCCGGGCCGTCGCCTCGCTGCTGCCGACCGCGTACACGTAGCGGCCGAAGCGGGTGTAGTGCAGCAGGGCCGCGACCGCGGCCGCGAGCGCGAGCGCGAGCCAGACGCCCGCGGGCACGAGCAGCGCGGGCCCGCCCGCCGGCGCCAAGAGCTGCTCGAGGCCGCGCGACTCGACCACGATCGTCTGCTCGGCGGCGAGGCCCTTGGCCGCGCCCCGGAGCACGCTCATGGCGCCGAGGGTCACGATGAAGGGCGTGAGGCGCAGGCGCGTGACCGCGAGCCCCGTCAACAGGCCCGAGACGCCGAGCGCGGCGACCCCGCCCGCCGAGGCCGCGAGCGGGCCGAAGCCCCGCTTCAAGAGCCAGGCGACGACCACGGTGGTCAGCGCCACGCCCGAGCCGACCGAGAGGTCGATGCCGCCCTGGGCGATGATCACCGTCATGCCGAGCGCGACGATGGCCACGACCGCGGTCTGGCGGGCCATGGTGGCCACGATCTCGGGGCGGGCGAAGGTCTCGGGCGAGAGGGCGCAGAAGAGCGCGTAGACCGCCGCGAGCGCGACGAGGGGCGCGAACCAGGGGCGCTGCCAGGGGCGCGCGGGGCTCACGGCCCGGCCCCCGCGGGCGCGCCGGGCGCCTCGCGCCGCGCCGCCGCGCCCGTGGCCTGCTCGAGCAGCTCGTGCTCTGACCACGAGCTCGCGGGCCGCGCCTCGCCCAGCACGCCGCGGCAGAGCACGGCGATGCGGTCGCAGGTCGAGAGCAGCTCGGGCAGGTAGCTCGAGACGAGCAAGACCGCCTTGCCCCGGCGGGCGAGCCCGTCGATGAGGCCGAAGATCTGCGCCTTCGCCCCGACGTCGATGCCGCGCGCGGGCTCGTCGAGCAAGAGCACGTCGACGTCATGGTGCAGCAGGCGCGCGAGCGCCAGCTTTTGCTGGTTGCCCCCCGAGAGCTCGGCGGCGGCCTGGCCGGGCCCGCGGCACTTGATGCCGAGCTCGCCCGCCCAGCGCGCCGCCGCCTCGTCGGCGCGCGCCGGCGAGACCAGCCCGAGCGCCGCGGCGAGGCGCGCGGCCGCGCCGCGGAAGGGCGCGAGGGGCTCGAGCTTCGAGAGCGTGACGTTCTCGGCGACCGAGCGGGCGAGCGCCAGGCCCTCGTGCGCGCGGTCTTCGCTGAGCAGCCCGAGCCCTTGCGCGAGCCGCTCGCGCGGGGTCGCGGGGCCCGCCCACGACTTGACCCGGACCGTGCCGCTCCGCACCGGGTCGAGCCCGAAGATCGCGCGCAAGAGCTCGGTGCGCCCGGCGCCCACCAGCCCCGCGACGCCGAAGATCTCGCCCCGGCGCAGCGCCAGGCTCGCCCGCGCGGGCTTCGCGGCGCCGGCGAGGTCGCCGAGCTCGAGCACCACCTCGCCGGGCGCGCGCGGGGCGCGCTCGGCGGCGCCCTCGACGCGGCGGCCCGCCATCTTCTCGACGAGATCGGCCGGGGTGACGTCGCGCATCGCGCCCGATGCCACGCTCCGGCCGTCGCGGAGCACGGTGTAGCGGTCGGCGACGGCCGCGACCTCTTCGAGAAAGTGCGAGATGTAGAGCACGAGCAGCCCCTCGCCCCGGAGCCGGCGGACGAGCGCGAAGAGGCGGCGGGCGTCTTCGCGGCCGAGGCTGCTCGTCGGCTCGTCGAGAATGAGCACGCGCGCGGGCGGCGGCGCCCCCGGCCGATCGCCCCAGCGCACGAGGGCGCGCGCGATCTCGACGAGCTGACGGTCGGCGAGGGGCAGATCGCCGGCGCGGGCGCGCGGGTCGATGCGCCCTGCGCCCACCTCGGCGAGCGCGGCGCGGGCGGCGGACTCGACGCGGGCGCGCTCGACGACGCCGAACCTCGTCGGCTCTTGCCCGAGGGCGAGGTTGGCGGCGACGTCGAGGTGGGGGCAGAGCGCAACCTCTTGGCTGACGAGGGCGACCCCCGCGCGGCGCGCCGCGGCGGGGCTGCGCGGGCGGAAGGGCGAGCCGCCGAGCGTGATCGCGCCCTCGTCGGCGCCGACGACGCCCGCGAGCACCTTCATCAGCGTGCTCTTGCCGGCGCCGTTCTCGCCGACGACGGCGTGCACCTCGCCCGCGCCCGCCTCGAGATCGACCGAGGCGAGCGCCCGCGTCGCCCCGAAGGCCTTGCCGACGCCGCGGGCCGAGAGCATCAGCCCGGCGCGCCCCCGGGCGAAGGCGGGCTCGGCGCGCCCCCGAGCGAAGGCGGGCTCGGCGCGCCCCCGGGCGGAGGCGGGCTCGGCGCGCCCCCGGGCGGAGGGGCGCTCATTCGCCGAGGTAGGGCTTGAGGTCGGGCTTGAGCAGCTCGCGCGCGCGCGGCTCGCCCATGCTGGCGCGCGTGACGAGCGTCGCGCCCGTGTCGATGTGCTTCTCGACCGGCTCGCCCTTGAGGTGCCGGGCCATGGTCTTGACGGCGAGGTAGCCGATGTTGACCGGGTCTTGCAAGACGAGCGCGTCGAGGTGCGAGCCCTCGAGGGCCTGCACCAGCTTCTCGGACGCGTCGAAGCCGACGAACTTGAGCTTGCCGGCGAGGCCCGCCTTGCGCAGCGCGAGCAGCATGCCGAAGGTGGTCGACTCGTTCGGGGCGAACACGCCCGCGAGGCCGCCCGCCGCGGCGCGCTGGGCGGCGAGCAGGTTCTCGCTCGTGGCGAAGGCGCTCTCGGTCGTGGCGCCGCCGTACTGGTTCTCGCTCACCACCTCGAGGCCCTTCTCGCGCGCGGCCTCGAGAAAGCCCCGCTCGCGGTTGGCCGTGCTGGCCGAGGCCTCTTGGTAGCGCAAGACCGCGACCTTGCCCTTGCCCCCGAGCAGCCCCGCGAGGTGCTCGCCGGCGAGGCGCCCGGCCTTGAGGTTGTCGGTGGCGACGAAGCTCGTGTGCTCGTCGCCCTGCAGGTCCGAGTCGAAGACGACCACCGGGATCTTCGCCGCCACGCTCGCCTTGACCGGGCCCCGCAGGGCGGCGTCGTTCAGGGGCGCGAGCACGATGCCCGCGACGCCCTGGGCGACGAAGGTCTCGACGACGTCGATCTGGGCCTTCAGATCGTCTTCTTTGAGCGGGCCCTTCCACAAGACGTCGACGCCGAGCTCGCGCGAGGCCTTGACGGCGCCGGCGTGCACCGACTTCCAGAATTCGTGGGTCGTGCCCTTGGGCACGACGGCGACGCGCGGGCGCTTGCCCGGGCCGGGGGCGCCCCCGCCGCCCTCGGGCGCCGGGTCGCGTTTGCAGGCCGCGGCGGCCGCGGCCAGGGTGAGCAGGGTGCGTCGTCGGAGCGTCATGCGGGCGGGGCCCCTCCCGGGCGGTGCGGCGTTCAGGCGCCGCCGGCGGCGGCCATGAGGGCGCGGTACTCGAGCTGGTGGGCGTGCATGGCGTGGTAGACGCGGTACTTCGCGTCGAAGTAGGCGCGCACCTCGCCGCCGCGGGGCTCGACGATCGCGCGCGCCTCGTTCATCGCGCTCATGGCCTCGAGCAGCGAGGCGCGGTCGCCGCTGGCCACGGCGCCGAGCATGGCGGCCCCCAGCAAGACCGACTCGCCCTCGCGCGGCAAGACGATGCGGCAGCCGGTGGCGTCGGCGTGCTCGCGCAAGAAGACGGGGTTCTTCGCGTCGCCGCCGGTGGCGAAGAGCGTGGTGACGCGGTAGCCCGCGGCGTTCATCGCCTCGAGCACGTGGCGGGTGCCGAGGGCGAGGCCCTGCACGGTGGCGAGGTACTCGAGGGCCAGCGCGTCGAGCGAGTCCGACAGCTTGAGCCCCGAGACCATGCCCCGCAGGCTGGGGTCGGCGCGGGGCGAGCGGTTGCCGTGGTGGTCGGGCAAGACGTGCAGATCGCGGGCGAGCAGGGCGGGGAAGGGCAGGCCCCGGGCGAGCGCGTCGAGGCGGGCGTTGAGCCGCGCGCTCGGGCGCAGGCCCGCCCCCTCGGCCTCGCGGGCGAGCTCGGCGCCGCGGGCGTGCGAGGCGATGACGTGGTCGATGAGCGCGCCGGTGGCCGACTGCCCGCCCTCGGTCAGCCACAGGCCCGGCACCAGGGCCGAGAAGTAGGGGCCCCACACGCCGGGCACGAACGTCGCTTCGCGCGCGACGGCCAGGTGGCAGGTCGAGGTGCCGCCGATGAGCGCGACGCGCTCTTCGAGCGACGCCGGGTCGGGCGCGCTCCCGTCGAGGGCGATGCCGAGCAGGCCGAGGCCGCCCGCGTGCGCGTCGATGATGGCGACGGCGACGGGGGTGCCCGGGGCGAGCCCGAGCTCGCCCGCCGCGCCCGGCGTCAGCACGCCGGCGCGCTCGCCCTGGGGGCGCACCGTCTGGCCGATGCGCGCAAAGCCCTCGTCGGCGAGATCGCCGAGGCCGGCCGCGCGAAAGAAGGTCTCGTCGAAGCCGCCCCCGCCCTCGTGGCCGAGGTACGTCCACTTGCAGACGGTGGTGCAGAGCGAGCGCACGTCGCGGCCCGTCGCGCGGTAGACGAGAAAGTCGGGCAAGTCGAGAAACTTGCGCGCCCGCTGCCACGAGGCCGGCAGCCTCTCTTTGAGCCAGAGCAGCTTCGGCGTCTGCATCTCGGGCGAGACCGCGCCGCCGACGTAGCGCAAGACCTCGTGGCCGGTGCGGTTGATGCGGGCGGCCTGGTCGGTGGCGCGGTGGTCCATCCAGACGATGACGTTGCGGTCGTCGTCGCCCGTGGGGCTCACCGTGACGGGCCGGTCGCCCTCGCCGAGCGCGACGAGCGAGCAGGTGGCGTCGAAGCCGACGCCCCGCACCGCCTCGTTCGGGGCGCGCGCCGAGGCGAGCGCGGCGCGCACGGCGGCGCCGACGGCGCGCCAGATGTCGTCCGACGAGTGCTCGGCGAAGTCGTCTTCGGGCTGGTAGAGCCCGATGGGCTCGACGCCCGAGCCGAGCAGTCGCCCCGCGGCGTCGAAGGCGCCCGCCCGCGCGCTGCGCGTGCCGACGTCGACCCCGAGGTAGACGCGCTCGGTCACGGCGACGCCCCCGCCGTCGCCGCCCGGTGCGCCGTCGCCCCGGCCGCGCGCGCCCTCACCGCCGCCCCCAGACGCGGACGCGGAAGCCGAGCTCTTGCGAGAGCGCGACCATCTCGTCGAAGACGTCGCCGTAGGCGACGGCGACGTGGTTCGACAGGTAGTGGGCCATCAGCGCGTCGCGCGAGACGCCCAGGTCGGCGGCCATGAAGGGCCACTCGCGCGTCGTGCCCTCCCACCAGGCGTCGCGCTCGGCGGCGGGCAGCTGGACGACCTCGCCGCGGCCGACGTCCATCCACAAGGTGCCGCCGCGCACGAAGGCGCGGGCCCAGGTCATCGCGCCCGGCAGGCTCTCGCCGGCGAAGGTGCCGCCGGGCGTCGGAAAGTAGAGCGAGGGCTGCCGGTAGCTGTGCACGCCCCGCAGGGTGTCGGGGTCGTGGTTGAAGGCGTACGCCCCGCAAGAGCCCGAGTTCAAGAGCACCCAGAGAAAGCGCCCGCCGTGCTCGGCGCCCCACCTCACGTCGTGGAACATGACGGCCTCGTGCAGGCCCTTGTCCCGCAGCAGGCGCTTCATCAGCTCCATCGGGAGCGCGTTGCCCTGGTCGGCCTCGGTCGCGCAGGCGATGGGCTCGCCATTCGATTCGGGGCGGCACCTCGAGTTGAAGAGGCCCTCGGCGAAGTCGGAGGGCGGGCGCAGGGCGCCCTTCGAGGTGCCGTCGGGGCCGAAGGGCAAGAGGCCGAGCTGGTACTGCCAGCCGAGGCAGTCGGCCTTGAACTCGCCCACGAGGTCGAGCACCGCGAGGTAGTCGCGCAGCTGCTCGCGCGTCGCCCGCTCGTCGAAGTCGTGGGCGCCCCGCTCGCCGTAGTGAAAGGTGACGCCCCGGTCTTTGACGAAGGCGAGCGCGTCGTCGATGCGCGTTTCGTCGATGTCGCGGCCGCGGTCGATGAGCCACGCCTGGTCGACCTTGTGCTCGGTGAAGCCGTGCCGGTGCAAGAGCCGCGGGCCAAAGTAGCCGTTGATCATGCCCATCGAGGTGTCGCCGAGCATCAGCACGAGCGCGCGCCGCCGCTTGAGGCCGTCGGCGACGCGGCGGGCGCGCGCGGCGGCCTCGGCCGAGACCGGCGCGTGGTAGGCGAGCTCGCCCTCGGGCCAGCGGATCTGGCCGGTCGTGCACCACTCGTCGAGCCGCTCGAGAAAGGTTGCGTCTTGCAACCAATCGGGTGCGTCCGTCCACAACCGGGAGAAGGGGCGGTCGAGCAGCTCGAGGCAGGCGCCCGTGTTGAGCAGGCCGACCAGGCCGGGCCAGCGGCCGGAGAAGTTGCTGGCGAGCAGCAAGGGGTTGTCTTTGCCCGTGACGCCGTCGCAGGTGTGCGGCCCGTAAAGCCAGTGCACGCACAGCCCGATCATGGGGTCGTCGATCGGGCCGAGCCGGTCGATGGCGTGGTGGGGCTTGGAGAGAAAGCCCTCGACGCGGTAGGGCTCGCGGCCGAGCTTGCGCAGCGCGCGCTCCATCTGCTGGGTGGCTTCTTCGACGTTGGGCCGGGCGAGCTCGTTGGGCTTCGCCCGGGCGTCGCCCGGCCAGAACAGCGCGACCTTTCGTGCCATGGTCGCGAAGCGTAGATCAGAGCGCTGGGCCGGTCGACGGCGCCCCGAGCCGCGCGGGTGGCGCGCCGTCGACCGGCAAACCGGGGTCGGAAGGCGGCGCGCGGGGGCTGACGCGACGCGTCGGGGCGCGCGGGGGGCGCGGGCTCAGTCGCTGCGCTTGTAGTCGGCGGCCGAGCGGCCGTGGCGCCGGAGCAGGTCGTAGAAGTCGGTGCGGTTTCGGCCGGCGAGCTTGGCGGCGAGGGTGACGTTGCCCGCGGTGCGCGAGAGCACGGCGTCGAGGTAGGCGCGGTCGAAGGCGTCGCGGGCCTCGCGCAGCGAGGGCAGGGGGGGCGCTTCGGTCTGGGCGTAGGGGCCGAGCAGGCGGCCGACGCCCTGGGCGAAGCCGTCGAGGGCGGCGGGGGGCGAGGCGGCCTGGCCGAGGCCGACGCCGGGCAGGTGCTCGGGGCCGATCTCTTCGCCGCCGCAGAGCAGGGTGGCGGCCTCCATGACGTTGGCGAGCTCGCGGACGTTGCCGGGCCACGAGTGGCCGGTGAGGGCGGCGAGCGCGCGCGCGCCGAGGCGGGGGACGGGCACGCCGTGCCGGGCGGCCGAGCGCTCGAGGAACATCTCGGCGAGCAGGGTGACGTCGTCGCGCCGCTCGCGCAGGGGCGGCATGGCGACGGGCACGACGTGCAGGCGGTAGAAGAGGTCTTCGCGGAAGCGCTTCTCGGCGACCTCTTGCCGCAGGTCGCGGTTGGACGCGGCGACGACGCGCACGTCGGCCTCCCGTTCGGCGGTCGAGCCGACGCGCGCGTAGCGCCGGTCTTGCAGCACGCGCAGGAGCTTCGCCTGCACGGCGGGCGGGGTCTCGGCGACCTCGTCGAGGAAGAGCGTGCCGCCCGCGGCGGCGCCGAGCAGGCCCTCGTGGTCGGCGACGGCGCCGGCGAAGGCGCCGCGCTCGTGGCCGAAGAGGGTGCTCTCGAGCAGCTCGGGCGCGAGGGCGGCGCAGTTGACGGCGACGAAGGGGCCCTTCGCGCGCGCCGAGGAGGCGTGAATCGAGCGGGCGACCAGCTCTTTGCCGGTGCCCGACTCGCCGAGCACGAGCACGGTGACGTCGCTCGGGGCGACGCGGGCGATGGTCTCGCGCACCTGCTCGACGGCGCGGCTGACGCCGACCAGGCGCCACGCCTCGCCCTCGCCGCCGACGATGCGCCGCAGGCCGGCGACCTCGCGCCGCAGCCGGTAGCTCTCGACGGCGTGGGCGAGCTTCTGCAGGAGGTCGTGGTCTTGGAAGGGCTTGGTGGCGAAGCCGAAGGCGCCCCGGCGCATCGCCTCGACGGCGGTGTCGATCGAGCCGTGGGCCGTCAGCACGATGACGGGCAGGTCGGCCGAGCGCTTCTTCACGCCCTCGAGCACCTCGAAGCCGTCGCCGTCTTCGAGGCGCAGGTCGAGCAGCATGGCGTCGAAGTGCTCGCGGCCGAGGGCGGCGAGGGCGGCGGCGACGCCGGGCTCGGCCGCGGCCTGGTAGCCGCGGCTCTCGAGGCGCAGCACCAAGAGGTCGCAGAGTTCGCGGTCGTCGTCGACGATGAGCACGCGGGCGGGGGCGCCGCGTTCGGGCCGGCCTTCGGTCATTTGCCCTCTTTCGAGTTGGCGTTGGCGTTGGCGTTGACGGGCAGCTCGAGGCGGAAGGTCGTGCCCCCCTCGCCCGAGCGCTCGAGGGTGAGGTCGCCGCCGTGGGCCCGCGCCACCTCGCGCGCGAGCGACAGGCCGAGGCCGATGCCGTCGCGGCGGGCGGCGCCGCGGACGGGGGCCGAGGCGAAGGGCTGGAAGAGCCGCGCGCGCACCTCGGGGGCGACGCCCGGGCCCTCGTCGCGCACCTCGATGCGCACGCGCTCGGGCGCGCCCGGCGCGCCGACGACCTCGCGCCGCACGCGCACCGCCTTGCCCCGCGGCGAGGCCGAGACGGCGTTGCGCACGAGGTTGGCGACGGCCCGCTCGACGAGCGCCGAGTCGATGACGAGCGTCGGCGCCGCGCCCGCCTTCTCGGACTCGAGCGCGACCCCGCGCTCGGCCGCCTCGGGCGCCTCGTCGCCGAGGGCCGCCTCGACGACCCGGTCGACGTCGCAGGCCGCCTCGCGCTTGAAGGGCAGGCCGAACTGCAGCCGCGTCATGTCGAGCAGCCCGTCGACGATGCGCACCTCGCGGTCGCACGCGCGCACCGCCACCCCGAGCACGCGCGCCTGCTGGGGCGAGAGCGGCCCGCAGGTGCCGTCGGACAAGAGCGCGAGCGCCTCGCGCAGGCGCGCGAGCGGCGAGCGCAGCTCGTGCGAGACGCCGGCGAGGAAGCCCTGCTTGAGCTGGTCGATCTCGAGCAGGCGCTCGCGCGCGCGCTCGAGGTCGCGCCAGAGCTCTTCGACCTCGAGCGGCCCGCTCACCCGCGGGATGGGCGCGAAGTCGCCGCCGCCGACGCGCGTCGCGGCCGAGGCCAGGGCGGCGATGGGGTGTGAGACGCTGCGGGCGGTCGAGCGGGCGATCACCAGCGCCGCGACCGCGGCGAAGAGGGCGACGCCGAAGCCCGTGCCGGCCGAGACGACGCCGATGGTGCGCGCGGTGTCTTCGAGCGCGTTGATGTCCGAGTGCAGCACGTGTAGCCGGTCGATCCACACGTCCGTCAGCTCTTCGTCGAGCTCGGCGCGCAGCCGGTCGGTCGAGGGCGCGCCCAGGTAGCGGCAGGTGTCGGGCCCGAGCGCGGCGTCGGCCATGCCCAGGTAGCGCCGGGCCGCGTCGCGCAGCACCGGCGGGGCCTGCGCGCCGTGGCGCGCGAGCGCGTCGACCAGCCCGGCCCGGGCCTCGGCCACCGCCGCCCGCACCCCCGCCTCGTCGGCCCCCGCGCCGCAGTTCGTCTCGCCGTGCCGCAGCGCCAGCTCGACGCGCCAGCCCGAGCGGTGCACCTCTTCTTCGGCGTCGACCGTCAAGAGGTGCCCGTCGCGGATCTCGGTGATGAGCCCGACCATGCGCAGCAGGCCCTGGTTGGTGACCAGCGCCGAGACGAGCAGCAGCGCGACGAGCACGCCGTGCGAGAGCGCGAGGCGCGTGGACAGGCGCAGCGGCCGGCGAGCCATTCCGCTTCGCACTCTACCCCGTCCGCCGTCGGGTGCCACGGCCGAGCGCGCGCTTTCGGGGCCCCGGGCCCGGGCGACCTCGCCGACCGCGGCGGCCCGCGCCGCCCTGGCCGCCCGCGCCGCCCCGGCCGCACGGCGCCGAAGCCGAAGCCGAGCGCCGCCCGACACGCCCCCTTCGAGGGGGGCCGCGGCGAGGCCTTCGGCCACGAAATCTTCGTGCGGCCAGGCCGCCTCCGTGCGCTACCTCTGGTCGGACAGCGCGGCGACCTCGCGCCGGTGGGGCCGGCCGCTCTGGGAAGACGGTGGCAAGACGTGACAGACGAATCGGAGCAGCCCCCTCACCCGCCTCCCCTCGGGGCGCCCCGGCCGGCGCCCGCCGGGCAGGCGGCGTCGCCCGGGGGCGGCGTCGGGCGGGCGACGGCCGAGGGCGCGGCCCGGCCGGCGGTCGAGCCGCGGGGGCGGGTCGCCCTCGCCTACGCGGCCTGCGTCGTCATCTGGGGCACGACGTTCTACGCGATCCGCGCGTGCATCGGGCCGGGCGGCTACCCGACCTACCAGGCCGCGGCGCTGCGCTTCGTCCTCGCCGCCCTCGCGCTCGCGGCCCTGGCGGCGGCGGGCCGCGCGCGCCCGGCGCCCCGCTCGCCCGCCCAGGCCGCGTCGATCGGCGCCGCCGGCCTCCTCAACTTCGTCAGCTACGCCCTGCTCTACAAGGCCGAGGAGGCCATCACCGGCGGCCTCGCCTGCGTGCTCTACGGCACCCTGCCCCTGATGACCGCCCTGCTGGCGGCGGCGACCGGCACCGAGCGCGCCTCGCGCGCCTCGGTCGCCGGCGCGCTCGTGTCCATCGGCGGCGTCGCCATCCTCTTTCAGGACCGGCTCGAGGTCTCGGCGCGCCAGGCCGCCGGCGTCGCGATGCTGCTCGGCGCGGTGACGCTCTCGACCTGCATGAACATCGTCTTGAAGCGCAAGGCCGGGGGCGTGCACCCGCTCGCGCAGAGCGCGTGGTTCCTCGGCGCCACGGCCGTCGCGATGACGGCGCTCGCGGCCGCCGAGGGCCGCCCCCTGCCTTGGCCGCCCCCGCCCGGGCCCACGCTCGCCCTGCTCTACCTGGCGGTCGTCGGCTCGGTCGTGGCGTTCGCCGCGTACTTCTACTTGATCCGGAACACGAGCCTGATGGTCGCGTCGACCATCGTGCTGCTCGAGCCCCTCGTCGCGCTCGTCGTCGACGCCGCCTGGGAGGCGCAGCCCATCGGCGGCGCCGCCTACCTCGGCGCGGCGGTGACGATGGGCGGCGTCGGCGTGAGCACGCTGCTCGGCCGCCGCCCCCGCTGAGCCCTCGGCGGCGGGCCCGGGGGCCGGCCCGGTGCCCGCCCCGCCCGGGGGCCGGGGCCGCCCGGCTCGCTCCACCCTGGCGCGTCGGGCGGCGCTGGTCTATCGAGGCCCCCTGGGCCCATGAAATCACCGGACGGAGACGAGCAACGCCCCGGGGGCGGGTGGTACGAGCGGGCGCGCGACCTCTACGCGACCGCCGACACCCGCGTCCTCGCCGCCTTCCGCGTCTTCTTCGCCCTCGTGCTCCTGGGGGAGCTCGCGCGCCGCGCGGAGAACCTGACGCTCTTTTATTCGAACGACGGGGTGCTCACCAACCACTTCGTCCTCTTCTCGCCGCAGGCCGAGCCCCAGTGGTCGCTGCTCTTCGCCTGCTCGACGCCCGGCCAGGCGAAGCTCGCCTTCGCGCTCATCGGCCTCGCCGACCTCGCGCTGCTCGTCGGCCTGTACACGCGCGCCGCCCAGGTGCTCGCGCTCGTCGGCCTGATGAGCCTGAACGGGCGCAACCTCTTCTTCGAAGACGGCGGCGTCGTCATGCTCCTCGTGCTCGGGGTCTTCACCGCCTTCCTGCCCCTCGGCGAGCGCTTCTCGGTCGACGCCGTCCGGCGCGCCGTCCGCGCCGAGCGGCCCGCCCCCCGGCCCGCGCTCGCGCGCCGCGTCGCCTCGCTCGCGCTCGTGGCGCTCGTCGTCGAGGCGGCGTGCGCCTACGCGTTCAACGCCCTGCAGAAGACCGGCCCCACCTGGACGCGCGGCGAGGCCGTGCACTGGGTGCTCTGGCAGAGCCGCGTCATCACCCCGCTCGGCGCCTGGCTGCGCCTGCACGAGCCGGGCTTCCTCTCGCCGCTCTGCACCTACGCCACCTACCTGCTCGAGGGCGGCATCGCCCTGCTCGTCCTCTCGCCCGTCCGCCCGGCGCTCTGCCGCGCCCTCGCGCTCGCCCTCGGCGTCGCCCTGCACGGCTCGATGGCGCTGCTCTTGAACCTCGGGCCCTTCCCCGGCTCGATGGTCGCCCTCCTGCTCGTGCTGCAGCGGCCCGAGGCCTTCGACGCCTTCGTCCGCCGCCTCGCCCCGCGCCTGCGCCCGGCCGGCGCCCCCCCCCGCGAGCTCGCCTACGACGCCTCGCTGCCCGGCCCGAGGCGCGCCGTCGCCCTGCTCTCGGCGCTCGACCCCTTCGGCGCGCTCGATCCGCGCCCCGCGGCCGACCCCGACGACGACGCCGCGCCCGAGGGCGACCGCGAGCCGGCGGCCGAGGCGGCGCCGGGCGCCGGGCTCGCGCTGCGCACCGGCGAGGGCTTCCAGGCCGACCCCGACGGCTCGGCCGCGCTCGCCGAGCTGCCCCTCGCGCGCCACGCCGCCCCCCTCGTGCGCCCGATCCTGCGCTCCTGGCTCGCCCTGCCGGCCCTGCCCTCGCCGCCGCCCGAGCCCCGCCCCGCCTTCGCGCCGCTCGCGCAGGCGCTCGCCGGGCTGCGCGAGACGTCCGCGGGCCTCGTGCTCATCGCCGTCGTGCTGCAGATCACCGTCGACAACCCCGCCGTGCCCAGGGCCCTGCGCCGCTCGCCCCCGCGGCCGCTCTCGGCGCTCGTGCTCTACCCGCGCCTGCTCCAAGGCTGGAAGATGTTCGCCCCCGACGCGCCCACCGAAGACGGCATCGGCGTCGTCGACGCCACCACCGCCGGCGGGCGCCACGTCGACCCCTTCACCGGCGACGAGCCGAACCTCGACCACGCGCTCGACGGCCCCGTGCCCCACGACGTCATGGTGTCCGACTACCTGTTCGCCATCCAGATGGAGCCGAACCAGCGCTACCACCGCGACCTGCGCACCTTCCTCGAAGAGTGGCACACGCGCACGGGGCGCCAGCGCTCCGACCGCATCACCCAGTACAAGGTCTACTGGGTCTCCCAGGACTCGCCGCGGCCCGGCCAGACGACCCCGACCAACTACAAGCGCCGCCTGCTCTTCGAGGGCACGGCGCCGGGCGGCCGGCGCTGAGCGGGCCCGTGGCCGGGGGGCCGGCGCTGCGCGGGCCCGCGGCCGGGCGCCGGCCGCGCCGTCAGTCGCGCTGCACCTTCGAGAAGCTCTTCGCCTTGAGCGAGCGCGCGGCCCACGCGCAGGCGAAGGCGGCGGCCGCCACGAAGGGCCAGGCCGGGCGGAAGGGCGCGAGCGCGAGGGCGAGGCCGGCCGCGCGCGAGGCGGCCGCGAGCGGCGAGGCGGCGAGGGCCGCGGCCGAGAGGGCCGAGGCGAGGGCCAGGCCCCGGAAGCCCGCGGCGAGCGCGATCGGCACGCGGTTGAGCTTGCGGTAGATGAGGCGCCGGCCCTGCTCGAACTCTTGCAGGCGCGCGGTCACCATGTCGGGCAGGTGCGTGACGAGCAGCTGCGCGAGCAGCGCCGTGTCGAGCGCGCTGCCGGGGGCGTACATGCGGTCGAGCTCGCGCAGCCGAATGAGGCGCAGCGCGCGCTTGGCCTCGCGCTTGTAGTCGAAGTTCGGGTCGAGCCTGAGCACCACCGCGTCGACCGAGAGCAGGCCCTTGTAGAAGAGCATCGTCTGCGTCGGCATCACGAGCCCGACGGCGCGCGCGATCGACATCGTGCTCGCGATGAGCCGGTTGATGGTCTTGTCGTTGAGGGGCGCGCCCGGGTTGTCGCAGGCGTCGAGCCAGGCGTCGGCCGCGTCCGAGAAGGACTCGTACGCGTCGGTGACGAGCAGCCCCCGCGGCGCGTCGAGCACGTCGAGCACCGCGACGAAGAGCCGCTCGATGTTCTCGCGCGCCACCGCCTCGAGCATCAGCGCCTGCTCGCGCCGCGCCTCCTCGTCGAGCCGCCCGAGCAGCCCGAAGTCGACCAGCCCGACGACGTTGCCGGGCAAGATGATGAGGTTGCCCGGGTGCGGGTCGCCGTGGAACGCCTGCCCCACGAAGGCGTGCAACAGGAAGGTCTGGAACACGTGCCGCGCGAGCGTCGAGCGGTCGCAGCCCATCTGCGCGAGCTCGTCGTCGACCGCCGGGTCGCCCGCCTCGACGCGCCTCGTCACCTCGCTGACCGGGGGCCCCCCGAGGTACTCCATCGTCAAGACGCGCTGGGTCGTCTTCTCCCAGTACACGTAGGGGATACGCTGGCGGGGGTTCCAGTGGCTGAGCTCGTGCAGGTGGTCGGCGTTCTTGGCCTCCTGCAGATAGTTGACCTCTTTTTTCGTCCATTTGACGAAGTCGCGAAAGATCGGCAAGAGCCGAATGTGGCCGAGCGCCCCGAGGGCGTCGACCAGCCAGCCGAGCAAGAGCAGGAGGCGCGCGTCGGTGGCGATCGTCGCCTCGCTCTCGGGCCGGCAGACCTTGACGACGGCGGGCCGCTCTTCGCCGTCGTCGTCGCGCACGACGACCCGGTGCACCTGGCCGAACGAGGCGGCGCCGATCGGCCGGTCGTCGAAGCGCACGAAGAGCTCGTCGACGGGCCGCTTGAGCTCGCGCTCGATGATGGCGCGCGCCTGCGACGTGGGGAAGGCCGGCACGCTGTCGAAGAGCGTGGCGAGCTCTTCGCAGTAGTCGGGCGGCAAGATGTCGTGCCGCATGCTGAAGAGCTGGCCGAACTTGATGAACGCGCCGCCGAGCCCCTCGAGCAGGGCGCGCAGGCGCGCGGGGCCCCGGCGGGGGCGCTTGCGGCCGAAGGGCGCGAGGCGCCGCAGCGACTCTTCGGCCAGCGTGGCGAAGAAGAAGCCGACGAAGCCGACGAGCACCTGCGTCGTGCGGCGCCCGCCCTGGCGCACCCCCCCGAGGGCGGACGCCCGCACGACGTCGCCGCTCATCGGCCCCCGCCGCCGCCCGGGCCCCCGGGCCGGCCCGCCGCCGCGGGGCTGTCGGCCGGGCTCGGCCCGCCCGCGTCGGCGCGCCGCTGCCGCTCGCCCTGCTCGGCCCGCGGCGAGCGCGCGACCTCTTCGAAGCGGTGCGAGAGCCTTCGCGGCACCCGCCTGAGCTCGCCCACCAGGTCGTAGACCGCCTTGTCGGCCTCGCCCGTCAGGCCCCGCACGACGTCGCCGGCGCTGTCGTAGTCTTCGTCGAAGGCGCGGTCGACCGCGCCCCGCAGGATGCGCGCCGCCACGTCCATCGCGATGGCCGCCGACTCGACGCCGACGTAGAGCAGCCCCCGGTTGACGTCGTTGACCTCGCGCAGCAGCGAGGGCCGGCCCCAGCGGCCGCCGTCGCGCGCGGGCGACCTGCGCCGCACCACGACCTCGTCGGCGTCGTCGTCGCCCCGGCCCCCGAAGCCCTCGTCGTCGCGCGCGCGGCCGCCGCCCCGAACCTCGCCCCGCTCGAGCCGCCCCGCCCGGGCCGGCCGCGCCGGCGCTTCGCGCACTAGGCGCCTACCTTCCGTCATCGTCGCCTCCTCGTTGGTGATGGTGTAGATAGCCCCCTCGCCGCCGCGCCGGCCGCGCGCCGGCGCGCCCGGCCCAACGGGCCGCCCGGCCCCCGGGCCGCGCGCCCCTCGACGAGGGTACCGCCATGAGCCAGACCCACGACGTTACCATCCTCTACCAGGGTTCGACCTTCGTCGAGCTCCACTTCGACGGCGCCGTCGCGTTCGTCGACCCCGCCTTCCGCGGGCGCCGCCGCCGCGGCCGCGCCCGCCGCGACGACGAGGCCGTCGCCTGCGACTACGTCTTCGTCACCCAGCTCGGCGACGGCTTCGACGACGCGCTCGACGCGCTCGACGCCGCCGACGCCATCCTCGTCGGCCCCCCCCAGGCCTGCCGCCTCGCCCTGCGCGAGCTCGGCCTCTCGCGCAAGCGCACCCTCGACCTCGAGCCCTTCGAGCGCGCCCGCGACGAAGCCTTCCGCGTCACCGCCGTCCCCGCCGCCGCCGCCGCCCTCGTCGACGAGGGCCTCGGCCTCTTCGACGGCGCCTTCGACGCCCTCGGCGCCCGCGGCCTCGGCCGCGCCCCCTCCGCCCGCCGCGCCTTCGACCAGGCACAGCGCCTCTTCGACCTGCCGCGCGCGCTCGGCGACGAGCTCCTGCGCGGGCTGCGCGGCCGCCCCGGCCTCGGCTACCACTTCGAATCGTCCCAGGGCTCGAGCATCTTGCACCTCGGCGCCGGCGTGCACCGCGGCACCGACCCGCGCGCGCTCGACGCCATCGCCGAGATCGCCGACCCCGTCGACGTCCTCTTGCTCGACGTCAGCTCGTCGCAGCCCGACGACGTCGTGCGCGCCGCGCGCCTGCTCTCGCCCTCGACCCTGCTGCTCTACCGCAGCCTCGACGCCTACGGCCACGGCCGAAGGTCCCGCCCGCTGCCCGTCTCCGCCTTCGTCGAGGCCGTCGACGAAGACTTCGGCAGCGAGCTCGAGGCGCTGCACCTGCGCCCCGGCGACCGCTACGTCCTCGACGCGCGCCCCGGCGCGGCCGCCGCCGCCCCCGGCGCCAAGAACGCCGGCGACAACGGCCCCTCCGGCCTCCGGCCGCCCGGCGACAAGGGCTCGCCCGCCGGCAAGCCCGTCGGCTGAGCGGCCGCGCCCCCCCCCGCGCGCCGGGCTAGAGCAGCCCGCAAGCGCTCTTCGCTTGGGCGAGCGAGCCGACGCGCTGCCCCCGAATGTCGAACCGAAAGGGCGTGGTCACCGGGAGGCCGGCCCCGCCGCTCTGCTCGGGCACGCACCAGACCTCGACCTCGGCGTCCGCGTCGCCCGTCGCGAGATCGAAGTCGAGCGGCCCCGTCGCCCCTTCGAGGTCGACGCTGCGGCCGGCGGTCAGCTCGCCGAGCGCCCAGTTGATGTCGGCCGAGCCGACCTGGGCGCGCGAGCCCGCCGGCGGGACGAGCCGGGCGAACCCGTCGGCGAGCCGGAGGCCGTCGAGGGGGCGGCCTTCGGCCGTGGCCGCGGTCGCGGCGTAGGCGAGCAGGTAGAGCGCGTCGTAGGCGTTGGCCGCGCCGAACGAGTCGGGCGGCGTGCCGTCGTTGACGCTCCCTTGGTAAAGGGACCGAAAGTCCGAGTAGGCCGCCGCGTACGACGCCCCCGCGATGGTGCCGACCATGCGCCGGCGCACGCCGAACGCGCCGTCGGGGTCGTTGGCGCGGAGGAACTCGGTGGCCGCCGTGTTGAACTGCGCGTGCGTGAAGACCCAGTAGGGTCGGTAGCTCGGGTTCGACCACCCCCGCTCGACCGGCCCCATGATGTCGTCGAAGACCTCGTTGACGCCGTAGGCGAGAATGATGTGGGGCGCCTGCTCGATCAGCTCGGCGACCGTCTCTTCGTACCGCGGCGGGTTCCGTTCGGGGTCCGACAGGTTGCCGTAGTCTTTCTGCCGAAAGTAATCTTTGTTGCTCGGGTCGGTGGCGGGGGCGCCGTTGAGCCGCAGCAGGTCGACCGAGGTGGTGGTGAACCCTCGCCCGTACGCGTCGCCTTTGTAAACGATCTGGAGCTTGAGCGGGGCGCCCTCGGCGAGCACGCCGGCCGCCACCAGCCGCGCCCGCACGTCGACCTGGAGGTCTTCGGTCAGGGCGACGATGCGCGCCGCCTCGATGGCGCCCGAGGCGATGGTGCGCCAGACGAGCCCCCGGTCTTGGAGGTACGTGATGTCCGGGCTGGTGGACCCCGGCGAGATGAGCACGACGCCCGCGGGGGTCGTCACGTCGTTGGCGACGCGGATGGAGACGCCGCTGAAGGTCGAGCCGATGATGGCGGGCACGCGCACCTCGCGGGCGAGGTGCACGGCCGAGCTCAACCCCCGGTCGACCCGCGAGGCGTCGTCGCAGATGACGACCGCGATCGGCCGGCGCCGGCCCGAGCCGCCGACCGGGGGGAGCCCGCCGCTCGACGCTTGGAACTCGGTGACCGCCAAGCGGATGCCGTTGACCTCGGCCTTGCCCACCGGCGCGTCGACGCTGTCGATGGGGACGAGCGCCCCGAAGATGACCGCGTCGTCGTCGGCGTAGTCGCCGATGACTTCGGGGCAATGCTCGGTGCGCAGGTCGACGCAGACCTTGCCCTCCTCGTGCTCGCGGCAGACCGAGCCGCGCCCCCGCTCGCGCGCGCAGTCGGCGTTGACCGAACACTCGTCGACGCGGTACCCGCCGAGGCCCGTGACGACGTGGCACCCGGCCGCGCCGAAGCACGCCGCCGCGAGGGCGCCGGCGCCCCGACCCCTCGACCCCCGAAAACGACCGCCAAGAAATGCCATCGGCGTGACCTCCTTGCCCACCACGTGGGGCGCGCCGGGCGCCGCGCCCCGACCCCTGTCAGAACGTGCCCGCGACCCCCCCCGACGACGCGCTGACCCAGGGGGCGAGCGTCACGCCCGCGCCCGAGCCGCCCGCGCGGGCGGGCGGCTTCGACGACAGCAGGTAGAGGGCGAGCCCCCCGGCGAGCCCGACCCCCCCGACGACGAAGCCCAAGGTCGAGCCGAGCGCGTACCGGTCGGCCGCGTCGTAATCGGCGCGGCTCGACGCCGCGCAGCGCTTCTGCGAATCGCAGTCGCGCTCGAGCTCGTTGCTCTTGCGCAGGGCCAGCACGCCGAAGGTGCCCCCGAGTCCGAGCCCCGCGGCCCCCACCCCGAACGCGACGAAGGCGGGCCAACGCGGCAGCCCCTCGCCCTCGCGCCGGCCGGCCGGCACCGACCAGCGCTCCGGCGCCGGGGACGGGGGCGGGGGCGGCGGGCGCGCCGGCGCCGGCGGCAGCGCTTCGAGGGCGAGGGCGACGGTCTCGGCGCCGCCCTCCGGCAGGACGACGCGGACGCCGGCGGGCTTGAGCCCGGGGCCCGCGGCCTCGACCGCGTGCGACCCCGGGTCGGTGGGGCGGGCGACGCCGAGCAGGGCCTGCGCGATGGGCACGCCGTCGAGCTTGACCGCATACGAAGCGCCGGCCGGCGCTTCGACCGAGACCGTGAGCTTCGCGAGCCGGGGCTGCGTCGCGGCGAGCAGCTTGCGCGCCCGCTCTTGGGCCGCCTTGAGGGCGGCCGACGAGGGCCCCGGCGCCTCGCGCGTCGCCCGCCGGAACGACTCGGTGCCGTCGACCATCCGACCGAGCTCGAGTTGGCACTCGCCCAAGCGCACGTACAAGATGGGCGACGAGCGCAGGGCCACGGCCCGCTCGAGACGGTCGACGGCCTCGGCGCACTTGCCCTCGTTGGCCAGCGCGATGCCCTCCCGCCCGAGCTCGCGGGCGGCCGCGACCTCGGCCGAGTTCGACGCCTCTTGCGCCCACGCCGCCGGCGCGAGGGCCGACACCCCCGCCGCCCGAACGACGAAGGTCAGGGCACGGCGGCGGCCGCGGGGCGCGTAAAAAGCCGACGTCAATGTCTTCGGGGTTGGGCTTGCTCGAGGCGCGACCGCTCGGGGGCGACGGGCGGCTCGGCGGGCGGTTCGGCATCGGGGCGGAGGTCACGCGCGGCGCGGGCGCCCGAGGCCCGGGGGGCGACTTCGCCGCGCCGGCGGGGGCCGACGCGGCGGGGGGCGCCGACGCCGGCGCCGCGGCGCCCGCCGCGAGCGGCGCGCTCGGCCGCGGGGCGAGGGCCGAGGGCGGAGCGGACGTGGCCGAGAGCAGGGAGGCGGTGAGGTCGACCGACTTCGGCCTCGGCTTCGCCCTCGACACCACCAGGCCGAACGAGAGCAGAAGCAACGAACTGAAGAGCACGCCCAGGGCGACGAACGAGCCCTTCGACCGCGTCGGCGGGCGAGGCGGGGCGACCGCGAGCCCGGGCAGGTACGCGCTGCCGAACGACGGCGACGTGTCGGCGGCGGCGGCGCTCGCGAGCGCGTGCAGCGATTCGCCCGCCTCGTACGCGCTCTGAAAGCGCAGCGCCGGGTCGCGGGCGAACGCGCGGGCGAACCAGGCGTCGAGCTCGGGGGGCAGCCCGAGGCCGAGCGACGACGGCGGCGGGGCCTGGCCGGTGAGCACCCGCACCATGATGTCGCGGACGCTGCCGCCGCCGAACGGCGAGCCGCCCGTCAGCATGGCGTAATAAATCGCCGCGAGCGCCCAGAGGTCGGCCCGGGCGTCGACGCGCCGCCCGGGCGAAGGGTCGAGCTGCTCGGGGCTCATGTACGCGGGCGTGCCGAGGACCATCCCCGCGGCCGTCTCGTAGGCGATGTCCTGCTCGTGCATCACCTTCGCGACGCCGAAGTCGAGCAGCTTGACGAGCGGGTCGTTGCCCTCGGGGTCGGGGCAAAGGAAGACGTTCGCGGGCTTGAGGTCGCGGTGCACGACGCCCTCGCGGTGGGCCACGAGCAGGGCGCGGCAGAGCTGCAACGCGACCCGCGTCGCGAACTCGAGCGGCAAGCGCCCCGTGCGCCGCAGGCTCGAAGACAGGTCTTCGCCCGACAGAAACTCCATCACGAGAAAGGGCGTGCCGGTCTTGAGCACGCCATAGTCGAACACGCGCACGACGTGCGGGGACGCCTCGCCGAGCTTGGCCGAGACGCGCGCCTCTTGCTCGAAGCGCGCCGCGGGCTCGCCCTCGCCGATCGAACACCGGTTGAGAAACTTGCAGGCGACGACGTGGTCGAGCGTCTTGTGCCTCGCCTTCCAGACGCTGCCCATGGCGCCGCGACCGATCGGCTCAAGGAGCTCGTACCGGCGCGCGATGGTCATGCCGGCCCTCAACTCGCCCGCAAGCCCGGGCGCCGCGCCGAAGGCGCGCGCCCCGCCGACCGGCGTGCCGAGGCGCGCGTGGCGGCCCGTCGTCGCCGCCGTGCCGCGGTCCGACGCCGACGCCGCCGCGCCAGGCACCGAAGGCGCCGTCGCCCCGGGCTCGGCCCCGCTCGCCCCCCCGCCAGGCTCGCTCGAGGGCGAGGCGGCTGGCGCCACGGTCGGCTCTGGCGTGGCAGGTGGTTTCATCGCGGCCTCGACCTCTCAACCCCGCTGATGCCCTCGGCTCTAGACCATCAGGGCACCCCATGCTTGCTTAGGCGGGGCACACAGAGTTCTAATGTACTTCGTAGTCGTCAAGATGGGGTGCAAAAACATGCTTTCCTTACCGGGCCGCCTGCCGCCCGGCTCGACTACCCAAGGGCGCCTCCCATCGAAAGGCACCCATCAGAGCCCAATGGCTGCTCTTTCAGCGTGCGCTGGTACCGACACCAGTGTAAGATAAAGTCAATATGACGTTACCGACGGTCACTCGCGTTGTCAACCACACGCGTCCGGGGGCCGTCGTGCGTATAACTAGAGCGAACGCCTTCGCTTGGGGTCAGCCCCCTCGGCGCGGCGGCCGCGCGCCCCGCCCCGCGGCCTCGGCCGCCGCCAAAAGCGCGCGGCCGAACGCCCCCTCGACGAGCCCCGCGCCAGGCGACCGCGCCCGCCGCCTCGCTCCATCGAGGCCGAGGCGGCGCTGCCGCCGCGCGCCCCGGCTGCCTGCGCGGCGGCCGCCGAAGCACGTCACTTCGCGGCGCGAGACCGGCGCCTGAGCAGCGGACGCACGAAGAGCAAGCCCACCAGCGCCAAGGGGGCCGGCGTCGTCCGGCCACCCGAGGGCACCGAGCAGCTGCACCCATCTTCCGGATCGCCCGGCTCGGTCGGGTTCGAGCCGCCGCGGCCCGCGTTCGCCCCCCCGGAAGCCCCGGAGGTCGACCCGCCGCTGCCGCCCGTGCCCGGCGCGCCCGCCTGGCCGCCGCTGCCGCCCTGATCCGAGCCGCCCGAAGCGCCGCCGCCCGCCGTGCCCGAGCCGCCCGCGCCGGCGCTGTCGCTGCCAGCCGCGCCGCCACCCGAGCCGCCCGTATCCGAGCCGCCGCTGCCGCCCGTGTCGCCCCCGGCCGAACCGCCGCTGCCGCCCGTGCCGCTGCCACCCGTGCCGCTGCCGCCGGTACCCGAGCCGCCCGCGTCGCCGCCGCCGGTGCCCGACCCGCCGTTACCACTGCCGCCCGTGCCGCCGGTGCCACCGCCGCTGCCGCCGGTGCCTGAGCCGCCCGTCCCTGACCCGCCGCTGCCGCCGCTGCCGCCCGTGCCGCCGCCGCCGGTGCCCGAGCCGCCGCTACCGCCCGTTCCGGAACCACCGCTGCCGCCCGTTCCGGAACCACCGCTGCCGCCCGTCCCCGAGCCGCCTGAACCGCCGCTGCCACCGGTCCCGCTGCCACCCGTTCCCGAGCCGCCACTGCCGCCGGTACCCGAGCCGCCCGTTCCACTGCCGCCGGTGCCCGACCCGCCGGTGCCCGATCCGCCGGTGCCCGACCCGCCGGTGCCCGACCCGCCGGTGCCACCACCGCCCGTGCCGGAGCCGCCCGTGCCCGACCCACCGGTGCCACCACCGCCCGTGCCCGAGCCGCCCGAGCCGCCCGTGCCCGATCCGCCGGTACCCGAGCCGCCCGTTCCGCCGCCCCCAGTGCCCGAGCCGCCAGTCCCGCCACCACCGGTTCCCGAGCCCCCGGTGCCACTACCGCCGGTGCCACTGCCGCCCGTGCCGCCGCCCCCGGTCCCCGACCCGCCGGTGCCCGAGCCACCAGAGCCGCCGGTGCCACTGCCGCCGGTACCACTGCCGCCGGTGCCGCCGCCGCCCCCGCCACCACCCGCGCCGCCGGTGCCACTGCCGCCGGTACCACTACCGCCGGTGCCCGAGCCCCCGGTGCCTGAGCCCCCCGTGCCCGAGCCGCCACCGCCGCCGGCGCCGCCGCTGCCGCCCGACCCGCCAGACCCACTCGCGCCGCTGCTGCCGCCCGAGCCACCCTTCCCGCCCGTGCCACCGGTGCCGCCCGAGCCGCCCTTGCCGCCGGTGCCCCCCGTGCCGCCACCCGAGCCACCCGCGCCGCCGGTGCCGCCGCAGACCTCGAACTTGTCGGGGCAGCAGTCACCGAATTGCACGCACAGGTCGTCGCAGAAGCACCCGTCGGGCGACTCATCGCCGCAGAAGGTCGTGCCGTCGTCGGCCTTGCAACTGCCCCCGCTGCCACCGCCCGTGCCGCCTCCGCCCCCGCCGCCGCCCGCGCCGCCCGTTCCGCCCGCGCCGCCCGTTCCGCCCGCGCCGGAGCCGCCGGATCCGCCCGCGCCGCCCGTTCCGGAGCCGCCCGTTCCGGAGCCGCCCGCGCCGCCCGCGCCGGCGCCGCCGCTGCCGCCGCCGCCGCCACTGCCGCCCGTGCCGTCGCAGACCTGGGCCTTATCCGGACAGCAGTCGCCGAACTGCTCGCAGAGATCGTCGCAGAAGCACCCGTCGTCGGATTGCTCGCCGCAGAAGCCCACGCAGCTATTGGGCGGGTTGCCGCCGCCCGCGCCGCCGGAGCCGCCCGAGCCGCCGGTGCCCGAGCCCCCCGCGCCGCCCGTGCCCCCCGCGCAGTCGGGGTCGACCGGGGCGACGCAGGCGCGCGCGCAGACGCCGTCGGCGCCGCAGTGCTGCGCGGCGCAGTCGGGGTCGACGAGCTGGCCGCCCGCGTTGCACGCGTCGTTGCACGAGCCGTCCGAACGGCAGGGGTCGTTGCCCTCGAACTCGTCGATCGCCGCCTGGATGAACGCGTCGATCTCGGGCTGGTCGGTGCGCCCGTCGGTGCCGTCGAGCGCGCACTGCGTGTCGCCGCCCGAGGTGACGCCGGCGTGGTACTCGACGCCGTCGGGGCCGAGGAAGAACGCGGGGCCGCCCGAGTCGCCGAAGCAGGTGTTCTTGCCCGGCACCGAATAGTAAAACCCGCTCGCGGGGATGATGCCGCCGTTCGGCACCTCGGGGTTGTTGTCCGAGGCGTCGAAGGGGCCCACCCCGAAGAGCGGCATGTTCACCCGGCGCCGCGTGCCCGAGCTACCCGTCCCCGTCTGGCCGTAGCCGACGAAGACGAACGCGGGCCCCACGTACGTCGCGTCGTTGCCCATCGTCTGGCGCAAGAGCGGCGCCGATTGCGCCGCCGCCGGCGCGTTCGAGGCGAGCCGCAGCACCGCCAGGTCGTGGTCCCACAGCTCGAAGTCGGACGTCACGAAGCTCTTGAAGAGCGGGTGGCGTTTCTTCGCCACGACGTTGATGGTCTGCTCGATCTGCGACGTCGACTGCCCGAAGCTCACCGAGTTGGCGATGCCGAAGCAGTGCCCCGCCGTGATGACCGTCCGGCGCGAGATGACCGTGCCCGTGCAGCCCCCGCCGACGAGCACCACGTACTTGTGCGTCGTGTCGACCGTGCCGCCAATGATCGCCTCGCCCCTCGCCCCCGTCTCGCCCTCGGGCGGCGAGCCCTGGCCGACGCACGCGGCCACGAGAAGGGAAGCAAAGGGCAAGCAGGTGATCGGGCGGCGCATAATCGGCACTCTACTGAAAAGTGAGGTTCATGTCGCCGGGGGCCTCACCCGGTATGCAAAAATAATTTTGCCGCTTCGGTGCCCTTTCTGGTCCGGTGCTCGCTTGGGTAACGCACGCCCGTGGCGCCCACGCCCAGCTCGTGATGAGATGGGCGGGCGCCCGGCCCCGCCTTTCGTGATGAGATGGGCGGGCGCCCGGCCCCCCCTTTCGTGATGAGATGGGCGGGTGCCCGGCGCCCCTTTCGCGATGAAATGGGCGGACGCCCCGCCCCGCCTTTCGTGATGAGATGGGTGGGCGCCCGGCGCCCTTATCGCTTCGGCCGCCGGCCCTTGCGCTCGCGCGGGTCGCGCCCCGGCGCGAGGCCCGCGTCGCGCGCGCAGAGCGCTTCGAGTCGGGCGAGCAGCCAGCGGTGCGCCGGGCCGAAGGTGGTGTCGCTCCGGTAGATGGCCGACAGGTAGAGCCGGTGCTCGTCTTCGCCCCACGCCGCGGGCCGGACGGCGACGAGCGCGCCCGAGCGCAGATCGTCGCGCGCGAGGTGCTCGGGCAGGTTGCCCCAGCCGAGGCCCGCGCGCAAAAGGGCGTGCTTGGTGTGCAGGTCGGCGACGCGCCAGGTGCGCGCCGAGAGCACGGCCTGGTCGGCGACGCCGGCGTCGTCGTGCCGCTCGGAGAGCACGATCTGCACGGCCGACGCGAGCTGCGCGTTCGTGAGCGGGCCGCGGCGGGAGGCGAGGGGGTGGCGCGGGGCGACGACGGGCACCATGCGCACCTGCGCGAGCACCCGGCTCTCGAGGCCGGGCACGAGCCCGAGCGGGCTCGCCACCCCGAGCGTCGCCGCCCCCGCGAGCACGCGCGCCGAGACCGCCGACATCACCTGCGTGTCGACCCGCAGATCGACCGCGGGAAACTCTTCGGCGAACCCCGCGCACAGGTCGACGAGCACCCCGAGCGGGAAGAGCGCGTCGACGCAGAGCGCGACCGAGGCCTCGAGCCCCGCGCCCATGCCCGCCGTCAGCCGCCCGAGCTCGTCGACCTCGGCGAGCACCCGCCGCGCCGCCGCGAGCACCGACCGCCCCCGGTCGGTCAGCCTCGGCACCTTGGTCGTGCGGTCCCACAGGGGGACGCCGAGCTGCCGCTCGAGGTTCGCCATCGCGGTGCTCACCGCCGACTGCACCCGCCGCAGCTTGCGCGCGGCCGCCGAGAAGCTGCCCTCTTCGGCCACGGTCACGAGCGCGCGCAGCTGGTCGAGCGTGACCGAATCGAGCACGCTCGCACCATCTCACCCGCCGATGGACGAAATCAACCACCCATCGGCCCGCCCGATGCCCCCTCGGCGCCGGACGGCGGGCACGAAGCTACGCTCAAGCTTCGGCCCGCCCTCGGGGCCGTTCGGCCCGCCCGGCCCCGACGGACGCGCCTTTACGCGCCGTCCAGGCCGCCCCGCTCGTCCGGATTGCCCGGCTCGGCGGGCGTCGGCGCCGGCGGCTCGGTGGGCGTCGGCGCCAGCGGCTCGGCGGGCGTCGGCGTCGGCGGCTCGGCGGGCGGCGGCGCCGGCGGCTCGGCGGGCGTCGGCGTCGGCGGCTCGGCGACGCGCCGACGTCGCGGGCGGCCCTGGAAGAGCGAGGGCACGATCGCGTCGGCATCGCCCTCGTCCCAGCGCAGGTACGTGACCGCGCGCAGCAGCTGCCCGTGCGTCCGCACCAGCAGGTGCAGCAGCTTCGCCCGCGCCCGCTCGTACCCGCCCGCCGGGCGGCCGCCGTCGTTGCCCACCTTGCGCCGGCCCAGCTCGCTGAGCAACTCGACGCCCAGCGCCCCCGCGCGGTCGATCTCGTCGCGCGTCACCGGCACCTTGCCCGCGAGCATGTGCCAATTCGCGCGGAACAGCCGCGCGAGCGAGAGCAGATCGTTGGCCGCGTCGACATGCCCGACGCCGCTTCGAATGGCGGCCACCTGCTCGGCGTCGAGGGTGCCGAGCTTGGCGTTGAGCTCGGCCGTCGCGAGCAAGCGCTCGCGCAGCGGCAGGCCTTCGGCGAGCAGCGCCTCGAGCCGGCCCTCGGGCGCCGGCGTGCCCATCG
The DNA here is from genome assembly GCA_035762175.1 of Polyangiaceae bacterium. GTDB lineage: Bacteria > Myxococcota_A > Polyangia > Polyangiales > Polyangiaceae > DASTPP01. Next base: position 19,941 of record DASTPP010000282.1, on the reverse strand, counting down.
CCTGCACGTGCGCGAGCGCCAGCGCGTAGTCGCGCGCCTTGTCGATCAGGCCGGGGGCCTGGCCGGGCAGCGCCTCGATCTCTTTGCGTAGTGCCTCGAGCCGGGGCACCGCCCCGAGCATGACGAGCACCGCGACCATCACGTTCGCCGTGACGCGCCCGAGCTCATCATCGCTCACCGTGTCCAGCTCGGGTCGGGCACGGTGGTAGGCCTCTTCGGCCACATCAGCAGGGGGCACCAGTACGAGCTGGCCGGGGGAAGGGGAAGACAGCGTTTGCATCGAACCGTTCGCTTTCTCCAAGGTTGGTCAGGGGGGGCAGCCGGCCCCCGTCGGGAGGCACTTGAGCGCCTCTGCTGGTTCTGCTCGGCCAACCCCGACCCCCAGTTGCGCGCCTTCGGAAAAAAAAGTGAGCGCCCGCCAAAAACGCCGGCCCGAGCCCGACCACCCCGGCGAAGACGACTACCGGGCCAGTTCGTGCACCCCGAACCCGGGCAGCCTTTCGAAAGGTTCCGCGAGAGCACCGACGCTGTCGGCGAACCTTTCGAAAGGTTCTTCGAAGGCATCTCTACCCTCGGCGAACCTCTCGAAAGGTTGCACTGAAGGCATCTCTACCCTCGGCGAACCTTTCAAAAGGTTCGGCAAAGGCATCTCTACCCTCGGGGGAACCTTTCGAAAGGTTCTTCGAAGGCATCTCTACCCTCGGAGGAACCTTTCGAAAGGTTCGGCGAAGGCATCTCTACCCTCGGGGGAACCTTTCGAAAGGTTCGATCAACCCGCGAACGCCCTCGACGTACCTTTTGAAAGGTTCTCGCAGGCCGTCACCGCTCTCGGCCCACCTCTCGAAAGGTTGCGGCAGGTCGTCAACGACGCTGCCGTACCCTTCGCAAGGTACGCTGAGGGGCTGGGGCCCGCAAGCGTCCGGCGCTGCCGTTGAGGGGATGCGGGGGGGCGGTAGGCTCACCCGACCGGGGGGGTAGAGTAACGTTCGCGCGGGCCGCCTTAGGATTCGGGCGACGCGCCCGTAGTCGTTGCACTCGACCGCGCGCAAATCGTGTTCGACGTCTTCGAACGACCCCAACTTGCTCGTCCAACGCCCGTTGGGCGGTTGCCTCGCCATGTGCTGGACGGTCAATTCGTCATCGACGAAGATCGCCACCCTCTCGAAGCCCTCTTCGAGGGCCTCGGTATCGCAAGGTTGGTATCCGAGGCTGCCGAAGGCCACGACGAAGGCGTCAAGAGAATCGTTGAACGGTGCCGCCGGCGGCCAATAACGACCCGGCTGCGGCCACCACCACCTGTCGTACTCTCCCGCAGCCCACGCGATGCAGTTGTAGTTCGGCGTGTCGGGGCTGGTAATCGCGAAATGCGAACCGGAGCCCCCAGGGAATACAGCGAGGAGCTCATCGCGTCGGTCACCGCCGGTACCCATGTCGCGCGCCCCACGCGAGCCATGCCGCCACGATCTTGTCCACCCGGCCTGCGTCTTCGATGGGCACCGGATTCTCGCCGGTGATTTCGGCGAGAGCGAGATCCCAGTCGTTGGGATTTCGGGTTATTTGCTCGAGGAGCAACGGGATCGCCGGCCGACCCATCGCGACGATGGCCCGGAAGGCCTTATGGTTCGCCCGCTTGGTCGTCGAGGATAGGTGGCCGCAAGCGGCTTGCCACTGGTGGGCGAGGGCGGTGAACGTTCGACGACGCTCCGCAAGCTCGCGCGCTCGGACTGCCGCTGCGACGTCCTCGAGCATCGTGATGTCGGCACCCGGCGGGCCAGACAAGCCAGCGCGCGCCATGGCTTTCGGCCGAAGGCCCCTGGCGGCTTGACTCGCGAAGTGCAGCCCTTGGCCACGCAGATCTCCCCCCACGCTCTTCGCGGCGCCCGTCATCCCGCGCCTCCCTGCTCCCCTTCGGCCGGACCTTGACCACCCGTCGGCCTGCCCCAGCCGACCGCTTCGTCGATGTCTGCGACCGCCCGGCGTGCTTGCGAGAGGCGTTCGTCGCGAAGGCCCGGCGCGCTGAAGGTGATGGCGCGATAGAGCTCTATCATGAGGTGAGCCGCTGTGTTCATAGAAAGGGCAACTCGCGCCACCGGCTCCGACGGAACGCGCAAGATACCGTCCAGCCGCTGGCCAAATTGCTCCGGGTTGGGCGAGGCCAAGATGCGGCTTATCTTCGTCGGCGCCATGTAGAAGAAGTTGACCGTCAGGGCGTCTTTGCTTCCCTCGACATAAAGGAGGTTGGCAAACGTCGGAGGCGCGTCTTCCGTTTCCAAGGGGGCCCTGACCGCGATCGGCTCTGGGCCCTGAGCCTGAGATTGCTCGGCCGAAGATTCGGGCGGTGCTACCGGCGGCCGCTCTGCCATGGCAGTACTATGGCAGGCGGGACCCCTAGCCGTCTTCCTGGGGGCTCCCGGAGCCGGACGGCGCCCCGGTAGAGGCTCGGCTTGGCGTCCTTCACCTCCGTCGGAGGGTGACGTCGAGGCACCGGGCCGCTGCCCGACGGCGACCCGCTCACGCCCCACCGCCTGGCCCGACGCCAGCAGACGCGGCGGGCCCGGTCAACCCGCCAGCGAACGCTTCGGCGCGTGTGGGGCGCCAGCGGTCGCCGGGCCGGCGCGCATCGGTCAAATCCCGGCGGCGGATGACGTCGCGCGTCCGGGGCCGCGCCGGGCGCGCGACGTCATTCGCCGTTGGTAAAAGACATTGCGGCTTGAAGTGGCGAACGCCTTCGTGGTCGTAGGTATACGGGGGGGAGCACGAGGTCGGCGCCGCGTCGGCCGGGTTGTGCGTTGTCCCGGCGGGGGGGGTGTGGCGCAGTTGCGCGCCGACCGAGGCGGGCGGGGGGGGCTGGCCCGGTTGAGGGGTGGGGGCAGAGGCCGAGGGGGTCGCCGGCGCTACGTCCGGGGCTTGGGGCGGCCGGGGCGCGCCGGTGGCGGCCGGGGCTTGGGGCGTGGAGTCGGCGGGCGGGGCGGATGCCAGGGGGGGCGTTAGGAGCGAGACCGCGGCCGCGTTTGGCGCCATGGGCCGGGGCCAGAGCACGACCCACGACAGGCCGACGAGGGTCGTACAGGCGATGGCCGCCGCCACCCGCAGTGAACGCCGGGCCATGCGCGAGCGGGGGGCCGAAGGCGAGGGGGCGTTGGCGGACGGTACGGTGAGGTCAATCGACGAGAGGATCGGGCGGCGGTGGGAAGCCGTCGCGTCGGAGGCCGTCGCCTCGGAGGTCGGCGCGCCGGAGGTCGGCGGCGCCGAGCCCCGGGCGGGGAAAGCCTGCTGGGCCCTGGCGAGCGCGTCCGCCCGCGCCGCGAGCGACTCGGCCGCGAGCGAGCGCACCCACGCGCCGACGTCGGCGTTGCCGGCGAGCGGCAGCGCGTCCCGGATCGCCCGCGCCATCGACAGCGCGTCGGGGAAGCGCTCGTCGGGGTCGCGCGAGAGCCCCCGCTTGACGGCCTCGGCGAGCGCCGGCGGGGCCGCGGGGCGCACGGCGACGAGCGGGGGCACGACGAGCCCCAACACCCTCGACATCAGCTCGAGCTCGCTGCGGCCGACGAAGAGCCGGCGCCCGGCCAGCATCTCCCAGAGCACGACGGCGGCCGAGTACACGTCGGACCGCCGGTCGAGCTCGCCCTTCGACAGGTACTCGGGCGCGATGTAGGCGAGCTTGCCCTTCACGCTCGGCTCGCCCGCCGTCTGGTACATGCGCCCCTCGGCCTTGGCGACGCCGAAGTCGAGCACGCGCGCGAGCCCGTCGACGCCGACCAGCACGTTGTGCGGGCTGACGTCGCGGTGCACCAGCCCGAGCAGCCTGCCGTCGTTGCCGCGCACCTCGTGCGCCGCGTGCAGCCCCTCGAGCACGTCGCACGCGACGCGCGCGGCCACGTCGAGCGGCACGTCAAGGCCGCCCCCGCGCGCGCGCTGCAAGAGGCCCGAGAGGGCCTCGCCCTCGACGTACTCCATCACGATGGCGACCTGGCCGCCCTCGTCGACGACGTCGAGCGTCGGCACGACGTTCACGTGCCGGATGCGCGCCGCCATGCGCGCCTCGTCGAGGAACATGGTGACGGCGGCCTTGTTGCGGGCGAGGTGCGGGTGCGGGCGCTTGAGCGCCACGGTGCGCCGGAAGCCCTCGGGCCCCTCGAGCCGAGCGAGGTAGATCGTGGCCATGCCGCCCGAGGCGAGCTCGCCGAGCAGGGCGTAGCGCCCCAGGCGCGCGGGCTTAGGCTTCGCAAAGGGGCTCTTGGCCATCGGCCCCTAGCTTATCGGTTCGCCGACCGGCCGCCACCGCCGCAGGCGACGCCGGGGCGGGGGCCTCCCGTGGTACGCTGGCCGGGCGATGCCGCCCCGAACGGCGCCGGTCGCTCGGCCGTCGCCCGAGGTCACTGCGGCAGTCGCTTGGCGAGCGCGGCGCGCAGGGCGCGCGCCGTGCCCCGGATGTGCTCGGCCGAGAGCGCGACCGTGCGGGGCACGTCGCGCGCGATGGCCGCCTCGAAGATCGCCCGGTGCTCGTCGCTCACGCCGCGGCCGCGGTGGGTCTGGGCCGCCGACAAGAAGCGGTAGCGGCGGTGCTGGTCGTAGAGCAGGTCGCGCAGCGCGCGCAGCCACGGCGAGCGGCACGCGCCGACGAGCGCCTCGTGGAACGCGGCGTTGTGCCCCTCCCACTCGACGACGTTGGCCGGCGACTTGTCGGCGCGCAGCCGCCCGTCGTAGCGCTGCAGCGTGTGGTGGGCGGCGACCAGGCGCGCCTCCCACGCGACGTCGCCCCGGGCGAGCGAGTCTTCGAGCGCGCGCGTCTCGAGCAGCACGCGCGTCTCGGTCACGTCGTCGAGCTCGGCGAGCGACATCGGCGCGACGCGGAAGCCGCGCTGGCCGCTCGCGACGACCAGCCGCTCGGCCGCGAGCCGGCTGAGCGCCTCGCGCAGGGGCGTCGCGCCGACGCCGTACGCGTCGCGCAGGTGCTCGACCCGCAGCCGCTCGCCCGCGGCCAGCCGGCCCGTGATGATGTCGTGGCGGAGGCTGCGGTACGCCGCGTCGGCCAGGGTCTTCGGCTCGCCCTCGTCGGCGTTCTCGTCGGCCGGCATGATCGTCGAGGCCTGTGCCATTGCCCCGGTTATACCGCAGTTTCGCGACGCGTCGATGAAATATCGATGCGTCAATAAAATATCGATATTTTGCCTTGCCCCCCCCGAGCGGCCCGCGCTACACCCTCGTCCACGAGGTCGGGGCGCGCCGCGCAGGTCGCGGCCGCCGCGGCGTCGCGTTCGCCGGTCGCGCCGACCGCCGCCCCGGCTCGCGCCGTGCGCGCGCCCGGCCGTCCGGCCGGCGCGCGGCGCGACGGCCGGGCGTGAGCGGCACCCCCGCGGCGAGCGCGGACGACCGAGAGGAGAGAGCACCCCCATGAGCGTGATGCGAATCGGCCACGTCGACCTGCGCGTCCTCGACATCGAGGCCGCCGTCGACCACTACGCCAACACCCTCGGCCTGATCGTCACCGACCGCGACGCGCGCGGCGCCGTCTACCTCAAGGGCTGGGACGAGTGGGACAAGTACTCGCTCGTCCTCACGCCGGCCGACCGCGCGGGCATGAACGAGATCGCCTACAAGGTCGAGGCCGAGGCCGACCTCGACGCGCTGGCCCGGCGCATCCGCGACCACGGCATCGGCGCCGAGGCGGTGGCCCCCGGCGCGATCGCGGGGTGCGGCCGCGCGCTGCGCTTCCGCCTGCCGAGCGGGCACGCCATGGTGCTCTTCGCGAAGAAAGAGCACGTCGGCAAGGCCGTCGGCAGCCTCAACCCGGAGCCCTGGCCCGACGGGCTCAAGGGCGCGGGCGTGCACTGGCTCGACCACGCGCTCTTGATGTGCGAGCTCGACCCTGAGCGCGGCGTCAACCGGGTGCAAGACAACGTCGACTTCTTCCGCTCCGCGCTCGACTTTCACCTCTCCGAGCAGGTGATGGTCGGCCCCGACCACGGCATCCGCGCCGCCGCTTGGATGTTCCGGACGTCGACGCCGCACGACATCGCGTTCTGCGGCGGGCCGCGCCCCGGGCTGCACCACATCTCGTTCTTCCTCGACGAGTGGGGCGACGTCTTGCGCGGCGCCGACATCTTGGCCAAGCGCCGCGTGAAGATCGACGTCACGCCGCAGCGCCACGGCATCACGCGCGGCTCGACCACGTACTTTTTCGACCCGTCGGGCAACCGCAACGAGATGTTCGCCGGCCTCGGCTACCTCGCGCAGCCGGACATGCCGCCCATCACCTGGACGGGCGACGAGATCTGGCGCGGCATCTTTTACCACACCGGCATCGAAGCGAACGGATTCACCTCGGTCTACACCTGACGCGCGCCGGCGCCACGACCCCGCGCGCGGAAAGAGAGAACGCCATGGCCAGCCCGGAGATTGGCCGCCGCATCGTCGCCGGCGGCATCGACACCAACTACCACGACCTCGGCGCGGGCCCGCCGCTCGTGCTGCTGCACGGCTCGGGGCCGGGCGTGAGCGCGTGGGCCAACTGGCGGCTCACCCTGCCGGCCCTCGCGCGATCGCGTCGCGTCATCGCGCCCGACGTCGTCGGCTTCGGCTACACCGACCGGCCCGCCGGCGTGCGCTACGAGAAGGCGACGTGGGTCGCGCACTTGCGCGACTTGCTCGACGCGCTCGATCTCGCGCAGGTCGACCTGGTCGGCAACTCGTTCGGCGGCGGGCTCGCGCTCGCCTTCGCCGACCAGTACCCGAGCCGCGTGCGCCGGCTCGTGCTGATGGGCAGCCTCGGCGTCCGCTTCGAGCTGACCCCCGGCCTCGACGCCGTCTGGGGCTACGAGCCCTCGCCCGCGGCGATGCGCGCGCTCCTCGACGTGTTCGCCTACGACCCGCGGTACGCCACCGACGAGCTCGCGCGCGCGCGCTACGAGGCGAGCGTGCGGCCGGGCGTGCACGAGGCGTATCGCGCGATGTTCCCCGCGCCGCGCCAGCGCTGGGCGGACGCGCTCGCCACGGACGAGGCGGCGCTCCGGCGGCTGCCGCACCCCGCGCTCATCGTGCACGGGCGCGATGACCGGGTCATCCCGCCCGCGAACGCCCACCGGCTGTTCGCGTTGCTGCCTCACGCCGAGATGCACCTGTTCGGGCGTTGCGGCCACTGGACGCAGATCGAGCACGCGGCGCGCTTCAATGCGCTCGTCGCGGCGTTCCTCGACGGCGAGGGCTGACCCGGTGCGGGCGCGAGCGACGGGCCCGGCGCGGGCGGGGCGCGGCGCCGGCCGGCCGGGCGGGGCGGCGGGGCCGCGGTCGGCCGCGGCCGGGGGGGCGAAGGGCGCGCGCGGGCCGGGCGGCGCCTCCGAGCTCCCGCCCGCGGCGGTCGAAGCGGCGGCGGCGCGGCTGCGCGCCGCGCGGCGCGAGCGCGTGCCGTGCGCGCCGTTGACCGACTTGCTGCCGGTCACGGCCGAGGCCGGTTACGCGGTGCAGGACGTCAACACCGAGCGCGCGCTGCGCGCCGGCCGTCGCCTCGTCGGGCGCAAGATCGGGCTGACGTCGGCGGCGGTGCGGGCGCAGCTCGGCGTGCACGAGCCCGACTACGGCATGCTCTTCGCGGACCGCGCGCACGCCGACGGCGAGCCGGTGCCGGCGGCGAGCCTGCTGCAGCCGCGCGTCGAGGCCGAGATCGCCTTCGTCCTCGGGCGCGACCTCGCGCGCGAGGGGTTGACGGAGGCCGACGTGGCCCGCGCGATCGACCACGCCGTCGCCGCGATCGAGGTCGTCGACAGCGCGGTGCGCGACTGGGACATTTCGATCCTGGACACCGTCGCCGACAACGCCTCGGCCGGGCGCTTCGTGCTCGGCGCCGAGCCGCGCCCGCTCCGCGCGTTCGACGCGCGCCTTTGCGACATGGTGCTGGAGCGCCGGGGCGAGGTCGTCGCGACGGGGGCCGGCGCCGCGTGCCTGGGGAGCCCGCTGACGGCGGCGCTCTGGCTGGCGAAGAAGATGGTCGCGGTCGGCCGCCCGCTCCGCGCGGGCGACGTCGTCCTCTCGGGCGCGCTCGGCCCGCTCGCCCCCGCGGCGGCGGGCGACGTGTTCGAGGCGCGCATCGGCGGGTTGGGCGCGGTCCGCGCCGTGTTCGGATGAAGGAGGCGGCTCGATGGCCAAGGTGAAGGTCGCCATTCTCGGCTCGGGCAACATCGGGGCCGACCTGATGGTCAAGATCGTGCGCAAGTCGCCGTCCCTCGAGCTGGCGGCCGTGGCGGGCGTCGACCCCGCGTCCGACGGGCTCGCGCGGGCGCGCTCGTACGGCGTCGCGACGACCGCCGGGGGCCTCGACGGGCTGTCGGCGCTGCCCTGCTTCCGCGAGGTGCGCCTGGTCTTCGACGCGACGAGCGCGCGGGCGCACCTCGCGCATGCGCCCGCCCTGGCGGCGGCGGGCAAGCTCACCGTCGACCTGACCCCGGCGGCCGTCGGGCCGTTCGTCGTGCCCGCGGTCAACCTCGACGACAACCTCGGGCGGGCCAACGTCAACCTGGTGACGTGCGGCGGGCAGGCCACGGTGCCCGTGGTCGCGGCCGTCGCGCGCGTCGCGCGCGTGCACTACGCCGAAATCGTCGCCACGATCGCGTCGCGCTCGGCGGGGCCCGGCACGCGGGCGAACATCGACGAGTTCACGCGGACGACCGCGCGCGCCGTCGAGACGGTCGGCGGCGCGGCGCGCGGCAAGGCCGTCATTCTCTTGAACCCGGCCGAGCCGCCGCTCGTCATGCGCGACACGATCTTCGCCCTGAGCGACGAGGCCGACGAGCGCGCCGTCGAGGCCTCGGTCGAGGCGATGGTCGCCGAGGTGCGGGCCTACGTGCCGGGCTACCGGCTCAAGCAGCGCGTGCAGTTCGAGCGGCTCGACGGGGCGGGGCCGCCCCCGTTCGCCGGCGCGCCCCGCGGGGGCCTGCGCACCTCCGTCTTCCTCGAGGTCGAGGGGGCGGCCGACTACCTGCCGGCGTACGCCGGCAACCTCGACATCATGACGTCGGCCGCGCTCCGCACCGCCGAGCGCATGGTCGGCCGGCGAAAGGCGGCCTGAGCGATGACCACGCGCGTCTACCTGCAAGACGTGACGCTGCGCGACGGGATGCACGTCGTGCGCCACCAATACTCGCTCGCGAGCGTCGGCGCGATCGCCCGCGCGCTCGACCGCGCCGGCGTCGACGCGATCGAGGTCGGCCACGGCGACGGGCTCTCGGGCTCGAGCTTCAACTACGGCTTCGGCCGCCACGCCGACGAAGAGTACATCGCCGCGGCCGCCGCCGCGGTCGAGCGCGCCAAGGTCACGACGCTGCTCCTGCCCGGCATCGGCACGGCCGAAGATCTGCACCGCGCCTGGGGCGCCGGCGCGCGCTCGGTGCGCGTCGCCACCCACTGCACCGAGGCCGACATCGCGCGCCAGCACATCGAGGCCGCCCGCGAGATCGGCTTCGACGTGGCGGGCTTCTTGATGATGGCGCACATGGTCACGCCCGAGCGCCTGGCCGAGCAGGCCCGGTTGATGGAGTCCTACGGGGCGCACTGCGTCTACGTCACCGACTCGGGCGGGCGGCTCCTCACGCACGAGACGAGCGCGCGGGTGCGCGCGCTGCGCGACGGGCTGCGGCCCGAGACGCAGGTCGGCTTCCATGGCCACAACAACCTTTCGCTCGGCGTGGCCAACTCGGTCGCCGCAGTCGAGCACGGCGCGACGCGCGTCGACGGCTCGCTCGCGGGCATGGGCGCCGGGGCGGGCAACACCCCGCTCGAGGCCTTCGCCGCCGTCGCCGACCTGATGGGCTTCGCCCACGGCGCCGCGCTCTACGCGCTGATGGACGCGGCCGACGAGCTCGTGCGCCCCCTGCAAGAGCGCCCGGTGCGCGTCGACCGGGAGACGCTCTCGCTCGGCTACGCGGGCGTCTACTCGAGCTTCTTGCGCCACGCCGAACGGGCCGCCGCGCGCTACGGCGTCGACGCGCGCGACATTCTCGTCGAGCTCGGCCGGCGTCGCCTGATCGGCGGCCAGGAGGACATGATCGTCGACGTCGCGCTCGACCTCCGGCGGGCCAAGGGGGGCGCGGCGGCCGGCTGAAGCGCGCCGCCCGCGGCGGCCCCCGCGCCGGCCGAGGGCGCGACATTTCGGTCACGGACGCGGGCGGCCCCGCCGGCGCCTCACCCGCCGCGTGCGCGGCGCGCGAGCAGCGCTTCGATCGCCCGGGCGTCGGCCGGCGAGGCCGGCGTGAAGACGAGCAGGCTTAGCCCGTCGGCGCCGTCGACCGCGTAGGTCGAGTACTCGAGCGTGAGCGGCCCGACCGACGGATGGCGCAGGCGCTTTTCGCCGACGCCATGGCTGCGCACGTCATTTTCGGCCCAGAGGCGCCGAAAGTCGGCGCTCGAGGCCTCGAGCTCGGCGGTGAGCGCGAGCGCCTCGGGGCGGCCGCCCGCGCGCGCGACGTCGATGCGGAAGGCGGCGAGCGCGAAGCGCGCGTGCCGCTCCCAGTCGGGCAGCGAGGCGCGCGCGGCCGGGCCGGCGAACAGGCGCCGCAGCACGTTGCGCTCGGGGGCCGGCAGCGCGGCGTAGTCGGCGAGCACCGCGGCCGCGGCCGCGTTCCAGGCCGTGACGTCCCACGTGGGGGTCTTGACCAGCGCGGGGCTGGTCGGCAGCGCGTCGAGCACGCGCTGCACGGCGGGCGCGACCGGCGGCGGGGCGGCGCGGCGCGGCGGCGGCCGCTGCCGGGCGAGCAGGAACAAGAACTCGCGCCCGTCGGCGTCGAGCTCGAGCGCGCGCGCGAGCCGCTCGAGCACCTCGTCGGACGGCGGGCCCCCGCGCCCCTGCTCGAGCCACGTGTACCAGGTGACGCTGACGCCCGCCCGCAGGGCCACCTCTTCGCGCCGCAGCCCCGGCGTCCGACGCCGGCCGCGGGCCCCCGGCCCGGGGGGCAAGCGCGCCCGGCGGTCGCGCAGAAAGGCGCCCAGGGGGGAGGCCGCGCTCGGCAGGGTGTTAGCGGCCATACCCGTATATCTCGTCGTCTTTCGCGGCCCGCGGGCGCGCGCCATAACGCGTCGGTGACGCGAGCAAGGAGGTCGGCATGCGTGTCTTCGTAACGGGGGCGACGGGCTTCATCGGTCAGGCGGTCGTGCGCGAGCTTATCACCGCGGGGCACGCGGTGCTCGGGCTGGCCCGTAGCGACGGTTCGGCGGAGGCGTTGGCGCGCATGGGCGCCGCGGCGCACCGAGGCGAGCTCACGGACCCCGACGGCCTCGCCGCCGGCGCCCGGGCGTGCGACGGCGTCATCCACTTGGCGTTCATCCACGACTTCGCGGCCTACGCGGACGCCGCCGCGACGGACCGGCGAGCGGTCGAGGCGCTGGCCGCCGCGCTCGAGGGCTCGGGCAAGCCCCTCGTCGTGACGTCCGGGACGGCCACGCTACGGCCCGGGCGGATCGGCACCGAACGCGACGCGCCGGCGCCGGGCGCCGCGGCCGCGCCGCGCGCCCCGTCGGAAGCGGCCACGCTGGCGGCCGCCGAGCGCGGCGTGCGCGCCAGCGTCGTCCGGCTGCCGCCCTCCGTCCACGGCGCGGGCGATCGCGGCTTCGTGCCGGCGCTGATCGGCGTCGCGCGCCGCACGGGCCTCGCCGCCTTCGTCGGGGACGGCGCGAACCGCTGGCCCGCGGTGCACCGGCTCGACGCCGCGCGCCTCTTCCGGCGCGCGCTCGAAGGCGCGGCGCCGGGGGCCCGCTTGCACGGCGTCGCGGAAGAAGGCGTGCCGATGCGGGCGATCGCCGAGGCGATCGGCGAGGGCCTCGGCGTCCCCGTCCGGGGCCTCTCCGAGGGAGAAGCGGCGGCGCACTTCGACTGGATGGCACGCTTCGTCGCCATCGATAACCCGACCTCGAGCGCCGTCACCCGCGACACCTTGGGCTGGCGCCCGCAAGAACCCGGGCTGCTGACCGACCTGCGGCTGAGCGGGTACTTCGACGCCTGACGCCCTCAGCGGCGCGCGCCGCCGGGCCGAAAGGCCGCGCGGTAGGCGCGCGGGCTCGTGCCCACGACCCGGCGAAAGTGCTCTCGGAACGCCGCCGTCGACCCGAACCCGACGTCGCCCGCCACGCGCTCGACCGGGTGGCCCGTCTTCTCGAGCAGCTGCTGCGCCCGCCGCACGCGCGCCCGCAGCACCCACTGCGCCGGGGTCGTGCCGATCTGCTCGCGAAAGTGCCGACTCAGGCTGCGCGTGCTCATGGCCGCGCGGCGCGCGATGGCGCCCAGGTTCAGCTCGGCGTTCAAGTTTTGCTCGAGCCACCGGAGGAGCGGCTCGAGCGACTCGCCGTCCGTGGCCGGGGGGGGGTGCACGATGAACTGGGCCTGCCCCCCCTCGCGCTCGAGCGGCATGACGGCGCACCGCGCCGCGTAGGCCGCCGCGGACGCGCCGAAGTCGCGCCGCACCAGGTACAAGCACAGGTCGAGCCCGGCCGCGGCCCCCGCCGACGTCAGGACCGAGCCCTGGTCGACGTAGAGCACGTCGGGGTCGACCCGGATGGCAGGGTAGCGCCGCGCCAGCTCGTCGGCGGCGAGCCAGTGCGTCGTCGCGCGCTTGCCGTCGAGCAGCCCCGTCGCGGCGAGCACGAACGCGCCCGAGCAGATCGAGGCGATGCGGGCGCCGCGCGCGGCGGCGGCGCGCAGCGCTCGGATGAGCGGCGGCGGCACCGGCCGGCGGACGTCGTCGACACCGGGCACGATCACGGTCTCGGCGCCGTGCAGCCCGCCCAACCCGCACCTGGCTCGGAGCGAGAAGGCCCCCGCCCCCACCTCGCGCCGGACCCCGCACACCTTGACCTCGTAGGGCGCGCGCCCGTCGCCCAGACGCGCGCGCCCGAACACTTCGCAGGGCGTCGAGAGGTCGAAGGGCACGACGCCGTCGAACGCCACGACCGCGACGACGTGCTTCGGCTGGAACCTAGCGCTCACCGTCTTTCGAGCCACGCGCGCCGATTGAACCCCACGGCCGCCCCGGGCGCAATGCTAGGGCCGCGGCCCCCGGCGGGCGACGCCCGCGGCCCGCTGCGCGCGCCGCACGGCCTCGTCGTCGACGCGCAGGGCGCCCTCGGCCATGGCGCGCGCCATCGCGGCGAGCTCCGGCCCTGCCACCTCGGGCGTGCCGGCGCGGAACGGCGGGTGCGGGTCGTACTCGATGGCCAGCTGCGTCACCTTGGCGATCGTCTCGCCGCGCATTTTGGCGAGCAGCACGAGGCCGAAGTCGATGCCGGCGGTGACCCCGCCGCCGGTCACGCGGTTGCGGTCGGTGGCGACGCGCTCGGTGGACACCTCGACGCCGAACGCGGCGAGCGCCTCGCGCGCGAGCCAGTGCGTCGCCGCGCGGTACCCGTCGAGGAGGCCCGCCGCCGCGAGCAGGAGCGAGCCGGAGCACACCGACGTCACCCACGCCGAGCGCGGGCCGCGGTCCGCGAGGAAGCGGAGCAGGGCAGGGTCCTCCATGGCCTTGTTGGTGGCGAACCCGCCGGGCACGAAGAGCACGTCGAAGCGGTCGGGGGCGTCGTCGAAGGTCGCGGTCGGCTGCAAGCAGACGTCGCCGCCGTCGGAGCGCACCGGCGCCCGCGAGGCCGCGATGAGGTGCGTGCGCCCGTGCAAGCCGAGCACGGACTGGGGGCCGGCGAGGTCGAGCAGGGTGAACTCGGGGTACAGGATCATCCCGAGCTCGAGCGGGGCGCGCGCGCCGGGGGGTTGAAACGTGGCGTGAGGTTGCGTCATGGGGTCCTTTTCAACAGGGGGTGGTGGCTCGTCACGGAACCGGTGGTTCACGTTTCCGGCGGGGGGTGGTGGCTCGTCACGGAACCGGTGGTTCACGTTTGCGACGGGGGGCGGTGGTCCGTCATGGCCCCGCGGCTCCCATCTCTTGGCGCGGTCGACGCCCCGGGGGGCGCTCGGCTACGAAGGCAGCGCGGCCGCGGGGCGGCGGCGGGCGAGCTCGAACACCGAGGGGGCGTTCGCGAAAAACCACAACGCCAGGACGGTGTCGCAGATCGCGCAACCGGCCGAGGACGTCGGCGCGAACGGGATGATGGGGTTCGCGTAGAAGTGGTGCACCACGTCCCAAGCGGTGTGGAGCAGCCAGGCGAGGCCGATGAACCGATAGGACGTGAGCCCCCGGTAGGCGCAGGCGGTCACGGCGACGGGCAGGATGAACTCCCAGGGGCCCAAGCCCGCGCCCAGATACGCCGCGCCCGCGCCGGCCACGAAGACGGCGTTGAAGCGCTGCCTGGCCGGCTCCCGGAAGAGCGACATGAGGGCGATGAAGGCGAGGGCCACGCCGACGGGCCCGAGGAGATCGGCGGCGTGCAAGTCAGGGGCGGGGTGCGGGGTCATGGCGCGGCCTTCATGGCGAGATGGGGCCTCGCGGCCCTCCGAACGGCTTCACTCATGGCATCGAGGGTACGCCCCGGGCGGTTGCGAACCAGTGGCTGGAACGTCAATGTTCGCCAGGTTTCGGCCAACGCCCAGGCCGGGGGGGGGCTCGCGCGTCTCGAGCTGGGCCTCGACGCCGAGTGATCGCGGGCCCAGCCGCGGCCGCGCGGCGGGGGCGGCTCGATCGCCGTGACACAATGCCGCATGCGACGCGGTGGGAAGCGCGCCGCCCGCGGCCGCCGGCCCCCCGGCGGCGGCATGGCGCGGGCGACGACCGCAGGCCCGCCGTTCGCGCCCCCCCGGTTCACGCCGTGCATGCCGGCCGCGGGCGCCGCGAACACGCAATGAAAGGACGGCGGATGAGCAAAGGCGAAAAGGACGGCTCGCACGAGCAAGAGCTGGGCAGCACGGCGGGGCAGACGATCGGCGAGACGCACATGGTCGTGCCCTCGGTGCTCACGCTCTTCGGCTTTCAACTGATGGTCGCGACGAACCCCGACTTTCGCACCAAGCTCGCGCTCTGGGAGCAATACGCGCACCTCACGTCGCTCGTGCTGGTGGCGATCTCGGCCGCCCTCGTGATGACGCCCGCCGCGTACCACCGCCAGGCCGAGCCCAAGCGCATTTCGCACCAGTACGTCGACCTGGTGTCGGCGATCATTCCGGCGTCGCTCGCGCTGCTCATGTTCGCCATCTCGACCGAGGTGTACTTGATTTGGCAGCTGGTCACGGGCAAGCGGCTGGTCTCGGCCCCGGTCGCGCTCGCGCTCTTGGCGACCTGCGCGGGCCTCTGGTTCGTGCTGCCGCGCCGGCTGGCGAGGCGCCTGCGCGCCGAGGGGCGGCGCCCCGAGGCCCAGGGGCGCGGGGCGCGCGACGCCGAAGAGCAGAGCGCGGCGCCCAACCTGGCCTCGGGGCCGCCGCAATGACGCCCGCCGGCGGGGGCCGCTGAGCGGTGGCCGAGCTCGTCTTCGACCGGGTGGCCAAGCGCTTCGGCCGCGGGGGGGCGGCGGTCGAAGACCTCAGCCTGCGCGTCGGCGACGGCGAGTTCTTCGTGCTGGTCGGCCCCTCGGGCTGCGGCAAGTCGACGGCGTTGCGCATGGTCGCCGGGCTCGAGGACCCGAGCTCGGGCGTCATTTACATCGGCGGCCGGGCGGTCAACGACGTGCCGCCGAAGGGGCGCGACGTGGCCATGGTCTTTCAAGACTACGCGCTCTACCCGCACATGACGTCGTACCAGAACATCGCCTTCGCGCTCGAGCTGCGCCGGCTGCCGCGCGCCGAGATCGCGCGGCGGGTGCGCGCGGCCGCCGCGGCGCTCGAGATCGAGCCGCTGCTCGAGCGCAAGCCGAAAGACCTGTCGGGGGGGCAGCGGCAGCGGGTGGCGATCGGGCGGGCGATGGTGCGCGAGCCGGCCGCCTTCTTGATGGACGAGCCGCTCTCGAACCTCGACGCGCGCCTGCGCTCGTCGATGCGCGGCGAGCTGAAGCGGCTGCACCGGCGCCTGGGCACGACCACGCTCTACGTGACGCACGATCAGACCGAGGCGATGACGCTCGCCGACCGCGTCGCCGTGCTGAGCGCCGGCCGCCTGCAGCAGTGCGCCGCGCCCGCCGAGGTCTACGCCGCGCCCGCCAACGCCTTCGTCGCGTCGTTCTTCGGCTCGCCGCCGATGAACCTCGTGCGCGGCGAGCTCGCGCGCGGCCCGGGCGGCGCGGTCGTGCGCGGGCCCGGCTTCGCCCTCGAAGCGCCCGCGCGGGCCCCGGCCGCCCCCCGGCCCGTCACCCTGGGCGTGCGGCCCGAGCGCCTGCGGCCGGCGCCGCGCGACGCCCCCTTCGGGGTCGAGGGGCGCCTCGACTTCGTCGAGTCGAACGGCCCCGAGTCGTTCTGGCACGTCGCGACCGAGGCCGGCGCCGTCGTCGCGCGCGCGGGCGAGGGGCCCGCGCCGCGCCCGGGCGACGCCGTGCGCCTGGCGGCGGCGGCGGCCGACGTCCACCTCTTCGACGCCGCGACCGGCGAGCGCCTCGGGGCCGCGCCGTGACGCCCCCGCGCGCCCGCCGCGCCGCCCGGCTCGGGCTCGGGCCCGCGCTCGCCCTCGCCCTCGCCCGCCGCGCCGCCCGGCTCGGGCCCGCGCTCGCCCTCGCCGCCGGCCTCGCGGCGGGCTGCCGCGGCGACCGGCCCGACCCGCGCGATCGGGGCGCCGTCACCTTCGTCGGCTGGGGCGGCCCCGAAGAGCGGGCGCTCGTCGAGCGCGCCCTGCGCGCCTTCGCGCGCGACAACCCCGACCTGCGCGTCACCTACACGCAGGTGCCCGGCGGGGGCTACGACTATCTCAACAAGCTGCGCATGATGATCGCCGGCGGCGTCGCGCCCGACGCGTTCTACGTGCCCGACGGCGCCTTCGGCGAGCTGGTCAGCCGGGGCCTCTTGCTGCCGCTCGACCCGCTCGTCGCCGCGGGCGGGGCCTTCCGGCCCGCCGAGGTCTGGCCGACGGCGCTCGACCGCTACCGCTGGGACGGCGCGCGCCTGCACCGCGGCGGCCTCTACTGCCTGCCGAAGGACGTAGGCCCGCTCGCGATGTTTTACAACAAGGACGCCCTGCGCGCCCGGGGCGTGCCCGCGCCCGACCCCGAGCGGCCGCTCGGCTGGGCCGAGGCGCTCGCCTTCTGGCGGGCGCTCGCGTCGGGCGACGGCCCCGGCACCCGCTACGGCGTGACGGGCTTTCCGTACGAGGCGGCGGTCTGGTCGTCGGGGGCCGAGGTGCTGAGCGACGACAAGCGGCAATGGGTGCTCGACCGGCCGGCGGCGGCCGAGGCGGTGCAGCGCTGCGCCGACCTCTACGCCGCGCACCGCGTCGCGCCGATGGCCCCCTACGGCTCGGGGCCGGGCCCCGCGCAGCTCTTCGAGGCGCAGGCGGCCGCGACGCACATCGACGGGCGCTGGATGGTGCCGCGTTTCCGGCGCCTGCCCTTCGACTGGGACGTCGCGCCCGTGCCCGCCGCGCGCGAGGGCGCCCCCTCGGTCACCTGGTCGGGCTCGGTCGGGCTCGGCGTCTACGCCAAGAGCCCGCGGCCCGCGAGCGCCTTCCGGCTCGTCGCCTTCCTCGCGAGCCGCGCGGGCCAGGCTCTCCTGAGCGAGGCAGGCTTTCAGGTGCCGAACCAGATCGATCTGGCCGGCGCCGAGGCCTACCGCCAGGCGGGCCTGCGGCCCGAGCACCCGGGCGTCTTCGTCGCCGCGCTCGCGACGAGCCGCCCGGGCCCCTGGACCGACACGCCCGACACCTTCTGGCACGACGTCTTCTGGAACGTGACCGGCCCTGTCTGGCGCGGCGAGCGCCGGGCCGCCGAGCTCTTGCCCGAGGTCGCGCCGCTCATCAACCGCGCCCTGCGCGAGAACAACCCGCCATGACCGCGGCGGCCCCGCGCGCCAGGCCGGCGAGGACGCGCGGCGCCCGCCGCGGCGAGCGGTGGTGGGCGTACGCCTTCGTCGCGCCGCCGATCGTCGGCTTTCTCGTCTTCGGGCTCTGGCCGATGGCCGCCTCGCTCTACCTCAGCCTGACCCGCTACGACGTGCTCACCCCGCCGCGCTGGGTCGGGCTCGACAACTACGCGCGCCTCTTCACCCGCGACCCCTTCGTCGCCAAAACCGCCTGGAACACGCTCGCCTACCTGGCGGGCGTGCCGCTCGGCATGGCCACGTCGCTCGCCCTCGCCCTCGCGCTCAACCAAGGCCTGCGGGGCGAGCGGCCGCTGCGCTGGCTCTTCTTTCTGCCCTCGATTTGCTCGCTGGTCGCCCTCTCGCTCGTGTGGGGCTGGGTCTACCACGCCGACTACGGCCTGCTGAACGACGCGCTGCGCTCGCTCGGCGTCGCGCGCCCGCCCCGCTGGCTCGAAGAGCCGCGCTGGGTCAAGCCCGCGCTCGTCGCGATGGGCATCTGGGCCACGGCGGGGCAGAACATGGTGCTCTTTCTGGCCGCGCTGCAGGGCGTGCCGAGGCACCTGCTCGAGGCCGCCGAGCTCGACGGCGCGAGCGCCTGGCAGCGCTTCCGGCACGTGACCTTCCCGGCCATCAGCCCGACGACGTTCTTCGTCGCCGTCACCGGCGTCATCGGGGCGATGCAGAACTTCGACCAGGTCTACGTCATGACCCGGGGCGGCCCCGAGTACGCCTCGGCGACGTACATGCTCTACCTCTACCAGAGCGGCTTTCAGTACTACCGCATGGGCTACGCCTCGGCGATGGCCTGGGCGCTCGCCGCCGCCACGGCCCTGTTCACCTGGCTGCAATTCCGCGCCTCGCGGCGCTGGGTGCGGCATGGCTGAGCGGCGGCGGCGGCGCGGCGGCCTCGCCCCCCGGCTGGCGGCGTACGCGCTCGTCTGGGCCGGGGCGCTCCTGGTGCTCGCGCCCTTCGCCTTCCTCGTCAGCACGAGCCTCAAGGCCCCCGCCGAGGTCTACGAGCGCCCGCTGCGCTGGCTGCCGCGCTCGCTCACCCTCGACAACTACCGCCGCGCCCTGACGCAGGTCGAGCTCTGGCGCGGCACGCTCAACACGCTCTGCATCGCCGTGCCCTCGACCGCGGGCGGCCTGCTCGCCTCGTCGTTCGCCGGTTACGCCTTCGCGAAGATGAAGTTCCCCGGGCGCGACGCCCTCTTCGCCGCCCTGCTCGCGACGATGATGCTGCCGGGCGTCGTCACGCTCGTGCCCCAGTTCGCGATGTTCGCCTCCATCGGCTGGGTCGACACTTACTACCCGCTCGTCGTGCCCGGCTCGCTCGGCGCCGCCTTCGCCGTCTTCATGATGCGGCAGTTCTTCGCCGGCCTGCCCGACGCGCTCATCGAGGCCGCCGCGCTCGACGGCGCGAGCCCGCTGCAGACCTTCACCCGCGTGGCCTTCCCCCTGGCCAAGCCCGCGCTCTGGACGCTCGCGGTCTTCGGCTTTCGCGGCGCCTGGAACGACTACTTCGGGCCGCTCGTCTACCTCAGCACCCCGTCGAAGTTCAACGTCCAGCAGATGATCGCCGCGACCCAGAACGCCTACGGCGGCGAGCCGGCCGTGCTCATGGCCGCCTCGGCGCTCGCCCTGCTGCCGCTCGTCGTGCTCTTCGCCTGCGCCGAGCGCTACTTCGTCGAGGGCGTCGCCGGCACCGGCATGAAGCACTAGCCTCGGCCCCCCCCAGGCGCGGCGCGCCCCCCCCGAGGCGGCGCTATTCGGCGGCCGACACGGCCGACACGGCCGACACGGCCGACTCGGCCGCCCCGGGCGCCTCGCCGCCGCGCCCGAGGCGCCGCGCCGCCACGCCGTCGATGAGGCTCGCCATCGCCTCCCAGGTGCGGTCCCACGACATGCGCGAGAGCGCCGCGTCGACCTTGACCTGCCGCGCGGCCCGCTCGCGCGCGGTCTCGGCCAGCGTCGCCTCGCACGCCGCCACGAACGCGCCCACCCCGTCGGCGATGCGCACCAGGCCCTCGGCCCCGTAGGGCCGCACCACGTCGCGGATCGGCGTCGAGACGACGGGCCGGCCC
>DASTPP010000281.1:0-7782 GCA_035762175.1 Polyangiaceae bacterium | reverse complement strand
GGTGGTCGAGGGCCGCGAGGGCGTCGGCCTCGACGAGCGCGCGGGCGCGCAGCGACGGGGCGTCGCTGGCCACGAGCTTGAGGGCGACGACCGCGCCGCTGTGCCGGTCGAGGGCGCGGTAGACCATGCCCATGCCGCCCGCGCCGGCGGGCCGCTCGAGGACGAAGCGATCAGCGACCAGCGGAGCGGGCAGCATGGGGCGCAGGCAGTAGCGTGCCGGCGAGGGCGCCCGGGATCAAGCGCCCCCCCGCGCCCAGGCCCTAGGGTTTTGTCCTAGGTCGAAGGCACGTGCCCCCGGCATGGCGAGCCCGCGCGGGGGCGAAGGGCGCCCACGGACGGAAGCCCGCTGGGATGGCCAAAGTGGGAAGATGTGAACAGCAAGCCTCGGCCCTTCGAGCAAAGCCAGAAACGACCTCGAACGAATCGCAACCCTCGGTGTTGACGTTCTTCGTGATCTCGAAACGACGTTCTGCGCTTGGTCCGACGTCGTGGAGGACCCCCGCCCGAACTCACCGAGGTTCGCCCCAGGTGGTTGATGCCTTGCGTTCGAACCCCCGAGCTTCTCCCGAGGTCGTCGGTGCCCTCTCGCCGGCGCCTGGGGGTGGACCGAACGTCGTCGGTACCCCACTCCGTGCTCGCACGCGTGGCCAAGGCCGACACGTGCGTCGGCGCGCTCGTCTACCTGTGGGATGACCCCGACTTCCCCGTGAAGGCGTTCCTGACCAAGGATGCCTTCTCCGACGGCGGCGTGCCAGCGTGCCCGTGCCAGCGTGCCAGCGTGCCGCGGCCCCGCTCGCAAGCTTGACGTTGGTCAACATCGGGCCGCGAAATCGTGCGGGCACCACATCGGACCTGAACGGCACGCGGGTTGCTGAGCCGAGGAGTGCCATGCAACGAGAGCGTGGCGATCACGTTGTCAACAATCCAATCGACATTCGTTGGCAAGGGTAGAATCATGGCAGAGCTAGGCGATACTTTCGCCGCCCGCGTCGGCAATCGCTGCCTGCCCCTTGCCCCGCGCCGGGGTCGCCACATAAGGGCGAGGGCGGACCATGGTGCCGACTCGCTGGCCGGTCGAGCCGCGGAGCCACCGGCCGTGGGGCTCGAAGCTCGATGAAGCGTGGAGGATGCGCATGAAGACGGTTCGAGACATCCCTGCCCTCTCCGGCGAACGCCTGACTGGCCACATCGCCGAGTTCCGCCAAGATCAGGGAGGGCTCCTCCGGCGACTCCAGCAAGAGTGCGGGGACATCGGCACCCTGCGGTTCTTCAACATGCGGGTGCCCACGCTGAACTCGCCGGAGCTGATCCACGAGGCCTTCATCGAGAAGGCAAAGAGCTTCCGGAAATCCGCGGCGACCCGGATCGTCTTCTACCCGCTCGCGGGCAAGGGGCTGTTCAGCAGCGAGGGCGAGCTCTGGAGGCGGCAGCGCAAGCTGATGGCGCCGCTCTTCCACCCGGCCGCCGTGCGGGGCTACGCGGAGACGATGAACGCCGTGATCGGCCGCTACCTCGACGAGTGGAGGGACGGCCAGCTGATCGATGTCGGGCGCGAGATGACCCGCATCACCATGGCCGTGGTCGGCAAGGTGCTCTTCGACGCCGACACCTTCGACGAGGCGGACGAGCTCGGCGCGGCCATCCAGGTGATGTTTCATTATCTCATCGGCCAGGTCGGGACACCCTCGCTCTTCCTCAAGGCCCCGATCGCCGCCTACCTGCTCGACCTCCGCGGCTTGCCCCCCTGGGCCGAAGCGCTGCGCGACAGGGCCCTCGGGCGGCTGGCGATGCCGCTCCGCCTGCCCACCGGAGAGGGCCGCCGGGTCTACGAGGCCCTCGAGAGGCTGGACTCGAGCATCCAGAGGACGATCGCGGAGCGGCGGCGGATCGGCCTGTCGCGCCCCGATTTCCTGAGCCGCCTGCTGAACGCGAGCGACGAGGACGACGGCAGCGTGATGACCGATAGGCAGGTGCGCGACGAGGCGCTCACGCTCTTCGTGGCCGGCCACGAGACGACCGCCGCCGGCACGACGTGGTCGCTGTATTTCCTGGGGAGGAACCCGGAGGTCTACCGGAGGTGGAAGGACGAGGCGGCGAGCCTCGGCGGCAAGGTGCCTGGCGCCGAAGACGCCCTTCGCCTCTCCTACACGCTCGGCGTCTTCAAGGAGGCGCTGCGCCTCTACCCGCCCGCCGCGCTCGTCGACCGGCTCGCCATCGAAGACGTGGAGATCGGGGGCTATCTCCTTCCCCGCCACTCTCCCCTCTTCATCTGCCCCTACGCGCTCCATCGCCGTCCGGACCTCTGGCCCGATCCCGAGCGCTTCGACCCCGATCGCTTCACGCGCGAAGCCGAGTCGAAGCGCCACCGCCTGGCCTGGATGCCCTTCGGCGCGGGACCGCGTGTCTGCATCGGGGCGCAGTTCGCGACGCTGGAAGCGCAGCTCTTGCTCGCCCAGATCGCCCAGCGCTTCGAGCTTGAGCCCGTGAGCGCCGAGCCCGTGGAGCCGAACTTCGAGACCACGCTACGGCCGTCGAAGCCCGTCTTGCTGCGGGTGAAGAAGGCGGCCCAGCGCGCCGTTCAGCCGGCGATCCCTACGGCCTGAATCAGCCCGCGAGTCGCACCGCCTCCATCCTCCGCCACGCCAGCCTCTCCGCGTCCGCTCGCCCGGGGAGGTCGCGCGCATCGCGCATCTCCCTGGACACGGGGGTCGAGACCTCGCAAAGCAGACCGAGGGGGCGAGTGCCCCGCCCGTGCTCGAAGAGCGCGAGCTGCTTCTCGAGGAACTCGGCGCGGGGGTCGTGCCGCGCTCGCCAAGCGGCGAGCAGGGCGCGGCGGGCGGCGAGCGACCCCGGCTCGGCCAGCACGCGGGCGAAGGGGTCGAAGGCGGCGCCTCGGGCGACCAAGGCGTCGCGGCGGGCGCGCAGCGCGTCGAGCTCGGGGCCGGCCGGGTCAGCTTGGCGAGCTCGCTCGCGCCCACGATGCGCGCGGCGCCAGTGGCGCGGGTCGTGGGCGAGCGCCTCGGCGGCCGCGAGCTCGGCGCGGAGCTGCTCGCGGCCGACGAGCGATGAGGGCCCCGGGCCGAGATCGTGGTCGCCGTGGAACGCCGCGCGCGGGTCGCCTCGGGTCGCGAACTCGGCGCGGCGCAGGCTCCCGCCGCGCGCGCACGGGCCCTCGTAGGGCCCACCGGGCGCCCCCGCCGCGCGCGCCGCCGTCGCGAATCTCGACCTCGGAGCAGACCTCACACTGGGCGCCTTCGGCGACGAAGCGCATCTCGGCGACGAAGCGCATCTCGGCGACGGTGCGGGCCGTCGGCGGGAGCTGGCCGCTGGTGACGTCATAGACCTCGACTGTCTTGCCTCGGCCGGAACGTGACGGGCCAGCCGCCGTACTACGCACACGGCCGGGAGCCCAGCCATGCCGACGTCGAAGCGAACCCGCCGCCAGTTCACCACCGAGCAGAAGGTGGCCGTCTTGCGACGGCACCTGGTCGGCGAGGTCGCGGTCTCCGACCAGTGCGCCGAGGAGGACGGCCTCATCGCCGAGATCGCCGCCGAGTACGTAGCGCTAAAAAAAGAGCTTAGAGAGCCCGGTTCGGCCGTTGGGTTCCCCACGGCGCACGCAACCAAGTCATCGACTTCGTGCGCGCCCGATCGAACAAGACCGAACCGCCGCGAGAGCGCTTCGTCGGCTGGCTGGGCCTGGCGTGCGGCAAACTCTGCGCGTGGAAGGGGCGTTATGGCAGGGCCAACGAGCGCAGCGCGCTGGCTCGACACGACGACGAACCGTGGTGGCCGATGGTCCGCCGAGGCTATCGCGAGGTGCTGACGCTGCGCTCCGGCTAGGAAGCGGCGAATAAGTCAAGCGAAAGAAGCGCGATGAATGGTGAGACGACTGTAGCGCTAAATTTCGAAGCAACGCCGTCTCACCGTCATTGACAAGTTGCGGGTCAGTAGTACTGAACGGTACCGAGGGGCAGGTCCTCGCGCACGTAGACGTTCGGCTGAAACTGGCCGTTGCCGAGGGCGAGGTACTCGTAAGAGCCATGGGCGGTGGTGATCATGAGGTCGGTGCGGCCGTCGCCGTTGAAGTCGCCCGGCGTGTACTCGACCGCGCCGAGGGGCAGGTCGTTGCGCACGTAGACGTTCGGTTGGAACTGGCCGTTGCCGAGGGCGAGGTACTCGTAAGAGCCGGACGCCGTGACGACGAGCAGGTCGGTGCGGCCGTCGCCATTGAAGTCGGCTCGGACTCGCCGGGTTGGTGCAGCGCCGTAAAGCAGCGCAGCGCCAGCCCGGTCGCGATTGGTGAGCTGAAGGTCGCCGCTATTGTCACCGTTGCACTGCGGATAGTGCATGACCGAGGCGGAGTCGTAGGAAGTGAGTGCGCGCCAGCTGTTGTCCTCGAAGCAAGTCCCGGCCTCAGGGCGGGTGTGCTCGTGCCGGAAGCCGAGGGCGTGGCCAAGCTCATGGGCCAATATTCCGGCGAGCGTGAACGGCGCGATGCTACCGAACGATGCCGAGTCGATGAGAACGTTGCGATTGGCGCGCGAGAAATTCGGAAAAAATGCGCGCGCCAAGTAGGGCTGGCCGCTGACTGGGCTGACGTTGAAGACGACGTTGCTGTTGCTCGCCGTGCAGTTGGCATCCTGGTCCGGCGAGTAGATGAAATCGACGAGTGCGGCCCGCTCCCACCGGCGAGCCGCAACGGCCATCGCGTCACGAACGGCGACAAAATTGGAGCCAAACGATGTGCTCACGCAGTAGCTGATAGACAGCTTCTGGGGCGGGCTCCAGGCCGCGTCCACACCACCAGGTCTGTGCACGATCAGTGCGTCGTCATGAAAGTTTTCTTCGAAGAAGCGCCTCAGGCCTTCGCGATCCTCGATCGGCGTGTCGCCGTTGACGATATAGACGCCGGTGGCCTGCTCCCTGTACGTCTGCGCCTCGAACTCCTCGAAGCTCATCCGGCTGGATCTGACGGCCCCGTCTCCGTCGACATCCGACGCGCACCCGGCCAGCGTCGCGAGCAGCAAAGGCCAGAAAGCCTTCGCGTTCACTAGCCGCCCAGCATGTCGCACGCACCCACCTTTGACGATTTTGTTCATTGGAGCCCTCCTTGCAATTATGGTTGTCTTTGGGCCTTCTTGGCCGACATCGTTCGCCATTGCGGCGAACGCACCGTAAGCATCATCTGAATTGCGAATGTGCAGATCGATTTTCGAGATTTGTCGCGCGCTCGACCGAAAGATAGAGCGACGCGCCAAGTTGCAATCAATGCCGCGGGACGGACACGAGCCCGTTGCGGGCGGCAAAGGCCTAGCCGCCACAATATAAAAAACTACGCCCCCCCGTCGTGCCCCCTTCTTTGGCTACGCTACCGAAGCTGTGGTGGAGGTCGCGGCGCATCTTCTGACGCTCTCGTCTAGCCAACCGCGTGCCAGCGCGAGATGCGGGCCCTCCCGGGCAAGAAGAGGCCGCACCGCGACCGAGAAACCAGACCTCCCCCCCTTCGGGGCGGACTTTGCCCCCCCCGACGCAAGACGTCATGGCCCTCGCGGGCCCACCCCGTTGCGTGAAATGCTGAGACGGCTCGGCGCCACGAGGCGGGTAAATTCCTACCCGAGTACGACTTGGCAGAGGGCCGCTGGGCTATAGAATTCGGCTCCTGAGCCGCAATCGCAAGGCCCCGGCCGCTGCGTGGTAAGAGCACGACACCGGGCGCGACTGCGAGCGGCGCACGCGGCGGCGCCTCCGCTCGGCCCCCCGGGGCGGGCATGGCACCGCGCTGGCACACTGGCACGGGCACCGTGCCTTTCGGCCCGCGCGTGTCAGCCTCCCGCGCCGGCCCCCACGCCCTCGGCCTCGGCCAGCCGCAGCAGCCGCGCCGTGTACAACCCCCGCCCCAGGAAGGACGCGCGCAGTTCGTCGTCCGCGATGCGCGCCGCCAAGGCCAGCAGCTCGGCGCGGCATGCGACGAGGAGCGCCCGGGCTGCGGCGTGGTCGCCCACCGCCCGCAGCGCCTCGGCCTGCACCGCGCTGGCCTTCAGCCACGCCAAGCGGAGGGTTTCGCCCTGGGACGTTGCCACCTCGCGCGCGAGGGTCAGTGCCTCGTCCGCGCGGTCCTGCGCGAGCCGCGCCTCCGCCAGCGCTATGCGGAAATCCACGAGCTGGGGCACGGTCCGGATGCCCAGTGCAAGTCCCTCGCGGATCACACGCTCCGCGGCGGTAGGCTTCCCGCAGGCTTGTAGCGCGCACGCCAGCGCACGCCGCGCTTCGGCCTCAGCGAGGCGATTGTTCGCCGCCTGGGCCTCGGCGAGGGCCCGGCTTGCCTCCCGCTCCGCCTCCTCGCGTGCGCCGAGTTCCACCAAGGCAACCGCCTTCCACGCCCGCCCGCTGGGCCGGGAGGGCGCGCCAGAGGGGGCCCCCTCCACCGCGCAGTGAAGCTCGGCCAGCGCCCGCTCGAAAGCGCCGAGATAGCACAAGATGAAGCCGACTACCTGGTGGGCAGCACCTTCGCGCAGACGATCGCTTACCGCGCGGCAGTAGCGGATGGCCTGCTCGCCGTCTCGCAGGGCCGCCTCGAAGTCGAGTTCGACCCCGAACCGAAAGTTGCTCCGGTTCAGGTGGAACATGGCAAGCGAGCTCTCGTCGACGCTGCTGTGAAGTTCCTCCACCAGGGCCTCCGCGCGCTCGAGGTACGGCATGGCGAGAGGCCGCTGGCCCGCGGCACCGAGGAAGAGCGCGAGCGAGCTCAGGATCTGGATGAGCGGCGCTGCGTTCTCGGCCGAGGCCTCCAGACCCTCGACCACGGCGATCCCGAACGAGAAGAACTCCGGGTCGATAGATAGGAATGAGATGAGGAACCGGAGCTGGAACCCCAGGCACCACACCCTGCTGCCACGGGGTGTGGTCGCGAGCACCTGGTCAGCCCACTGCTTGGCCTCGGCGAGCCGCCCGCCGAAGCAGGCTGCTTGCGCGGCGCTGTGCAACACCCACGGCCGAAGCGCCTCGTCGGGGCCCAGCGCGAGGGCCCGCTCGGCATACGCCAGCGCGCCGGGCGGATCGTTGCCCGCGAGGGATAGCGCGGCGGCGCGATGGTAGCAGGCCGCCGCGCGGGCAGGCTCGCCGCCGCGCTCGTAGTGCGCCGCCAGCACCAGCGGGTCGGCCTCGCCCGTCTGCTCGAGCCAGCGGGCCGCGGCGCGATGGGCGCGAGCGCGGTCGGCTTCGGGGAACGTTGCGTACGCGCTGTCGCGCACCAGCGCGTGGCGGAAGCCCAGCTCCGGCTCGGCCGGGAAGCGGCCCCCCGGCCGACGGACCAGTAGCTCCCGCTCGATCAACGCCTCGAGGCCCTCGGCCACCGGCGCGAGCCGCTGGCCTGCGCCCAGCAGCACCTGCACCCCGGACGGCCAGAAGACCTCGCCGAACGTGCTCGCGGCGCGAAGCAGGCGCCGCTGCTCGGGCGCGAGGGCCCCCAGGCTCGCCTGCAGCATCGCCGCGATCGTCTCGGGCAGGGCGTCGGCGCGCCCCGCGGCCGCGGCGCGCACGAGCTCTTCGAGGTAGAGCGCGTTGCCGTCCGCCCGCTCGACCAGCCGCCCCACCAGCCCCTCGCCCGCCTCCGGCAGCGCGTGGCGCACCAGCTGCGCCGCGGCCCGACGCGTCAGCCCCCCCAGCCGCATCTCCTGCACCTCGCGCCCGGCCCACGGGTCGGCGAAGCGCTCGCGCACCTCGGGGCGCGCCAGCGCCAGCACGAAGAAGGGCCGATCGCGCAGCGCGCCGAGCGCCGCG
>DASTPP010000280.1:0-19263 GCA_035762175.1 Polyangiaceae bacterium | reverse complement strand
CGCGCCGGCGGCCGCGCCGCCCTGACCCGCCGCGCCCGCCGCGCCGCCCTGGCCGCCCGCGCCGCCCGCGCCGCCCGCGCCGCCGCGCTGGCAGGCCGCCGGCAGCCGGACCCCGGGGGGCACGAGCACCTTGTCGATCTTGTGGATGGCGCCGTTGCCCGCGATGATGTCAGCCTGCACGATCGCGGCGTCGCCGTCGTTGACGCTCGCGAGCGCGTCGGCGCCCTTGGTGACGCGCAGGGTGGCGCCCTCGAGGTGGGTGGGCCGGTCGGTCGTCTGCCCGCTCTCGAGATCGTTCGAGACGAGGCTCGATTGCAGCACGTGGTAGCGGAAGATCTGACTGGCGAGCGCCGCGTCTTGGGTCAGCGCCAGCGTGCAGCCCGAGCCGAGCGAGGTGAACGCCTCGTTGCGCGGGGCGAAGAGCGTCGCCACCGAGGCCGAGATGATCGCCTGGGTGGTCACGTCGGTGTTCCGGAAGACGTCTTCGAGCTCGTCGAGGTCGGGGTCGTTCGCCATCAGGCGGCCGATGAGCTCGCTGATGGGGCCGCCGCCGCCGGTGCCGCCCGCGCCGCCGGTGCCGCCCGCGCCGCCCGCGCCGCCCGCGCCGGCCGCGGCGCCGTCGTCGTCGTCGTCGCCGCCGCAGCTGTACGCGGCCGAGACGGCCAGGGCGGAGAGGAGGGCCAGGAGCGGGGCGAAGGTTCGTTTCATGGGCGAGGTGCCTCCGTGCGGGTCGGCCCCGGCGGGCGGGGCGACGAACGCTCTGCGGCGCCCGCGGTCGGGGCGCCGGCCTGAGAGGGCCGAGACTAACGCCCGGCGGGCGCCCCGTCACGGGCTTTGCCCCGGCCGGGCGCCCCGCGCGCGGCGCCGCCCGCCCCGCCGGCGCCGGCGCGGGCCCGGTGGCGGTCGGGGCGCGGCGTCAGGTCGGCGCGGTCCAGGAGGTGCCGAGGCGCTGCCGCTCGGCGTGCGCCTCGGCGCTCAGGACGTAGCGCAAAAGGTCGTTGATGAGCGAGTGCTCGAGCAGGAGCGAGGGCTCGGCCTGGGCGCGGTCGAGATCGCGGTCGTGGCGGCGCACGTAGTCGACGGCCGAGACGATGGCGCCGGTGAGCAGGTGCGCGAGGCGGTGCTCGCTCGCGCGCACGCCGGCGGCGAAGGCGCGCGTGTCGAAGGCGGCCGGCAGGCGCATGGCCGCCTCGTCGAGGGCCTTGCGGTGGCGGCGGCCGAGCAGGCGGGGCAGGGCGGCGGCGAAGGCGCCGGTGTTGCGCTCGCGCAGGGGGCTGACGTCGCCGGCGCCGAAGGCGGGCTGCACCGAGCGCACGGCGGCGAGGAAGAGCCCGTCGAGCGCGTCGAGCTGCACGTTGTCGAGCCAGACCATGCCGAGCAGCGAGCGGGCGAAGACGTGGGCGACGGCGAAGGCCTGCTCCATCTCGGGGGCCTCGGCGAGGGGGGCGGGGGCGACGAGGGTCGCCTGCTCGCCGGGCACGAGGCGCAGCGGCCCCGACCAGCTCGGGGCGAGGAAGAGCTCGAAGGCCTCGATGCCGTAGGCGCGCGCGATGCGGTCGGCGAGCTGGCGCAGCGGGTGGCCGTCGCGGGGGCCGAGCCGGTCGCGGGCGCTCAGGCCGAGCGAGGTGAGGTCGAAGCGCAGGAGCTTGCCCGAGAGCGGGGCGATGGCGAGGGCGACCTCGACGAGGGGGCTCAGCGCGTCGTTGGCGAGCACGCGCGTCAGGTCTTCGTTCGAGAAGGCGGGCGGCGGCGGCAGGGGGGGCAGGCCGCGGCGGGCGCGCACGCGCTCGGCGCGCTCGGGCGGCGTCTGCCCGAGGCTCATGCGCACCTCTTCGACGGCGGCGCGCTCTTCGGCGCGGCCGTCCTTGGCGAGCGCGGCCTCGAGCGAGGCGAGCGCGGTGCCGAGGTAGCGGATGCGGGCGAAGGTGCCGCGGTCGGTCGTGAGCACGTCGCGCAGCGTCGCGACGGCCTCGGCGTTGCGGCCGGTGACCTCGAGGCCGCGGCCGAGCGCGACGCGCGTGTCGGGCAGGGCGCCGGGCAGGGCGACGGCGCGGCGCAGGTGGGCGATGGCGTCGTTGCCGCGCTGCAAGACCGTCGCCTCGAGCAGCCCGAGCGTGGTCAGCCAGCGGGGCTCGACGGGCACCTGCCGCCCCTCGGCCAGGCGCAGCAGGTGCTCGATGGCGCCCGCGTAGGCGGCGGCGCCCTCGGCCGACTCCATGCGGAAGAGCTGGCCGAGGGTCTTCCAGGCCTGGTCGTCGGCGGGCGAGAGCACCACGGCCTCGGCGAGCGCGCGCACGGCGCCGGCGGTGTCGTTGCCCTCGCGGTACGTCTCGGCCAGGCGCAAGAGCAGCTCGACCTTGGACGGCACCTCGGTCGTCGCGCCGACGAGCCGCTCGAGGGCCTGCACGGCGAGGGGCCGGTCGCCCCGCTCGACGCCGATGGTGAAGAGCCACTCGAGCGCGCGCCGGTTGGTCGGGTCGATGGCGAGCAGCGAGCGCAGCGTCGCCTGCGCCTCGGCGAGGTCGGCGAGCGGGCCGTGGAAGAGGCCGGCGAGCTCGAAGTAGGCCGACAGGCGCGTCTGCACGTCGGGCGCCGCGTCGGCGGCGCGGGCGAGCAGGTCGCGCGCGGCCGGGTAGAGGCGCGCGACGCCCAGGAGCTGGGCGCAGAGCAAGAGGGCCTCGACGTCGCGCGGCGCGTCGCGCAGCACCCGCTGCACCGCCGTGATGCCGATCGACGGGTCGGGCGGGGGCGCGTCGGGCCCGGGCGAGGCGTTCTGCAGGTCGAGCACGGCGCGGCCGACGGCCTTGCCGAGCAGGGCGACCTGGGCCTGGTCGCGCGCCTTCTCGAGCGCCTCGCCGAAGCGCTCGAGCAGGCGCGGCAGGTCGTTGGCGAGCAGCGTGGCGAGCGCGGCGGCGGCCGGCGCGCAGTCGGGGTCGGCGCGCAGGGCCGCCTCGTAGAGCTCGCGCGCGCGCCGGTGCGAGGCGGTGTCGTGCCCCTCGGCGGCGACGGCCGCGGCGCGCACGAGGTGCCAGGCGCGCGCGCGCGGGTCGTCGACCACGTCGGCGAGGGCGCGGTGCGCGAGCGCGAGCGCGGGCCGGTCGCCCACCTGCTCGGCGATGCGGGCGACGCCCCGCGCGGCCACCAGGCTCTCCGGCCAGAGCTCGAGCGCGTCGCGGTAGCTCGCCAGCGCCGCGCGCCGCGCCTCGGGCGAGGTGCCGCTCTGCTCGAGCAGCAGCCCCTCTTCGAGCAGCAGGAGCGCGCGGGCGTAGGGGTCGGCGGTGCGCCCGACGCGGCGGCGAATCGCCCCGAGCGCGCGGTGCGTCAGGCCCGGGTCGGGCGCGGGCGCCGTCTCGCTCGCCGACGCCGGCAGCGCCCGCACGAGCGCCTCGGCCACCGTGCTGTCGTCGGGCGCCTCGTCGTAGAGGCGCCCGAGCGTCGCGGGGGCCGGGCCCCCGGCCGAGCGCTCTTCGAGCTTGAGCACCTCCCAGAGCGCGCCGACCCGGGCGAGCGCCGAGCTCGTCGCGTCGGCCTCGGCGCGCAGCGCCTCGGCGAGCCCCGGGCCGCCGTCGAGCGCGCGCAGGGCGAGCGCGAACACGCGCAGCGAGGGCAGGTGCCGCGGCGACGCCGCGAGCGTCGGCGCGAGCGCCTCGGCCGCCTGGCGCGGGTCGTGGTCGAGCAGCGCCGCGGCGAGCCCGAGGCGCAGGCGCGGGGCCCAGCCGGGGCCGGGCGACCGGTTGAGCCAGCGGTTGTAGACCCGCACCAGCTCGACGCGCGCCCCGCGCCGCACGAGCAGCCGCTCGAGCCCCTCGACGATCGCGGGGTCGCCCCCCTCGCCCTGCCCCTCGAGCCCGTCGGCCCGC
The DNA here is from genome assembly GCA_035762175.1 of Polyangiaceae bacterium. Classification (GTDB taxonomy): domain Bacteria; phylum Myxococcota_A; class Polyangia; order Polyangiales; family Polyangiaceae; genus DASTPP01. The sequence goes on along the minus strand of DASTPP010000280.1, from coordinate 15,403 downwards.
TCGAGCACCGCGAGCGCGGCCTCGTCGTCGCCCAGCGCGAACTCGTGGATCTCGGCCGCCCGCACGAGCAGCGACGCCGCCTCGGCCGGCGCCTTCACCTCGGCGGCGAGCTCGGCGAGCGCGGCCGCGAGCGCGCCCGGGCGCCCGAGCTCGTAGAGCAGGCGCGCCAGCTCTTGCCGGGGCAGCGGGTGGCCGGGCCGCGCGACGGCCGCCTGCTTGTAGGCCTCGACCGCGTCCTCGGGGCGCTTGCGGCGCTGCTCGTCGAGCCGCGCCACCTCGACCCAGAGCGCGAAGGCCTCGGCGGGGCCCTCGGCCGCGGGCACCAGCGCGACGAGCGCCCGGCGCGCGTCGTCGTAGCGGCCCGCGCGCGCGCTCAGGTCGGCGCGCGCCCGCAGGACGTCGGGCCGCTCGCCCTCGACCCGCCCCGCCTGGTCGAGCAGCGCGAAGGCCCCGTCCGCGTCGTTCAGCGCCTCGGCCGTCAGCCGCGCGGCGCGCACGAGCAGCCCGCGGCGCAGCGCGAGGTCGGAGCTGAGCTCGGCCTCGCGCCGCAGCGCCCCGACGAGCGCCCGCGCGTCGCCCGCGCGCCGGGCGTTGCGCTCGAGCGCGAGCACCGCCGAGCGCCGCGAGGGGTCAAGGGCGAGGATCTTCTCGAGCTCCTCGATCGCCCGCCCCGGCTGGCAGAGCTCGTCCTCCCAGATCGAGACCGCCTTCTCGAGCAGCCCGATGCGCCGCGCCGGGTCGGTCGCGGCGGCCGCCGCCCGGCGGTAGAGGTCGAGCCTCGCCTTCACCCCGCGCGCGTCGGCCTCGGGGTCGCGCTCGGGCGGCGTGAGGAGCGCCGAGAGCGCGTCGAAGACCTCGGCGTCGTCGGGCGAGAGCAGCCAGGCCGCGCGCAGGTGCGTCAGGGCCTCGTCGCGGCGGCGCAGCTGCCGCTCGGCGATCTCGGCCGCCCGCACGAGGGCCGCGACGCGCGGGCCGGGCGGGCCCTCGGCGTGGCCGCGCGCCGCCCAGAGCGAGGCGCGCTCGTCGTGGCGCCCGAGCCGCGCGAGCACCCGGTCGAGCCGCTCGCGCAGCGACGGGTCGCCCGGCGACTCGGCGAGCGCCCGGCGCGCGTGCTGCGCCGCCCGCTCGCCGTCGCCCACCGCCTCGTAGAGGTCGCTCAGGCGCGCGTGCTCGTGGGCGACCGCCGCCTCGTCGGTGAGCAGCGCGACGAGCTGCTGGCGCGCCGCGGCCGCCTGCTCGGGCTTGCCGCCCGCCTCGTGCAGGCGCACCAGCTCGAGCGCGATGCGCCGCGCGATCGGCGAGGTCACCGCCGCCCGCGCCCCCGCCCGCCCGAGCAGCGCCGCCGCCTCGCCCGGCTGGCGCAGCCGGTCGATGAGCAGGCGCGAGGCGAGGTAGAGCAGGCGCGCCGCGCGCCCGTCGTCGGCCTCGGCGTTCGCCTCCGCCGTCCACGTGGCCACCAGCCCCGCCAGATCGCCCCGCTGCAGGCAGTGCCGCGTCAGCGCGTCGCGCACCGGCCCCGGCAGCGGCTCGAGCCCCACCGCCCGCGCCAGCGAGGCGCTCGCCTCGGCCGCGGACTCGGCCGAGCGCGCGAGCAGCCACGCCCGCTCGACCAGCAGCCACGCCGCGAGCGTGCGGTCGCCCCCCGCGCCCCCCTCGCCCGGCCCGTACGCCTCGGCCATGCGCTCGAGGTGCGCCCCGAGCTCGGCCCCCCCGTCGGCCGCCCGCGACGCGTCGCGGCGCAGCACCGCCTCGAGCCCCCGCAGCGCCGCGCCGTGCGCCGGCTCGACCCGCAGCGCCGCCACGTACGCCGCCCGCGCGTCGGGGTAGCGGCCGAGCCACTCGCAGAGCCGCGCCCGCTCGGCGAGCAGGTCGGCCCGCCGCGCGTCGGGGCTCAGCCCGATCTCTTCGTCGAGCAGCGCGAGCGCCTGCGTCGCCTCCGCGCGCCGCTCGAGCACCCGGCGCCCCCGCTCGAGCGCCGGCGCGAACCCCCCGGCCAGCTCGCGCGCCGCCTCGTACGAGCGCCGCGCCGCCCGCCGGTCGCCGAGCCCTCGCTCTTCGAAGAGCCCGAGCTCGACGTAGGCCCGCGCCGCGGCCATCGCGTCGCGCGGCCCGAGCCGCTGCGCCCGCGCCCGCAGCTCGTAGGCGAGCGCCGCCCCCTCCTGCGAGGCCGGCGCCTCCGAGGGGCGCGCCGCCGGCTCGCGCGGCGACGAGCCCGGCCCGGTCACCGGGCGGCCCGAGGGCGGCAGCGGCGGCGGGCGCGACTCGCGCGCCTCGCCGAAGCGCACCGTCGGCGCGAAGGGCGCCCCCACCGGCAGGCTCGGCGTCGCCCGCCCCGACACCGACACCCGCCGCGAGGCCGCCGGCGGCGGCGGCGGCTTCACCGGCGGCAACGACGCGGTGCGCGGCGCCCCGGGCACCGTGGGCGAGGGCAACGGCTCGAGCGCCACCATGGGCGCTTCCGCGTCGGGCCGGGCCTTGGGCGGCGACGACGAGGCCTTGGGCGGCGGCGACGAGGGCTGGCGCTTGGGCAGGCCCGTCTCGGGCTCGACCTCGATGAACATCGAAGGCGACACCTCGGCCTCCGAGCCCGGGACGGGCGTGTGCGCCGGCTTCGCCCCGGCCGCCCCCCCCTTCTTGTCTCGCTCGCTTTCGCCCGCCACGCCGCGAGCCTACCCCACTTTCGCGAAGCGGCGCGAGTACCCCCCTCCGCCCGGGCCGCCTCGCCCCCCGGCGGCGCCCCGCGCCCCGCTGCGCCCCCCGCGCCCGGGCGCGCCCGCGACGCGACGACGCCCGCCGCGGTGCTGCCCCGCTGCGCCCCCCGCGCCCCGGCGCGCCCCGCCCGCCACCTCCGGCGGCGCGCTCGAGCGCGCGCCGGGCCGCGCCTACCAGCCCGCCGCGAACGCGCTGCGGCGCCGCGGCTCGGCCGCGCCCACCCAAAGGCCGCCCGGGGACCGGCCGATCGAGGGGGCGTCGGCGATGTGATCGCGCTCTTTGAAGGCGTACCCCATCGCCTCGAGCCCCCGGCGCGTGCCCTCGTCGAGGCCGTTCGGCTCGCTCATCACCTCGTCGGGCAGGTGCTGGTGGTGCAGCCGCGGCGCGTTGACTGCCGCCGCCGGCGCCATGCCGAAGTCGACCACGTTCGACACGATCTGGAACACCGCCGAGATGATCGTCGGCCCCCCCGCCGCCCCCGTCACCAGGCGCACGCCCTGGTCGGGGCCGATGACGATCGTGGGCGACATCGACGAGAGCATCCGCTTGCCCGGGGCGATGGCGTTCGGCTCGCCCTGCACCAGGCCGAAGCCGTTGGCCGTGCCCGGCTTCGAGGCGAAGTCGTCCATCTCGTTGTTCAGCAGGAAGCCGGCCCCGGCGACGGTGACGCCCGAGCCGAACCACCAGTTCAGCGTCGTCGTCAGCCCGGCGGCGTTGCCCTCGGCGTCGACGACCGAGAAGTGCGTCGTGTTCGGGCCCTCGCCCGAAGCCGGCGCCCCCTCGACCTCGGACGAGGGCGTCGCGCGCCCCTCCCGGATCGTCGCCCGCTGCCGCGCCGCCCACGCCGGCGAGAGCAGCTCGTCGAGCGGGTTCTTGACGAAGTCCGGGTCGCCGAGCCGCGCGTTGCGCGCCGCGAACGCCCGCCGCATCGCCTCGACCTCGAGCTGCACGTGCCGCGGCGTGTGCCAGCCGATCGCGCCGAGGTCGTAGGGCTCGAGCACGTGCGCGATCATCGCGAGCGTCACGCCCCCGCTCGAGGGCGGCGGCATCGACACGACGCGGTGCCCCCGGTACTCGAACGCGATCGGCGTGCGCCACTTGGCCCGGTACGCGAGCAAGTCTTGCGCGGTGATGAGCCCGCCGCCCGCCTCCATCTCCTTGACCAAAAGGGCCGCCGTCTCGCCCTCGTAAAAGCCCTTCGGCCCCCGCTCGGCGATGCGCCGCAGCGTGCGGCCGAGGTCGGGGTTCTTCACCGTCGCGCCGACCGCCGGCGCCTCGCCGTTCGCCAGGAAGGTCGCCGCCGCCGCCGGGTACTTCTTCAGCCGCTTCGCGACCGCGTCGAGCGCCTTGTGCAGCGCCTCGTCGACCACGAACCCCTCCTCGGCCAGCTTGATCGCGGGCGCGACGAGCTCGTCCCAGCGCTTCTTCTTCGAGCCGAGCCGCTGGTGCGCCTCCCACAGGCCCGCCACGCTGCCCGGCACCCCCGAGGCCCGGTGCCCCATCCGCACCGTGTCGCTCACCTTGCCGTCGACCACGAACGCGTCGCGCGTCGCCTTCGCCGGCGCCGCCTCGCGGAAGTCGAGCGCGTGCTCCTGGCCCCCCACGCGCGCCACCAGAAAGCCCCCCCCGCCGACGTTGCCCGCCGACGGGTAGACCACCGCCAGCGCGAACGCCGTCGCCACCGCCGCGTCGACCGCGTTGCCCCCCGAGGCGAGCACCTGCTGGCCGACCTTGCTCGCCAGCGTCGCGTCCGAGGACACCATGCCCCGCCCCGCCGCCACGCCGGGCGCGTCGGCCGGGTAGGGCCAGCCCGGGGGGAAGGTCGGCGCCGGCCGCGCCGCGACGGGCCGCGCCGACGAGGGCGCCGCGGGCTGCCGGGGCGGGGGCGCCGGCCGGGGCGCCTCGCAGCCGGCAAAGGCAAACGCCGCGAGCGCGGCGAGCACGAATCGCTTCATGGGGCCGGAGCCTAGCCCAAAGCCGGCCCCGTCGGCACCCGCGCCGGCCGGGGGCCTACGGCGTCGGCGGCGCCTCGAGCGCGCCGGCGAGCCTCCGCACCGACTCGAGCGAGGTCGCGTCCTCGAAGAGAAAGGGCAAGAAGGTCAGCGGCAGCCCCGCCCCCGCCCGCAGCCGCTCGACGCTCTGCGCCTGCACCAGCTCGCGCGTCGCCCGCCGCACCCCCGCCGCCACCGCCGCCTCGCCCGGATCGCCCTCGCGCAGCGGCCGCGGCGCCAAGAGCGCCTCGCGCTCGGCCGGCCAGAAGAGCGGCGGCAAGACCGCGTTGACCACGCAGCGCGCCACCGGCAGCCCGAGCTCGCCCCGCAGCGAGCCCAAGAGCTCGAGCGTCTCGTTGACCGGCATGTCTTCGGGCAAGGTCACCACCACCACGCCCCCCCGCGCCGGGTCCCGGAAGGTCGCCCACGCCCGCTCGGCGTCCCGCCGCAAGATGCCCGGCGGCACCACCTCGACGATGACCTTCGGCACCCGCAGCATGTCGAGCCCGTGCCCCGTCGCCGGCGCGTCGAGCAAGACCACGTCGTAGCCCTGCCCCTGCTCGGCCGCCTCGTCGGTGCTGTGCCACCAGGCCTTGCCCAGCATGGCCCACTCGTAGAGCCCCGGCGTCGCGCGAAAGAAGCTGCGCACGTAGCGGTTGTCGAAGACGGCCTTGTAGAGCGCCTTCGACTTGAGAAACATGAGCCCGTACTCTTCCATCGAGCGGGCCGGGTCGAGGTTGACCCCCCAGACGTTCTGCGCCAGCGGCACGGGCTCGGGCCCGACCGCCGCCGTGCCGAAGACGGTCGAGAAGCGCTCTTTCGCGTGGCACGCCGCGCACAGCACGCGCTTGCCGCGCGCCGCGAAGCCGAGGGCGAGCGCCATCGTCACGGTCGTCTTGCCCACGCCCCCCTTGCCCGTGACGAAGAGAAAGCGCCGGTCGTGGAGAGCTGTCATGAGCGGTCGGGCGCCGGGGCGGGCCGCCCGAAGGGGCCCCCGCGGGGCGGCCCCGACCCTAACGGCGCCGCGCCCGCCCCGCAAGCGGCGCCCCGCGCTTCCCCCGCTCGGCGGCCCGGTAGCTGTGCTACACGCTCGGGCGTGAGCGAGGCCCCCCCCGCCCCTCGTCCCGACGATCTGCGCGGCATCGGCCTCTTCGGCGCCCTGCCCGACGACGTGCTCGCCTACCTCTGCCAGACCCTCGAGGGCCTCGAGGTCGGCCCCGGCCAGCTCGTCTTCCGCGAGGGCGACAGCGGGCGCGAGCTCTTCGTCGTGCTCGAGGGCCGGCTCGAGGTGCTCAAGCGCTCGAGCGCCGGCGTCGACACCCCCGTCGCCAGCCTCGGCCCCCACGACTGGTTCGGCGAGATGAGCGTCATCGACGTCCAGCCCCGCTCCGCCACCGTGCGCGCCCTCTGCCCCGCGCGCCTCTTGCGCGTGCGCGCCGCCGACCTCGACGCGCTCTACCGGCGCGACCTCAAGGCCTACGCCCTGCTCGTGCTCAACATCGCCCGCGAGCTCTCGCGCCGCCTGCGCGCCGCCGACGGCCTGCTCGTCAACTTCATCGCCGACGTCATGGCCTTCTACGTCGCGCGCGGCGGCGGCACCGAGCCCCCCCCGCCCGGCGACTCCGCGCCCCCCGGCGGCACCCGCGGCTGACTCAGGGCGCCGCCGCGGCCGCCCGCGCCTTCGACACGTCGACCGACGCCACGTCGGCGGCGAGGTCGTCGACGCGGTTGACCTTCACCGCCGCGTCGGACGCCGAATAGAGGTAGTCGTCCAAGAAGAGGGCGCGCTCGACCGCCGACGGGGCCCGCGTCCACGCCACGTCCACCCCCGGACGAAGCGACCTCCCCGCGCGGCCCCGGGCGCGCGCTGCGTTCACGCCCCCGCCGTGAACGGCCCCCGCCGCGAACGGGCCGCCGGGGGCGTGCGCGGCGCGGCCCGCGGTTGCGGCGCCCCGGCCCCGGGCGGTACCCTTCGGGGGCCCGAGCGCAGGGCGGGAGGGCCATGGCGCACGCACCCCGGACGGTCGAGCGGAGCTACCTGCTGCACGAGAAGCTGGGCGAGGGCGGCATGGGCGCGGTCTACCGGGCGACCCGGCGCATCGACAACTCGGTCGTCGCGCTCAAGCTGGTCGGCCGGAAGGGCGCGACGCGGCTCGACCCCGACGCGAACCTCGGCCTGCGCCTGCTGCTCGCGCGGGAGTTCCAGACGCTCTCGTCGCTGCACCACCCGCACGTCATTCAGGTGCTCGACTACGGCTTCGACGAGCGGCTCGGCCCCTACTTCACGATGGAGCTGCTCGAGGCGCCGCGCACGCTCTTCGGCGCCGGCCTCGGGCGGCCGCCGGCCGAGAAGGTGCGGCTGCTCGCCGAGCTCTTGCGCGCGCTCGCCTACCTGCACCGGCGCGGCATCATTCACCGCGACATCAAGCCGAGCAACGTGCTCGTCGCCGGCGGGGTCGTGAAGGTGGTCGACTTCGGGCTCGCGACGGCGGCGCCCGAGGGGGCTTCGCTCGGCGGCACCCTCGCGTACATGGCGCCCGAGCTGCTCGAGGGCGGGCGGCCGAGCGTCGCGTCCGACCTCTACGCCGTCGGCGTGCTCGCCCGCGAGATGTTCTCCCGCGCGGGCTGGGTGGACGACTCGGCGTCGGCCGCCGAGGCCACGACCATGACGCTGCTCGACGACGCGGTCCGGCTGCGCCCGACCGAGGTCGGCACGACGCGGCCGCTCGGCCCCGCGGCCGGCGGCGCGCCGCCCCCGGAGGCCGGCCCGTCCGCGACCGAGCGCGCCCCCGCGCGCCCGGCGCCCGGCCCCGGGCCCCCGCGGCCGCTCGGGCCCGACGACGTCGACGTCGAGGGGCCGCTCGGCGACGTCGTGCGCCGCCTGCTCTCGGCCGACCCGTCGCGGCGGCACGCGAGCGCGGTCGAGCTCTTGTACGATCTCGGCCGCGCGCTCGGCGAGCCGCTGCCGGTCGAGACGGCCGAGACGCGCGAGAGCTTTCTGCAGGCGTCCGAGTTCGTCGGCCGCGAGGCCGAGCTCGCGGCGCTCGACCGGGCGCTGCGCGAGGTGCTCGCGGGGCGGCCCGGCGGCGGCGCCCTCATCGGCGGCGAGAGCGGCGTCGGCAAGTCGCGCCTGACGGCCGAGCTGCGCACGCTCGCGCTCGTCAAGGGCGCCTGGGTGGCCGAGGGGCAGGCCGTGGCGACCGGGCGCAGCTCGTACCAGGTCTGGCTGCCGGTGCTGCGGGCGCTCTGCCTGCGGGCCGAGCTCGCCGACGCCGACGCCTCGGCGCTCCACGATCTGGTGCCCGACCTGCCCGCGCTGCTCGGGCGCGAGGTGCCCGCCGCGCCGCCGCTGCCGCCGGCCGCCGCGCAGAGCCGCCTCTTGCAGGCGATCGAGGCGCTCTTCCGGGCCCAGGCGAGGCCCACGGTGGTGCTGCTCGAAGACCTGCAGTGGGCCGGCGCCGACAGCCTGATGCTGCTCGGGCGCCTCTGCCGGCTCACCGCCGAGCTGCCGCTCTTGCTGGTGGGCAACTACCGCGACGACGAGGCGCCGGGCCTGCCCGAGAGCGCCCCGGGCCTCGCGGCGATCAAGCTGGGGCGCCTCGGCCGCGAGCAGGTGGGCCGGCTGAGCGCGTCGATGCTCGGCGCCGCGGGCGAGGCGCCCGCGCTCGTCGAGTACCTCTGCCGCGAGACCGAGGGCAACGTCTTCTTCCTGGTCGAGGTGGTGCGGGCGCTGGCCGAGCAGGCGGGGCGGCTCGACCGCATCCGGCCGGCGGACTTGCCCGAGCGCCTGCTGACGGGGGGCATCGAGCGCATCGCGCAGCGGCGCGTCGACCGGGTGCGCGAGGGGCCCGACCGCGCGCTGCTCGACCTCGCGGCGACGCTGGGCCGGCAGCTCGACCTCGCGGTGCTCGAGCGGGCGGCGCCCGGGGTCGACCTGCGGGGCTTTCTGCTGACCTGCGCCAACGCCGCGGTGCTCGAGAGCCGGGCGGGCGACTGGCGCTTTTCGCACGACAAGCTGCGCGAGGCCATCCTCGCGCGGCTCGCGCCCGGCGAGCGGGCGCGCCACCACGGCGCGATCGCGCGCGCGATGGAGGCCGTCTACGCCGGCGAGGGGCTCGACCGCAAGAGCGCCGCGCTCGCCCACCACTTCGAGCAGGCGGGCGACGCCGACCGGGCCTGGGCCTACCACGTGCGCGCGGGCGACGTCGCCACGCGGCTCTGCTCGTACGGCGAGGCGCGCCACCACTACGCCGCGGCGCTCGCGGCGCTCGCGGCGCTGCCCGCCGACGACGAGGGCCGGCGGCGCAAGGTCGACACGCTGCTCAAGCTCGTTTACACGCGCCTGGTCGCCGACACGGCCGAGCAGAACTTCGCCCGCATGGCCGAGGCGCGGGCCCAGCTCGACGCGCTCGCCGCCGGGGGCGAGCTCGGGCAAAACGACCGGCTGCGGCTCGCGCGCGTCAACCACGCCGTCGGGCGCATTCACTTCTATCGGGGCGAGGCGCGCGAGGCCCTCTCGTACTACCGGCAGGTCTTGCCCGTCGCGCTCGAGTCGGGCGACGAAGAGCTGATGGCCCTGCCGGGCTGCCTCATCGGCACGGCCCTGCTCAGCCAGGGCGACATGCGCCGCGCCGAGCCGCTGCTCGCCCGCAGCATCGGGCCGCTCGAGCGGTTGGGCGAGCCCTTCGAGTGGTTCCGCGCCGTGGGCTACCACGGCTCGGCGCTCATCGCGCTCGGGCGCTACCGCGAGGGCGTCGCCGAGCTCGAGCGCGTGCTCGCGCGCGCCGACCAGATCGGCCAGCCGAGCCTCGCCTCGGCCGCGAACCTGATGAGCGGCTGCTCGTACCTGTTCAGCGGCGACTGGCCGCTCACCGTCGCGCACCACCGCCGGGTGCTCGAGCTCGCGAGCCGCACGGGCGACACCCTGCACCTGAGCCTCGCCCACAGCTCGATCGCGTGGGCCGAGAGCCACCTCGGCCGGCACGACGAGGCGCTCGCCCACCGGGCGCGCGCCGAGGCCATCGCGCGCGGCATGGGCGGGCGCCTGATGCTCGCCGACTGGTACGAGGCGGGCGACGCCGAGATCGCGCTGAACGCCGGGCGCCTCGACGAGGCCCTCGCGCGCGCCGAGGCCGTGGCCGAGGCGGGGCGGGCCGCGGGGCTGCTCTTCTCGCGCGGCGTCGCCGAGCGCGTGCGGGGCGCCGCGCTCGCCCGGGCGGGCCGCGGGGGCGAGGCCGACGCGCACTTCGAGGCGAGCCTCGAGGCGCTCGAGCAGGGCGGCTCGCTCCTGCAGGCGGCGCGCACGCGGGCCGAGTGGGCGCTCGCGCTGCGCGCCCGCGGCGAGCGCGCGCGGGCCGAGGCGCGGACGGCCGAGGCCCGCGCGGCGCTCGGGGCCGCGGGCTGCGACTACGCGCTCGCCGAGCTCGGGCGGCGCTGGTCCGGCGGGTGAGCGGCCCCGCGCGGCGGGGCGGCGGCCTCGCCCCCGGGGGGCGCCGGCGCCCCTCGCCGGGGCCCCGGGCGGGGCGCCTTGCCGGGGCCCCGCCGCGCGCCTAGCGTGGCCGCCGTCATGAAGGCCCTGCGCACCCCCGACCGCCGCTTCGCCTCGCTGCCCGACTTCCCCTTCGCGCCGCGCTACGTCGAGGTGCCCTCGGGCGACGGCGGCTCGCTGCGCATGCACTACGTCGACGAGGGCCCGCGCGGGGCCGAGCCCGTGCTGATGCTGCACGGCGAGCCCTCGTGGTGCTTTCTCTACCGCAAGGTGATCCGCGTCGTCGCCGGGGCGGGCCTGCGCGCCGTCGCGCCCGACCTCGTCGGCTTCGGCCGCTCCGACAAGCCGGCCGACCCCGGCGACTACACCTACCAGCGCCACGTCGACTGGGCCCGGGCCTTCGTCGAGGCGCTCGGGCTCGAGCGCGTCACCCTGCTCTGCCAAGACTGGGGCGGCCTCATCGGCCTGCGCCTGGTCGCCGAGCACCCCGAGCGCTTCGCCCGCGTGGTCGCCGCCAACACCTCGCTGCCGACCGGCGACCGGCGCCCGCCCGACGCGTTCTTCGCCTGGCAGACCTTCTCGCAGCGCGCGCCCGAGCTCAAGATCGGCGACATCGTGCAGGCCGGCTGCGCGCGCCCGCTCGCGCCCGAGATCGTCGCCGCCTACGACGCGCCCTTCCCCGACGAGTCGTACAAGGCCGGGGCGCGGCGCTTCCCGCTGCTCGTGCCCTCGTCGCCCGACGACCCCGCGAGCGAGCCCAACCGCCGGGCGTGGGCCTCGCTTGCGACGTTCGACAAGCCCTTCTTGACGGCCTTCGGCGACAGCGACCCCATCACCGCCGGCGCCGAGCGCGCGATGCAGAAGAAGATCCCCGGCGCGGCCGGCCGGGCCCACGTCACGCTGCCGCGGGCCGGCCACTTCTTGCAAGAAGACGCGGGCGAAGAGCTCGGCCGCGTCGTCGCCGACTTCGTCCGGGGCTGAGCGCCCCGCCCGCGGCGGCGCCGGGGCCCGCGCGCCCCGCTCACGAGAGCCGGCAGGCGGGGGCCGGAGCGCCCGCCGGCGTCAGCACGAGGTGCCAGTGCTGCAGGCCCCTCGCCCGGAAGGCGCCCGCCACGGTCAGGAAGAAGTATTCGAACATGCGCCGCGTCCGCTCGGCGTAGCGGCCCGAGGCGGCGAGCCGCGGCCAGGCGGCGCGCAGGTTGCGGTGCCAGGCGCGCAAGGTCGCGACGTACGAGGGGGCGAAGTTGTGCAAGTCTTCGAGCACGAAGAGGCCCTCGAAGGCGCGCCCGAGCTGGGCGATCGAGGGCACCACGCCCCCGGGGAAGACGTAGCGGTCCGTCCAGGGCTCGCAGCGCGCCAGCGAGACGTTGCCGCCGACCGACTCGATGAGCATCGCGCCGCCCGGCGCGAGGCAGCGGCGCATGACGCGCATGAAGCGGCGGTAGTTCTTGTGGCCGACGTGCGTCAGCATCGCGACGACCGCGATCTTGTCGTAGCGGCCGGCGACGTCGCGGTAGTCGCACTTGACGACCTCGACCGGCAGGCCCCGGCACAGCTCGCGGGCGAAGCCGATCTGCTCGTCGGAGATGTTGATGCTGGTCACCCGGCAGCCGTAGCTCTCGGCCGCGTGGCGGGCGAGCTCGCCGAAGCCCCCGCCGACGTCGAGCAGCCGGTCGCCCGGCCCGAGGCCGAGCTTGCGGCAGACCAGATCGAGCTTCTTTCGCTGGGCGACGTCGAGGTCGTCGGTGCCCTCGAAGTAGCCGCAGCTATAGTTCTTGTAGCGGCCGAGGAACGCGCCGAAGAGGTCGTTGCCGAGGTCGTAATGGCGCTCGGCGACGCGCCGCGACCGCCGCCGGGTCTGCTGGTTGCCGAGCCGCCCGAGCGCCCCGGCGAGGGCGCCGTGCACGGCCTTCGACCCGCGCTCGAGCCCGCCCCGCACGGCGCGGTAGGCGAACTCTTCGAGGTCGTCGCAGGCCCACTGCCCGTCCATGTACGCCTCGCCGAGGCCGAGCGAGCCCCGGCGCAAGACCCGGCCGTAGAACGCGCCGTCGAGCACCCGCGCGTCCCAGGGCCGCCGGCCGTCGGTGCGCAGGTCGGCGGCGGCGAAGAGCGAGTCGACGACGAGCTTGGAAACGTTCATCGGGGCCCCCGGTGCGGAGCGAGCTGCACTCGAGATAAGAAGGGTCGAGCGACCGCCCCGGCGCGAGGGCGGGCGGAGGCGAGGGGCCGGCGCTTCACCCCGCCCGCCGGCGCCCTCGCGCCCCGGGCGGCGCCTCGCCCGCGGCGCTCGAGCGGGCGAGGGGCCCGGCGGCGGCCCGGGTCAGATCAGCCCGAGCTTCTTGCCGACGCGGGTGAAGGCCTCGACCGCGCGGTCGACGTGGGCGGGCTCGTGCGCGGCGCTGAGCTGCACGCGGATGCGCGCCTCGCCCTTGGGCACGACGGGGTACGAGAAGCCGATGACGTAGACGCCCTCGTCGAGCATGGCGGCGGCGGCCTGCTGGGCGAGGCGCGCGTCGCCGATCATGATGGGCACGATGGGGTGCACGCCGGGCTTGATCTTGAAGCCGGCCGCCGTCATCGCCTCGCGGAAGCGCTTGGTGTTCTGCTCGAGCTTGTCGCGCAGGGCCGTGGTCTTCGACAGCATCTCGAGGCAGGCGAGCGAGGCCGCGACGATGGCGGGGGCGACGGTGTTCGAGAAGAGGTAGGGGCGCGAGCGCTGGCGCAAGAGCTCGACGATCTCGCGGCGGCCGGTGGTGAAGCCGCCGCTCGCGCCGCCGAGGGCCTTGCCGAGGGTCGAGGTGATGACGTCGACGCGGCCCTGCACGCCGCAGTGCTCGGGGGTGCCGCGGCCCGTCGGGCCGAAGAAGCCGGTGGCGTGGCTGTCGTCGACCATCACGAGCGCGTCGTACTTGTCGGCGAGGTCGCAGATGGCCTTGAGGTCCGCGACCGAGCCGTCCATCGAGAAGACGCCGTCGGTGGCGACGAGGCGGCTGCGGGCGCCCTGCGACTCGCGCAAGAGGCGCTCGAGCTCGCCCATGTCGCCGTGCGGGTAGCGGTGGCGCTGCGCCTTGCAGAGCCGGATGCCGTCGATGATCGAGGCGTGGTTCAGGGCGTCCGAGATGATGGCGTCTTCGGGGCCGAGCAGCGTCTCGAAGAGGCCGCCGTTGGCGTCGAAGCACGAGGTGTACAGAATGGCGTCTTCGGCGCCGAGGTAGGCCGAGACCGCCCGCTCGAGGGCTTTGTGAATCGACTGCGTGCCGCAGATGAAGCGCACGCTCGAGAGGCCGAAGCCCCAGCGCTCGAGGCCTTGCTGCGCGGCGCGCACGAGCTCGGGGTGGTTGGCGAGGCCGAGGTAGTTGTTGGCGCAGAAGTTCAACACCTCGCCGCGCTGGACGCGGATCGCGGCCCCCTGCGGGCCCTCGATGACGCGCTCGTCTTTGTAGAGGCCCGAGGCCCGGATCTCGTCGAGCTCGGCGCCGAGGCGCTTTTGGAAAGAGTCGTACATGGCGTTCTGGCCGTGGGGGGAGGGGAGGGGAGAGGGCGCCCCGCGCCGCCCGGCCGACGCCGGGGCGGCGCGGGGCCGGTCAAGGCTGCGCGCCGGCGTAGCGCTGCCGGATGGTGGGCAGGAGGTACTCGTCGACGGTGCGCTCGAGGTCGTAGGCGGGGCGGAAGCCCCAGTCGCGCCGGGCGAGCGAGTCGTCGACGTCCTCGGGCCACGAGTCGACGATGGCCTGGCGCTTGAGGTCGGGCGAGAAGGTGATCTGCGCGCCCGGGAAGGCGCCGCGCATGCGGCCGGCGAACTCGTCGGCGCTCGGGTTGAAGGCGCCGATGTTGTAGACGAGGGTCGAGAGGGCCTCGGCGGGGGCGCCCATCAGCCCGAGCAGGGCGTCGATGGCGTCGGGCATGGCCATGAAGGGGATGCGGGTGTCGGGCCGGACGAAGCAGGCGTAGCTCTGGCCGCGGGCGATCGCGTGCAGCATCTCGGGCAGGTAGTCGCTCGTGCCGCCGCTCGGCACGGTGACGGCCGAGATGAGGCCGGGGAAGCGGATGCAGCGGAAGTCGACGCCCTTCTTGTCTTCTTCGGCGGCGAGCTGGCGGTAGTGCCGGGCGAAGTAGCGGCCGAGGTGCTCGCAGTAGAGCTTGTTGCAGCCGTACATCGTCGACGGCATGGTGAACTGGTCTTCGCGCACGCGGCCCGCGGCGCGCTTGGTGCGCAGGTCGGGCACGCCGTAGGCGGCGATCGAGCTCGGGAAGAGAAAGGTGACGCGGCGGCCGTGCCAGCGCGACTGCTCGACCGCGAGCTTGAGCAGGTTCAGCGTGCCGGTGACGTTGACGCCGTGGGCGGTCTCGGGCGTGAACTCGCTGCGGGTCGAGAGCAGCGCCGCCAGGTGGAAGATGGTGTGGATCTCGAACTCGCTGACGAGCCGCTCGAGCAGGTTCTTGTCGAGGATGTCGCCCGCGATGGTCGTCGCGCAGTGGCGCGCGACGTCGGGGCCCACGGCCTTGATGTCGAGCGCCAGCACGTCGTACGAGCCCGACGCCGAGAGGCGCTCGATGAGCCCGTGGCCCATCTCGCCGCTCGCGCCCGTCACCAAGACCACCGGTTTTCTGCGCACGTAGAGCCTCCGCCTGTGAGGGGGGCCCGGGACAAAAGCACAACCCCGCCCCGGCAAGAACCCCCGGTTCCGGCCCCGGCCGCGTCGCGCCGCGTCACGGCGCGCGCCGCCCGGGCGCGAACCGGGGTATAGGGGCGGCGCCATGCAAAGCCCCGCCCCCGTCGCCCTCATCACGGGCGCCTCGTCCGGCATCGGCGAGGCGCTCGCCCGCGAATACGCCCGCCGCGGCCACCGCGTCGTCCTGCTGGCCCGGCGCAAAGAGCGCCTCGAGGCGCTCGGCCGCGAGCTCGGCGAGGGCGCGCTCGCGCTCGCCTGCGACGTCGCGCGCGACGGCGAGCTCGAGCGCGGCGTCGCGGCCGCCCTCGACCGCTTCGGCCGGCTCGACGTCGCCGTCGCCAACGCCGGCATCGGCGGCCCGAGCACCTTCGCCCGCTCGAGCCTCGACGACTACCGCCGCGTCTTCGAGACCAACGTCTTCGGCGTCCTGCGCACCGCGCGCGCCTGCCTCGAGCCGCTCCGCGAGGCGCGCGGCCGCTTCGCCGTCGTCGGCAGCGTCAGTGGCTACGTGTCCTTGCCCGGCACGTCGGCCTACTGCG
>DASTPP010000279.1:0-67553 GCA_035762175.1 Polyangiaceae bacterium | reverse complement strand
CCTCCCGTCACCGCCCCCCCCTCGTACGATCGAAGGGGGCCCTGGGCCCTTCGATCGCCCCCCAGTTCGCACGACCAGAGGCCCCCCCTTGCCCTCTGGTCGATGCGAGCCCCCAGGCCGTTCCGGCCGCAGCGCCCCCCTTCGCTGCGGCCGAAACGACTTTTTTCGTCAGGCCACGAAGCCCCCCAGCCCCGCAGCCCAACGCCCCCCCTTTTTCTCGCTCGCCGCAGCCAAGCCCCCCGGCTTCGCCCCGACTTACGAGCCCCTCGTGCTAAACCTCTTAAGCAGGGTGCGTGCCAGCCCGGGCTCAGCCTCGATCTCAGCCTGCAACGCGCCCCTGCAAGGCTGTCCTTTCAAGGATGAAAGCCCGTCACGCGCCGAAACTGGCTCAAAGGCCGAGCATCGTAGGAGGCCCGGGCGGCCGCCCGTCCTAGAACGAACGTTTCGGTCAGAAACAGTGCTGTACCGTTTTGAAACGATCGCTCGGGCGTGCGTCCGAGCGGTGCGCACGGAAGAGCGCGCGGCTAGAAAAAAGGAGTCTGTAGCGCTCTGACCTCTGCCTACATATTGTTGAACGGGCAGATGAGGTGCGCAAGCAGCCTGGCGCTTTCGTTCTTTGAGGCTCACACAAGCTGGGACGACCAACCAATGCCAGCAGCGCCGTCGGGGCTTGCGTTGCGTTTACCCTTGGCGAGAAGTTCTGACGCACCTGGTACGTCGGCCCCCGGTCTCGGCCGGCGCCGGGGGCGAGGCCAGGGCGCCGGCCGAGGCCAGGGCGAGGGGCGAGGCCAGGGCGGGGCGCGAGGAAGGTCGGGCGACGCGGGCGGCGCGGCCGGCGAGGGCGGTGGGGGCGGGGCGGGGTCGGGCGGCGCGGCCGGTGAGGGCGGGGGGGGCGGGGTCGGGCGACGCGAGCCGCGCGGCCGGCGAGGGCGGTGGAGGGGAGGAAGGCAAGGGGGCGACGCGAGCCGCGCGGCCGGCGAGGGCGGTGGAGGGAAGGAAGGCAAGGGAAGGGGGCGACGCTGGCCTCGGCCTGCCGCGAGGGCGGTGCGGGCCGCACGCTGGGCGGTTGCCCGGACGACTCGCTCGAAGACTTCGAAACGGACTGCGACGACGGGGAGGCGGGCGACGAGGGGCCCGAGCAGATCGTCGAGGCTCGCGCCGAAGAGCCGTTCAACTTCTGCCGGCGCGCAAAAGACATCGAGGCGGACGCGGTCGAGTGCAGCGACGTGACGAACAAGACGGCGATCGAAGGCGGCGGGGCTTGCGCCGAGGCGGCCGTCGAGTTCGTCGGGGGCGAGGCTAGCGTCCCCGATCACGGAGAGCGCGGCGAGCGTGCGGGCTCGCGGCGGCGGCGGGCAGACTCGGCCCGCGGCGCGCGCAGGCGTCCGGGGCGGAGGGGGCTTCGGCGTCCGGTCGTGGTGCCGGCGAGGTCCGACGGCGCGGCGCGGGCCGGTTGCGGACGCGGGGGGCGAAGGCACTCGATCGCGGGGGCGGGCGCGGGTGGCGAAGGCATTCGATCGCGGGGGCGGGCGCGGGTGGCGAAGGCACTCGATCGCGGGGGCGAGCGCCGTATAAGTTGCCCCCGTGAGCGCCCCTCCCGAAGCCCCCGCGCCCCCGCCCGCCGAGCCGCCGCGCCCGGCCCCGCCCTGGCCGCGGGGCGCGCCCGAGCGCTGGCTCGGCGGCGCGTGCCTGCTCTTGACGGCGTACTTTCTCGTGCACCTGATGGCCTTTCAGTACGGCCGCGATCAGGGCATCTACGCCGTGGTCGGCGAGGGCATGACGCGGGGGCTCGCGCCCTACAAAGACCTGTGGGACTTCAAGCCCCCCGGCATCTTCCTCGTTTACGCCGCCGCGCGCGCGGCCTTCGGCGGCAGCATGCACGCGGTGCGCTTCGCCGAGGCGATCGGGTGGGGCTCGCTCGTCGGGGCGTTCTGGCTGCTCTCGCGGCGCCATGTGGGGGCGGGCTGGCCGGGCCTCGTGGGCGGGCTCCTGGCGGTGTTGACGCACGCGCAGCTCGAGTTCTGGCACACGGGCCAGCCCGAGAGCTTCGGCGCGGTCGCGCTCGCGTGGGCGCTGGTGGCGGCGGGGGCCGAGTTCGACGAGGCGGCGCCGAGGGGGCGGCTCCGGCAGCGGGCGGCGTGGGCGGCGGCGGGCGCGCTCTACGCGTGCGCGTCGCTGCTCAAGCCGCCGCTCGGCGGGGGCTTCGTCGTCAGCCTGGGCTTCGCCGCGGCGGGCCGGTTTCGGCGGGCGGGCCCCGGCGGGCGGGCGCGGGCGCTGGTCGCGCCGCTCGTCGCCTTCTCGGCGGGCGCGCTCGCGCCGCTCGCGCTGACGGCGGCGTACTTCGCCGCCAAGGGCGCGCTCGGCGACCTCTACGAGACGCTCTTCGTCTTCACGCCGTACTACACGAAGCTCGGGTTCCGGTCCGAGTGGCTCGTGGGCTTCATCTTTCTGGCCTTCGAGCAGTGGGTGTTCACCTTCTCGGCCTTCAACGTGGTGGGCCTCGCGCTCTTGCTCGGGCTGCCCTCGCTCGGGCCGCGGGGGCGCGAGGGGGCCTGGCACGTGGCGGGCGTCGTGGCCTTCCAGCTCGTGGGGGTCGCGCTGCAGGCGAAGTTCTTCCCGTACCATTATGGGGCGGCGCTGCCCTTCGCGGGGCTGCTCGCGGGCTGGGGCTACGCCAAGCTCTGGCGCGAGGCGCGCAGGCCCCGCCGCGCGGCGGTGGTCTCGCTCGCGCTCGTGCCCGCGCTCTACGACGCGCGCACGGCCACGCGCGACGTCGAAGACGGCTTCTGGGACCGCTGCAGCCTGCGCCTCAAGGCGATCTTCACGACGCCCGCGGGGGCGCAGCCGCTCAACGACCACCTGCACTCGGTGGCCGACGTCAACGCGGGCGCCAACCGGCTCGTGGCCGAGTGGCTGCGGGCGCACACCCCGGAGGGCGCGAGCGTGTACATCTGGGGCTTCGAGCCGGCGATCTACGACCTCTCGGGGCGCCGCCCCGCGAGCCGCTACGTGTACAACGTGCCCCAGCGCGTCGCCTGGGCCCGCGACCAGACGCGCCGCGAGCTCATGGCCGAGCTCGAGCGCGCGCGCCCGGCGGCGATCGTGGTCGAGCGCCGCGACGTCTTCCCCTTCGTGACGGGCGACCGCCTCGACAGCGCGGCGTCGCTCGAGACCTTCGAGGCGCTCCGGGCGATGGTCGAGCGCGACTACGAGTTCGTCACCACGATCGAAGACTTCGACCTGTACGCGCGCCGGGCGCCCGACTGATCTCGGCCCTCCGTGAGGCGGCCAGCCAGGAGGGGGCCCGGGGCGCGCCGCCCGGGTTGAACCCTGGGCGGTGTCCGCCCGGTTACGGCCCGCCCTCGTGCTCGAGCACGAGGGGGTTCGTGATGGCGAGGGGCTGAAAGTTCATGTAGGGCAGGGCGTCGCCGACGCCGCGCTCGCCCCGCACGACGGCCACCAGCGTGCGGGCGGGCGCGGGCGCCGGCACCTCGAGCTCTTCGTCGAAGCGCAGGGCCTCGCCGCGCTCGGCCTCGGCCGAGGCGGCCGGGGGCCCGCGGCGCAAGACGCGCTCCGGCAGCGAGCGCCGCAGGACGCTCTTGCCGCCGACCAAGATCTCGAGCTCGGTCGCGTCGACCCAGGGCGCCGCGAGCACCCGCACCCGCACGCGCAGCGCGCCGCCGCGCACCCGCACCCGCTCGCCCGGGCCGCGCCCCGCGTGCGTGAGCTCGACGAAGGGGCCGCTCGTCAGCACCGCGCGGCCGCGGCGCAGCCCTTCGAGCACGCGCTCGGGGTCGGGGGGGCCGGCCTCGCCGGCCGTCGCCTCGCCGCCGGTCTCGCCGGCCGCCCCCTCGCCGCCTGGCCCGCCCCCGGCGCCCTCGCCGCCGGGCCCGCCTTCGGGGCCGCCGGCCGCGCCCCCGCCGGGCCCGCCTTCGGGGCCGCCGGCCGCGCCCCCGCCGGGCGGAGCGGCGGCGGGCTCGCCGGCCGCCGGCGTGACGGCGACGTAGGTGCGGGGGTAGCCGGCCGCGGTGTATTGCACGCTGTGGCTATCGGAGCTCGCGGTGGCCCAGAGGCGCAGCCCCGCGTCGAAGAGGTGCAGCCAGTCGCGCATGACGGCCTCGACGCGGGCGCGCGCGTTGAGGTCGAAGCCGTTGTAGACCTCGACCGAGTCGAAGCCGAGGGCGAGCGGGGCGCGGGCCGAGAAGCCCTCGCGGTCGAGGCCCACGATGTCGAAGTAGCCGATGAACTTGGCGAGCCGGGGGTGGTTGATCTGCAAGACGCTCTCGGGGTGCCGCGCGCGCACGTGGCGCACGATGTCGTGCGCCTGCACGTGCCGGTGGGGCGGCGCCTTGCGCTCGCGCCACGGGAAGACGTTGAAGTGGCCGATCGAGGGGCCGATGGTCGTCACCTCGACGCCGGGCACCCACGCGAGCCGCCCCTCGATGCCGAGCTCGCGCGCGGCCGAGTAGTCGCCCACGTGGTTGTGCTCGCTCGGCACGGCGAACTCGACGCCCGCGGCGGCCAGGGTGCGCAGGCGGTCTTCGACCGACACGAGCGAGTCGAAGCTCGGGCGGGCGTGCACGTGCAGATCGCAGGGCACCCACCCCGGCGTCTCGAGCACGCGCCGCAGCTCGAGGTCGGCCTCGACGAGCTCGCCGCGGCCGACCGCGACGCGCGCCTCGTCGATGGTGTAGGCGACGCCGCGCGTGGCCGAGAGGCGGTAGACGCCGGCCGGCAGCGGCGTGACGAACTCGCCCGCCTCGACGTCGACGAACGAGCCGGCGCCGGCCCGGAAGTGCGGCCCGAAGTTCGGCTCGCGCGCCCCCTCGAGCGCGTGCACCACGATGCGCGCCGGCAGCGGCTCGCCGCTGTCGGCGTCGAGCACCCGCACGCGCAGGCGCCCGAGGGGCGCGACGGGGGCGACGAGGTCGGCCGCGCCCGGCGCGGGGGCGAGCGCCGGGCCCGCGCGCGTGCCGGCGACGCTGGCGAAGAGCTCGGCGGGGCCCTCGGGCGCGGCGAGCGCGAACGAGCCGTCGGCCCGGCTGAAGGCGGCGCCGGCGACGCGCCCGCCCGCCGCGGCGACGATCGCGACGCCCTCGGACGCCGGCTCGGTGCGCCCCGCGTAGCGCGCCGTGGGCGCCCCGCCCCGCGCGTAGAGCGCCTCGAGCAGCGGGGCGGCGGCGCCGAACTCGAGGCGCGCGGGCAGGGGCACGATCGCGTGCGCGTCGCCCGAGTCGGCGTAGTGGGCGAAGAGCCCGGGCCCGAAGCCGAGCGCCCCCCCCTCGGTCACGAGCGCCGCGGCCCGCCCGGCCCGCGTCGCATCTTCGACGAGGCCCGCCTGGTCGACGAAGAGAAGGGCCCGCGGGGCGTGCAGGCGCGCCGCGAGCGTCGGCGCCTCGGCGGCGGGGCCCCCGCCCTCCCAGCTGACATGCAGCGCGGCGGGCCCGGCGCCCAGCGCATAGCGCAGGTGCCCCGCGATCGGGCCGCGCGAGCTCTCGGCCCGCACCGGCAGCCGCGCGAGGCCCGGCGGGGGCAGCCGCTCGAGCGGGCCTCGCTCGGCCGCCACCTCTTCGCCGTCGAAGCGCAGGCCGAGGGCGAGGCGCCCGCCCGCGGCGCCCTCGGGCCCCCGCACGAGCTCGACGTCGCCCCGCGCGGCCCCCGCCCGCGCCTCGGCCCGCACGACGAACGCCGCCCCGTCGGACTCGGCCCGCAGCGACCCGTCGCCGAGCGCGCTCACGCGCCAGGCGGCCCCGGCGGCGGCGGGCGCGGGCGCCGCGCGCGCCGCGGGGCGGTGGCCGGCGGGCCCGAGCGGCGCGAGCAGCGCGACGAGCGCCGCGGCGCGGGCCGCCCGGCCGGGGCCCGCCGGGCGCGCGCGCGGCGTCAGTTCGCGCGCATCTTGCTGAGCGTCGAGCGGGCGAAGGCGAGCTCGCCCGCGAGCGAGATCGCCAGGCCGGGACGCCCCTGTTCGGTGCGGCGGATGAACGCTTCGAGGTAGCGGCGGGCGTCGTCCCACAGGCGCAAATGGTAGGCGAGTTGACCGAGCACGAAGCGGCCGTAGCCCTGCGAGGTCGGCGAGGCGGCGAGCTGCTCGAAGAGGGCGGGCGCCCCGGGCACGCGCTCGCCCCGGCACAGGCGCGCGACGGCGGCCTGGGCGGCGTAGAGCGGCCGGTCGGTCGTGCCCCAGCGCGTGGCGCGGTCGAAGTAGCCCGCGGCCTCGCCGAAGCGGCCGAGCACGAAGAGGGCGCTGCCCAACGTCCACAAGTGGAAGGCGCGGCGGCCGGCCGGGCCCCGGCGCGCGGCCAGGCGCAGGTGCCCGATCGCGTCTTCGTTCTGGCCGAGCGCCTGCGCGGCGCGCGCGGCGTCTTGGTGCACGACGTCGACGAGCACGCGCAGCTCGAGCGCCTGCAGCGCCACGTCGTACGCTTTGCGGAAGCGCCGCGATTCGAAGTAGGCGATGGACAGCTGGCGCAAGAGCAGCGCCTGGGTCGTGCGGTCGGCGAGCAGGCGCGAGGCCAGCCCCGCCCGGGCCGCCCGGGCGCGCGCGCCCGAGCTGCGGGCGGCCAGGGCGCGGGCCAAATAATCTTCGGCCGTCAACCGGACATTTCTTGGAGCGGGTGCCGGGTGGGCACTCGGCCGAGCCACGGGACGATCAATATCAGTTAGGCCACCCCCTTGCACCCCCTTTTTCGCCCGGCGCGCGCCCCCCCGGGCGCGCGCCGCCCTTGCGAATCGCGCCCCGCGGGGCCATCGTCAACGCCCGTTATCATGCGACCGTTCTCCCTCCGCCGCGCCCTCGCGCTCGCCGCCGCTTGCGCCTTCGCCGGCTGCGGCCACCCCGCCACCGAGGCCGAGTGCGACGAGATCTTCAACAAAGTCGTCGAACTTGAGCTCGCCAGCCAAAAGGTCAACGACCCCACGACCGTGTCCAAGCGCACCGCCGAGGCGCGCGAGGCCCGCGGCGCCGCGCTGCGCAAGCGCTGCCTCGGGCGCCCCCTGACCGACGGGGCCATGGCCTGCGTCCGCGGGGCCAAGTCGTACGAGCAGATCGAAAACGAGTGCTTCCGCTAGCCGCTCGCCCGCCAGGCCCCTCCGGCCTCGGCGCCCCGGCGTGTCTCCCCCACACGCCGCCCTTTGGCGCCAAGACCGAGCCGCTCGGCCCCTCGAACTCACACGCCCCTAGCTCGAGCTCACACGCCCTCGGGCGAGCGCAACGGGCCCCTCGAACGGGCCGCCTTGCCCTTGGGCGCGCTCTGAGACCTCTTCTCGGCGCTTGGGGGCTCGCCCTGGGGGGGGCCGCCTGCGCCGACAAAGGCCCCCCACCGACCGAGGCCGAGTGTTTGGCCCTGCTCGACCGATACGTCGCCCATTTGCTCCACCGCGAGGGGGCAAAGCCGAGCTCTGGTACGGTCACTGATGCCCAGGCCGCCGCCCGAGAGCGGGCCCTGTCGAGCCCGGGCTTTCGACGCTGCCCGCGTGACCTTCAGCGTCGAGATCTAGAATGTGCGCTAAAGGCCTACACCGCCGACGAGATCGAACGTTGCCTCGTGCCCGTGCCCTGACGGGGGTCAGGCCTTGGCGAGGGGCGCAGCGGGTGCGGCGCTGCCACGGCAGGCCGCGGTGGGTGCGGCCGACAGGGGTCAGGGCTTGGCGACGGGCGCGACGGGCGCGACGGGCGCGGCGCGAGGGGCGCGGGCGAGGAACTCGATGAGGTCGATCTTGGTGATGACGCCGATGACGCGCTCGTGCTCGACGACGATGGCCACCTTCGCGTCGCCGAGCAGGCCCTGCAAGAGCTCGATCTTGGTGTCGGGCGTGACGGTGGCGTAGTCGCCCTCGGCGAGCTGGCCGACGGTCGAGTCGGCGCTGCCCTGGCCCGAGACGAGCAGGCGCAAGAGGTCGACCTCGCTGACGATGCCGCGCAGCTTGCCGCCCTCGAGGACGGGCAGCTGGCTGATGCCGAGGCGCTTCATCGTGTCGATGACGTGGCCGACGCGCTCGTCGGGGCGGGCGCTGACGACCTCGGCGGCCTTGACGCCGAGCACGTCGCGCGCGGTGCCGAGGCCGGGGGCCTCTTCGAGGAAGCCGTTCTCGCGCATCCAGTCGTCGTTGAAGATCTTCGACATGTACTTGACGCCCGAGTCGCAGAGCAAGACGAGCACCTTCATGGGCCGGTCGGCCTGGCGGGCGAACTTGAGCGCGCCGGCGACGGCGGCGCCGCCCGAGCCGCCGACCATGATGCCCTCGTCGCGGGCGAGCGAGCGGGTCATCAAGAAGCACTCGCGGTCGTCGACGCGCACGATCTCGTCCAAGATCTTCAGGTTCATCGTCGACGGGAAGAAGTCTTCGCCGATGCCCTCGACCTTGTAGGTGAAGGGCTTGGTGATGCGGCCGGTCTTGACGAAGTCGTAGTAGAGCGAGCCGACCGGGTCGACGCCGACGATCTGCATGCCGGGCTTCTTCTCTTTGAGGTAGCGCCCGGCGCCGCTCAGCGTGCCGCCGGTGCCCATGCCGGCGACGAAGGCGTCGACGTCGCCGCCGGTCTGCAGCCAGATCTCGGGCCCGGTCGAGAGGTAGTGGCCCTCGGGGTTGGCCTGGTTGTGGTACTGGTTCGCGTAGTACGAGTTGGGCGTCTCGTGGGCGAGGCGCTTGGCGACCTGGTAGTAGCTGCGCGGGTCGTCGGGCTCGACGGCCGTGGGGCAGACGACGACGCGCGAGCCGAAGGCGCGCAGGTACGCGATCTTCTCGTGCGACATCTTGTCGGGCATGACGAAGACGGTCTTGTAGCCGCGCACCGCGGCGATGAGCGCCAGCGAGGCGCCGGTGTTGCCGCTGGTCGCCTCGATGATGGTGCCGCCCGGCTTGAGCCCCTCGGCTTCGGCGTGGCGCACGATGGACGCGGCCATGCGGTCTTTGTGCGAGCCGCCCGGGTTCAAGTACTCGCACTTGACGTAGACCTCGGCCTTCAGGCCCGCCGTCACGCGGTTCAGCCGGACGATGGGCGTGCTGCCCACCGCCTCGAGAATGGTCGCTTTGGCACCTTGCATCATGATCGTGGCCCTCGCGGCTGGGGGGGGCCGGGCGCGCGCTCGGGCGCGCTCGCGGCCGGGCTCAACCCTTTAGTCAAGCGGCGCGCGCCCAGCAATCGGCCCGCGCGCCCCTACGCCTTGCGTCGCGCGTCCGGCCGCGTCATGGCGTCGGGCCGTGGGCGAAGGGTTCTTGTTTCGCGCGGGCATCGACGAGAACGGGCTCGGGCCGCGGCTCGGCCCGCTCGTGGTCACCGGTGTGCTCGCGCGGGCCGAGGGCGCCGCGCCCCCGCGCCTCGAGGGGCTCGCGCGGCTCGGCGACTCGAAGCGGCTGATGGCGCACCACGACGTGGCGCTCGGCGAGGCCTGGGCCCGGCTGCTCGTGCCCTCGGCCCCCTCGCCGGCGGCGCTCGTCGCGGCGCTCTCGCTCGACCCGCCCGCGGCGCTGCGCGCGCCCTGCCCGGCCGGCCACGAGGCGCAGTGCTGGCCGGCGCCCGGGCCCTTCGCGGCCGAAGGCGGGCTCGTCGCGGCGGTGCGCGAAGACCTCGAGCGCCTCGCCGCCCGGGGCCTCGGGCGGCTCGTCGCGCGCAGCGTCGTCGTCTGCCCGAAGCGGCTGCACGCCGAGCGCGGGCTCGGCCGTACGCTCTTCGAGACCGATCTGCACGCGATGGAGCGCCTGGCCCTCGCGCTGCGCGAGGCGGCCGGCGCCGAGCTCGAGATCGTCTGCGGCAAGGTGGGCGGCATCCACGCCTACGGGGGCCGCTTCGGCCCGCTCGCGGGGCGCGCCGTCGAGGTCGAAGAAGAGGGGCGCGCGCGGAGCGCCTACCGCGTCGCGGGCCTCGGCCGCATCGCCTTCGTGCGCGACGCCGACGACGCCGACCCGCTCGTGGCGCTCGCGTCGATGGTGGGCAAGTACGTGCGCGAGGTCTTGATGGGCACCATCGTGGGCTACTACCGCCGCCTCGACCCGGCCCTGCCCGACGCGAGCGGCTACCGCGACCCGGTCACCGGCCGCTTCGTGCTGGCGACGGCGGCGCTCAGGCGCCAGGCGGGCATCGCCGACGAGTGCTTTCTGCGCCCCTGAGGGGGCCCCGCGCGGCCTCGGCGGCCTTGGCCGTTGACAAGGCGAGCGCCGCTCGACGAAAACCGCTCGGGCGATCGAATGCCTGCCGCCGCCCCCTCCGCCGCCGCCCCCCCCCCGCGGGCCTGGTACGCGACCGCGTCGTATGGCCTGAGCATGGCCGTCGGCGCGGCCGTCGCCGTGCTCGGCTTCGCGCCGAAGGTGACCCCGGCCGACGCGCTGATGGTCGTCGGGGGGCTCGCCCTGCTCTTCACGCCGATGGCGGCCGCGGCCGGCGCGCTGCGCTGCCGCGAGCCCGACGAGAGCCGCGAGCGCTTCGCCACCTCGCTCGCGCTGGCCGCCGCGCTCGCGCTGCCGCCGCTCGCCCTCCTCGGCGCCGCGCTCAAGGCGGTCACGCACCACCGCGGCCTCGGCGGCGTGACCTTCGCCGTGCTCGGCCTCGCCGTCGCTGTGGGCGCGCTCGTGGCGGGGCGGCGCCTCGCCGCCTGGGCGGCGCTGCGGCCGGGGGTCGGCCCCTGGGCCCGGCGCTTCTCGATCGGCGTGGCGGTCGTGGTGGCGCTCGCCGCCGTCGCGGGGGCGGGCTGGCTGCGCGCGGGCCGGCTCGACGTCGTGCTCTTGCTGCTCGCGCCCGTGCTCGGCGCGCGGGCGCCGCTCATCCGCGCGCCCTGGGTCGGGCGCCTCTCGTGGGCCGTCACGGCCGTGTGTGCCCTCGTCGCCCTCGGGCTCGCGCTCGGGCGTCCGCTCGGCGAGGGCGTGGGGCAAGACGTGCCTTTGGTCGACGGGGTGCTGTCGGCGGCGCGCCTGGTCGCGGGCAGCGAAGCCAACCCCCCCGAGGCGTCCGAAGGGGCGTCGGGCCCCGCCGACAGGCCGAGCGCGCCGGCGGGCAGCCGGTAGGCACCTTGTAGCGCCGCCCGCGCGACTTAGATTAAGTGGCGGCGTGCGGCCCTGACGCGCAACGCCCCACGGCCGCGCCCCTCGCGTGGGCGATTTCGCCCCTTGCGCGGCTACCGTGGCGGGCGAACTATTTGCCCGCGGCGGCCTGTTCATTGCAAGACCGCTTCTGGTCATGCACTCGGAGGATGCACCATGCAGCCCATGATCCCCAACTCGGAGTATTCGTCCGGCCAGCTACCTTTGCGGGTGGCCGGGCTCGACGTCGCGTTTTTGCGCAAGGTTTACCTGCTGGTGACCGCCTCGGTCGCCGTCTCGGCGGGCGGCGCGGCCCTCGCGCTCTTCGCGGGCGCCGACACGCCGCGCGTGCTCGCGCCCGGCGTCGCGGTGCCGCCGCTGGTCGGCTGGTTCGTCGCGCACCCCATCTTGGCGTTGGTGCTCATGCTGGGCGGCACGTTCGGCGCGAGCATGGTGGCGCGCAAGCCGGGGCTCAACGTGATCGCGCTCTTCTCGCTCTCGGGCCTGATGGGCCTCTTCATCGCCCCGGCGGTCTACTTCACGCAGCTCGCGGCGAGCAGCGGCCGAACCCTGTCGCCCGCGCCCGTCTTGCACGCGTTCGCGCTCGCGCTCGTCTCGTTCGTCGGGCTGAGCGCCTACGCCCTGCTCAGCCGGCGCGACTTCTCGTTCTTGCGGGGCTTCTTGACGATGGGCCTCTTCGTCGTCATCGGCGCCAGCCTGCTCAACCTCTTCTTCGGCGGCGCCGTGTTCTCGCTCGCCATCGCCAGCGCCGCGGTGCTGCTCTTCGGCGGCTTCATTCTCTACGACACCTCGCGCATGATCCGCGACGGCGAGACCGAGCCGGTGCCGGCCGCGCTCGGGCTTTATCTCAACATCTTGAACCTCTTCCTCGCCCTCCTTCGCATCTTCGGCGCCCGGCGTGACTGAGCGCGTTCGGCGCCCGCTTCGCGCGGGCGCGCCCCTCGCCGCTGGTACCCTCGCGCTGCTCGCCTTCGCGCCGGGCGGGCCCTCGCCCGCTTCGGCCCAAGGCGCGCCGCCGCCCGCGGCCTCGGCGCCCCCGGCCGGGCCCGCCCGGGGCGCCGCTTCGGCCCCGGCGCCCTCGCAGCCCACGTCGCCCCCGGCGCCCTCGCTGCCCCCGCCGCCCGCCTCAGCCCCGGGGCCTTCGCCCGCCGCCCCGCCGCCCGTATCGCCCCAAGGCGCGCCGGCAGCCTCGGCGGCGAGCGCGGCGGCCCCCTTGGCGCCCCCCGCGGGCGAGGCGCAAGGGGTCGTCATCGTCGCGGCGGGCGATTCGTCCGAAGCGGCCTGGCCGCTCGCGGGCGCCGTCTACCGCGACGCCTACCTGCGGCCGAAGGGGCTGCGCGACGAGGTGGCGCGCGTGCTCGCGGGCGAGGCGCCGGGGGCGGCCGCGCCGGCGTCGCTGCGCGAGCTCGGCGAGCTGCGGGCCTCGGTGCGGGGCGACGACGCGCCCTCGCGCAGCGTGCTCACGACGCTCTCGCAGCGGGCCGGGGCGGCGCTCGCGCTCGTCGTCTTCGCCCCGCCGGGCGGCCCGGTCTCGGCCCGGCCCTTCGATCCGCGCGCGGGGCGCTTCGAGACCTGGTCGCTCGTGCCCGACGCGCTCGCGCCGCCCGCCTCGCGCTGGGCCTCGGCGCCGGGCGAGCTGCGCCGCCGTTACCCGCCGCCGGCCGCCGCCCGGGGGCCGGCAGCTGCGGCCGCGCCGGCCCGGGCCCCGCAGCAGGCGCCGCCGCCCGCCGAGACGTCGCGGCGCTGGTGGGCCTCGCCCTGGCTCTGGGGCGCCGTCGGCGTCGCGGCCGTGGTGGCCGGCGTCGCCGTCATCGCCTCGCGCTCGGGCGGCGACGACGCGCCGCCGGGCTCGCGCCTCGACATTCGCGTCGACCGCTGAGCCCGCCGCGCGCTGCTTCGAGCCGTGGCTGGCGCGCCGGCCGGGCGTCGGGGCCGGCGCGCTACGGCGCGGCCGACTGCCGGTCGCCCTCGGTCGTCGTGACGTTGGTGCGCACGCGCGTCGCGTACAGGCTGTCGCCGAGCGAGCCAGCGCGCTGCGCCTTCTGCACGTTCTTCTGCTCGTCGTCGATCCACGTGGTGAGGGTGTTGTAGGGCTGCTGCCCGTCGAGCCGGCGCCCGTTCAGAAAGAGCGTCGGCGTGCCGCGCAGGCCGAGCCGGCGGGCGAGGCGCACGTCGCGCTCGACGGGGGCCGCGGCGTTGTGCTGGCGCAGGGCCTCGGTGACGGTGCCCGCGGGCACGCCGGCCTTGATGCCGAGCTCTTCGAGCCGCCCGGGGTCGAGCGTCTCGGGGCTGCGGATGGCGCCCTCGACGAACCTCCAGAAGGCCTCGTTGCCGCCGCGCGCGCGCACCGCCGCCGCCGCCTCGGCCGCCTCGCGGGCGTGGGCATGCTCGGGCAGGGGGTAGTGCTTGAAGACGACGCGCAGGCCGGCGCCGTAGTGGGCCTCGAGCCGCGGCACCAGCGCGAGCGAGCGCGCGGTAAAGGGGCAGGTCAGATCGCCGAACACGACGAGCGTCGCCGGCGCGCGAGTCTCGCCGCGGCTCGCGTCGTCGGGGAAGAGCGGCACGAGCGCCGCCGCGTCGGCGGCGGTGATGGCGCCCGCGGCGGGCCCCGTGACCGGGGCGAAGCGCGTGGTGGCGGGGCCGGGCGCGGGGCCACCGGGCGCGGCGCCGGGCGGGTCGAGCGGGCCGGGCGCCGGGGCCGAGGCGACGGGGGGCGCGGCGGCCGTCGCGTCGGGGCGGTTGAGCCAGAAGAAGGCGCCGCCGCCGAGCAGGGTGAGCCCGACGAGCGCCCCGCCGAGCCCGAGCGCCCAGGCGAGGCTGCGGTCGCGGGGGGGCGGGGGAGGCGCGGCCGGCGGCGGGGGCAGGGGCGCGGGCGGGGCGGGGGACAGGTTCGGGCTCGAGAGGCGCGGCTCGGGGAACGAGGGGCGCCCGCTCGAGGCGGGGGGCGCGGCGGGCAGCGGGTCGGCCGACGCCTCGCGCAAGAGCGTCAGGATCTCGCGCACGTCTTCGGGCCGCGCCGCCGCCGAGGGCGCGAGCGCGCGCCGCAAGACGGCCTCGACCCGGTCGGGCACGAGCGCGCCGAGGGCCCGCGGCGACGGAATGGCCAGGTCGGCTTGCCCGAGGCCCGAGGCGGTCGAGGTGACCGAGCCCATCGTGGCGCGGCGCCCGGCGAGCAGCTCGGAGGCGACGCGGGCGAGGCCGTACACGTCCGTCCACGGGCCGGGCGTGGTGGGCGCCTGCGAGGCGAGCTCGGGCGGACGGTAGGCCGGGTCGACGACGTCGCGCGTGCCGAGCGCGCCGTGGGCGACCTCGGCGACGGCCGAGAGGCCGAAGAGGTCGAGCGTCGAGCCCTGCTCGGTGTGCACGAGCGTGGTGGCCGAGACCGCGCCGTGCAAGAGCCCCGCGTCGTGCAGGCGCCCGAGCGCCTCGGCGATCGGCGCGAGCAGCTGCGTCACCTGCGCGACGGTGAGCGGGCCCCGGCCGAGCAGGGTCAAGAGCGACGAGCCGGCCCGCCCCCGCCGGACCACCCCGAGCCGGGGCCCGGCTTCGGTGGGCACGGCGCGCGCGTGCAAGAGCGGCAAGAGGCCCGCCCCCCCGCCGCCCTGGCGCCCGACGCGCTGCACCGCGGCCTCGAGCGTGGCGGCCGAGGTCTCGACCGGCACCTCGTGGGCCAGGGCGACGGTGTAGGGCCCCCCATCGACGACCGAGGTCGCCTCGTAGACGGTAAGGACGGGGTCGGTGTGCGTGATGCGGTCGAGCCGGTGCTCGCCGAGCACGATCGAGCCCAAAAGGGCCGTAGGGTCGAGCGGGGGCATGGGGGGGGCGGCGTCTCGTGGCGGCGTGCCAGCTTGGCCCTAGCTTGCCATGGTCTCTGCCAACTTGTCGCGAGCGGAGGGGCGGCGGCCGGGCGCCCGACGAGCCTGACACGCCCTTTGCGCCCTGGCACGGGCCGTGCTCAAACGCGGGCAAGATGATTCGACGGCGGGCGTTGGGGCTGCTGGCTGCGGGGGTCGGCTTTCTTTGGGCGATGGCGCCGGGGCGGGCCGAGGCGCAGAACTTCCAACTCGTCGGCGTCGACGTTCTCAGACGAAAGGCGCCCTTCCGCGAGCAAGGCCAAGACGCGAAGCTCACCTACGTCGTCAGCCGCGACGACTGCCTCTACGGCGACGAGCCCGACGGCCAGAGCGGCGACGTCTTCTACTTTCAGGGCACGCAGACCGGCCTGCAGGGCTACTCGTTCGAGGTCTGGGCCTCGCAGACCGACGACTGCACCAACCCGACCAACCGCCAGTCGCTCGCCAACGTCTGCTGGAAGGTCAAGACGTTCACGTCCTTCCCCGAGCAGGCGTTCGAAATACCGATTCGCGTGCAGGACGTGATCCACGGCAAGACGGCGCGCTCATTCATTCGTGACACCGAGAACCAGGGCGTCAACCAAGACTGCGTCGACCACGCGTCGGGGTCGAGCCCGGTGCAGACCTCCGACAACGCCATCGCCTACACCCTGTACTTCGTCGTCGCCTTGGGCGCGGCGAACGCGCCGAACGCGCCGACCGCCACGTACACCATGCAGGTCGACACCCGCGGCCCGGACGCCCCCGTGCTCAAGAGCGCGTCGGCCGGCGAGGGCACCGTCAACTTCTCGTGGACCCCGATCCCGGGCGCCATCGGCAAGTACCAATTTTACTGCCAGCGTGTGGACTCCGAGGCCGAGTGCAACGCGTCGACGGGCGCGCAAGGCGCCGGGGGCGCGGGCGACGGCGGCGGCGCGGGCGACGGGGGCTCGGGCGGCACCGCCGACGCGGGCGACGGGGGCTCGGGCGGCACCGCCGGCGGGCGGGGCGGCACCGGCGGTACGGGCGGCACCGATGGCACCGGCGGCACCGGTGGGGACGCAGGCACCGGCGGCGCGCGCGTCGCCTCCCGGCTCGGTGCCTGGTCGTACGCGGCGGCGCAGACGGCGGGCGCCGCCGGCAGCGGGGGCGATACGGGCTCGGGGGGCGGCGGCGAGCAGGAACCCAAGCTCGAGGCGGGCAAGCCGCCCGTTGCCGAATTTGACTGCGGCAGCACCGCGAACGCCGCCGACACGGCGTACACGTCCGACGACGTCGACAACGGCGTCTACTACCGCGTTGGCATAGTGGCGACCGACCTTGTGGGCAACCCCGGCGTCCTCTCCGAGCTGGCGTGCGTGCAGCCCAAGCCCGTCGACGACTTCTATCGGCTCTACCGAAGGGCCGGCGGCGATGCCGGCGGCGGCTACTGCAGCGTCTCGGCGCCCGGGCGCGCCTTCGGCGCGCTCGCCTCGCTCGCGGCCCTCGGCACCTTCGCCCTCGCGTTCGTCCTCCGCCGGAGACCCTCGTGAACCTCAAGACTCTCGTGCCCCTCGGCGCCCTCGCCGCGCTCACGCTCTTCGCGCCCGAGGCGCGCGCCCAGAGCGACGACACCGGCGGCTACCTCGCCACGCGCGACCCCTCGCGCTTCGACTCGCCCCAGAACTTCGCCTTCGAGCTGCGCTTCGGCCCCTACCGGCCCGAGATCGACAGCGAGAGCGAGTTCGAGAGCCTGCCCGAGGCCGACCGGCCCTTCCGGCGCACCTTCGGCAAGGGCAAGGGGTTTCACTTCGGCTTCGAGTTCGACTGGCAGGCGGTGCGCATCCCCTTCGTCGGCACCTTCGGGCCCGGCTTCGGCTGGTCGCGCTCGAGCCGCAGCGCCAAGGCCTTCGTGCTCAACAGCACCACCGATCGATCGGGCGAAGACACGACGCTCGTCATCATGCCCATGTACGCGGTCGGCGTGCTGCGCGCCGACTACCTCGCGCGCGAGTACGGCGTCCCCCTCGTGCCCTACGCCAAGGCGGGCCTCGGCTTCGCCCTCTGGTCGTCGAGCATCTCGACGGGCGTCGTCACCCGCGACGGCGTCGAGGGCCGGGGCCGCTCGTGGGGCCCGCACTACGCCCTCGGCGCCGCCTTCCTGCTCGACGTCATCGACCCTTCCGCCGCCCACTCGATGGACAAGAGCGTGGGCGTCAACAACACGTACGCGTACATCGAATGGATGCGCAACGATCTCGGCGACCTGCTCGAGTCGAAGCCCCAGATGCGCGTCGGCACCTCGACCTGGGTCACCGGCCTCGCGCTCGAGTTCTGAGGCCCCGCGGTGACCGGCCGGGCTGGGCGGCCTGAGCCGGCGAAGGGGCCCCCGCGCCGGGGGCGGGCCGCCGGCGGGCCGCGCGCTCGCCGCCCTTACTCGTGGGGCGCCCCCGGCCTCGGGGCGAGGCCCCCTCGCGCCCTGCGCCCGGGCGGGCCCGGGGCGGGTGGGGGCGGGGCCCGCGCCAGGCGTCGCGCGGGCCCCCTTCGTCGTCGCTGTACCGTCAGCGCGGGGAGAAGCCCGCGCCAGGCGTCGCGCGGGCCCCGGGGGTCGGGTGCGAGGATGGGGCTTGACCGGACGCGGCGTATTTGCCAAGTTCGCCGGCGGAGAGATGACCGAGTGGCCGAAGGTGCCTGATTCGAAATCAGGTGTGCCTGCAAGGGTACCGTGGGTTCGAATCCCACTCTCTCCGCCGCTGCTCTAGCCGTCCCCCTCAACGGCCGAGTCAGACCTCGCATTGGAGAGGTGACCGAGTGGTCGAAGGTGCATGATTGGAAATCATGTGTACCGGCAACGGTACCGCGGGTTCGAATCCCGCCCTCTCCGCCGACGCGAACCGCCGGGCTGACGCGCCGACCCCGGGCGGGGGCTTGAGCTAGCCGTTTTTCTGGGGCCCTTCGGTCGCGATCGTTCTCGCGCTCCGGGCGCGCACCTCTCGCGCGCTCCGGCGTCAGGGCGCCGCAGGCCGCGCGCCGCCGTCGGCGCACCGCCGGCACGCGCGGCGCCGCGTGCGGGCGTGCCGGCGTCAGGGCGCCGCGGGTCGCGCGCCGCCGTCGGCCATCGGGCTGGGCGCCGGGCGCTCGCGGGGGGGGGTGAGCAGGGCGGCCGGCGCGGGCGGGCGCGCGGGGGTGAGCGCCGAGGTGGCGGGGGCGGGCTCGCGCTTCGAGGGGCGCGGGGGCGGCGGCGGCGGGGCGTGGCCGACGATGAGGCGCGCGCCGCGCTGGTAGGTCACGTACGCCCAGGCCCACTGCAGCAACACCACGACGCGGTTGCGCAGGCTGGCGAGGTAATAGACGTGCACGACGGCCCAGACGAGCCAGCCGATGAGGCCGCTGAAGAAGACGTTCTTGTACGCGCCGACGGCGTAGAGGCGGCCGACCGTGGCGAGGTCGCCCTTGTCGACGTAACGAAAGGGGCCGGGCGACTCGTAGCCGCGCGCCCGCGCGCCGATGACGCGGGCGACGTAGCGGCCCTGCTGCATGGCGACGGGGGCGACGCCGGGCAGCTGCTCGCCCCCGTGCTCGTAGTGGGCCGCGTCGCCGATGACGAAAATCTCGGGGTTGTCGGGGAGCGAGCAGTCGGCGAGCACGTGCACCTTGCCCACGCGGTCGACCGGCGCGCCGAGCCAGCGGCCCGCCGGCGAGGCGCGCACGCCCGCCGCCCAGAGCACGGTGCCCGCCTCGATCGTCTGGTCGCCGACCGTGACGCCGCGCTCGTTCACGTCCGTCACGCGCGCGTTCTTCAGCACCTCGACCCCGAGCCGCGCGAGCTCGCCCTCGGCCTTGCGCCCCATCGTTTCGGGCAGCGCGCCGAGCACCCGCGGGCCGCCCTCGACCAGCAGGACGCGCGTCGAGCGCGGGTCGATGGTGCGAAAGTCTTCGGCGAGCGCGCGCCGCGCCAGCTCGGCGATCGCGCCCGCGAGCTCGACCCCCGTGGGCCCCGCGCCGACGATGACGAAGGTCAGCCAGCGCCGCACCTCGGCCGGGTCGCTCGCGAACTCGGCCGACTCGAACGCGCTCAAAATGCGGCGACGGATCTCGGTCGCGTCTTCGACCGTCTTCAGCCCGGGCGCGTAGGGCTCCCAGTCGTCGCGGCCGAAGTAGGCGTGGCGCGCCCCGGTCGCGACGACCAAATAATCGTACTCGAGGAACGAGGGCCCCACGTCGTTCGCGAGCAGCACCCGCTTCGACGCCCGGTCGACGCCCGTCACCTCGCCCATCAAGACCTGCACGTTGCGCTGCCGGCGCAAGATCGAGCGCACGGGGGCCGCGATGTCGGCCGGCGAGAGGCCCGCCGTCGCGACCTGGTAGAGCAGGGGCTGAAAGAGGTGGTGGTTGCTGCGGTCGACCAGCGTGATGCGCACCGGCGCGCGCGCGAGGGCCCGCGCGGCGGCGAGCCCGCCGAAGCC
Organism: Polyangiaceae bacterium; assembly: GCA_035762175.1. GTDB lineage: Bacteria > Myxococcota_A > Polyangia > Polyangiales > Polyangiaceae > DASTPP01. The sequence continues at coordinate 48,241 of DASTPP010000279.1, read as the reverse complement.
GGCGCCCAGAATGACGACGTGAGGGGGCTGGGTCGTAGGTTCCATGGTAGGTTGGGGGCTCTGCCGCAGTGCAGCGTCCGTGCCACGGGGTCGCGTCATCGACGGCGTCTCACCCGGGCCGGGCGCCGCCGAAGTGGCTCGCGTGGGATAGGCGCTCGCGGTGGGCGGCGACCCTTCTCTAGGGTCGAGGGCGGGCCGGGGCCAGGGTTGGGGCGCCGGCGCCGCGGTCGTCGTGGCCCCGGGCGCGGGCCCCGGAGACGGGGCAGGGCGGGCGCCGGCGTCGAGCGCGAAGGGGGGCGAAGAGCTCGTTCGGTCGAGCGAGCCCCGGCTTGGGGCAGCGCCGTTCGTTGAGACGTTTTGCCCCACGAGGCGAGCGCGACCGAACGCCCTCGGGGGGGGCGAGTCAGGGGCCTTGCAGGGTGAATGCGCGTTCGGTGCGAGCCCTGCAAAGGTAGCGAGAAATGGCCCTCGAAGCGAGGCAAAATGCCGCGGCAAGGGGCGCGCCCCCGGCGCGGGCGGCGAGGCCTGCCCGGCGCTCGCGCCTGCGGGCGCTCTGGGGCTTGCTGCGCGAGACGTACGACGAATGGGACCGCGACAACGCCTCGACCTTGGCCGCGGCGCTCGCCTACTACTCGGCCTTCGGGCTCGCCCCGGTGATCGTGCTCGCGGTCGCGATCGGGGGCTTCGTGCTGGGGCGGGCCGAGGTGCGCGAGGAGGCCATGCGCCAGGTGGCGCTGATGGCGGGGCCGCAGGCGGCCGAGCTCGTGGGCACGGCGGTCGAGCGTGTGAGCCAGCCGGGCGCCTCGCTCGTGGCGACGCTGCTGAGCGTGGGGGCGATGGTGCTGAGCGCGACGGGGGTCTTCGGCGAGCTGCAGCGCTCGCTCGACATCGTGTGGAACGTGCCGCCCGTGAAGAGCTCGGGCCTGCGGCAGGCGCTGCGCGAGCGGGCGACGGCGTTCGGGGCGGTGCTCTTGGTGGGGCTCTTGCTGCTCGCCTCGCTGGTGGCGAACACGTTGCTCGAGGCGACGACCGACACGCTCGGGCGGCTCTGGACGCCGGCCTCGGCGTGGCTGGCGCGGGCGCTCGGCTACCCGCTCTCGTTCGCGCTCGTGGCGGTGCTCTTCGCGCTGCTCTTCAAGGTGCTGCCGCGCGCGCGCGTGCGCTGGCGCGACGTGTGGGTGGGCGCGGCGGTGACGGCGGGGCTCTTCACGCTGGGGCGCGCGGCGCTCTCGGTCTACTTCGCCCGCAGCACGCTCGCGTCGACCTACGGCGCGGCCGGCTCGCTCGCGGTGCTGCTCGCGTGGCTCTACTACTCGGCGAACGTCTTCTTCTTCGGCGCCGAGTTCACCCAGGTGTACGCGCGCACGTTCGGCTCGTGCGACCGCGACGGCGCGGGCGAGGCGGCGGGCGCGGGGGGCCCTGGCCCGGGCGTTGCAACGCACGCTCAGTAAGAGGTTCGGAGGGACCATGGCTAGACTGGTGAACGCTCTGTTCGTCGATTCGGCGGCCGCCCGGGCGGGCGTCGAGTCGCTCCTGCGGTACGGCTTCGACAGGGACCACATCTCGGTCGCGATGTCCGACGCGACCCTGAACAAGCAAGAGTCGCCGGACGGGCTCGCCCACGAGGGCGACCGCACGGCCAAGGGCGCGGCGGTGGGCGGCAGCCTCGGCGCCGTGGTGGTGGGGCTCGCGGCGGTCGGCGCGTTCGCGGCGGCGGGCCCGCTCGCGGCCCTGCTGGCGGGCGCGAGCGCGGGGGGCATCGGCGGCAGCCTGCTCGGCGCCCTGATCGGCAGCGGCGTCGGCGACAAGGAGGCGCACGCGATCACCAGCCAGGTGAGCGAAGGCGGCATCATCGTCGCGGTCGAGGTCGACGAGGCGCGCGAGCGCGAGGTGCGCGAGGTCCTGCGCTCGGCGGGGGGCAAGTTCGTTTCGGCGAGCTGAGGCGCCCCGCGGGGGCGGGCTCGTTCCGGCGAGCCGAGGCGCCCCGCGGCGGCGCGCCCGTTTCGGCGGGCCGGGGCGCCCCGCGGGGGGCGCTCCCGGCTCGGGCAAGCAAGGCACGCGGCCGGCGAAGGGCCGCAAGGTTTCGGAGGCGATCGTCATGAACGACATCTTGGTCCGCGCCCTCTTCGATTCGCCCGCCAAGGCCGACGGGGGCCTGAAGGCGCTCCGCGCCAACGGCGTCGCGGGCGGCGACGTAAGCGTCATCGTGTCGGAACACACGCACCGGGCCCTCGGCGAAGACTTCGAGACGACGAGCGTGTCGAAGGCGGCCGAGGGGGCGGGCGTCGGCGGCGCCATCGGCGGCGTCGCGGGCGCCACCATCGGCGCCATCGTCGCCATCGGCTCGAACCTGGTGGTGCCCGGGCTCGGCGTCGTCATCGCCGGCCCGATCGCGGCCGCCCTCGCCGGCGCGGGCGCGGGCGGCCTCGCCGGCACCATGGTCGGCGCGCTCGTCGGCGCCGGCGTGCCCGAAGAGCACGCCACCGTCTTCGAGGCCGGGGTGCGCAAGGGCGGCGTCATGATGGTCGTGCGCGCCCACACGCCGGCCGAGGCCTCGACGATCGAGGCGGCGCTCCGGGCGAACGGGGCCGAGCAGACGTCGCTGCAGTCGAACTGAGCGGTCCGCCCCGGCGGGCGTGGGGGGCCGCGGCGAGCCCCGGGGGGCGTGGGGGGGGCCGCGGCGAGCCCCGGCGGGCGGGGGTCTGGCGGGGTGCGTCGGGCCGTCGACACGCCCTGCTGACGGGGCGACAGGCGCGGCGCCGGGCGCGAGCGGCTGGGTACGGCCCCGCCGGCCGGCGCGCAAGCGCGGACGCGCTCGAAGGCAGAGCCCGTCGACGCTCGCGGCTGAAAACGCCGCGTCAGGGGCGAAGAGGGCAAATGGTTGCGTCTTGCAACCTTCCGCCGGCGGTGGTTCAAGAAGGCGCGGCTGCGGGCCGGACGGGGCGCCGAGCGCGGGGGCGAAGGGGCGGTCGGCGGGGAGCGCTCGGGTGGTTTCGGGGCGGAGCGCGGGGCAGAACGCGCTCGAGGCGCTGGAGCTCGGCCGTGGTGGGGCAGGTTGAGCGTTCTGATCTGTGAGGCGGGGCGCAATGCCACGTTCGGGGCGGCGGTGGGCCGCGGAACTTGCCGAAAACTCGGCGTGCGGGGGGGGCATACCCCTTGCTTGAACCTGGGCCCGTGGTGGAAGACATGACAGCCGGAATGCAAAGCGGAGATACCGTGGCCGGGCGCATCGAGCTCGAAGAGCTGCTCGGTCAGGGGGCCATGGCGAGCGTCTGGCGCGGTCGTTACCTTGCTTCGGGCGTCTCGGTGGCGGTGAAGATCCTGCACGCGTCGTACGCCGACGACGCCGAGATGCGGCTCCGCTTCATTCGCGAGGGCGAGACCCTGGCGAAGGTGAAGGCGCCGGGGGTGCCGCAGGTCTACGAGATGGGCGACGACAACGGGCGGCCCTACCTCGTTCTGCGCTGCGTCGAGGGGGTCGAGCTCGAGACGATGCTCTCGCAGCGCGGCACGCTCGACCTGCCCTTCGTGCGCTCGCTGATGGCACAGCTCGGCGAGACGCTCGCGGGGCTGCACAGTGATGGCGTGGTGCACCGCGACGTCAAGCCGTCGAACATTCTGGTGCGCTTCGAGAACGACGTGCCGCGCATCACGCTGGTCGACTTCGGCGTGGCGGCGGTCAAGAGCGGGGGCGTCTCGACGGACGGCAAGCTCACGCAGACCGGCACGACGGTGGGCACGCCGTTCTACATGAGCCCCGAGCAGGCCTTCGGCGCGGCGGTCGACCACCGGTCCGACCTCTGGGCGATGGCGGTGGTGGCCTACGAGTGCCTCTCGGGGCGCGTGCCCTTCGAGGGCAAGACCTTCGGGGCGCTCTGCGTGGCGCTCGACCGCCGGCGCTTCGTGCCGGTGCGCAAGTTCCGGCCCGAGCTGCCGCGGGCGCTCGACGCGTGGTTCGCGCGCGCCTTCCGGGCGCCGAACACCGAGCCCTTCGAGAGCGCGCAGGCGATGGCCGAGGCGTTCGAGGCGGCGTGCGACGAGGGGGGGGCCGAGGCCCCGCCCGACTCGGTCAACCTGAACGCGACGCTGACGGGCGGCGTGACGACCTCGAGCCTGGCGTCGGGCCCGGCGCTGTCGGCGCGCCGGACGCGCTCGACGGTGGCGATGGCGGTCTCCTTCGCCATCGGGGCGCTCGGCTTCGGCCTGGCGACGGCGGCGAGCCGCCGCGGCGCCGAGGTGGCGAGCGGCGAGGGGCAGCCTCCGCCGAGCGTGACGGTGCAGGCGGCGACGCCCGAGGTGCGCGCCGACGACCGCCCGCAGGCGGTGGCCGAGCCGGCGCCGCCGGCGCCCGAGGGCCAGCCGGCGGTGGCGGCGGCCCCGTCGGCGCCGAAGCCCCAGGCCCAGCCGCGCGCGGGGGGGCCGCGGGCGGCGATGACGAAGAAGCCGGCGGCGGGGGCGGACGAGCCCGCGCGGGCCGGGTCCGAGCTGCGCGGCGTCGGCGCGTCGCTCTCGGCGCTCGAGGCGGCCGTCAAGTCCGAGAGCGGGGCGGTCGTCGCCTCGAGCGGGCAGGCCAAGGCGGGGGCGGGTAAAGATGCGGCGCACCCGCGCAAGGAGAAGACGGGCGAAGAGCTCGACCACCGCCGCCCGGGCGAGCGCCGCGACACGTCGAGCAACCTGAACTGGTTGAACGAGCGGCTCTGAGCGGGGGGGCGGGGCCCGCGCGGCCGGCGCCGGGCGAGCCGTTGGCCGCGCTTTCCGAGCGCGGGCGGGCCCTCGGCTCGGTCCGCCTTCGCCCGACAGAGCCTAGCGCGCGGCCGAGAGGCGCTCGGCCATGGCCTTGGCGAGGCGGTCGAGCGAGAGGGGCTTGAGGAAGTGCCCGTCGAAGCCGAGCGCGCGCCAGCGGGCGATGTCGGCGTCGCCGCAGAGCCCGCTGACGATGAAGGCGGCGCGCAGCGACCCGCGGCCGGGCCGCGCGAGCAGCTCTTCGCCGACGCCGTCGGGCAGCCGCACGTCGGTCAGCAGCGCGTCGAAGCCGCCCTGCTCGAGCATCGAGCGCGCGTCGCCGAGCAGGCTGGCCGTCGTGACCTCGTAGCCCTTCTTGCTCAAAAAGAGGGCGAGCAACTCGGCGCTGTCGGCGTCGTCGTCGACGACGAGAACGCGCGGGGCTTGCCGCGTGCCGCCTGTCTCCGCAGCTGATTCGGCCATGCGCTCGATGCTACCATAGGCCGAGGCCGGCGCAGGGGCCAGTCTCGCTCGCGGTTGAGGCAGGCGGTAACAGGTCGGTGAATTGTGCCACAAGGGCGCCGCGCGGGCCGAGCGGCGCGGGCGCGGCGGCGGCCGAGGGCCGGCGCTCGCGAAGCAGAGGCACAGCCCGTGCACTGCAGCGCCCGTCCGAGGCTCGATGGTATACGCGACGTCCGGTCGGCGGCGATCGCGCGGGGCGCCCGCGGTCGCCATCGCGCGCTCTTTCTTCGGGGCGGTGCTGGCGCTCGCGGCGCTGGCGCTCGCGGCCCTCGCCGGGTGCGCGAAGCTGCCGCCGGGCAAGAGCGCGGTCGACGAGGTGACGGTCGAGGGCGGCGACGACGTCGACCCGGACGACGCGGCCGAGAAGATCGCGACCGCGCCGAGCCCGCGCTTTCTCGGGCTCTTCCAGGGCGTGGTCTACGACTACGAGGTCTACGACGAGCGCGTGCTCGCGCGCGACCTCGAGCGGCTCGAGCGCTACTACCGGGCGCGCGGGCACTACGCGGCGAAGGTGCGGGCCGCGCGCGTCGAGCGGACGGGCGAGCGGAGCGTGCGGGTCTCGATCGAGGTCGACGAGGGCCCGGCCTTCCTCGTGCGCGCGGTGCACGTCGAGGGCCTCGAGGCGCTCTCGCCGGCGGCGGCCGCGGCGGTGCGGCGCGCGGTGCGGCGCGAGGTCAAGGAGGGCGAGGCCTTCGACGAGGACGCGTTCAACCGGGCGGCGGGGGTGCTCGAGTGGTCGCTGAAGAACCACTCGTACGCGCTCGCCCGGGTCGAGAAGGACGCGGCGGTCGACGTGGTCGCGCAGCGGGTGGACGTGACGTTCCAGACGGCGCCGGGGCCCCCGGCGCGCGTCACCGGGGTGCGCTTCGAGGGGCACGGCGACCTGCCCGAAGAGAAGCTGCGCACCCTCTTCAACGTGCGGCCCGGCTCGGTCTACTCGGAGGACGCGATCGACGAAGGGCGCCAGGCGCTCATCGAGCTCGGGGTCTTCAGCGACGTCGACGTGCGCCCGGGCCTCGAGCGGGCGCCCGAGGGGGCGCGCTCGGTCGACCTGCCGCTGGTGGTGAAGGTGTCGCGGGCGCGGCTGCGCACGGTGCGGCTCGGCGGCGGCGCCGAGCTCGACAGCCTGCGGGCCGAGGTGCACGCGCTCGGGCGCTGGGAGCACCGGAACTTCTTCGGCGGGCTGCGCAACTTCCGCGTCGAGCTGCAGCCCGCGCTCGTGCTCTACCCGACGCGCGTGCCGGGCCTCGAGGCGCCGAACGCCTTCTTGCCCGCCGAGCAGGCGCGGGTCGAGCTGCGCCAGCCCGGCTTCTTCGAGGCGCGCACGGGGGCCAAGGCGCGCCTGGAGGCCAACACCTACCCGGTCATCTTGCGGCAAGAGTCCATCCCCGGCGAGCCCATCCTGGGGTACTTCGAGCTGCGGGCGATGGCCGGCGTCGAGCGGCCCTTCTTCAAGCGGTTCTGGGCGGGGGTCGGGCACGGGGCGCAGTTCGCGCGGCCCTTCGCCTACCGGGGCGCGATCGACGAGCGCCTGACCGACATCATCGTCTCGTACCCCGAGCTGACGCTGCGCTACGACGGGCGCGACGACATCCTGCGGACCAAGCGCGGCTTCTACCTGTCGACGGTGCTGCAGGCGGCGGGGGCGGGGGGCGACGCGCGCGACGTGCGGGTGCAGCCCGAGGCGCGCGCCTACGTGCCCGTGGGGCGCGGGCGCCGCTTCGTCCTGGCGACGCGGGCGAACGCGGGCTTCGTCTCGCCCTTCAACTACGCGAAGGACATCCCGCGCGACGGCGGCACGGGCGTGCTCGCGCCCTCGCCGCTCGACGCGCAGCTGCTCTTCTTCCGGGGCTTCTTCTCGGGCGGCCCGAACTCGAACCGCGGCTACCCGCTGCGCGGGGTCGGCCCGCACGGGTCGATCCCGTTTTTTAACCCCCAGGCGAGCACCTCGCAGATCGCCAACGACTGCGACGTGAGCTCCGCCGGCGTCGGCCGGGCCTACGACGAGCGGTGCCTGGTGCCGATCGGGGGCCTGAGCCTGTGGGAGCTCACGGTCGAGGGGCGCGCGTACCTCAGCGGCCCCCTCGCCGCGGTGCTCTTCTGCGACGCGAGCGACGTGAGCCTGCAGCGCTTCTCGCTGCGCTTCGACCGCCCGCACCTCTCGTGCGGCCTCGGCGGCCGCTACGACACGCCGGTCGGCCCGGTGCGCCTCGACGTCGCCTACCGCCTGCCGGGCCTGCAGACGCTCGGCGGCTCGGACCGGCGCGACGAGCGCGAACCGCCGACGCTGCTCGGGCTGCCGATCGCGCTGCAGGTCGGCATCGGTGAGGCTTTTTGACATGACCCCCCCTTCCCAGAAGAAGCCGGGCCGCGGGCGCAGGGCCCTGCGCCTCGGGCTGAAGATCGTCGCCGGCCTGATCGCGGCCGTCGTCGGGCTCGCCTTCGCCGGCGCCTTCGTCGTCGCCAACACGGCCGCCGGCCGCCGCTGGCTGGTCGGGCAGATCAACGGCGCGCTCGACCCCTCGCTCCGGGGCGTCGTCGCGGTCGACGGGCTCGACCGGCTGGGCTTGCGCGGGCTCCGGGGCCTGAACCTCACCGTCGCCGACGAGCGCGGCGTGCTCCTGCGGGTGCGCAACGTGACCCTGGCGATCAGCCCGATCGGGCTCTTGAAGGGGGCGCTCTTCACCAAGGCCGAGCGGCTCATTCCGCTCGACCGGGTCACGGCCGACGAGGTCTACGTCGACCTCAGCGCCGACGCGGCGGGCGAGCTGCGCCTCGGCCGCGCCTTCGAGTCGACCGAGCCGACGCCGCCGGACCAGAAGCCCCCCAAGCCGACGCACATCGTCATCGGGTCGGTGCGGGTCGGCACGATCTACGCGCGGGGCGAGCCCTCGCCCTCGTTCGTCGTCCACGCCGACGCCTCGGGGCTCGACGCCTCGCTCGACGTCGTCGGCTCGACCGGCAAGCTCGATCTGCGGGCGGTGCACGTCGTCGGCCGGCGGCTGCCGCGGGCCGGGCGGGCCGAGGGCGATCTGGCGGGCGCGGTGGCCTGGGCCGAAGGCGTCGAGCCGGAGGGGCGGGGCTCGTTCCGGGGCGACGTCGGGGGGCTGCCCCTCACGGTCGAGGGGCGGAGCGAGCGCTCGGGCTTCGTCGCGGCGCGGGCCGAGGTGCCGGCGTCCGACCCCGAGCGCTGGGTGGCGATCGCGCCCGAGCTGCCGCTCACGGGCAAGCTCGGCGTGCGCGCCCGGGCCGAAGGGCCGCGCGACGCCGTCGCGTTCGACGTCGAGGTGACGGTCGACGAGGGGGCGGTGCGGGCGCGGGGCAAGGCGGGGCTCGCGGGGCCGCCCGAGGTCGAGGGGCGGGTCGAGATCGAGCGCCTCTCGCCGCGCTCGTTCGCGCTCGCGGCGCCCCCGATCGCGATCGACGGCGCGGCCGAGGGCCGCTGGTCGTTCGCCCCGGGCGGCGGGGGGCGCGCCCGGGCGAACCTCGCGACCGGGGGCGGCTTCGGCCTGCCCGCCGCCGCGCTCGAGGCGGACGTCGAGGGCACGCTCGAGGCGCTGGGCGCGCGGGCGAAGCTCGAGGCCGAGGGGGCGCGACTCGAGGCGAACGCGAAGGTGGCGAGCGAGGGGGGGGGCACGACGGTGCGCGGCGACGCGCGGCTCGTCGCCGACGCGCTCGGGCGCTTCCCGGCGCTCGGGCTGCGCTCGGGCGCGCTGCGGGCCGAGGCGCGCGGCTCGTTCTCGAGCGCGAGCGGGGCCCTCGACGCCAAGGCGCACGTCGAGGCGCGCGGCGTCGACCGCGGCGCCCAGCGCGTCGCCTCGCTCTCGGCCGACGCGGACCTGCGCGGCCCCGCCGCCGCGCCCGAGGTCGGGCTCGACCTGCGCGCCGCCGGCGTGGCCGTCTCGGGCTACCGCATCGGCGACTCGCTCGCGGCGAGCGCCCGGATGCGCGTCGGCGAGGGCGTGTCGGTCGAGGCCCCGCGCCTGCTGGTGCGCGCCTCGGGCCAGGTGGCCGCGCTCTCGGCCGCGTCGGTCGAGGCGCGCGGCGGGCGGGTCGAGGTGCGAGGCGCCGCGCTCGAGGCGGGCCGAGCGCGGGTGCGCGCCGACGCGCGGCTCGCGGGCCGCTCGGCCGACCTGCGCGCCACCTGCCGCGACCTCGATCTCGCCGCGCTCGCCCGCTTCGTGACGCCCTCGCCGGTCGTGATGGGGCAGGTCTCGTGCGACGTCGACGCCGAGTTCGGGCCCGGGGGGCTGCGCGGGGAGGCGCGCGTCGCGTGGCGCAAGCTCGACGTGCCGAAGGTCGACGTCTTCGACGGCGAGCTCGACCTCGCCGGCCGAGGCCGCGCCCTGCGCCTGTCGGCCCGCGCGAGCTCGAAGCACCTCGGCGACCTCGTCGTGCGCGAGGCGGAGGTCGAGCTCGGCCCCGGCAGCGCCCTCGAGCCGGCCGCGTGGGAGCGGGCGACGGGCGCCGCGTCGCTCGTGGCGCGCGTGCCCCTGGCCGAGGCGTTCGGGGCCTTCGCCCCGGCGGGGGCCGCCGTGCGCCCCCTCGAGGGCAGGGCCTCGCTCTCGGCGGTGGTGCGCCGCGACGACGCCGCGCGGCCGCCGAGCGTGTCGGCCGAGATCGTGACCGAGAAGCTCGCGCTCGAGCTGCCCGAAGGCACGCTGCGGGGCGTCGACGCGCGCGCCACCGCCCGCTTCGACGCCCGCGAGCGCGGGGCCTACCTCGGCGTCGAGCTCTACGACCGGCGCGGCACGCTCGCGCGGGTCGAGGGCGCGGGCGAGGTGCCCGAGCGGCTCTTGCGCGGCGGCCCGGTGCCCCGCGAGCTCGCGCTCGACTCGCCCTTCGAGCTGTCGGTGCAGGTGCCCGAGCGCCGCGTGCGCGACGTGCCCTTCGCCGCCCGCTACGCCCGCGGCGACGAGCGCGTCTCGCTCCGCGCCTCGTGGTCGGGCAGCCTGCGCAAGCCCGCGCTCGACCTGAAGGCGTGCCTGGCCGACGTCGAGCCGCCCGAGGGCAACGAGCACTTCGCGCTCGACGTCACCTCGAGCTACGACGGCCGCCTCGCCCGCCTCGACGCCCGCGCCCGCACCGCCCGCCGCGTCGTCGCCGACGTCGCCGCCTCGGCCGAGGTCAGCGCCGCCGACCTGGCGGCCCGCGGCGCCGAGGCGCCCTGGGTCGCCAGCGCGACCGCGCGCTTCCACGACGCCCCCCTCTCGGCCCTGCCCCCGGTCAACGGGCGGCCCTGGGGCGGGCGCCTGAAGGGCGAGGTCGTCGTCGAGAACCTGCGCCGCGACGCGCGCGCGCGCGGCTGGCTCGTCGCCGAGAACCTGCGCCTCGGCGACGCCGCGTACGACTCCGCCTCGCTCGAGACCGGCGTCGAGAACGGCGCGGCCCGCGCGCTCGTGCGGATCCGCCAGCGGCAGGGCGGCGCGACGATCGAGGCCGAGGTGCCCGCCCGCTGGGGCCGCGAGCTGCTGCCCGCGCCCGACCTGATGGCCGGCTGGCGCGTGCGCGCCACCGCCCGCGCCCTGCGCGTCGCCCTGCTCGGCGGCTTCGCCCCGGCCGCCGTGGCCGACGTCGACGGCGTGCTCGACGCCGACGCGTCCTTCGAGGCGAAGAACGGCGGCGCGCCGACGGGCGAGGCGCGCCTCGCCCTGCGCAAGGGCCGCGCCTACGTCGTGCCGCTCGGCCAGGGCTACCGCGAGATCGAGGGGCGCGCGACGCTCGCGCGCGACGGCCGCGTCCGCGTCGAGGGCCTGAGCGCCCGCGGCGCCACCGGTCGCATTTACGGCTCCGCCGCGGGCCGGGTGACCCCCGGCGGCGACGCGTCGATCGAGGCGACGCTGCGCGTGCCGCGCGGCGAGCCGCTGCCCGCGACCTTCGAGGGCGAGGCGCTCGGCGAGACCTCGGGCGAGATCGCCCTGCGCGCGCGCGTCGACCGGGCCCAGCGCCGCACCGAGCTCGGGGTCGACGTCCGCTCGCTCTACCTGCGCCTCTCGGAGACGAGCGCCAACGACCTGCAGACCCTCGAGCCGCACGCGGACGTGCGCATCGGCGCGCGGCGCCCCGACGGCGACTTCGCGCCCGTGCACCTCACCAAGCCCGAGAAGGCCAAGCCCTCGCCCAGCGAGCTCTCCGCGGACCCGAGCACCCTGCAGGTGACCATCAACCTCGGCGAGGTGCTCATCGTCCGCGGCACCGAGGTCCGCGTCGGGCTCGGCGGCAAGGTCGTCGCGCAGGTCGCCGAAGAGATGAGCCTCGAGGGGCAAATCCGGCTGCGCCCCGGCGGCTACTTCGAGGTGCAGGGCCGGCGCTTCCGCGTCGAGAGCGGCACCGTCTCGCTCTCGGGCGGCGACGTCTCCGACGCCTTCGTCGTCGCCACCGCGAGCTGGGACGCGCCCGACGGCACCAAGGTCTTCGCCGACTTCGCCGGCCCCGTCGGCTCCGGCCGCCTGACCCTGCGCTCGGAGCCCGCCCGCTCGCCCAACGAGATCGTCGCGCTGCTCGTCTTCGGCACCGCCGACTCGGCCACCGCCTTCCAGAGCAACCGGAACCAGGGCTCGGGCACCGGCGGCCTGCCCGTCTCCGCCGGCGGCGCCATCGCCGCCAAGGGCCTGAACAACGCCCTCTACCGCATGACCAAGCTCGACGTGCAGACGCGCCTCGACACGAGCAAGGGCAACCCCCGCCCCGAGGTCGTCGTGCCGCTGTCGCCCTCGCTCTCGCTCGAGGTCTCGCACCTCATCGGCACGCCCCCGCCCGGCCAAAGCCCCGACCGCAACTTCGTCGCCCTCGAGTGGCGCTTCCGCCGCCGCTGGGCCCTCGAGACCATGGCCGGCGACCGGGGCCGGACCGCGGTCGACGCGTTCTGGACGTATTCGTATTGATCGGCCGCGCGTGGCAGAAGGGCGGGCCCTGGGGCGGGCCGCCACACGCCGCGCGCCCCGCCGGCCGGCGGCGCCGCGCCCCCGCCCGAGCCCTGGCGCGGCGCGCGGGCCCGCGCCGCGGCCGCGGGGCCCCGCCGGGGCGCGCCTGGCACGGGCCCTGCTCTCCTCATTCCGAACCAGCGGGAACAATCCCGAACGAATGAGGTTCAATCATGATTACGCTGCTCCTCTGGGTCCTCTTCGGCGCCCTGGTCGGCTGGCTCGCGAGCGTGGTGACGGCCCGTAACGCGCAGCAGGGGCTCCTCGGCAACATCCTCGTCGGCATCGTCGGCGCGGCCATCGGCGGCTTTCTCTTCAACCGCTCCGTCGCCCCCGACGTGCTCAGCCTCGGCAGCCTGCTCACCGCCTTCGTCGGCGCCGTCGTGCTCTGCCTGATCGTCAACCTGGTGCAGCGCGGCCGCGTCCGTTAACGCGCCCCCGGCCCCGCCGCCCGCACGCCCCGCCCCCCGCGTGTCTTCGCGCCTTCGACGCCCCCTCGCCGCGGCCGCCCTGGCCCTCTGGGCGGCCGCGTGCGGCAGCTCGGCGCCGCCGCGCCCCCCCGCCGCGCCTCAGCCCCGCGAGGGCTGGCAGCGCGTGCCCTACCCGCCGCCGCCCGTCCTCGTCCAGTCGCTCGGCCCCCCGCCGAGGCCCGACGCGGTCTGGGTCGACGGCCACTGGGAGTGGGAAAGGCGCTCTTGGGAATGGACCCCCGGCCGCTGGGTCCGCGTGCAGCCCGGCGAGCGCTACGCCAAGCCGGCGTACGCGCGGCAGTCCGACGGCTCGCTGCTCTACGCGCCCGGGCGCTGGGTGGTGAACGGCCGGGCCAAGGTATTGCCCGGCGAGCCCGAGGGGGGCGGCCCCGGCGGCGTGCCTTGCCCCTGCGAGCCGCCGCAAGACCCCACCGCCCTGAGCGCGGGCACCCCGCCGCGCTGATCGCGGCCCGCGCTCGCTTCACCGCGCCCGCGTACGGCGTCGGCCGCCGCCTCCGCTCGCGCGATCGGGCACCGAAGCGACGCGCGCCCCGGAGCGAGGATCAGACGCCCGCCTTCGATGGCCCGGCTGCCCTCGCGCGCACGATCCGCGCTCTTTATTCTGAGCCCGCCCAGCCTGATACCATCCTTGCCTGCTACGGTCAGGAATGGCCCCCACGCCGCAGCCCCGCCAGGCTTGGGCGAGGGCACGGGGCCGGGGGCAGGCTCGGGCGGATGGTAGGATGGCACGGTCGCCCGGCCGACGGGGGCGCGCCCTTCGCGTGTGCACGCCTGACCTCCGCGCTGATCAGGCGGCGGGCGTGCCTCGCCCGCGCCTTGGGCACCCGGAGCTCGCCTGCGGCGGCTACGGAAGTCGGCCCCCGGGAGGCAGAAACAGGCCGACGTCCAGGCCCGGGGGCGCCCCCCAGGGGCAGGAGGTCTCGGACATCGGGGCGCCCGCCCATCGCGCGGGCATGCCCCGCCTTGGCGGAGGGCCGCGCGATGTGCCACAGCCCCCGGCCGTGCGCGACGCATTTGCCCCGCTGTCTCGCTCGGGGGCGCCCTTATTGGGGTGCGGGGGTCGGGCCAAACTTGATGCCAAAGGAGTGTCGAGAGTGGCTCGGGCCGGCGAGGGGTGGCAAATCGAGCAGAAGCGGCAAGAACTACATTTCGTTACCCCTTGCACGAGCCCATGAGCTTGAGCCGCCGAGCGAGGCAAGCGCGCACACTTTGTGGCATTTTGCCACGACACAGGGCTGTTCTGGGTATAAATTGCCCGAATTGGCAGGGTTGCCCCGTGTGGCACGGGCTCTGCTCTACGAGGAGGTGGTGACGTTCGGCGCACACGGCGTCGGGGACGGGAAAGGACGGGTGTGACCGTGTTGGATTGGACGGCAGAAGTTTGGTTGCTCGCGCTGGCGGTCGCGTCCTTCGGGTGCGCCGCCGCCATCGCCGCGCGCGAGGCGCTGCGGGCGCCGCGGGCGCGCTCGGTCTCGGCCTTCACCCTCCCGTCACGTGGCCGCGCAAATGGCTGAAGAGAACTTCGACACGGGCCAGCCCCTCGATGGCGTCGAGAAGGGGGGGCCCGACTCCGGGCGGCTTTCCGCCCCGGCACCCAACGGAAAAAGGCGCACTATGGACGCGCGGATTCTCGTCGTCGATGACGATCAAAGCATGTGCGATTTGCTCGAGGCGTCGCTGAGCCGCCTCGGCTACGAGGTCGAGACCCGCACGTCGGCGCGCGACGCGCTCGAGCTGGTGGCGGCGGTCGAGTTCGACGCGGTGCTCACCGACCTCGACATGGCGGACCTCGGCGGGCTCGACCTGTGCGAGCGGGTGATGGGCACGCGGCCCGACGTGCCGGTCATCGTGGTGACGGCGCACGGCAGCCTCGAGGCGGCCATCGGCGCGATGCGGGTGGGCGCCTACGACTTCTTGACCAAGCCGGTCGACAGCAAGCTGCTGGCGATCGGGGTCGCCCGCGCGGTGCAGCACCGCAAGCTCAAGAGCGAGCTGCAGCGGCTGCGGCTGCAGGTCTCCGACGGCGGCGACGGGCTGCTCGAGGGCTTCATCGGCGACAGCGCGGCGATGCGCCGGGTCTACGACCTGGTGCACCGGGTCGGCGCGAGCGACGCCTCGGTGCTGGTGCACGGCGAGACCGGCACGGGCAAAGAGCTGATCGCCCGCGCCATCCACGACCGCAGCGCGCGCAAGAGCGGGCCCTTCGTGGCCATCAACTGCGCGGCCGTGCCGGCGACGCTGCTCGAGAGCGAGCTCTTCGGCCACGCCAAGGGCGCCTTCACCGACGCGCGCTCGGCGCGCCAGGGGCTGTTCCAGCAGGCCAGCGGCGGCACGCTCTTCCTCGACGAGATCGGCGAGATGCCGCTCGAAATTCAGCCGAAGCTGTTGCGCGCCCTCCAAGAGAAGCGCGTGCGCCCGGTCGGCTCGAACGCCGAGGTGCCCTTCGACGCGCGGCTCGTGGCGGCGACCAACCGCAACCTCGAAGACGAGGTGTACGAGAAGCGCTTCCGCGAAGACCTCTTCTACCGCATCAACGTCGTCAAGATCGACCTGCCGCCGCTGCGCGAGCGCGGCGCCGACGTGCTGGCGCTGGCGCGCTTCTTCCTCGACCGGGCGGCGGCGCGGGCGGGCTCGAAGCCGCTGACGCTCTCGACGCCGGCGGCCGAGAAGCTGATGTCGTACGCGTGGCCGGGCAACGTGCGCGAGCTCGAGAACTGCATGGAGCGCGTGGTGGCGCTCGCGCGCTTCGACCACGTGACGGTCGAAGACCTGCCCGAGAAGATCCGCGCGTACCGCGCCGAGCGCTTCGTCGTGTCGGCCGACGACACCGACGAGATCGTGACCATCGACGAACTCGAGCGCCGCTACATCATGCGCGTGCTCTCGCTGCTCGGCGGCAACAAGTCGCGGGCCGCGCAGCTGCTCGGGCTCGACCGCCGCACCCTTTATCGCAAACTCGATCGCTACGAACGTGGAGGCAACGGTGAGGCAGCTCAGCGCACGAACCCTTGACGGGGCCCAAGACCCGACCCCCATGGAACGCCCGCCCCACCTCACCCCCATGAACGGCGCGCACGACGCCGAGCGGCGCGCGGCGCCGTCCGACGACCCGGCCGAGCGGGCGCGCCTGCTCAAGCGGCTCGCCCACGACATCCTGTCGCCGACGGGCGTCGTCTCGGGCGCGCTCGACGAGCTGAAGAACGTCATCGGCGACGCGCCCGACGCCGCGCTCTACACGGCCATGATGGGCCGCGGCATCTCGCGCCTGCGGCGCCTGGCCGCCCGCCTGTCGATGACGGCCGAGGCGCTCGACGGCGGCCTGCGCGTCGACGCGCAGCGGCGCGACGTGCGCGAGCTCATCGAGGGGGCGCTGCGCGACGCCACCTCGCTCGACGGCCGCAAGAGCGTCACGCTCGCGCACAGGCTGGGCGACGACCCGGTCTGGGCCCTCGTCGACGAGCGGCTCCTGTTGCAGGCGCTGACCGAGGTCGTCGGCAACGCCCTGCGCCACGCCGCCTCGCAGGTCTCGGTCGAGGTCTCGCGCCGCGGCGAGCACCTCTGCATTCTGGTCGAAGACGACGGCCCCGGCCTGCCCGGCGACCCCGACCGGCTCTTCGCCCGCTTCCGCAGCGACTCGTCGCAGCGCAGCCTGGGCCTGTCGCTGCCGCTCGTCGCCGACGTGCTCGCCGCCCACGGCGGCCGCATCGTCACCGGCCAGAGCCGGCTGCCGCCGCGCCGCGGCACGCGCCCGGGCGCCGCGTTCACGATCGAGCTGCCGGTCGCCGCCGAAGGCTGACCCGGGGCCCCGCCCCGCGTGAGGCCCGCCCCCGCCCGGGGCGGGCCTTTTCGTGTTTCCGCGGCGGGGCTGCGCGCGGTCGGCCCCGCCGGCGGCGACGCGGGATCGCTCGGCCCGGCCGGCCAGCCGACGACGCGGGTTCGCTCGGCCCGGCCGGCCAGGCGCCCCCGCGCGAGCGGCCCCGCGCGCCCGCGATCGCTCCGAGCTCGAGCGCGCCGGCCCCGCGCCCTCGCGGCCTGCGACCGGTGGCGCGAGGCGCACGTCCTCGCACGTGCGGGCGGGCCGCACGCCGATGGGCAAAACCGCCACGGCCGCTGTGCACATGCGCCACGGCGCCGGTCGTGCTCGAGCCGGAGGCGGGCAAAAACCCGTGATTCGAGCCGAAAACGACCCTCTGTTCCGGGGGCACGGGCGTTGCAGAACCCCACGTCGAGGCGTCGCGCCGGGGCCGGTGGCGCCCCGACGGACGATCGACGCGAAGCGGCCCGACGACGAACGACGATGAAACCCTCGCACTCGAAGGCAAGGCGGGGCCGCCTCGCGGCGGCGCTCGCGGCGGCGTTCGCGCTCGGCGCGGCCTCGGCGGGGTGCGCCGAAGGCGGCGCCGGGGCCGTCGCCGACGAGGGCAAGGTCATCTCGAAGATCGAAATCGAGGCCGGCGTCTCGGTCGCGGCGGGCGAAGAGCACAGGCTCGTCGCGCGCGCCATTTACGAAGACGGTTCGACGAAAGAGCTCACCGGCGGGGCGCGCTGGGCGAGCTCGAACGACTCGGTCGCCACGATAACGGAGGACGGTATGTTGCGCGCGGTCGGTGAAGGCATGGTGGGCATCTCGGTCAACTATCTGGGCGTCTCCGAGACGGCCACGCTGGTGGTGCTGCCGTGAGCCCGGCGGGCTGGGGGCAGGGCGGCCCCGCGAGTTCGACCGTGCGCCGGGGCGCCGAGAGCGTCTGGCTCGTGGTCAACCCCGCGTCGGGCCGAAACCAGGCGGCCGACCACGTCGAGTCGCTCGGGGCGCGGCTGCGCGACGCGTGCGGCCCCGTGCGCGTCGTGCCGACGGCCGGGCCCGGAGACGCGGCCCGGGCGGCGCGCGAGGCGACCGCCGTGGGCGCCCGCACCCTCTTCGTCGCCGGCGGCGACGGCACGGTCAACGAGGTCGTCAACGGCCTCTGCGCGGCCGCCCCGAGCCCCGCGAGCCGGCCCGAGCTCGGCATCATCCCGCTCGGCACGGGCAACGACTTCGCCCGCTCCATCGGCATCGAGGGCGAGCCGGTCGAGGCGCTCGACGGCCTGCTCGAGGCCGAGTCGCACGAGGTCGACCTCGGCGTCGTCAACGGGCGGGTCTTCCTCAACGTCTCGGCCGGCGGCCTCGCCGGCGAGACGAGCGAGGCCGTCACCCCCGAGCTCAAGACCTTCGCCGGCCGCTTCGCCTACGTGCTCGGCGGCGTGCGCGCCTACATCGAGCACGAGAGCATCGACGTGCGCTACCGCTCGAGCACCGGCGGCAAGACCCTGCGCGGCCGCGAGCGCATCTCGATGTTCGCCGTCTGCAACGCCCCCACCTTCGGCGGTGGCCGCGTCATCGCCCCCGGCGCCAAGGCCGACGACGGCCTGCTCGAGGTCTGCCTCGTGCGCGAGGCGCCCGCCTTCGAGTTCGCCGCCCTGCTCGCCAAGCTCGCCGAGGGCAAGCACGTCGACGACCCGCACGTGCTCTGGCTGCGCGCCAAGCGGCTCGAGCTATTCTTCGATCGAATGACGAAAATCAACGCCGACGGCGAGCTCTTCGAGGCGCGCGCCGCGTCCTACGCGGTGCTGCCGCGCGCGCTGCGCGTGCTCGCCCCCCGCTCCGCCCGCGCCCCGCTCGCCTTCGAGGCGCTGGCCAAGAGCGCCTGAGGGGCCCCCGCGCGCCGCGCCCGCCGGCGGGGCGGGGCGGGCCGGTTTCGGGGGGGGCCCTTCGGTGGTACGTTCGACCCGTGCAAGACCCCGTCGACTTCGTCAGCCGAGAGCTCAAGAACGCGGTGGCCGTGGGCGCCGTCTCGGCCGACCGGGCCCGCCTCTGGCTGCGCGCCGAGCCCCCGGGCGAGCTCGAGGTGACGGTCCTGCGCGACGGGGGGGCGCGCGCGGGCGGCGGCGGGCCGGCGGGGCGCGAGGTCGTGGCCCGCGGGCGCGTCGTCGTGCCGGCCGAGGGCGGCGCCGACGGCACGCTCGCCCTCACCCTGCCCGACGGCCTGGCGGGCGGCGCGGGCGCCCTGCAGCCGCTCACCGCCTACCGCGTCGAGGTCGCGCGCGCGGGCGGCGGCGAGCCCCTCGGCGCCGCCCGCTTCGAGACCGCCCCCCGCGGCCCGGACGACGCCCCGGCCTCGTTCTGCTTCGGCGCCCTGAGCTGCCACCAGCCCTTCGACGACGACGGGCGCCTGCTGCCCGAGAGCCTGCGCATGCTGCGCGCCACCCGGCGCGCCCTGCGCGAGCGCGGCTGCAAGTTCGTGCTGCTGATGGGCGACCAGATCTACTCGGACCACCCGCCCCGCTTCTCGCTCTTCGACGACGACTTCTTCCGCCGCGTCGCGCCGCCGGGCCGCCGGAGCATTCTCGAGTGCAGCGCCGCCGAGGTGCGGGCGCTCTACCAGCAGAAGCACCGCGTCTTCTGGGGCTGCGAAGAGATCCGCAAGCTGCAGGCCGAGTTCCCCTGTTACCCGATGATGGACGACCACGAGATCGTCGACAACTTCGGCTCCGACCCGCGCCACGGCCTGCCCGAGTGGCGCGCCCTGCGCGCGGGCGCGCTCGCCGCCTTCTACGACTACCAGGGCTCGCGCGTGCTCGCCGCCCCGCCCGAGCCCCCGCCGCCCGAGGGCGACTTTCACTACGCCTTTAGCTACGGCCCCTGCTCCCTCTTCGTGATGGACCTGCGCTCGAGCAAGCTGACCACCGAGCGCGCGACGCGCGTCTACGCCCCCGCGCAGTTCGCCGCGCTCGAGCGCTTCCTCGCCGCCTCCGCCGGCCAGAAGGTGGTCTTCCTCGTCGCCACCGTGCCCCTCATCTACACCGACAGCTGGCTCGTCGACGCCGCCGTCGCCGTCGTCGGCGAGGGCACCGACGCCGCCGACCGCTGGAACCACGCGAAGAGCCTCGACCAGCGCGACCTCCTGCTCGCGCTCTTGCACGCCCACCACCAGCGGCACCCGCGGCAGCGGCTCGTGCTGCTCGGGGGCGACATCCACGTCGGCTGCGCCTTCCGCGTCGAGTGGGAGGGCGGCGGGCCGCCCCTCTTGCAGTTCACCTCGAGCGCCGTCTCCAACCGCCAGGGCCTGCTCGCCAAGCGCGTCGCCGAGCTGCTGCCCCGGGCGGCCTTCGGCGTCGACGTGCAAGGGGGCCTGCGCGGCCGCGTCGACCTCGTCGAGGGCGTCGAGGGCGCCTCGCGCAACCCCTACGGCGGGCTCAACGCCGGCATCGTCCACGTCGACGCGAGCGGCCCCGAGGCCTCGGTCGAGTTCGAGCTCATCGGCATCGACGACGAGGGCGACTCCGACGAGCCGCGCACGGTCTACCGGACGGGGCCGGTCTAGGCGCCGCGCCCGCGCGGGGCGCCGCCGCGGGCGAGCCGGCCGTCGGGCCTCAGCAGGGGGCGGCGGGCGGCGGGGCGGCCGGGCCGGCGCC
Source organism: Polyangiaceae bacterium (assembly GCA_035762175.1). Classification (GTDB taxonomy): domain Bacteria; phylum Myxococcota_A; class Polyangia; order Polyangiales; family Polyangiaceae; genus DASTPP01. The sequence continues at coordinate 28,131 of DASTPP010000279.1, read as the reverse complement.
GAGCCCCCGCAGCAAGAGCGCGAAGACGCCCTCGAAGGCGGCGCCGATGCCGGGGTCGGCCCACTCGGCCGCGTGCGCCGGGTTGTGAAAGCGCCCCGTCGCGTCGAACACCGCGCGCGCCGCCGCCGCCGGGTCGTCGACCCGGAACTCGCCGCGCGCCGCGCCCTCGGCCACGATCGTCGTGAGCTGCGCCGTCAGCGCCTCGACGTGCGCCCGCACCACCTCGCGGGCGTCGATCGCCAGCGCGACGTAGGTGGCGAACAGCTCGGGGTCGTCGTGCTGCAGCGCGCGCTTGGTCGCGACGAGCCGGTCGAGCCAGCGCCGCAGCCGCTCGGGCGCCGGCCCCGGGCCCGCCGCGACGGCCGCGAGCGGCGCCGAGACGCGCCCGAGCCAGCGCTCGGTCACCGCGTCGCGCAGCGCCGCCTTGCTCGGGAAGTGCCGGTAGACGCTGCCGTGGCTGACCCCGAGCGCGCGCGCGACGTCGACCACCGTGGCCTTGGCGGGGCCGAAGCGCCGCAGGACCTCTTCGGCCGCCTCGAGAATGCGTTCGGGGGTGAGCGCCGCCTCGTTCACGCCGGCTTCACGCCTTCGGGGCCCAACCCGGCTCGCTGTCGAGGTGGGCCATCTGCGCCGCCTGGTAGCGGTCGCCCGCCACCGCGCCCGGGGGCACCGCCCGCTCGATGCGCCCGAGATCGTCGGCCGTCAGGTCGAGCTCGAGCGCCGAGAGCGCCTCGGCCAGCCGGTCGCGCCGCCGCGCCCCGACGAGCGGCACGATGTCGCGGCCGCGCGAGAGCACCCAGGCGATGGCCACCGGCGCCACCGTCGTGCCCTTCGCCTGCGCCACCTCGCGCAAGGCCTCGACGAGGGCCAGGTTCTTCTCGAGGTTCTCGCCCTGAAAGCGCGGCTGGTACGCCCGGAAGTCGCCCGCCGCCGCCGACCGCTCTTTCGACCAGTGCCCGCTGATGAGGCCGCGCGAGAGCACGCCGTAGGCCGTGATGCCGACGCCGAGCTCGCGGCAGGCCGGCAAGATCTCGGCCTCGATGCCCCGCGACACCAGCGAGTACTCGATCTGCAGATCGGCGACGGGGTGCACGGCGTGGGCGCGGCGCAGGGTCTCGGCGCCCGCCTCGGACAGGCCGACGTGGCGCACGTAGCCCGCCTTTACCATGTCGGCGATGGCGCCGACCGTCTCTTCGATCGGCACCGCCGGGTCGACCCGCGCGATGCGGTAGATGTCGACGTAGTCGGTGCCCAACCGCTTGAGCGTGTAGGCGAGCGAGTTCTTCACCGCCGCCGGCCGCCCGTCGAGCCCCGACCAGCCGCCCGACGGGTCGCGCAGCACGCCGAACTTCACGCTCAAGATCGCCCGCTCGCGCGCCCGCCCCGCGAGCGCCTCGCGCAGCAGCAGCTCGTTGTGCCCCATGCCGTAGAAGTCGCCCGTGTCGAACAGCGTGATGCCCGCCTCGAGCGCCGCATGCACCGTCGCGATGCTCTCGGCCCGATCGGAGGGGCCGTACAAATCGGACATGGCCATGCAACCCAAGCCAAGAGCCGACACTTCGAGACCTTTCGAGCCGAGCGGACGAGTGAGCATGGTGTTCTCCCGGGGTGCAAACCCTGACTGACAACTCGAGCTTAGCCTTGAAATGACAGAAGTCAATATCTGTCATTCAAATGTCAAAATTCGATACTTGGCTCGCCTTTTGCTCTTTGGCATCTTGCTTGGGCGTCGCCCCCGCTTTGACATGGGGCCTCGGGCCTCAGGGGGCCGCGAGGTAGGCTCGGCCGGCCCGGCAACCGCTCGAAGGCGGCGAACTGCGGGGCCGCTTGGGTGTTCTACCTGATGAGGAGGAGGTCTCTATGAACGTGCGCCGCTGGGCCGTTTCGGCCGGCGTTTGTCTCGCCGCGGCCGCCTGCGCGTCCGATCGCGCTTCGGCGCCGCGCGCGGGCGCTTCGGCCCCCGCCGCGGGGGGCGCGGCCGAGGCGCCGAAGCCGCCCGCCCTTCGGCTCGGGCGATCGGTGCGGCCCGAGCGCTACGCGGCGCGGGTGTCGCTGACGCCGGGCGAGCGCGAGTTCGAGGGCAGCATCGACATCGATCTGGCGCTCGACGAGGCGACCTCGGTGCTCTGGTTGAACGGCACGGGGCTGACGGTGCGCGAGGCGCACTTCGAGGCGGGCGGCGCGCCGGTGCCGGCGCGGGCGGTCGACGGGGGGGGCGAGTTCCTCGGGTTCCGGCCCGAGCGCCCGATCGCGGCGGGCAAGGCGCGGCTGCACGTCGAGTACCGGGGGGGCGTGTCGTTCCAGGGTGATGAGGGGCTCTTCACCCAGAAAGAGGGCGAGCGCTGGTACGCGATGACGCAGTTCGAGGCGACGTACGCGCGGCGGGTCTTCCCCTGCTTTGACGAGCCCTCGTTCAAGGTGCCCTGGCAGCTGACGCTCGAGGTGCCCGAGGGGGACGCGGCGTACGCGAACACGCCGCAGGTGTCCGAGGGGCCCGCGCGGCCGGGGCGCAAGGCCGTCGCCTTCGCGCCGACCAAGCCGCTGCCGAGCTACCTCGTGGCCTTCGCCGCGGGGCCCTACGACGCGGTCGAGGCGGGGCGGGCGGGGCAGAACAAGGTCGCGGTGCGCATTCTGGCGCCGGCGGGCAAGCGGGCGCAGGCGCGGTGGGCGGCGGCGGTCTCGGGGCAGCTGCTCGAGCGGCTCGAGGCCTACTTCGGCACCCCCTACCCGTACGAGAAGCTCGACGTCATCGCGGTGCCGATGCCGAACTCGTTCACGGCGATGGAGCACCCGGGGCTCGTCACGTTCGCGCAGAACGCGCTGCTCGCGAAGCCCGAAGACGAGAGCGTGCAGTTTCAGCGCGAGTACTCGTACGTCGCGGCGCACGAGTTCGCGCACCAGTGGTTCGGCAACCTGGTGACGGCGGCGTGGTGGGACGACGTCTGGCTGAACGAGTCGTTCGCGACCTGGATGGAGGGCAAGATCATCGGGCCCTTCCGGCCCGAGTGGTCGCGCGGGGTCGACGTCATCGGCTACCGGTCGCAGGCGCTCGCGAGCGACGTGCTGACGAGCGCGCGCAAGGTGCGCCAGCCCATCGAGACGTCCGACGACATCGCCAACGCCTTCGACGGCATCACCTACCAGAAGGGCGCGACGGTGCTCGCGATGTTCGAGCGCTCGCTCGGCGAGGAGACCTTCAAGAAGGGGGTGCGGGCCTTCCTCGAGAAGCACGCGTGGGGCAACGCCACGGCGGCCGACTTCGTGAGCGCGCTCGGGCGGGCGGCGGGGCGCGACCTCGGGCCGGCGTTCGCGAGCTTCCTTGATCAGACGGGCGCGCCGCTCGTGTCGGTCGAGCTGAACTGCCGCGGGGCGCCCTCGGCGAGGCTCCGGCAAGAGCGCTTCTTGCCGGTCGGCTCGGCGGGCAGCGCGGCGCAGACCTGGCAGGTGCCGGTGTGCCTGCGCTACGGGGCGGGGGCGGGCGAGGGGCGCTCGTGCGCGACGCTCGGGGGGGCCGAGGCCGAGGTGCCGCTCGACCAGGGGGCGGGCTGCCCGGCCTGGCTCTGGCCGAACGAGGCGGGGGTCGGCTACTACCGCTCGCGGCCCGGGGGCGAGCTGCTCGGGCGCCTCTTGCGCGACGGGGGCAAGCACCTCAGCCTGCCCGAGCTCGTGGCGGCGCTCGACGACGTCGAGGCGCTCTTCAAGGGGGGCAAGCTGCCGGCGGGCGAGGCGCTCGCGCCGCTGCCCTCGTTCAAGGGCGAGAGGCGGCGCGAGGTGACCGAGGCCGTCGCCGACATCGTGCGGCTGCTCGGCGGCCCCCTGCTGCCCGACTCGTCGCGGCCGAACTACCAGCGCTTCGTGCGCCAGATCTTCGGCGCGCGGCAGAAGGCGCTCGGCTGGGCGTCGACCAAGGGCGAGGGCGACGACGAGCGGCTGCTCCGGCCGGTGCTCGCCGAGCTCGTGGGCGATCAGGGCGGCGACCCCGAGGTGCGCGCGGCGGCGGCGGGGCTCGTCAAGCGCTGGCTCGCCGACCCGAAGGCGGCCGAGCCGGGGGTCATCGGCGCGGCGCTGCGGGTCGCGGCGTCCGGGGGCGACCGCGCGCTCTTCGAGCAGCTGCGCGGGGCGGCCAAGCGCTCGGCCGACCGGCGCGACCGGCCGCGCCTCTTGGCGGCGCTCGGCGAGTTCCGCGACCCGGCGCTCTACCGGCAGGCGCTCGAGCTCTTGCGCGGCGACGAGTTCGACCCGCGCGAGCTGCAGCCGATTCTCTTCGCGCCCGGGTCGCGCGAGGGGCGCGAGCTCGCGTACGACTTCGTCAAGGAGAACTTCGACGTGCTCGCCGCGAAGCTGCCGGCGCCCTACGTCGCCGCGCTGCCCTTCGTCGCGTCGGCGACCTGCGACGGGGCGCGCGAGGCCGACGCGCGCGCCTTCTTCGCGAGCCGCTCGACCAAGTACCCGGGCGGGCCCCGCCAGCTCGAGCAGGCGCTCGAGGCGATGCGGCTGTGCGCGGCGTACGTGGGCGCGCAGCGCGAGGGCGCGGTCGCGTTCTTCAAGAAGTACTGAGGGCCGCCGCCCGGCCCGGCCCTCAGCCCGCCTCGGCCAGCACCTCGCGCAGGACGGGGGCGGTGGCGGTCTTCTTGCGGGCGAGCTGCTGGGGCGTGCCGGCGGCGACGACCTCGCCGCCGCCCTCGCCGCCCTCGGGGCCGAGCTCGACGAGGTGGTCGGCGGCGGCGATGACCCAGGGGTGGTGCTCGATGACGACGAGGGTGTCGCCGCGGTCGACGAGCTTGGCGAGGACCTCGATGAGGCGGGCGACGTCGCCGAGGTGCAGGCCCGTCGTCGGCTCGTCGAGCACGTAGAGGGTCGGCTCGTGGCGCGAGCCGGCCGTCAGCTCGGCGGCGAGCTTGAGCCGCTGCGCCTCGCCGCCCGAGAGCGTGTTCGAGCCCTGGCCGAGCTGCAGGTAGCCGATGCCGAGCTCGTCGAGGGTGCGCAAGGGGTTGGCGATCTTGGGGTGGGCGTGAAAGTGCTCGGCCGCCTCGACCGCCGTCATGCGCAGCACCTCGCCGATGCTGCGGCCGAGGTAGGTGACGTCGAGCGTCGAGGGCTCGAAGCGCAGGCCCGAGCAGGCCTCGCAGGGCGTGACGACGTCGGGCAAGAAGGCCATCTCGTGGGTGACGGCGCCCTGGCCCTCGCAGACCGGGCAGCGGCCGCCGGTCGCGGTGTTGAACGAGAAGCGCGTCGGGCCGTAGCCGCGCACCTGGGCGTCGGGGCTCTTGGCGTAGAGCTTGCGAATCTCGTCCCAGATGCCGAGGAAGGTGGCGGGCACCGAGCGCGGGGTGCGCCCGATGGGCGACTGGTCGACGGCGAGGGCGCGCTTGATGGGCTCGTGGCCGGTCAGGCGCCCGAAGGCGCCGGGCGGGTCGGTCGCCAGGCCGAGCTTCTGGCGCACCGCGGGCAAGAGCACCTGACGAATGAGCGTGCTCTTGCCCGAGCCGCTGACGCCGGCGACCACCGTCCAGCGCGCGAGGGGCAGGGCGACGGTGACGTCTTTCAGGTTGTGCTCGCGCACGTCGGTGATGGTGAGAAAGCCCGGCGGCTTGCCGCGCGGCGCGCGCGGGGGCGCGAAGGGGGCCGAGAGGGCGCGCGCGGTGGGCGAGTCGCTCGACGCGAGCACCTTGGCCGGGCCCCCCTCGGCCACGATGCGGCCGCCGCGGCGGCCCCCCGAGGGGCCGAGGTCGATGAGGTAATCGGCGGCGCGGATGGTGTCGGCGTCGTGCTCGACGACGAGCACCGTCGAGCCCGTGTCGACGAGCGCGCGCAGGTTGCCGAGCAGCCGGCGCGTGTCGCGCGGGTGCAGGCCGATGGTCGGCTCGTCGAGCACGTAGAGCGCGCCCGTGAGGCCGCTGCCGAGCTGGGCCGAGAGCCGCAGGCGCTGCATCTCGCCGCCCGAGAGCGTGACGGCGCGGCGCCCGAGCGACAGGTAGCCGAGGCCGACGTCTTCGAGGAAGGCGAGCCTCCGGCCGAGCTCGGCGTGCGCGCCCTCGGCGAGCGGCCGCTGCCACGCGTCGAAGCGCCACGCGGCGACGCGGCGGCGCGCGGCCGCCACGCCCTCGGCCATCAGCTCGTGGTAGCGCGCGCCGAAGAGGCGCACGCCGCGCGGCAGGGGCGCGAGGCGCGAGCCGGCGCAGGCGCGGCAGGCCTTGGTCTCGCCGGCCGAGGCCGCCTCGGGGCCGCCCTCGACCCCGGTGCCCTCGCAGGCGGGGCATTGGCCCTGCTTGGTGTTGAACGAGAACCAGCGCGGGTCGATCTCGGGCACGCCCGCGCCGCAGGCGACGCACGCGCGCTCGGTCGAGAAGAGGCGGGGCTCGTCGCCCGGCTTGAGGGCGAGCTTGAGCGCGCCCTGGCCGAGCTCGAGGGCCTTGTCGAAGCGGGGCCGCTCGAGCAGCGCGAGGTGGGCCCGCTCGGCGACGACGACGTCGATGGTGTGCTCGAGCGTCTTCTTGAGCCGCGGGGGCGCGTCGGTGCGCACCCGCTCGCCGTCGCAGATCGCCTCGGCGAAGCCGGCCCGGGCCGCGGCGGTGAAGACGTCGAGGTAGGTGCCCTTGCGGGCGCGCACCGCGGGGGCGTAGAGCGAGGCCGGGCCCTTGATTTCTTTGATTTGACGATAAATCTCGTCGGGCGACTGGCGGCTGACGGGCCGGTCGCAGTTCGGGCAGTGCACCTGCCCGACCTTGGCGTAGAGCAGCCGCAGGTAGTGCGCCACCTCGGTCACCGTGGCGACCGTGCTGTTGGCCCCGGCGCGCGAGGTGCGCTGCTCGAGCGCGATGCTCGGGGGCACGCCCGTCACGCGGTCGACGTCGGCCCGGGGCATCATCGGCAAGAACTGCCGCGCGTAGGGGCTCAGCGTCTCGAGGAAGCGCCGCTGGCCCTCGGCGAAGATGACGTCGAAGGCGAGCGTGCTCTTGCCCGAGCCGCTCGGCCCCGTCACGCAGACCAGCCGGCCGAGCGGCAGCTCGCAGCTGACGCCGTGCAGGTTGTGCTCGCGCGCGTTCTCGACCCGCAAGGGCACCGGCCCCTCGCCGCGCCCGCCGGCCGGGCCGTCCGCGTGGCCGTTGGCGCCGTTGGCGTGGCCGTTGGCGCGCCCGTTCGCCTTCTTGGCCGCCGCGCCCGCCGGCGGCGCCTTCGCCGCCCCGCCGGGCGCCTTCTTCGCCCGCGCGCCCTCGGCCTTCGCCGCGCCCCCGGCCTTCGCCGCGCCCTCGGCCCCTGCCGCCGGCGTCGCGCCCGCCCCGGCCGCCGCCCCTTCGCGCGCCCGGCGCAGCGCCTCGGCGGTGCGCCCCCGGCCGCGGGCGACGAGATCGTCGGGCGTGCCCTCGTCGACGACGCGCCCGCCGAAGCGGCCGGCGCCGGGGCCGAGGTCGACCACCCAGTCGGACGCCTCGATGAGCGCGGCGTCGTGCTCGACCACCAGCACGCTCGCCCCCGCGGCGACCAGCGCCCGCAGCGCCGTGACGACGTGCTCGACGTCGGCGCCGTGCAGCCCCGCGCTCGGCTCGTCGAGCACGAAGAGCGTGCCCGCGCTCGGCTCGGACAGCGCGCGCGCCACCTTCAGCCGCTGCGCCTCGCCGCCCGAGAGCGTGTTGAGGGGCTGGCCGAGCGGCAGGTACCCGAGCCCGAGCGCCTTGAGCGGCGAGAGCGCGCGCACGAGCGGCGCGTCGTCGGCGAAGCGCGCGAGGATGTCGTCGACCGTCGTCGCGAGCAGCTCGGCCACGTTCAGCCCGCGGTGGCGCACGGCGAGCACCGGCTCTTGGAAGCGCCGGCCCTGGCACGAGGGGCAGACGAGCGTCACGTCGGCCAAGAACTGCATCTCGACCGTCTCGGACCCCTCGCCCGAGCAAGCCTCGCAGCGCCCGCCGGCGACGTTGAACGAGAAGTGCGCCGGCGTCAGCTTCGCCGCCGACGCCGCGGGCTCGGCGGCGAAGAGGGCGCGGAGTCGGTCCCACGCGCGGGTGTAGGTCGCGGGGTTGCCGCGCGAGGTGCGCCCGAGCGGCGACTGGTCGACGAGCACCGCGTTCGAGAGCGCGGCGAGCCCCTCGAGCGCGTCGTGCGCCCCCGGCGGGTCGACGTCGAACGAGCCGCGCGCCCGCGCCGCCGCCCGGTAGACGATGTCGCGCGCGAGCGTGCTCTTGCCCGAGCCGCTCGGGCCCGTCACCGCGCAGAGCACCCCGAGCGGCAGCGCGACGTCGACGCCCTGCAGGTTGTGCTCGCGGGCGTTCTTGACCTTGAGCCACGCGGCCGGCCGGCGGCGCGACGGCCGCGCCGCCCCGGCGCCGGAGAGCACCCGGCCGGTCGGCAGGTCGGCCCGGCGCGCGAGCTCGCCCGGCCGCCCGTCGAAGAGCACGGCGCCGCCGGCCGAGCCCGCCCCCGGGCCGAGCTCGATCGCGCGGTCGGCCGCCCGCACCACGGCCGGGTCGTGCTCGATGACCACCACCGTGTTGCCGAGGCGCGCCAGATCGCGCATCGTCGCGACGAGCGGCTCGACGTCGCAGGGGTGCAGCCCCACCGTCGGCTCGTCGAGCACGAAGAGCGCCCCCGTCAGCGCCGTGCCGAGCGCCGCCGTCAGCGACACCCGCTGCGCCTCGCCCCCCGAGAGCGTGCGCGCCTGCCGGTCGAGCGTCAGGTAGCCGAGCCCCACCCGCGCGAGGTAGTCGAGCCGCCCGAAGAGCTCGCGCCGCACCAGCTCGCCCTGCGCCGTCGTCGCCCCGAGCGACGCGAGCGCGTCGCGCGCGTCGCGCACCTCGAGCTCGTGCCACTCGGCCAGGTTCTTCTCGAGCACCCGGTAGGCGAGCGCCTCGGCGTTGAGCCGGCGCCCCTTGCACCCGGGGCAGAGCTCGTAGGCCCGGTAGCGCGCCAGGAAGACGCGCACGTGCATCTTGTACGTGCGCGTCTCGAGCCACTGGAACCACGCCCGCACCCCCGGGTACTTGCCGTCGCCCCAGGCGCCCTCGCCCTCGAGCACCGCCTCGCGCTGCTCGGGCCTGAGGTCGCGCCAGGGCACGTCGAGGGGTATCTTCTTTCGTTCGCAGAACTTGCGCAGCAGCGCCCGCTCGTCGGTCGTCGACGCCCCCGCCCAGGCGCGAATCGCCCCCCGCCGCAGGCTCATGCCCTCGTCGGGAATGACCTTGCCCCAGTCGATGCCGATGGTGCGCCCGAAGCCCCGGCACTGCGGGCAGGCGCCGACGGGCGTCTGGTACGAGAAGAGCGAGGGCCGCGCTGGCTCGAACCCCCGCCCGCAGCCCCCGCAGGTCAGCCCCCGCGCCGCCTTCACCTCGCCGCCCGCGAGCGAGACGACCTGCGCCACGCCCCCGCCCCGCCGCCACGCCTCTTCGATCGCCGCGGCGAGCCGCTTCAGATCGCCCGAGGACGTGTCGAGCCGGTCGACCACGACCTCGAGCCGGCCGCCGCCGACGTTCACGTCGCTCGGCTTGACCTCGTCGACGTCGCGCACCTCGCCGGCCACCCGGATGCGCCGGTAGCCGTCGCGCACGAGCTGCTCGCGCAGCTCGAGGTAGTCGAGCGTGCCCGTCACCCGCGCCGGGTACGTCACCAGCGCCCGCCCCTTCGGCAGCGCCTCGGCGGCGCGGCGGGCGGCCGACGGGGGGTCCGTCCACTGGGCGGTTACCCCGCAGTCGGGGCAGACCGGCCGCGCCTCGCGCGTGAAGAGGGCCGAAAGGTAGGGCTCGAGATCGGCCATCGTGGCCACCGTCGAGCGCGAGCTCTTGACCGGCGCCCGCCGGTCGACCGCCACCGCCGCCGGCACCGGGTCGAGCACGTCGACCGGGGGCCGCTCGAGCCGCTCGAGGAACTGCCGCGCGTAGGGGCTGAAGCTCTCGATGTAGCGCCTTTGCCCCTCGGCGTAGAGCGTGTCGAGCGCCAACGACGACTTGCCCGCCCCCGACACGCCCGTCAAAACGACGAGCTCGCCCGGGTGCAGATCGAGCGAAATGTTGCGCAGATTATGCGTGCGCGCGCCGACGAGATGGGTTGAACGCATGATCAGGGGCGGGTGGCATGCCATACCCCAAGGCCGCGGTCACAAGCGATCGACGGGGGGCCGGGTTTGGCAGGTTTTTGTCAGTTATAACGCCTCGCGTCGTCTCCGCCGGCCCGGTCGTCACCGCGGCGCCCGCCCCCCGCTGAGCCGCCCGCCGCGCGCGCCCCCATCGTCACCCCGCACGATCGGCCGCGCCCGCCGCCCGCGCCCCCGGCGCCGCCCGCGCCGCTCTCGCCCGCCGCGCCGCCGCCCACCCCGCCCACCCCGCCTGCCCCGCCCGCGCCGCTCTCGCCCGCCGCCCGCGCCGCCCGCCCCGCTCTCGCCCGCCGCGCCGCTTTCGCCCCCCGCCGCGCCGCCCCGGCCGCCCGCGCCGCCCCGGCCGCCGCCGCCGAACTCGTTGCACGTCGCGTCGCCCGAGGGCGACCGGCCCTCTCTCGTCAAGACGTTCCGGCCCGGGGGGCGTTTCAGATCGCCGACGCTACCCTCGAATACGATCTTTATATCGATTCGCTGCCGGCCGCGGACGGCGCCGGCCTCGGCGTTTCCGACTTCCAATTCACCGAGCCCGACGACCTGGGCTTCCGCCTCGTGGTCAAGGCGACGAGCGCCCTGGCAGCCCGTCCCCGTCGCCCCCATCGGCCGGCGCGTGCTGAGCGCCGAGGGCGCGCGCTTCCTGCGCTTCGAGGCGCTCTGGTTCTCGCCCTTCCTTCTTTCTGGGCTGCTGCCCTTCTTCAAAAAAGATCGAAACCGCCCGCCGGCCCCGGGCGTACGCCCCCCCCCGGCCGCGCCGTCGCGCGCCCGCCCGCGCCCGTCCCACGGGCCCGCGACGCGGCCGAACGAGGCCGCGCGGCGCGCGGGCGAGGGCGGGCTTCCCGGCGCGCGGGGGCGGGCGCTCGGCGGTCATCTCGCGCAGGCGCCTGGCCTGCGGGCTTCCCGGCGCGCGGGGGCGGGCGCGCCGGGCGCCGGGGCGCGCGGGGGCGGCCAACGGGGCGGGCTCCGTAGACGAACGGATTCGACCCCGCGCGCGTTCGGAACCGCGTCGGCGGGTGGGTCGTAAGGGGAGCAACAGGGCCGAGGGCGGCGACGGGTCGACCCCGTCGACGCGCCGCCGTCGGGCCCGACGGGTAAAGGCCGCGGCCCGCCGAAAGGCGCTTCGGGCGGCGGCCGGGGTTTGTCTCGCACGCACTTGAGAGAAGGAAACGACCATGACGGACAGACGGGAACGACACGCGCAGGACGCAGGCAGGCGGACGGCACCGCCCCGGGGGCGGCCATGACGGGCGTTCGGTTGGGGCTCCGCCGCCTGGCGCTGCTCGCGGCCGCCGCGGGGCTGGTCTCCGTGATGGCCCAGGGCTGCAAGAGCGGCGGCGACGACGACGACGACGGCGACTCGGCGGGGCGGCCCGGCGAGACGTGTTACCCGGCGACCGGGCGCGGCGCGGTGACGCAGGCGAAGGTGGCGGCGATGGGCGACGCCGCGGGCGCGTTCGTGCAACCGCTCGACGCGACGCCCAGCCCGAGCGGCTGCGAGCTCTTCTTCACGGCGATGACGCCGGAGGGCACGCCGGCGGTCTTCCGCCAGACGGGCTCGAGCACCGACAAGGCCTCGGCGCCCGCGCGCATCGACCAGGGCGACGTGCTCACCTCGCCCTTCTCGATCACGACGTCGTCGGACGGCAAGAGCGTCTACGTCGCCGACCTCGGCGCGTCGATCGACGAGGAGAACGACGGCGGCCGCATCTTCGTGCTGCCGGCCGAGGGCGGCACGCCCTCGCCGGTGGCGGGCGCCGACCGCATCGAGGTCCGCTCGATCACGCTGGGCAAGGACCGCGGCGGCGACATGCTCTACGTCGTCGGCCGCGGCGACCGGGGCCCGGGCGTCTACCGGCTGCCGGCCTCCGGCGGCGCGGCCGAGGCGCTGGCCGCGGGCGAGGGCTTCGTCGACCCGGTCGGCGTGGCGCTCTCGGACCGGGGCGACGTCTACGCGCTCGACGCGGGCCTCGAGCCCGGCACGGGCACGATCCTGCGCGTCAAGGACGGCCGCCCCGAGGTGGTCGCGACGGTCGAGAACGTGGGCTTCCCCGCCGGGATCACGGTCTCGGGCGACGGCAGCGCCATCATCGTGTCGACCAAGGGCGCCGCCGTGCGCCACGACCTGGCGACGGGCGAGCAGGGCAAGTTCGACCGGGGCATCAGCGACTTCATCGAGCCGGCGGGGCTGCACCGCGCGGTCGGCTCGGAGGTCTACGCCTGGGTGGACTCGCTCGCGAACGGCCAGGGCACGCTGTTTCTGATTTGGGAGTGAAGGCTGCGGACGGACGGACGGAAGGCAAAGGAACGTTAGCGATGAAGACTTGTTTGGCATGGTTGACCGCGGCCCTGGCCGCGGCGGGCACCCTCGGCCTCCCCTCGACCGCGGAGGCCTCGAGCCACCGCGAGGCGCCGGCCATCGGCGAAGACCCCACGGCGGACAACACCGACCTCTGGGCCTTCATGACCAACCCCGGTCAGCCGAACGCGACCCTCACGGTCATCGCGGCCTACAACCCCCTCGAAGAGCCCTCGGGCGGCCCGAACTTCAACAAGTTCTCGGACGACGTGCTCTACGAGGTCCACGTGACGCGCGGCGACGGCGTCCTCAACGAGGTCGTCACCTACCAGATCGAGTTCAACAGCAACGACTTCCCCAAGGTCGACGTGGCGGACCTGAAGGCCCCGCTCGGCGGCGGCAAGGAGTTCTTCTCGCAGATCGCGGGCCAGCAGCAGACGTACACGGTGCGCGAGGTGGTGGCGGGCGTCGCCGGCTCGAAGATCATCGCCAAGGACGTGCCCGTCGCCCCGCCGAACATCGGCCCGCGCACCAACGCCGTGGCGCTGCAGATCGGCGACAGCAACGACGCCTACGAGCAGTTCGCGACGGGCGACAAGTTCCTCAAGCCGCTCAACGGCGGCGGCTTCGTCTGGGCCGGCCCCCGCGACGACGGCTTCTACGTCGACCTCGGCGCCACCTTCGACCTCGCCAACTTCCGCCAGCTGCTCGCCCAGCCCCAGAGCGGCGTCGACGGCGTCAAGGGCTTCAACTGCCACGCCATCGCGCTCGAGATCCCCGTCGGCCGCATCCCCGCCGCCAAGAACAACGTGGACCCGAAGAACGCCGACGTGGTCGGCGTCTACGCCTCGGCCAGCCGCCGCAAGGTGTCCGTCTTGCGCAACGACGGCACCCGCCTCGACGTCGGCCCCTTCGTCCAGGTGTCGCGCCTCGGCCTGCCGCTCGTCAACGAGGTCGTCATCGGCCTGCAGGACAAGGACAAGTGGAACCGCTCCGACCCCAAGGACGAGGTCAAGCTCTTCGGCGCGTACTTCCTCAACCCGGTCATCGTGCGCGACGCCGACGCCGTCGGCTTCTACGACCAGCTCAACGCCCTCGGCGTCGAGACCGACCTGAACAAGCTCCAGTCGAACCGGGTCGACATCCTGAGCGCGATCAACCTCGACTTCCTCGGGCACACCATCCCGAAGGAGCCGGGCAAGACGGGCGACGTGCTGCGCGTCGACCTGAAGGTGGCCTCGTCGTTCCCGAACGGCCGGTCGATCCCCGGCGGCGCGGCGCCGAACCAGGAGCAGGCCGACGTGACCGACGTGCTCGCCTCGCTCTTCCTCGTCGGCGACCCCTTCGCCGGCATCGGCGACAACATCAGCAACAACGACGCCAACTACCGCACGTCCTTCCCCTGGCTGGCGCGGCCCTGGCGCGGCTTCGAAGAGGGCCACGGCAACTTCGCCGGCGCCGGCGACGCCCTCGGCACCGCCCGCCGCCGCTAGTCGCGGCCCGAACCCGCCCCCCGCCCGGAACCGCCCCCGCCGCCCCGCCCGTACTTCGAGCCGTGACCAAGAGCACCTGATTCACGTCGCACGCCGAAGGCGCCCCCGGGCGCCGGGGGCGTGCCCCCGGGCGGCGCCGCTTCGCGATGGCGGCGGCGCTCGCCGCCGCCATCGCGCTGCCGGCCTGCGGCAAGAACCGCCCCGCCCCCCCTTCGGCGCCCGAGGCCCGCGCGGCCTCGGCGCCGAAGGCGGGCGGCGCCCCCGCGCGCGACGCGCTCGCCCTGGCGCCGCCCGGCGGCCAGGCCGCCGTCGACGCCCTCATCGAGCAGCACCAGAAGCGCCTCGCGGTGCAGCCCGAGCGGGTCGAGAGCTGGGTGCTGCTCGGGCGCGCCTGGGTGCGCAAGGCCCGCGAGACGGGCGACCCGGGCTACTACGCCCACGCCGACGCCTGCGCCGAGCGCGTGCTCGGCATCGAGGCCGAGAGCGGCCTCGGCCTCGGGCTGCGGGCGCAGGTGCGGCTGAACGAGCACAAGTTCGACGAGGCCCGCGGCCTCGCCGAGCAGATCCTCGCGAAGCGCCCCGACGACCTCATCGCCCTCGGCGTGCTCAGCGACGCGGCCCTCGAGCTCGGGCGCCACGGCCTCGCGGTCGAGGCCGCCCAGCGCATGGTCGACTTCAAGCCGAACCTGCCCTCGCTCTCGCGCGCCTCGTACCTGCGCTGGCTGCGCGGCGACGTCGCCGGGGCGAAGTCGGTCGCCCGGCAGGCCATCGACGCGGGCCTCGACCCGCGCGACCCCGAGCCCGGGGCCTGGATGCTGGTGCAGGCCGCCCTGCTCTTCTGGCACGAGGGCGACGTCGAGGGGGCCGAGGCCGGCTTCGACCGCGCGCTCTCGCACTTCCACGACTACCCGCCCGCCCTCGTCGGCAAGGGCCGCGTCGCGCTCGCCCGCGGCGACGCCGGCCGGGCGGCCGAGCTCTTCGCCAAGGCCGACCAGAAGAGCCCCCTCGTCGAGACCGCCTGGCTGCTCGGCGAGGCGCGCGAGCGCGCCGGCGACCGGGCCGGGGCCGACCAGGCCTTCGCCGAGGTCGAGCGCCGCGGCCGCCTCTCGGACCCGCGCACGCTCTCGCTCTTTCTCTCGACCAAGCGCCGCGACCCGGCCGAGGCGCTTCACCTCGCCAAAGAAGAGGCCAAGGGCCGCGGCGACCTCTACACCCACGACGCGCTCGCCTGGGCGCTCTACCGCGCCGGGCGCCTGCAAGAGGCGAAGGCCGAGAGCGACCGGGCGCTCGAGCTCGGCACGAAGGACGCCACCCTGCTCTACCACGCCGGCGCCATCGCCCAGGCGCTCGGCGACAAGGCCCGCGCCGGCAAGCTGCTCGCGCAGGCCCTCGCCCTCAACCCCCACTTCGAGCCCGCCGGTGCCGACGATGCGCGCGCCCTCCTCGCCTCGCTCTCCCGCTTACCGCGCGCTCGCCGCGCTCGGCCTCTTCGCCGCGCTCGCGCTCTCGCCCGGCGCCGCGCTCGCCCACAGCGTCGGGCTCTCGCGGGGCGAGTACGCCCTCGCGGGCGACGCGCTCTCGGCCGAGCTCTACTTCGCCCGGGGCGAGCTCTTGGCCTTCGCGCCCGAGCTCGACGCCGACCGCGACCGGGCGCTCTCCGCCGCCGAGGCCGCCGCGTCCGCCGCGCTCGAGCGCGCCCTCGGCCCGCAGCTCAAGGCCGACCGCGGCGGCGCCCCCTGCGCCCGCGAGGGCGCCCTCGCCGCCTCGCTCGTCGAAGAAGACGGCGTGCTCGTGCGCGCCGCCTTCCGCTGCCCCGGCCGCGCCCCCGCGCTCTCGCTCGCGCTGCCCTTCGTCGAGGCGCTCGGCGCCGGCCACCGCCACCTCGGCGCCTTCCGCCAGGCGGGCGCCGGCCCCGCCGAGTTCGTCGCCCTGCGGGGCAAGACCTCGGCCTCGTTCGACCTGCCCGAGGGCGGCGCGGCCTCGGCGCACGCCGAGGGCTCGGGGCCCCTCGCGCTCTTTCGCATGGGCGTCGAGCACATCTTGACCGGCTACGACCACCTCGTCTTCCTCTTCGGCCTGGTGCTCGTCGCCTCGCGCCTGCGCTCGCTCGTCGCCGTCGTCAGCGCCTTCACCCTCGCGCACTCGCTCACCCTCGGCGCCGCGGCGCTCGGCGCCTGGGCCCCGAGCCCCGCCCTCGTCGAGCCCGCCATCGCCCTCTCGATCGCCTACGTCGGCGTCGAGAACTTCGTCCTCAAGAACGAGGGCCGGCGCTGGCTCGTCACCTTCCCCTTCGGCCTGGTGCACGGCTTCGGCTTCGCCGGCGCCCTCCGAGAGCTCGCCCTGCCCAAGGCCGAGGTGGTCGGCGCGCTCGTCTCGTTCAACCTCGGCGTCGAGGCCGGCCAGCTCGCCGTGCTCGCCGTCGTGCTGCCCGCCCTCGCCCTGGCCCGCAAGAGCCCCGCCTTCGCCCGCCACGGCCTGCGCGCCCTGAGCGCCGGCGTCGTGCTGGCCGGCCTCGGCTGGTTCGTCGAGCGCGTCGTCGGGGCCTGAGCCCCTCGCGCGAAGCGACCCCGACGCCCCCGCGGGCTTCGCCTTTCGTACCCGCCCCCGCGGCCGCCGCGGCCCGGGGGCTTCGCTCATTCGTCGGGCACCGAGTGCAGCGAGCGCATGCGCACGACGGCCTCGGAGAAGCGCTCGCCCCGCACCTTCGCGCCGATGACGAAGCCCGCGCCGACGAGCACGATGTTCTTCACGATGTACTGCCCCTCGAGCGTCATCACAAAGGGGAACTGCTGCCACGTGTCGTCGGGGAAGAGCACGAGCGGCGTCACCGTGCCCGCCATCTGCACGAAGAGCAGAAAGAGCGTCGTGCGCATGAACATGTTGCTGAGCAGCCCGAGGCCGATGGCAGTCTCCCAGGTGGCGAGCATCACGCGCGCGAGGCCGGGGCCCACCAGCCCGAGCGAGAGCGTCTCGACGGTCTTGGTGGCGAGGGCGAGCTCGCCCGGCGGGTCGAGGCTCGGGAAGAACTTGAGCACGCCGAACCACAAGAAGATGGTCCCCAGGCCGAAGCGAAGAAAAACGAGGCCGTACCAGGACATCCAGGCGGTGATGCGCCGATCGATGGCGTTGAACGTCCAGGAGACGCTGTGCTTCACGGGTTGACCTCCCCCGGGGGCGATGCGGGCCGGAGATGTAGCGCGACGGCGCGCGCCCGGGTAGGGCCCCGCGCAAGGGTCGGGCCGCGCCGACAAGCTCGGCCGTCGGCTCAAGGTGACAGCCGAGCTCTCGCGAACGACGACGCCCGGCGCGACGGCCGGGGGCTTAAGAACGGCAACGCCCGGCGCGGCGGTTTGGGCCCGGGCGGGGGGCGCGGAGCGCGGCGGCCTGCCCCCGAGTCAACTCGGGGGCAGCGTTCGCCCCCGGAAACGGCGTGCAAAGCCCTGCCGGAGGCAGGGCTACCGCGACGCGGGCCGCTCGCGCTCGCTCGCCCGGGCCTTGCGGTCTCCGGTGGCTCTGCCCGCCCCCCTGACGGAGCCCGCGCGAGCCCGGCCCCCGTCGAGGGAGCGGGCTTTGCTCTCCGAATTGGCTCCGAAGCCGCGCGGCACGAAGGGGCGTCCGCTGCCCCCGAGTTGACTCGGGGGCAGACCGCCGCGCTCCGCGCCCCCTCCCGAGCCCGGGCCGTCGCGGGTCTTCTCTCGTTCGCGGGGCGCGGGCCCCCGGCGGGGGCGCCGGCGCGCAGCCGGCCTTCGCGGGCCCGCCGCCCGAGCTCAGCGGGCCTTCGAGAGCCAGTCGACGTTGCAGCGGTGGCCGCACACGCCCTTGGCCTGGCCCTTCGACTTCAGGCAGACGCCCCGGCAGTCGAGGTCGCGCTCGCAGGCCGCCCCTTCGCCGCCCTTGGCCTGGCAGACGCCCCCGGCGCAGTGCAGCCCGGCGTCGCAGTCGAGCGCGTCCTTGCACGTCTCGCCCTCGGCCTTCGGGGCCTTGGCCACGCAGTGCCCCGCGACGCAGCGCGAGCCGGCGCCGCAGGCGGCGCTCGCCTTGCACGCCGCGCCCGCGGCCAGCGTGGGCTGGCAGCGGTGCTGGCTGCAGACGCCCGCGCACTCGGGGTGCGCCTGGTCGTAGTGGGCCTGGCGCGCGTACGTCGCGAGCACGTCGACGCCCGTGTTGCACGCGCCGCCCTCGCGCGGCTTGCCGCAGCGGCCCGCGCTCGTCGGGCCCGCGCCGTGGCAGCGCAGGCCCTCGGCGCACTCGAGCGACGAGCGGCACCGGTCGCCCTCGGCGAAGCGCCCGGCGAGCAGGCCTTCGCACTCGGCCGGCAGGTCCGACGAGAGGGGCGTGACCCAGTCGCAGCCCTGGTGCGCCCGGTCCATCGCCTGGGCGCAGCGGTCGACCGCGGCGTCGTCGAGCGCGACGGCCCCCGAGCGCAGCGCCGCCGTCACGACGCCCTCGCAGACGGCCGCCAGGCTCGAGCTCGCGCCGCCGGCGCAGCACTCGGCCCGCCGGCGGTTCGGCAGCTCGTGCAGCGCCGCGCAGAGCTTGCGGGCGGCCGGCTCGGGCTCGCCTTGCAAGACCGGGTAGACCGGCTTCACCTCGTCCGCCCCTTTGCCCGCCGAGGCCGCCGCCGCCGCCGCCGCGGTCGCCGCGTCGAGCGCATCGGCCGACGCGGACGCGGCCGGCGCGGGCGCCGGGGGGGCTTCGTCGCGTCGACAGCCCGGCGTCAGGGCGAAGGGCGCGACGACGGAGGCGAGGACGGCGAAAATCGACGTGGACCGCATTGCCCCCCGGTACGGGCGGGGGCGGCGGGGGGGTTCCCGCAAAAAGGGCGGCTCAGAACCCCGACGCCTCGGACAAGCTCTCCGGCCAGAGCGCCGCGCGGGCCTTCGACCGCGCCGCGTACGCCCGCACGCCGCCGGTCAGCGCCAGATCGGCCACCGAGAGCCCGAGCGCGCGCAGCCGCGAACGCACCAGCACGTGCACCGCCGGCAGCTTCGCGCCGTACTCAGCACGAGCTCGGCCTCCTCTTCGCGGACGAAGGGCTCGTCCGCCCGCACGCCCCGCGCGTCGATGCAGCGCTCGAGCGAGCCGGGCGTGGCGACCGGCCGCCCGAGCACGTCGCGCAGCCCCGCGACGTAGGCGCCGTCGGCCACCCCGTCGACGGCCACCAGCGCGGCGCCCTGGCGCACGCTGCGCGCCGCCGCCCAGCAGCGGTCGCTTCGGAGAACGGGGAGTGCAGGAAACCACAGCCTCGGCCGCGTCGTCCTCCCTCGGGGTCATGCGCCCCGCCCGTGAGGTCGACACGAGAAACGTCCCGGGCCCGCGCGGCGAAAGGGCTTCCGCGCCGCCCGGAGGCGCGCGCACGAAAAGGGCTGCCGCGCCGCCCGGAGGCGCGCGCAAGAACCGGGGCGCCCCGTCTCGGGGCCCGAGCGCGTCGCCGGCCCCTCCCCCGACGGGCCCCGGCGCCGGCCGAAGCCAGAGCCGAGGCCCACCCTGCCACGTTGCGCCCCCGCGGCCCGGCGAGGGGAGGCTTCTCGGTGGGAGGTCGGGCCGCAGGAGCGAAGGGGGAGGGGCGGCGACGAAGCGAAGGGGGGGCCGGAGAGCGCACCCACCAGGCTGTACGGTGCGGGGGCCCGGGTGGTTTCCGGCGATCGCGAGAGAATCGCCTCCGGCCCCGCTCAGCTCGCGGCGAAGGGCACCAGCGAGCCGTTCTCGACGTACTGCAGCGTGCCGAGATCGATCTGGTCGAGGTCGACCGCGTAGGGGTCGTCCGAGCCCAGGGGCCCGGCCGACGAGACCAGCACCTGCGACTCGCCCACCTCGAGCACCCACCCCTCGAAGGCGCGCCCGTCGCGGAACCGAAAGAGGTGCCGGTCGCCGTGGTTCGAGAGGCGCTCGAGCAAATCGCGCGCGGTGCGAATCTCAGCCGAAACGTGCATGATGACCCTCTTGGAAAACCTCGGTGGGTGCCCCCCGCCGGCCCCATGGCCGCCGCGGGCGCCGGCCGGCCCGGCGGCCCCGCACGCCGACCCGTTCAGGGCGAGCAGGCCCGGCGGCCCCGCGCGCCGACCCGTTCAGGGCGAGCAGGAGCCGCTGCGTTCGACGCTGACCGTCCTCGCGTTGGCCTCGCACGCGTTCGAGTACGTCTTGCCGTCGCAGCCGCAGACGGGCCGCAGGTCGCGCGTGCAGACCGCGGGCTTCGGCATGCAGACGCCGGGGCGGTCGGCCCGGCCGCACTGCGCGCTCTCGGGCCAGCCGCAGAAGGTGCCCTCGGGGCAGGGGGCCGCGCCCCGCGTGCCGCAGATCTGCTTGTCTTGGCTCGGGGGCGGCCCGGGCGGGCTGCCGCAGGCGCCCCGCTGCGCGACGCTGACGCCCCGCATGTAGGCGTTGCAGGTGTTGGGGTACGTCCGCCCGTCGCAGCCGCAGACGGGGCTCACGTCGCGCGAACAGCGCGTGGGCTTGCGCGCGCAGGTGCCGGGGCGGTCGGCGCGGCCGCACTGCGGGCCCTCGCCGAAGTTACAGAAGAGGCCCTCGCCGCAGACCCCCGCGCCGAGCGTGCCGCAGCGATCGCTCTCGCCGGCCGTCGGCTGCCCCGGGGGCCGGGGCGGCGGGGGCGGCGCGGGCGGCACGGTCGCCGGCGGCGGCGGGGTCGCCGGCGGGGGCGCGGGCGGCGGGGGCGGCGCGGGGGCCGGCTGGTTCTGGTTGGGGTCGTAGGTGTGGGTGGTGACGGTGCAGCCGACAAAGGCGTAGGCCGCCAGTGCTACGAGGGTGAGGGGTCGCACGCTGATGGTTTGAAGCCCAACTGGGGCCCGGACGCCACTACTTCTCGCCGGGCGGGGCCCCCGGTTCTCGCGCCGCGAGGGCGACGGCGCGCCCCTCGCGTCGGGGGCCGAAGCCGGCTAGATTCGCGCGCCTTTGAGCCTACCAGGCTTCCCCCTTGCCTCGGCCTCGGCCGTCCGACCGCGGCGCTCTCTGGGCGCCGGGCCTCCGGGGCCGGGCGGGTCGCGAGGGGGGGCCACGCCAAGGAGCGAACCATGGCTGCGACGACGCTGATTCTCTCGGCCGCCGAGGTGCGCGGCCTGCTCTCGATGCGCGAGGCGGTGCGGGCGGTCGAGCTCGCCTTCGCCGAGCACGCCGCGGGCAACGTGCAGATGCCCCCCAAGGTCTACCTCTCGCTCGACGAGTACGGCGGCGACTTCCGCGCGATGCCCTCGTACATCGGGCCGAGCGCCGACACCGGGCCCGACGGCGTGCCGCGCGAGGGCGCCTGGCCCGCGGCCGCCGGCGTCAAATGGGTCAACTCGCACCCCGGCAACCCCAAGCGCCACGGCCTGCCCTCGGTGATGGGCGTCTACATCTTGAGCGACCCGGCGACCGCGCTGCCGCTCGCGGTGCTCGACGCCACCGTGCTGACGGCCGCGCGCACGGGCGCCGCCGCCGCCGTCGCCTCGCGCCACCTCGCCCAGGCCTCGCCCACGACGTTGGGCTTCGTCGGCTCGGGCGTGCAAGCTCGCTTCATGCTCGACGCCCACCGCGCCGTCTACGGCGACGCGCTCGAAGTCGTCGCGTCCGACCTCGACCCGCGCGCCGCCGAGGCCTTCGCCCGCGAGGTCGGGGGCCGGGCCGCCTCGACCGAAGAGGCCTCGGGCTGCGACATCGTCTGCGCCTCAACCCCGGGCCGCGCCCCGGTCGTGCGCCGCGCCTGGGTGCGCCCCGGCGCGCACATCAACGCGATGGGCGCCGACGCGCCCGGCAAGCAAGAGCTCGACCCGCAAATCCTCGCCGACGCCCTCGTCGTCATCGACGAGCACCACCAGGCGCTGCACTCGGGCGAGCTCAACGTGCCGGTCGCGCGCGGCCTCTACCGCGAAGAGCAGATCTTCGGCACGCTCGGCGAGGTGGTGACCGGCAAGAAGCGCCCCGCGCGGGGCGAAGACACCCTCACCGTCTTCGACTCGACCGGCCTCGCCGTGCAAGACGTCGCGCTCGCCCGCGTGCTCTACGCCGCCGCCCGGGCGCGCGGGGTCGGCACCCCCGTCGCCCTGGTGGGCTAGCGGGCGATGGCCCTCGCCGCGCCGCTCAAGCCGCTCGTCGCGATCCCCGCGCTCGTCGGGCTCGCGTACGTGCTGCGCCGCTTCTTCCGGCCGACCTGGGACGCGCTCGACCTCGAGGCGCGCGAGGCCTGGGCGCGCGCCACCCCCGGCGAGCAGCAGCGCCGCGCCGCCTGCGCCTTCGCCGCCGCCGCCTTCGGCCTCGCGTTCATGCGCTTCTTCGGGCGCAGCGAAGACTTCAAAGAGTTCTTCGGCGACTGGGCCGCCGCGCGGCCGGCGCTGCGCTACGACCTCTTCTCCGCCCTCTACGGCCAGGCCTGGTGGGCCGTCTTCCGCGTCCTCGGCTACGTGGCCGTGCCCGCGCTCGTCTGGAAGCTCGCCTTCCGCCGCGAGCGCGTGCGCGACGTCGGCGGCCTGCGCCTCGGCGGCGGCGGCGGCCTCGGCGGCCACCGCAACGGGCGGCTCTACCTGATCGCGCTCGCCCTCGTCTTGCCCTGCGTCGCCGTCGCCTCGGGCCAGCGCGACTTCGCCGACAAGTACCCGATCTACAAGCTCGCCGGCCGCAGCTGGCTCGACCTCGCCGCCTGGGAGGGCATGTACGCCCTGCAGTTTCTCGCCCTCGAGTTCTTCTTCCGCGGCTGGTGGGTCAACGCCCTGCGCCCGGTCATCGGCTCGGCCGCCATCTTCTCGACGATGGTGCCCTACTGCATGATTCACTATTCGAAGCCCTACCTCGAGGCGATGGGCGCCATCGCCACCACCGTCGCCCTCGGCAGCCTCGCGGTGCGCTCGGGCAACGTCTTCCTGGGCTTCGGCGTGCACGTCACCGTCGCCCTCGCGATGGACTTCGCCGCCATCCTGCGCAAGGGCGAGCTGCCCCAGGCGCTGGTGCCCTGGTGAGCCCCGGCGCCCCCCCGCCCGCCGGCGCCCCGGTGAGCGAGCGGGCGCCTTCACGCCGCCCCGGCGCCCCGGTGCGCGAGGGCGCGCCTCTACGCCCCGGCGCTCCCGCGAGCGAGGGCGCGCCTCCACGCCCCGGCGCCCCGGTGCGCGAGGGCGCGCCTCCACGCCCCGGCGCTCCCCCGAGCGAGGGCGCGCGCGCCGGCGCCCCGGTGAGCGAACGAGCGGGCGCCTCGCCGAGCAGGGGCGCCCCGCCGCCCGCCCGCCTCGCCTTCGTCGACCGGCTGCGCGGGCTCGCCGCCCTCGTCATGATCGAGGTGCACGTCGTCAACGCCCTGCTCTCGGCCGACTTCCGCGGGGGCGCGGCCTTCGCCGCGCTCGACTTCGTCAACGGCCTGGTCGCCCCCGCCTTCCTCTTCGCCGCCGGGCTCTCGCTCGCCCGCTCGTTCGTGCCCGCCTGGGACGCGCCCGCCGGCCCCTCGGCGCCCTCGCTCCCCCCCTCCCCCGGGAGGGGGGCCAGGGGGGCGGGGCCACTGCCCGCCGCCCGTCCGCGCCTCGCCGCCCAGCACGTCCGCCGCGCTGCTTGGCTCTTCGCCCTCGGCTACGCCATGCACGCGAGCCACCTGCCCTCGGCGCTTTCGGCCCGGGGGCCCGCGCGGGACGAGGCCTGGGCGGCCTTGCTGCAGGCCGACGTGCTGCAGCTCATCGCGCTCTCGCTCGCCGCCCTCGCCCTCGCGGCGTCGTTCGCCGGCTCGGCGCGGCGCTACGCGGCGGGCGCGCTCGGGGCCGCGGCGGCGATCGCGTGGCTCGGGCCCGCGGCGCACCGCTCCGGCTGGGCGGGCATCCCGCTACCGCTCGCCACGCTCTTTACGGCGCGCTTCGGCTCGCCCTTTCCGGCCCTGCCCTGGGCCTCGTTCGTCGCCCTCGGCGCGGCCCTCGGCGCCTCGGCGACGCCCGCCGCCCGCCGCCGCGCCTGGGCCCGGAGCCTCGCGGCCGCCGGCGCCTCGGCGCTCGCCTTGGCCGCGCTCGGCGCGCTCGCGCCCTGGCCCCTCGGCGGCGCCTACGAGCCCTGGGCCCTCGCCCCCGCCTCGACCGCGCTGCGGGCCGGGCTCGTCTGCCTGCTCGCCTCCGGGCTCGCCCTCGCGCGCGATCTCGGGCCCGCGGTCGAGCGCACGCTGGGCCTCTTCGGGCGCCACTCGCTCTTCGTGTACGCGGCGCACATCGCGCTCGTCTACGGACGCCACCCGCTCAGCCTGCGCAGCCTCATCGGCCCCACGCTGGGCCCCTTCGCTTGCCTGGCGATCTGGGCCCTCGTCAGCGCGGCGATGGCGCTCTCCGCGCTCGCGCTCCCCCGGTTCGCCCGTCGCCGGCGCACGGCCGTCGTCCCGACGCCCAGCTCGTTACGAGCTGGGCGGTCGCCTCGTGTCGCTCAGGCCGTGCGCCGGCGACGGGCGAACCGCTCGAGAAACCAGGCGAGCGCGCCCCGCCAAGGCGCCGCCGCCGCCGACGCCCCGGCGAGCGCCATGACGAAGGGGGACACGACGAGCGCGTAGCGTCCCGCGCCGAAGAACGCGCCGTGCACGAGCGCGGTGCCCGCGACGGAGAGGGCGGCGAGCGCGGCGAGCAGGTGCTCGCGCGCGAGCGATCGCCCGAGCAGCGCGGCGGCTAGGGCGAGGGCGAGGTAGCCCGGGTAGGCGTGGCTGCCGAGCAGGCAGGCGGCGCCGGCCGTCGCAACTGCGGCGCGCGCGGCGCGCCTCGGGCCGCGCGCGAAGGCGACGGCGAGCAGGCACGCGGCGAGCGCGAGGCGGGACGAGGCGATCTGGGCCTGCAAGAGTGCGCCGGCCGCCCCGTCCGAGAAGGCCGCGGGGTTCGCGTCGTGCAGGTACCAGTGCGCCGCGCCCGGGTAGTCGAAGGTCGCGGCCCACTTGGCCGGCCAAGATCCGAGCCAGGCCCCCGGCTCGGCCGCGATGCGCTCGCGCGCCACGCGCCCGAAGCACGTGTCTTTCGCCGCCTCGTCGAACACCAGCCGGCACGCCTCGGGCACCTCGAGCGGGGCCCAGGTGCCCTTGGCCGAGGGCGTCGCGCCGATGAGCAGGTTCCACCCGCCGTTGAGGCTGACGAGGGCGCAGCGGCCCATGCGCGAGCAGTTGCGCAGCGTCCAGGGCAGGCAGACCGCGAGCGAGAGGGCCAGCGCGACGACCGCGCCGCGCGCCCTCGCCCGCAAGCCCGCCCCGGGCGCCGCCGCGAGCGCCCCGAAGAAGGGCGCGAAGAGCAAGCTCTGCGGGCGCACCAGCGTCGCCACCCCCAGCACGGCCCCCGCCAGCGCGGCGCAGAGCGGCGCCCGCCAGCGCCCCGCCCCCCGCGCGCCGACGACGGGCCCCTGCGCGGGCCCCGCACCCCGCGCCTCGGTGATGGGCACCTGCGCGGGCCCCGCGCCTCTCGCGAGGGCGACGAAGAGCGCCGCGATCGCCAGGAGCGAAGCGGTCACCCCCTCGGTCATCAGCGCCGGCGTGTACGCCACGATCGCCGGGTCGAGCGCGACGGCCAGCCCCGCCCCGAGCGCCGCCCGGGGCCCGGACGCGACGAGCGCCACCCGGTGCATCGCCGCCGCCGCCCCGACCCCGAGCAGCGCCGCGAGTACGCCCGCGGCCGAGAGCGACGCGCCCGCCACCCGATACGTCGCGGCCAGGAGGGCCGGATAGCCCACCGGGTAATGGGCCGCATACGTCACGGCCCCGTCGGGCCACCGCCAGGTGTAGCCGAGCCCCTCGGCGAGCCGGAGCGCGAGCGTATTGTAATAAACGCCGTCGCCCACCGGCGGAAAGCGCCCCCGCGCCCACGCGACCACGCCGAAGCGCGCGAGCGCCGCCACGACGATGACGACGGCGAGGCCTGCCCGGCCCGGCTTCGACCCGATCGCCATGGGGCCGGGCCTTGCCACGACGCCGGCCGGGCGGGGAGGGGGAGAGGGGGGGCCGCGGCGGCGGCGGTGCGCCGGGGTCGGGCGCGGGGCCCCCGCGGGCAGGCCCTCCAGGCACCCCGAACTCGCCCTGCGGGCTCAGACAGTGGGGCCCCCGCCTTTCGGGCCTGCCCGCGGGGGCCCCGCGCCCGACCCCGGCGCAAGGATCGCCAGCGAGGCGACCGCTCTCGAAAGCGGTGAGGGTCGTGCCTGGGCGCGTCAGGCGGGCGGGGGCGGGTAGACCGCGCCGGGGGCCGCCCCCGAGAGAAAGCGCAAGGCGTTCTCGAGCGTCGAAAAGCAAGGCAAGCCCGAGCCGCGGAGCGTGCCGAAGTCGAGCATCCGCGTCAGCGCGAGCTGGTCGGTGGTCGGCTTGTAGACCCGCCCCGGCGACATGAACGAAGAAACGACGCCCTTGGCATCTCGAGGCCCCTGCGGGTCGCCCTCGAACTTCGCCCCCTCGCGAATGCCGGGCCTCTTGGTGCCCTTAGGGTCGATGAGGGGCTTGCCTGCCATGAGGTGTAGACAGGGCAAGAAGAGAGTCTCGTACTCGCGGTGAAAGAGCACGAACGCCGACGGGAAAGGCAGGGCCGCCCGCTGCAACCACGTGGCCGCTTCAGGCCCACGAGCCCTCGGGCAGCCGTCGTCTTCGTCGCGCAAGAAGAGAACACGTTCGCAGTCGGGCCTCGCGCGCAGGAGGTCGCAAAACCGCCGGACCCGATGCTCTTGATCAAGCGCCTGGCCACGCAAGGGCCTCGTGTCCCAGACGACGGGTTGCAACCCCAGATCGGACCACAGTCGGTTGACGAGGTTCGGCACCGCCCCGTCTTCGCCGTGGCCCTCGACGACGAAGTAACCCTTGCCCATCGTCCGCTTCTCCCCCCCGCTCGTCGCCTCCTCCCGCGGGGGGGCCCTCCCCCGGTTCTCCTCGCAGCCCCTCGGCGCTCAATAGCTCGCTCGTCGAGAAGAGCCGCTCGCGGATCATCGTTCTCTGGTCAGCCGCGAGTTCCTTTACGGTCGTCGCCCCGTCAATTCTCTCGACGACGCGCAGCGACTCGGGCGGCAAGAGGTCGAGCAACTCGGGGCTGTGGGTCGTGATGACCACCTGCGTCCGGGTGGCGGCCTCTTTGAGGTAATCGGCCAAGGTGGGCAGCGCGCCCGGGTGTACGGCGAGCTCGGGCTCTTCGATGCCGATGAGGCTTGGCGGGGGCTGCTGCAAGAGCGCGGTCAGCAGGGCAGCGATGCGCAACGTGCCGTCAGACTCTTGCGCGGCGCCGAACCAGCGCTCGCGCCCGTTCTGCACGCCATGGCGGAATTCGGGGATGAGAAAGCCGCCGGCGGTCGTGACGCGGTAGTCGTCGATATCGCCGACGATGCGGCTGAGCGCGGCGAGCAATTCGGCGCCCTCGCGCTCGCGGTCGAGGCCACGCAGCGTGCCTGCCCAGTTCTCGCCGTGGCGGCGCATGGGTCGGCTTAGATCAGGGTTCTGAGGCTGACGGAGCGTGGGCGGGAAGAGCGAGTAGACGGCGACACGGCTCAGCTCGTCGACGAGAGGGCGAAATGGCGGGCTGATTTTCGCCACCTCGGGCAAGGCGGGGCGCCACGTCGGGGGCGGTAGAGATCGGGAGCCCAAAACGAGCGGCGGCGGTACGTTGACCCAAGCACCGTCCTTCAGCTCGAAAGAGGCAAGCTTGTCGCGCTCTTCTTTGTAGCTGAAGCCCAACTCTGACAACTGCCGCGCCACGGCCATTTTTTGGGGGTCGTCGTCGGCGAGGCTGTTGAGCAGTGCCTGCAGCGCCGCCCACCGGCTAGAGACTCTTTCGAAGTTGTGCTGCCACGGGTAGGAGTGCGCGGACTCCTGCTTCACCCGAAATCCGGCCACCGCGTCGGCCGTCAGGGCCAGCGCCCAGGTCTGCCTCCCGCTGGCCGTCTCGACATCGACGGACAGGCTGACATCACGGGCGTGGCCGCGGCTCCACCGCCGGAGAGGCTCGAACCCTTGCCGCTCCGATACCGCAGCGTCGAGCCCGTGGCGAACTGCGTCTCCTAGAAAGCGCACGCCGTCGACAACGCTGCTCTTCCCGGCCCCATTCGGCCCGACGAGCGTCGTGAGACCAGACAACTTGAGCTCGACGGACCCCAGGCTCCGGAAGTTTATGACCTGGAACCTTACGATCATCGCCCCCCCGTGATGCGCCGCCCCCGCCGCGGTCGCAACCCTTTCGTCCCCTTGGCTCTTTCCCTCGGGCCACTCGACGCGCCGCGGGCCTTCCATCGCGTTTCGAGCGTTTGCCGGGGTGGCGGAGCCTGCCTGGCGGCGGGGGCCCCACTGTTTGAGCCCGAAGGGCGAGTTTGGGGTGCCAGAA
>DASTPP010000278.1:0-4534 GCA_035762175.1 Polyangiaceae bacterium | reverse complement strand
CACCACCCTGGCCGGGCGGCCCCCCGAGCTCGCCGGCGCCGAGCGCATGGTCGGCCTCTTCATCAACACCCTGCCGGTGCGCGCCCGCTGGGCCCCCGCCGAGCGCCTGGCCGACTGGCTCGCCGGGCTGCAGGCGCAGCTGGCGGAGCTCGGGCAGCACGAGCACGCGCCGCTCTACGAGGTGGGCCGCTGGGCGGGGGCGCCTTCGGGCGCGCCGCTCTTCGACAGCCTGCTCGTCTTCGAAAACTACCCCATCGACCGGGCCCAGATGTCGCCGCCGGGCCTCGAGGTCGCGGGGGTGCGCGTGGTCGAGACCGACCACTACCCGCTGAGCCTGACGGCGGTGCCCGGGCCCGCGATGCGCTTCGTGCTCGGCTACGACCGCGCGCGCCTCGACGACGCCGGCGCGCGCCTAGCGCTCGAGCAGTTCTGCCACCTGCTCGCCCAGATCGCCGAGCGCCCGGAGGCGCGCCTGGGAGAGCTCTCGGCGCTGAGCGACGACGAGCGCCGACGGGTCCTCGTCGACTTCAACCGGGCCCCCGCCGAGCCGCCCCCCGAGGCCGCCGTTCACCA
Organism: Polyangiaceae bacterium; assembly: GCA_035762175.1. Taxonomy (GTDB): domain Bacteria; phylum Myxococcota_A; class Polyangia; order Polyangiales; family Polyangiaceae; genus DASTPP01. Next base: position 3,961 of record DASTPP010000278.1, on the reverse strand, counting down.
GCTCTTCGAGGCGCAGGCGCGGCGCACGCCCGAGGCGGTGGCCCTCGTCGACGGCGCCACCGTGCTCACGTACGCCGAGCTCGATCGGCGCGCCGGCCGGCTCGCCCGGCACTTGCTACGGCGCGGCGTCGGGCCGGGGGCGCGCGTGGGCATCTGCCTCAACCGCTCGGCCGAGATGGTGGTGTCGGTCTTGGCCGTGCTCAAGGCGGGCGGCGCGTACGTGCCGCTCGACTCGGCGTTGCCGCCGAACCGGCTCGCCTTCATCGCGCGCGACGCCCGCCCGGGCGCGTACATCACCGGGCACGGCTGCTCGCGCGACGTGCCGACGGGGGGGGCCGAGGTCATCGATCTCGACCGCGAACGCGCGGCCATCGAGGGCGAAGACCCGGCGGGGCCGTGGCCGCACGTGGCGGCCGAGAGCCCCGCGTACGTCATCTACACCTCGGGCTCGGCCGGGCGGCCCAAGGGCGTGCTCGTGCCGCAGCGCGGGCTCGTCAACCACACGGCCTACTTCGTCGGGCGCTACGAGCTTCGCCCGGCCGACCGGGTGCTGCAGTTCGCGACGCTCGGGTTCGACGTCGCGGCCGAAGAGATCTTCCCGACGCTCGCGAGCGGCGCGGCGCTCGTCGTGCACCGCGACTCGGCGGCGGCCTCGGCGTCCGAGCTCTTCGACTTCGTGGCGCGGCACGAGATCAGCGTCTTGAACCTGCCGACGGCCTACTGGCACGCGCTCGCCGGCGAGCTCGGGCGGGGGGGCCTCGCGCTGCCGCGCTCGGTGCGCCTGGTCGTGGTCGGCGGCGAGCAGGCCGCGGCGCCCGCGCTCAACGCCTGGCGCGAGGCCACCGGGCCGGAGGTCGGCTGGGTCAACGCCTACGGGCCGACCGAGACGACCATCACGGCGACGACCTTCTCGCCCGAGGGCGCGGCCCCGCTCGCGGGCGAGGTACCCGTGGGGCGCCCGGTCGCGAACCTGCGCGCCTACGTGCTCGACGAGCGGCTCGCCCCCGCGCCGCTCGGCGCGCCGGGCGAGCTGGTGCTGGGCGGGGCGGGCGTCGCGCTCGGCTACGTCAACCTCCCCGCGCTGACGGCCGAGCGCTTCGTGCCCGACCCCTTCGCGGGCGAGCCGGGCGCGCGCCTGTACCGCACGGGCGACCGGGCGCGCTGGCGGCACGACGGCCAGATCGAGTTTCTCGGGCGGCTGGACGGCCAGGTCAAGCTGCGGGGCTTCCGCATCGAGCTCGGCGAGGTCGAGGCGGCGCTCGCGGCCCTGCCCGGGGTGGCGACGGCGCACGCGCTAGTTCGCGAGGACCCGCCGGGCGCGAGGCGCCTCGTCGCGTACGTGGTGCCGGCCGCCGGGGCGACGTTCGACGCGGGGGCCCTGCGCGACGCGCTCGCGGCCGAGCTCCCCGCGTACATGCTGCCCTCGGCGTTCGTCGCGCTCGAGGCCCTGCCGCTCACGCCCAACGGCAAGGTCGACCGCAAGGCGCTGCCCGCCCCGAGCGCCGCCCCGGGCGCGTACGAGGCGCCGAGCACCGAGATCGAGCGCGCCCTCTGCGAGATCATGCAGGAGGTGCTGGGCGTCGAGCGGGTCGGCCTGCGCGACGACTTCTTCGCCCTCGGGGGCGACTCGATCGCGAGCCTGCAGGTGGCCTCGCGGGCGCGCGCGCGCTCGATCGAGCTGCGCCCGGGCGACGTCTTCCGGCGCCCGACGGTGGCCGAGCTTTCGCGCCACCTCGAGGCCCAGGCGCCGGACGAGGCCGCCGCCGACGAGCCGCACGGCGAGCTCCCGCTCGCGCCGGTGCAGCGCTGGTTTTTTCGCCACGTCACCGCGGGGCGCCACCACTTCAACCAGGCGGTGCTGCTCGAGCTCGCGTCGCCCGCCCCGCCCGAGCGGCTGCGCGACGCCTGGGCCGCGGTGGTGGCCCGCCACGACGCGCTGCGCAGCCGCTTTCGGCTCGAGGGCGGGGTCTGGTCGGCCGACGTCGTGGCCGAGCCCGAGCCCCCGGCGTTCGAGAGCGTCGACCTCGCCTGGTTGGCCGAGGGCGAGGCCGACGAACAGCTACGCGCTCACTGCGAGCGAGCGCACGCCTCGCTCGATCTCGAGCGCGGGCCGCTGCACCGCGCCCTCTACGTCGAGCGCGGCGAGGGCGCCCCGCCCTTGCTCTTGCTCGTCGCGCACCACCTCGTGGTCGACGGCGTGTCGTGGCGGGTGTTGCTCGAAGATCTCGCGCTGCTGCTGCGCGACGGCGCCCCGCCGCTGCCGCCGAAGACGGCCTCGTACCGCGCCTGGGCGCGGCGGCTCGCGGAGCTCGGCGCGGGCGATCGGCTCGGCGCCCACCGCGCCTTCTGGTCGTCGCTGCCTTGGGGCGAGCTCGGGCCGGCGCACTTCGGGCGGGGGCGCGTCGGCGAGGCCCGCACGTTCTCGCGCTCCCTCGGCCCGCGCGAGACCGCGCTCTTGCTCCAGCGCTCGCCCGCGCTCCACCGCACCGGCGTGCACGAGCTCTTGGCCGCCTGCGCCCTTTACGCGCTCGCGTGCTCGACCGGACGCCGCACGGTCGCGATCGACGTCGAGGGCCACGGCCGCGACGACGAGCCGACGGGCCTCGACGTCGCGCGCACGGTGGGCTGGTTCACCGCGCTCTACCCCGTGGTGCTCGGGTGCGACGACTGGGCCGATCTCGACGTCGTCGTGCGCCGGGTCGACGCCTTCTTTCGGGCCGTGCCCGCGCGCGGGCTCACCTTCGGGGCGCTCGAGGGGGGCGCGGCCGGGGCCGCGCTGGCCCCCGCGCCGCGCGACGTGACGTGGAACTACCTCGGGCGCTTCGACAACCTCGCCGCGGGGGCGAGCCCCTTCCGCGCGTCCGAGCTCGACGCCGGCCCCTCGCACCCGCCCGGGCAGCCGCGGGTCGATGGCCTCGGCGTCAACGCGGTCGTGACCGGCGGCTCGCTCGCCGTCTCGTTCGCCCACGCGCGCGACGACGGGGCCAAGGCCGAAGCCTTCGCCGACGCGCTCTTCGAGGCCTTCGGGCGCCTCGTCGCCAACGCCGAGCGCGGCCACCGCCCGCTGACCGAGCCGCTCGGGCGGGCCGAGCGCGGGGCGCTGCTCGGCGCCCGGCCCGAAGAGGTCGACGACGTCTACGCGCTCACGCCGCTGCAGAAGGGCCTGCTCTTTCACGCGCTGGGCGAGCCGGCGGGGGGGCTCTACGTCAACCAGCTCGTCGGCGAGCTGCGCGGGCGGCTCGACGTCGAGGCCTTCGCGAGCGCGTGGCGCGGGGCGCTGCGCCTGAACCCCGTCTTGCGCACCGCCTTCGTCTGGCAGCGCGCCGCGGGCCCCTTGCAGCTCGTGCGGCGCGAGGTCGATCTGCCGCTCGCGGTCGAAGACTGGCGCGACGTGCCCGCCGCCGAGCTCGACGCCCGCCTCGAGCGGCTGCTGGCCGACGACCACCGGCGCGGCTTCGCGCTCGACCGCGCCCCCCTCTTGCGCCTGTGGCTGCTGCGCACGGGCGAGGCCGCGCACCGCTTCGTCTTCAGCCACCACCACCTCTTGCTCGACGGCTGGTCGCTGCCCAACCTCTTCCGGCAGGTCTTCGACCTCTACGCGGCCTTGCGCGAGGGGCGCCCCGGCACGCTCGCGCCGCCGCGGCCCTTCCGCGATTACGTCGCGTGGCTCGGCGCGCGCGGCCTCGCCGAGGCCGAGGCCCACTTCCGCCGCGCCCTCGCCGGCGCCGAGCTGCCCACCCCGCTCGGCCCCCTCGCGCCCCGCACGCTCGACGCCAGCGGGCGCGCGCAGCGGGCGGCGGCGCTCACGGTCGAGGCGACGCGGGCGCTGGGCGAAGCGGCCAAGCGCCACCGCGTCACCCCCAACACCCTCGTGCAGGCCGCCTGGGCCCTGGCCCTCGGCGCCTGGGCCGGCCGCCGCGACGTCACCTACGGCACCACCCTGGCCGGGCGGCCCCCCGAG
>DASTPP010000277.1:0-26746 GCA_035762175.1 Polyangiaceae bacterium | reverse complement strand
TCGCCGAGCAAGAAGGCGCGCGCCTACGCGGTCGAGTACGCCCGGGCGCACGCGGCCGACCTCGCGCCGGCGCGGCTGGCCGAGCTGGTGGCGAGCTCCGACAAAGACGTGAGCGCCTTCGCCCTCGCGATGCTGCAGGCGCGCCCCCCGCGCGAGCTCGGCGTGCCCTTCTTCGGGCGCCTGCTCGAGACCCAGGCGGCGCACGCGTGGGCGACGAAGGTGCTGGGCGAGGCGTTCGACCGGCAAGACGTGACGCTGCCCTTCCTGGTCGACATGCTCTTCGGCGGGCGGCGCCAGTTCGACTGGGCCAAGGCCTACCTCGACAAGTCGTACCGCCCGGGCGAGCTCGGCGCGGCCTTCTGGGTGGGCGTGCTCGACGACGACCGGGTCAAGAACGAGTGGCAGGCGCGCCAGCACGCGCTCGGGCAGCTCGGCAAGTACCCGGTGTCGGCCATCGGCGTCGACTGGCTCTTGCGCGCGCTCACCCGCGAAGACCTCGGCTCGACCGTCGGGCAGTGGCTGCGCAAGGCGACCTCGCTGCCGGGCCTCGACGTCGAGCGGGTCAAGGGGCTGGTCTTCAACCCGGGCTACCGCGAGACGGCGCTGGCGGTGCTGGGCAACGTGAAGCTGGTCAAGCCGCGCGAGCTCGGGCTGCCCTGGCTGCTCGCGCTGGCGCGCCGCCCCGACCAGCAGCTGCACGAGTTCGCGCACCGCTACCTGCTCGAGCACATGCGCCCCGACGACTTCGGCGACGGCGATCGGGCGGCGGGGCTCGAGCGGCTCTTCTCGCTCGCCACGGGCCCGAAAGAGCCCGAGCCGGTGCGGCAGTTCGCGCAGGCGTACCTGCGCTGCCACCACCCGATCATCGGCCCCGAGCAGCCCGAGGCCAAGCAGCTCTCGCTCAAGCCGCAGCTCGAGCGCTCGGCGTTCCCGCCCGAGCGGCTCTGGGCGGCGCTCGCCGACGAGCGGCCCGACGTGCGGCGCTTCGCGGCGGCGGTCGTGCGGGCCGACCTGCGGCACTGGGGCTACCAGGGGCGGGTCTACGAGCTGGCCGAGAACGACGCGAAAGAGGTGCGCAACATCGCCTACGACGCGCTGCTCAAGGCGGGCGACCCGAACGCCGACCCGCAGGCGACGCTCAGGCCCGAAGAGCTCGACGCGGGCAAGGTCTTCGCGCTGACCGAGAGCCGCAAGCGCTCGACGCGCGAGGTGGGGCTCGAGGTGATCCGGCGGCATTACGCGCGGCTCGGCGCGGCCGAGCGGCTGCCCTGGCTGCTCGAGAGCGGCGACCGCGAGGTGCGGCAGGCGGCGATCCGGCTCTTGTGGGAGAAGCACCGGCCGGCGCCCTACCCCGAGGGCTGGGCGCCGCGCGTCGACGGGCGGGCGGCGGGCGGCGACGGCAAGGGGGCGGCCGACGGCAAGCGCCGGCTCGACGACCCGTCGGTCCTGGTCGACGTCGTGCGCCGCGTGCTCTTCGGCCTGCCGCCGGGGCGCGCGGCCGAGGCGCCCGAGGGCGCGACGGCGCGGCGGCGCGTGCCGGCGAGCGTGGCCAAGCGCAACGTCATCGAGGTCGTGCGCGACTACGGCGTCGAGAACGCCGCCTTCGCCGAGGCCGTCGCGCCGGTGCTCGGCGAGTTCACCGGCTCGCTCGCCAAGGGCGAGTGGCAGGCGTGCCTCGCCGCCCTCGCGCGCTGGCGGGCGACCCACCCCGGCCTCAACCTCGGCGAGGTGTTCGCGTGAGCGCCAACGTCGGTCATCTCGAGAAAGTCCGCGCGCTCGCGGCGTCGGGGCGCGTGCTGGCGGTCGGCGGCGTGCGCGCCGCCGAGGGCAGCCAGCTCACCCTCTTCGACCTCGTGGCGAACAAGCCGCTCGCCTCGGCCGACCTGCCCGCGCACGTGCTCGGCCTTGCGGCGCGCGGCGACGTCGTCGCGGCGGCCTGCTCCGACGGGCGGGTGCGCCTCTACGCGGCCGCCGACGCGTCGCTCGTGCGCGAGTGGGCGGCGCACGCGGGCGGGGCGCACGCCGTCGCGCTCTCGCCCGACGGGGCCTGGGTCGCCTCGGCGGGGGCCGACGGGGCGCTCCGGCTCGTTTCGACGGCCGACGGGGCCGAGCGCGCGCGCTGGGCGCTGAGCGCGCTGCCGCTGCGGGCGGTCGCCATCGACCCCGAGGGCGAGCACGTGGGCGCGGCCGGCGACGACGGCGTCGTGCGCACGGTGCACCGGGCGACGGGGGCGGTGCGCGAGATGCCGGGCCACGCCGGGCCGGTCTACTGTCTCGCCTTCACCCCGCGCGACGGGCGCGTCGCCTCGGGCGGCGACGACGGCACGGTGCGGCTCTGGTACCTGGTCGGTGACGTCGAGAGCGAGGTGCGGGGCGAAGACCAGTCGACCGGGCACGCGGGGGGCGTGTTCGCCCTCGCCTTCGCGCCGACGCCGCCGCCCGACGAGCAGGGCAACGACCCGGGCGACCGGCTCTTTTCGGCCGGCGCCGACGGCAAGGTCAAGGTCTGGCGCCTGGCCGACCGGCGCAAGCCGCGCACGCTCGATCTGGGGCAGCAGGCCATTTACGGCCTCTGCCACGCGGCGACGGGGGCTCCGGGGTCGCTCGGCGCGATCGTGGCGGGCGGCGACCGGCGCGCCTTGCACCGCTACAACCTCGACGCGGCGGGCAACCCGGGCGACCAGGCGACGGTCTATCAGCACGGCTTTCAGGCGCTGCAAGAGGGGCTGAGCGGCGCGAAGGTCAAGCGCGAGGCGACGGTCAAGGCGCTCGCGGCGCTGCCCGAGCCCGAGGCGCTCGAGCTCGCCCTGCAGGCCCTGACGAAAGACCGCGAGGCCGACGTGCGCGCGCTCGCCGCCGCCGAGCTCGCCTCGCGGGGCCGGCGCGGGGCGAGGGCGGCCCTGCGCGAGCGGCTGAACGACGAGGCGGCCGTCGCGCGCTCGGCGGCGCTCGAGGCGCTGCGATCGCTCGACGCCGAGACGCCGCTCGAGCCGCTGACCGCGGCGCTCGGGTCGAAGCACGCCGACCTTCGGCGCAAGGCGCTCGGGCTCATCGCCGAGCAGAAAGACACCTCGCCGCTCGTGTCGGGCCTGGTCGCGCGGGGGCTGACCGACGCCGACGGGGGGGTGCGGCTCGTCGCGCTCGATCGGCTCGTCGGGCTCTCGCCGCCGGGCAGCGCCGAGCCCTTGCGGCTCGCCTTCGACCGGGGGCCGGCCGACGTCCGGGTCGACGTGCTGATGCGCGCGGCCTTCGGCGGCCTGCTCTCGACGACCGCGATCGCGCCGCTCGTGGCGCGGGCGCTCGACGACGACGACGCGGGGGTGCGGCGCGTCGCCTTCGCCGTCAAGGTGCTCGAGCGCCGGGCCCTCGCGCACGTGCTGCGCGAGCGCGACGAGGGCGTGGCGCAGGCGCTGCGCGAGATCGGGCGGCGGGCGGTGGCGGTGCGCTCGGGGCTGCTCGGCCTGCTCGAGGCGCGCGAGGGCAAGGGCGGGGCGAAGGGCCCGGCCGAGCCGAGCGACCAGGCGGTGGCCGACGCGCTCGGGGCCATCCCTGGGGTGGGGCGGGCCGGGGCCGAGCTCGGCGAAGACGATCTCGTGCCGCTGCTGTCGGCGATGGCGTGCCGGTCGCCCGACACGGCGCTGCGGGGGGCGAGGGGCCTCGCCAAGCTCGGCGACACGCGCGCGCTCGGGGCGCTCTTGCAGCTCTCGCGCGAGGGCGCGCCGGCGCTGCGGCGCGAGGCGGCGGCGTCGCTGCAAGATCTGAGCGACCCGCGGGCGAAGAAGCGCCTCGTGTGGATGCTGAACGACGCGGACGCCGACGTGCGCCGGGCGGCCCTCCGGGCGCTCGAGCGCTTCGAGGGGGCGGGCTCGATCGCCATCGCCGAGGCGTCGCTGCGCTCGTCGCAAGAAGACGTGCGCGTCAGCGGGCTCGACGCGCTCGTCAAGCTCGGCGCCGGGGGCGAGCCGGGCGCGGAGGCCGAGCAGCTGCTCGGCGACGCGCTCGAAGACGAGGCGCCGAAAGTTCGCGAGGAGGCCTTCCGCACGCTCTGGGCGTGGCACGCGCGCGCGCCCGAGCGGGCGCTCGAGCGGGCGCTCGGGGGCCGCTTCGCCGACGTGCGGCTGCGGGCGGTGCGCGAGCTCGAGGCGCTCGGCAAAGACCAGGCGTGGGCGCGCGCGCGGCTGCACGCCGCCGTGGGCGACCGCGATCTCGGCGTCGGGCGGGCCGCCTACGAGGCGCTCGTCAAGCTCGAGGGCAAGGGCGAGCCCGCGGCGCACGTCGAGGCGGCGGCCTCGGTGCACGCGCCGCTGCGCGCCGAGGGGGCCAGGGGCGCGGCCGAGGCGCCGCTCGAGGCCGTGCGCGGGCCGCTGATGAGGCTGCTCGCCGACGACGAGCCCGCCCCGAGAATCGCGGCGCTCGAGTCGCTCGACAGGCTCGCCCCGGCCGAGGGCGGCCCGCTCTACGCGGGGCTGCAGAGCTCGCACTACGACCTGAAGGTGCGCGCGGCCGAGCTGCTCGCGGTGCGCCGCGACGAGCAGCTCATCGACGCGATGCGCGGGCTGCTCGTCGACAAGTCGCTCGAGCCGAGGTTCCCCGCCGCGGCGCTCGCCGATTGGCGCACGCGGGCGGCGATGGCGCTGGCGACGCTCGGCTCGCCGCGCACGATCAAGTACCTCGCGACCGAGCTCATCAAAGACGCGCTGCCGCTCGTGCGCGAGCAGGCGGCGCGGGGCCTGGCGACCGCCTGCCGCAAGGGCGACGAGGGCTACCTGCTCGACCACCTCGCCCACGCCGAGGTGGCCGTGCGCTCGTGGGCGGCCGAGGGGCTCGCGCGGCTCGGCGACGCGCGGGCGCTGCCCGTCCTGACGGGCACGCTGCGCGACAAACACCAGCCCCTGCGCGTCGGGGCGGTGCTGGGCTTCGCGGCGCTCGGCCCCGAGGGCTACGGCGGCATGCTGCAGGGGCTCGAAGACCCCGCGCGCGAGGTGCAAGAGTACGTCTTCGCGGTGCTGCTCGCGCGCGATCTGCGCGCCTTCCGGCGGGGCGAGCCGCCCGACCTGCTCGCGAGCGCGCTCTCGTCGCAGCGGCCCGACGTGCGCTTCGCCGCCGCGCGCGCGCTCGAGATGCGCGCCGACCCCGAGCGCTACCTCGCCCACCTCATCGAGGCGCTGATGCCGCCGCGGCCCGAGAAGGCGGCCGACATGAAAGAGTGGCCGCCCGAAGAGGCGCGCGGCCGCCTCGTCGTGGGCCTCGCCGAGGCGCTCGCCGGCGACCTGCCCGACCAGCGCCACGCGGCGGCGAACGTGCTCCGGCTGCGGGGCAAGCCGCTCGAGTTCTTCCGCGAGGCGCGTCGCGTCGGGCGCCCGCGCCTCGCGGGCGCGTCGTTCACGCCCGACACGGCGCCGAGGGCCGAGGCCGAGACCGACGCGAAGCCGCCGAAGGGCTGGCTGCGCCGGCTCTTCGCCGAGGGCGCCGAGGGCGCGAAGGGCGGCGCGGCGGCGGGCGAGGTGCCCGACGCCGAGCGCGACCGGCTGCGCCTGCTCGCCTTCGGGGCTTACGTCGGGCTCTTGCGGCAGGTCGCCGCGGGCGACGACGAGGGCCACCGCGTGCGCCGCGACGCCATCGATCGCGTGGTCGAGCTCGCGCAGGCGGGCGCGGTGGGCGCGTCGGCGGCGATGCCGCCGCTCTTGCGGGCGCTCGACGATCCGCACCATCTGGTGCGGCGGGCGGCCTTCGCGGGGCTGAAGAAGCTCTTCCCCGAAGGGTCCGACGAGCCGCTGGGCCTGGCGCTCGCCTCGACCTCGGCCGACGTGGCGCGCGGCGCCCTCGACGAGCTCGCGGCGCGGGGCGAGGTCGCGCGGCCGCGGCTCGAGGCGGCGCTGAACGCGCCGCTCGCCGACGTGCGCAAGTACGCCTTCGAGCTGCTCGAGCGGCTCGGGCCCAAGGGCAGCCTCGAGCCCCTGCTCGCCGCGCTGCGCAGCGACCACCCCGACGTGCGCGTCGGCGTGCTCGAGCGGTTGACGGGGGCGCAAGATCCGCGCGTCGTCGAGGCGCTCGGGCGCGCGCTGCGCAGCGATCACGCCGACCTGCGCCTGCGCGCCGCCGAGCTGCTCGCCTCGCGCCGCGACGACCAGGCGGTCGACGTGCTCGCCGCCCTCCTCCGCTCCGACGACGCGAACGCCGCGCGGCGCGCCCGCGAGGCCCTCTTGAACCTCGGCTCGCCCGCGGCGGTGCGCGCCATCGCCGCGCGCGTCGCCGAGCTCGGGGCGGCCGAGCCCGCGCGGCTCGAGCTCGTCAAGGCGCTCGGGCGGCTGCGCGGGGCCGAGGCGCTCGAGGCGAGCGCGGCGCTCTTCGGCGACGAGAGCGATGCGGTGCGCGCGGCGGCCTTCGAGGCGGCGCGCGCGCTCGCGGGCGCGAAGAAGCGCCGCGACCCCGCCCTCGCCCTGCGCTATCTGCGCGAGGCGGCCCGGGCGAAAGATGCGACTTTGCGCCGCCGCGCCGCCGAGGGCCTCGGCGAGGGGGCCGAGCCCGAGGCGAACGAGCTGCTCGCGGCGCTCTTTCGCGACCGCGATCTCGAGGTGCGCAAGGCCGCCGTCGCCCAGTACGCGCGGCGCGTGCGGGCCTTCGGCGCCCCCGCCGCGCCGCTCGAAGAGGTGCTGCGCGGCGGGGCCCGCGATCTGATGCTCGCCGCGGCCGAGGGCGTCGCCGAGCGGGGGTCGTCGGCGGCGCTGCGGCCCCTTTTGCTCTTCGTCCGGGCGGGCGAGGGGGGCGAGCGCGAGCGCGCCCTCGTCGCGCTCGGCACGCTGGGCGATCGGCGCGCGCTCGAAGAGCTCGAGACCGTGGCCGGCGGCGGGACGAAAGAGGCCCCCGCCGACGCGTCGATGCAGGCGGCCGCCCTCGAGGGCCTCGGTCGCCTCGAGCGCAAGCTCGAGAGCACCGAGGCGCGCCAGCGCGTGCGCGGGCGCATCGAGCAGGCGCTCGAGGCGGGCTCGGGCCCCCTCGCCGAGGCGTCGGTGCGGGCGCTCCGGCATATCGGCGGCGACTGGGCGCGCTCGCGGCTCGAGGGGGCCCTCGACAACCCGGGCGCGGCGCACGCGGTGCGCCTGGCGGCGGCCGATGCGCTCGGCCGGCTCGGCGATCGCGAGGCCGAGGCGGCGCTCGTGCGCGGGCTCGGCGACCGCCAGCCCCAGCTGCGCTTCGCCTGCCGCCGCGCCCTCACGCGGCTCTTCTTCGACGAGCCGACGCGCGTGGCGCTGGCGGGGCTCGCGAGCGAGCACCGCGACGTGTCCGAGCCCGCCGCCGCCTACCTGGCCCGCGAGGGCGAGCCCGAGCAGCTCTTGCCGCGCCTCGCGTCGCTCGAGAGCGAGGCGCTCCGGCGCCGGCTGCTCTTCGGCCTGCTGCGCCGGGCCTCGCTGCCCCTCGAGGCGCTCGCCCGCCTGCTTGGGCACGAGAAGGCCGAGACGCGCGGCGACGCCGCCTGGCTGCTCGCCGCGCGCGACGAGGCGGCGTCGGGCGGGGCGGGCCTGCCGGCCGACGCGGTCGTGCGGGCCGAGGCCGCGTCGGCCGCGGCGTGGGCGCGCGCGGCGCCCGAGCGGCGCGCGGCCGAAGAGCGCGCCTGGCGCGCCGTCGTCGCCCTCGGCGTGCGCGCCCGGCTCGCCGCGCTCGCGCCGCGCCTCGGCGAACTCGCGGCCGGGGGCGACGCCGTGCCCGACGCCTTGCGGCGCCTCGGGGTCGAGGGGCTCGCCGAGCTCGGCGACGCGAAAGGGCGCGAGCCGCTCGCCCGCGCCCTGTCGGACCGCGACCCGGGCGTGCGCGCGACCGCCGCCCGTGCCTTGCGCGGCGCCCTCGGCCGCGAGGCGGCCGCGCTCGCCCGCAAGGTCGAGCCCTTCGACCCGGTGGCCTTCGCCGGCGCGGTCGAGGCGCCCTCGGCCGAGCTCGTCGCCTCGAGCGAGGGGCGGCGCATGGCGCTCGGCGTCGCCTTCGCCGAGGGCAAGGGCCTCGCGCACCTGCGGGCCCTCGCCCTGGCCGGCCCCGACGATCCGACGCGCGTCGCCGCCATCGAGGCCCTCGGCTGGGCGGGCGACGCGGCCTCGCGCGAGCTGCTCTCGGCCATCGCCTTCGACAAGAAGGGCGCGCCGCTGCCCCTGCGCAAGGCGGCCTACCGGGCCCTCAAACGGGCGAAGCGGCGCGCCGACAAGGCCGCGCGCAACGAGGTGAACGCATGACGGCGGCGCGCGCAGTGCAAACGGTCTCGCTCAACTACGCCTCGCGCAGCGGGCTCGCGCGCGACGAGTCGGGCGCGCGGGTCAGGCTCGCCCTCGACCGCGGCCGCGGCGTCGTCGGGCTGCGCGGGCGGCTGCGCGACGCGGCGCTCGTGCGCGACGCGCTGCTCGCCACCTGGGCCGTGCTCGAGAGCGATCTGCGCTACAAGGGGCGCGACCGCACGGCCTACCTCGCCTACCTGATGAAGCAGGGCAAGCGCGCCACGGCCCAGATCTGGGAGGCGCAGAAGGCCTACCTCGAGAAGGCCTTCGCCGAAGACACCCGCCAGGTCGGCGCCCTCGACCCGGTGCTCACGGTCGACCCCGACGGGCTGTCGATCGAGGTCTTTTCGCGCGACGAGAGCGCCTACGCCCGCCTCTTTCTGTCGAACGAGTGCTTCGACGAGCGCGAGGCGGCGCCCGGCACTGCCTTCGTCGATCTGAACGCCGAGTTCGTGGGCGGCCTCGAGCGCCTGCGCTCGCACACGCCGGCCCTCTTCGAGGCGGGCGTCGCCCCCGCGGGCCCGCCGGGCCCCGGCTCGAGCCGCGAGCTCGAGGTGGCGCAGGGCTGGCTGCGGGGCTTTCTGCAGGTGCAGTCGGCCGCGACGCTGCCCTCGGCCTCGTGCCGGCTCGCCCCCGTCGACGTGTACAACGTCCTCTACGCCCTGCGCGTGCGCAAGGCGAAGACCTCGCCGCGCGCGCTGCGCTTCGAGCTCGTACCGGGCCTGCCGCCGCGCCTGGTGCTCGAGCCCTGGGAGCGCCTGCTCGAGGCGCACGGCCCCGCCTACGAGGGCGGCGAGCCCAAGGTCGTGCGCACCTTCGGCCGCCAGCGCCTGCTCTGCCTCGCCCCCCTCTTGCCGCACCTGCGCTCGGCGCGCGTGCGGCTGCTCGGCGCGGGCCTGCCGTGGTTCCTCGTCTTCGACCTCGGCCCCGCCACGCTCAGCGTCGCGCTGACGGGCTGGGCCGAGAGCAGCTGGGCGAGCGCCGCCTCGTTCGACCTGTTGATGCCCCGGCCCGTGGGCGCGCCGGCCGAGCGGGCCTTCCACCTTTTGAACGAAAAGGGCCCGCTGCCGCTGCCCGCCGTCGCCGCCGCCCTCGGCCTGCCGGCGGGCGAGGCGCGCGCGGCGCTGCAGCACGAGTGCCTGCGCGGCCGCGTGCTCTACGACCTCGCGAACGACGCCTACCGGCCGCGGCAGCTCTTGCCTTCGCCGGTCGACGAGGGCGCCATCCGCTTCGGCAGCGAGCGCGAGGCGCGCGCCCACCGCCTGCTCGGCGACGGGGGCGCGGGCGCGGGCGAGGTGCGCCTGACCAAGCTGCACGACATGGGCGGCGAGGGCACCGAGGTGCACGGCGAGGTCGCCGACCGCGAGGCCCACCGCACCTACGCGCCCCGCTTCACCCTCGACAACGAGGGGCGCGTCGGGGGCGCCGCCTGCACCTGCGCCACCTACCAGCGCTCGGGCCTGCGCGAGGGCCCCTGCGAGCACCTCATCGCGCTGCGGCTCGCCTACGCGCGCAAGCTGAGCGCCGACGAGGCCGCGCGCCGCACGCCCGAGGGCCGAAGCCTCATCCTGGCCGAGACGCGCACCTACGTCCGGCGCGACGCGGCCGGGGCCGAGACCGTCTACCGCGTCTCGCTCGACCGGCGCGCGGTGCACGTGCGCTGGGGGGCGCGCGCGGGCAACGAGCGCCACCAGCGGCTCTGGTTCGACTCCGACCGCGAGGCCCGCGAGGCCTACTTCCGGCGCCTCGACGCGCTCGCGGCCGAGGGCTACGTCGACGCCGACGCGTCGGCGGTCTGAGGGGGGCACACGACCATGCCGCCCCCCGCGAGCGCGCCGCGATCGATTCGAATAGAAAACCGACCTGAGATTCGTAAGATGTCAGGGGCGCCGGTTCGACCGGCCGAGAGAGAGTTCGTCCGCACCAGCCTCGCGCCTCGAGCGCGCGGGCGGCGCCGCGCCGCCCGGGTCATTTCGCACGCCAACGCACCGCAAGGTAGCCTGGTCTTGGTTCTCTTCGCGCTACCCGGCCATCGGGGCCCGGGAGAACTGAGGCAACGACGCCGGCCGCCGTTTCTCCCGGGCCCCGATGGCCGGGTAGCGCGGAGAACCGGTGAGGCTACCGTGCCCCGCGAGGGGAAGGTGATGCGCGACGGGCTCTCTCTCGGCCGGCCGTCGGGGCGGGGGCCCCGTCGCACCAGCCTCGCGCCTCGAGCGCGCGGGCGGCGCCGCGCCGCCCGGGTTCATTCGCACGCCAGCACGCCGCAAGGTAGCCTGGTCTTGGTTCTCTTCGCGCGACGAACGCCTTCTCGCGCGGGAGAACTGAGGCAACGTCCCGAACGGCCGTTTCTCCCGCGCGAGAAGGCGTTCGTCGCGCGGAGAACCGGTGAGGCTACCGTGCCCCGAGAGGGGAAGGTGATGCGACTCGGGCCCCCCCCCGGCCGGCCCCGCCGCCGCGCCGACGCTTCGCCCGCGGCCGAACGATCGGCCGAGAGAGAGTTCGCCCGCACCAGCCTCGCGCCTCGAGCGCGCGGGCGGCGCCGCGCCGCCCGGGTTCATTCGCACGCCAGCACGCCGCAAGGTAGCCTGTTCTTGGTTCTCTTCGCCGTACCGCGGATCCTCCGCGGCGTAGAACGGAACCAACGACGCCGGCCGCCGTTTCTACGCCGCGGAGGATCCGCGGTACGGCGGAGAACCGGTGAGGCTACCGTGCCCCGAGAGGGGAAGGTGATGCGCGGCGAGCTCTCTCTCGGCCGACCGAGCGGCCCCCCCGAAGGCGCGCCGCGCCCGACCCGACGAACGAACGCCCACCCGAACACCGACCGACCCGCCGAGAGAGAGCCCGTCCGCACCAGCCTCGCGCCTCGAGCGCGCGGGCGGCGTCGCGCCGCCCGGGTTCATTCGCACGCCAACGCACCGCAAGGTAGCCTGGTCTTGGTTCTCTTCGCCGTAGAGGTGATCGCGCGGCGGGGAGAACTGAGGCAACGACGCAGACCGCCGTTTCTCCCCGCCGCGCGATCACCTCTACGGCGGAGAACCGGTGAGGCTACCGTGCCCCGAGAGGGGAAGGTGATGCGCGACGGGCTCTCTCTCGGCCGGCCGGCGCCCCGATCGTTCGGCGCGCGCCGCGCCCCGCCGACCCGCCTCTCGCGGCGCCGAACGCCGCCACGACGCCCTTCGCACCACGAGCCCCGGCCCCCGGGGAGAGAGCCCGCCCGCACCAGCCTCGCGCCTCGAGCGCGCGGGCGGCGTCGCGCCGCCCGGGTCATTTCGCACGCCAGCGCACCGCAAGGTAGCCTGGTCTTGGTTCTCTTCGCCGTAGCTGCGCCGTCAGCGCGGGGAGAACTGAGGCAACGACGCGAGCCGCCGTTTCTCCCCGCGCTGACGGCGCAGCTACGGCGGAGAACCGGTGAGGCTACCGTGCCCCGCGAGGGGAAGGTGATGCGCGGCGGGCTCTCCCTCCGGCGGCCGACGGCGCCGCCCCGAACGCCCCAACCCCAGCCCGAGGCACGCCCGTGACCGCCATCGTCGCCCCCTCGCTTTCGGCCGCCCGCCCCGAGCCCGCGCGCGAGGTCGCGCCGGCTCCCGCGCCCTCGCCGCACGCGCTCGAAGAGCGAAAGCGCGCCCACGACGAGCGCGTCGCGCGCTGGCAGGCCATCCGCGAGGCGGGCGGCATCGACGCGTGGGTAGGCTCGCAGCTCAAGGCCAAGGGGCTGTCGACCGACGGGGTCGACCCGGCGAAGCTCTCGGACAAAGAGCGCGAGGGCTACAAAGAGAAGAAGCGCGCCGAGGCGGCCGAGCGCCGCGCGCTGCGCAAGCTCGCGTGGGCGGCCTACAAGGCGACGCACGTCGTGCACCTCGGCCCCGAGGCCTTCTGGCGCGACGAGACCAAGCCCGACGCCTTCGACGTGCCGCGCCGCGAGGAGCGCGCCCGCCAGAACCAGCTCGACGGCCTCGCGAGCGCCGACGACCTGGCCAAGGCCCTCGGCGTGACCCTGCCGGCGTTGCGTTGGATGACCTACCACCGCGACGTCGACACGGGCAGCCACTACCGGAGGTGGACCATACCCAAGCGCGACGACAGCGAGCGCACCATCACCGCGCCCAAGCGCTACCTGAAAGAGGCCCAGCGCTGGGCGCTGCGCAACGTGTTCGAGAAGTTCGCCGTGCACGGCAACGCGCACGGGTTCTTGGCCGGCCGCTCGATCGTGACCAACGCCGAGCCGCACGCGGGCGCCGACCTGCTGGTCAAGGTCGACGTCAAAGACTTCTTTCCGTCCGTCTCGTGGCGGCGGGTCAAGGGCCTCTTGCGCAAGGGCGGCCTGCCCGAGGGCGTGGCGACCCTGCTCGCGCTGCTCGCCACCGAGGCGCCGCGCGCGCCGATGATCGTCCGCGGGCGCCAGCACTTCGTCGCCACCGGGCCCCGCTCGCTGCCGCAGGGCGCCCCGACCTCGCCCGCCATCACCAACGCCCTCTGCGTCCGCCTCGACCGGCGCCTCTCGGGCCTCGCCCGCGCCTTCGGCTTCCGCTACACGCGCTACGCCGACGACCTGACCTTCTCGTGGCGGCGGCCCGAGGGCGACGACGCCCCCGCCCGCGCGCCGGTGGGGGGGCTGCTCCGGGGCGTCAAGGCGATCCTGCGCGCCGAGGGCTTCGCCCCGCACCCCTCGAAGACCCGCGTGCTGCGCCCCGGCGCCTCGCAGCGCGTGACGGGCCTCGTCGTCAACCGCGCCCCGGCCGAGAACGCCGCGCCCGCGCGGGTGCCCCGCGACGTCGTGCGGCGGCTGCGCGCGGCCATCCACAACCGCGAGCGGGGCAAGCCCGGCAAGCCCGGCGAGACGCTGCAGCAGCTCAAGGGCCTGGCCGCCTTCGTGATGATGACCGACCGCGCGCGGGGCCGCGCCTTCCTCGAGCGGCTCGAGGCGCTCGAGGCGCGCGAGGTGGCCGCCGCGGGCTTAGCGCGGCACGAACACGTGCCGCTCGCCGATCGCGAGCACCGACACCCGGCCGGGCCCGAGCTTGCGCTCGGCGACGAGCCGCTTGAAGCGCTCGCGCGCCTCGCCCCGCTCGTCGGTCGAGTTGATGAAGGTGTCGAAGTGAATGGGCATCATGCGCTCGGCGCCGAGGTCGTCGAAGGCGCGCAGGGCCTCGTCCGGGCTCATGTGCGTCTTTTTCATGAAGTCGCGCGGGTTGATCGGCGCGATCGGCAAAATGGCGAGATCGATCTTCGGAAAGCGCCGCCGCGTCTCCTCGAAGAACTCTTTTTTGTAGGCCGTGTCGCCCCCGAAATACACGTTGTAGCCGTGGTACGAGATGACGTAGCCCGTGTGGGCGCGCCCGCCCATCCAGCCTTGATCGATGCCGTAGCGGCCGCCGACGTGGTCGACCGGCACGGCCGTGACGCGCAGCCCGTCGGGCGAGGCCCACGAGGCGAAGCGCTTGAGCGGCGCCGCGGGGAAGGCGTAGTTCGGCACGTACACGAGCGCCCCCGCCGGCACGAAGAGGCGCTCGGCGCGCCCCTCGAGCCGCCGCAGCGACGAGAGCGAGAGGTGGTCGAAGTGCGTGTGCGAGACGACCACGGCCTCGAGCGCCGGCAGCCGCTCGGGCTCGAGCCCCGGCGCGACGAGCCGGCGCGAGACCTGCCCCACCGAGTCGGTGAACACCGGGTCGGTCAGCACGAACTTGTCGTCGATCTGCACGAGCACCGTCGCGTGCCCTACCCAGAGCGCCGCGAGGCGCGCGTCGGGCCGCGCGGGGTCTTCGGCGCGGCGGGGGGCCGGCTGCATCGGCTCGGCCATCGCCTCGAGGTTGCGCACCAGAAAGCGCCCCGGCAGGCAGGCGCCGAGGCCGACGGCGAGCGCGAGCGGCACGAGCGGCGCGAGGCGCGGCAGGGGGGCGGGGCGTCCGGCGTGGCGCATGGGCGTCGGGCGGCGCGCCGGCGTCAGAAGTAGCGCAGCCGCAGCGTGAACGCGAAGCGCCCCTCGTCGAAGCGCGGCGTGTAGGCGACCTGCAGCCCGAAGACGCCGAAGAGCGTGTAGACGCCGCCCTCGTACGTCGCCCCGAGCTCGCCCCGCTGCAGCGTCACGCCCGAGCCGACCGAGACCGAGAGGCTCTCGCCCTCGGACAGCAGGGGAAAGTACGATCGAACCCCCGCGCGCAGGAGCCAGCGCGACGCGAAGCGGTCGCCGATGGCGGCGTACTCGGGCGAGACGAAGAGCTCGAGCGAGCCCGCCTGCCGGATGAGCGGCTCGACCACGCCGACGCGCCAGGGGCTCAACCCCCGGTGGATGCCGAACGAGTAGAGCAGCGGCGTCACCTGCCAGCGCAGCGAGAAGTGCGTGCCGTCGGGCCCCGCCAGCAGGCCCGGGCTCGGCGCCAGCTGCAGCAGGGCCCAGGGCAGCGTCGGCGTCGGCAGCGGGCCCTCGCCGTCGTCGTCGCCCTCGTCGGCGCGCGCGAGCGACGTCGCGGCCAGGCACGCCAGGCCGGCCGCGAGTGACAGCACCAGACGGGGCGGGCCTCGCATGGCGCGCGCGACCATACGCCAGCGCGCCCCCTTCGGGTAGGCCCTCGGGCGGGGAGCCCGCCCCGCGCCGCCGTCAGCGCTTCGCCTGGGCCGGCGCCAACGCCGCCTGGCCGCCGCCCTCGCCGGGGCCCTGCCGCGAGCCCCGGAGCTGCGGCAGCGGCGGCGCCTTGGGCGGCACGGGCAGCGACAGCTCGGGCCGATCGGTCACCCGCTGGATCGCCAGCGTCGGCTCGCGCTCGGCCACCGCCTGGCTCAGATCGACGCGCACCTCGAGCAGGATCGGCTCGGCGCCGGGCTGGACGGGCGCGGCGGCGCCCGCGTTCGGGCGCTTCCACCAAGATGGGGCCGACGCGCCCGTGAACGAGGCGACGAGCGTCGAGGCGAGGCCCGGCCCGACCGGGACGCGCACGCGGGCGAAGGGGCCCTGCGTCGTGCGCGCGCCGCCGCCGAGATCGTGCGCCTGCAGCGTGCGCGTCGGCGCGACGAGGAAGACGACGGCGTCGTCGTCGCGGGCGCCGAGCACCATGGGCGTCTGCCCCTGGCGCACCAGGACCGCCGGCCGCAGGGCGGTGCGCCGCTCGAGCGAGACCTGGCACGATCGCTCGTCGTACCAGCCGTCGTTGACCTGCCAGAGCGGCGCGCCCGCCTCGCCTTCGCGCACGCTCTCCCAGCGCAGCGGCCAGCGCACGGGCGCCTCGAGCCAGGGGCGGCAGGGCATCGAGAGCGCCCGCGCGTACTTCGACTCGGGCGCCTGCCAGGCGAAGGCGACGAGCGTCGGGGCCGACGACGCGCCCTCGACCCGCACCCACGCGGTGTCGGTGTCGGCGCGGCGCGGCGCGGGCGGCGGCGCCTTCTTCTTGCGGGCCTTCGGGCGCGCGGGGGCCACGGCGCGCAAGTGCCGGAACTGCGGCGACTGGTCGGGGGGCAGCCCCTCGGCGCCGACGACGCGCAGGCCCTCGGTTTCGTACGACCACGCGAGCTTCTCGGGGGCCCGCCCCGGCTCGAGCGGGGCCGGCGGCGAGACCAAGGGCAGGCGGGGGACCGCCGCGGGCGGCTCGCTGACGCCGTCCGGCCGCGGCCCTCCGTCGAAGGGGTCGATCGCGTCGGTCTCGGGGAGGGGTTCGCGGATGGTATTGCGGCCGAAGGGCTCGCGGACGGTGCCGCGGACGATGTCGCGGATGGGGGGCTTGGCCGCCGCGAACGACGGCGCGAGCGCCGCGGCGGCGAGCGCGAGGGCGGTGGGGGCGAAGCGGCGGGCCTTCACAGCGTCTCCAAATAGGCGGCGAGGGCCCGGCGGTCGCGCTTGCTGAGGTGCGCGGTGTGCCCCATGGTCGAGTCGGTCGCGTCGAGCAGCGCGTCGAGCGTCGCGTAGCGCCCGTCGTGAAAGTAGGGCGCGGTGCCGCTCAGAAAGCGCAGCGAGGGCGTGTCGAAGGCGCGCTGGGTGTCGCCCTGGACGAAGCTGCCCACGTCGTGGCGCTCGCGGTCGGTCGAGGCGCGGTCGGGGTCGCCGTGGCAGCCGACGCAGGCGGCCTCCGACGAGGCGAACACCTCGCGGCCGCGCTCGACGAGCGCGCGGCGCGAGGGCGGGGGCGCGGCGGGCGGGGGCGCGGGCATGCGGCTGATGTACGTGAGCAGGGCGCCGAGCGAGGCTTCGTCGAGCCCGGTGCCGCCCAGGCGCTGGAAGGTGGCGTGCACGTGCTCGGGCACCGTGGCGTGCTGCCCCGACCAGCTGTAGGGGGCGGTCACGTCGAGGCGGCCGGCGAGCATCGGGGTCTGGCGCGGGCCGTCGGGCGTCGCCCAGGTGATGGCGTCCTCGCGCCCGTTGGGGTGGCAGCTCGCGCAGGCGCGCCCGTCCTGGCTGATGCGGCTGTCGCCGCTGCGGTGAAAGAGCTCTCGCCCGAGCGCGAACTCGTAGTCGAGGTCGGGGCGGCCCCCGGGGTCGCCGACGAAGCTGGTCTGCGGCTCGTCGCCGCCGTTCAGCGGCACGACGCTCACGACGTGGTCGAACTGCGACCAGACCACCGCGCGGCCCGCGGCCCCGTCGAGCGCGACGCCCGTCGGCCCGCCCCCGACCGCCCAGCGCCGCCGCTCGAAGCGCGACGGGTCGACGGCCTTGCCGTCGTACTCGACGAGGGCGTCGATGCCGAAGCACGTCACGTAGAGCGAGCCGTCGTGGTAGGCCGCCGCCCGGGGCAAGATGCAATCGCCCTTGGGCTGGTGGCGCAGAAAGCGCGCCTTCCCGAAGCCCGAGGGGGCGAAGAGCGCCTTGGTCAGCGAGCGCTCGGCCTGCGCGTCGACCACCGCGACCGCGCTCACTTCGGGCGGCAGCGGCGCGTTCGGGTTGCCGTAGCCGCCGCTCGCGCGCGCCGGCTCGCCCGGGTCGACGAGCGCCATCGGGGCGAAGACGCGGGCGCCGTCCGACGACTTGGCCAGCGCGAAGCCCTGGCAGCCCTCGCGCGGCTTGTCGGCGCGCCGGGCGCTCGAGGCCGCGCCCGAGCGCTCGCCCGCCCGCAGATCGACCTGCCTCGCCTCGGCCGCGGGGTCGTCGAGGTCGACCACCGACATCTGCGCCCCGACCACGTGCGCCACGTACGCGAGCTTGCCGTCGTCGCTCGCGACCACCGACCGCGGCTCGCGCGGCAGCTCGACCGAGCGCCCCGCCGCCAGCGACGCGCCGTCGAGCGCCGTCAGCGCCCGCCCCCAGCCGCTCGTCACGAGCAGCGTCTTGTCGTCGGGCGTCGCCGCGAGCCCCACCGGCTCGCTCGGCACGGCCGCGAGACAGCGGGGGCTCAGCCCGAGCTCGGGGCGCGCGCCCGGCTCGAGCACCTCGACCGCGTTCTTGTCGCGCAGCGCCGCGGCCACCCGGCCGTCGGCCAGCACCAGGAGCTGCTCGGGCTGCCCCCGCAGCTTCGTGCGCGCGAGCGTCTTGCCGCTCGAGACGTCGACCGTGTAGAGCGCCCCGTCGTCCGAGTCGGCCACGTACGCGAGCACGCGCCCCTCTTCGGGCCCCGCCCCGGGCGCGAGGGCGAGCGCCACGCTCGACCCGCTCCGGCTCGTGCCGTAGCGCGCCGCCCCGACCCCCGGCGCCGAGCGGCCGCACTGCCCGACCACCCCCGGGGGCGAGGGCGGGCTCGCCGTGGCCGACGCCGTGCGCGCCGCCTTCGGTGAGCCGCCGCAACTGGCGAGCAGGCCGAGCCCAAGAAACAGAGAAAGGAGCGTCTTCGGGGAGGCTGTCATGCTTCGGTGCCTTCGTCAGGGTGGGGGAGGGCTCGGGGGCCTACCTCGCCCGAAAGGTAGGCGTGCTCGACACGACGCGAGGGGCGGAACAGCGACAGGGGTGCGGTCCGGAGGTTCCTGTTTGGGGGAGTGGCCCGGACGGACAAATCTGTGACGACGGACGTGGGCCCCGGGCCGATCTCAGGCGGGCGGGGGCGAGAAACGAAAAACAGTGATCGAAAAAGCCCGCTCGGGTCACGGGGGGGCCGAGGGCCAGGGGCTCGTCTCGAACAATGAACTACGCGTGCCGGGTTTCGCCGGGTGCATCGGCCGCGCGCGCCAGAGAACTAACAAAAACCTTGCTTCGGGTCGTTCGGGGTCGAACGGGCGTTCTGTCTCTCGAGCGCTCGGGGTTGAATCGATGCTGTTGTCTTTCGTCGGTAAGGCGCGGCGGTTTTTGCCTTTCGGGGGCGCGTCATGCGCCGGGCCACGAGGGGTCGGGGGCGCCTCGGGCGTGGCCGGCGTCCGGGTCGGCGGTAGCTTAATTATTTTGATGGTAAGGGTTCCCGCTTGTTCTGCCGGACAGCTCTGGCTTACGTTTGCGGTTCGGCTGGCCCCCCCTTCGGGGCGCACACATGTGGGCGGTGCAGGGGGCGAAAACGCGAAGGTCGGGTAGGGGGCGAGAGTTGTCCGAGCACAAACCTTCCGTTAGAATGCGCTACTTAAGCGTGGGCTATTGTTTATGGCGATTGTGCTGCCCGAACCTCGGCCGCTCGGCCC
This sequence comes from Polyangiaceae bacterium, assembly GCA_035762175.1. Taxonomy (GTDB): domain Bacteria; phylum Myxococcota_A; class Polyangia; order Polyangiales; family Polyangiaceae; genus DASTPP01. The sequence goes on along the minus strand of DASTPP010000277.1, from coordinate 7,967 downwards.
CTGCTTGGTGTTCGGCGAGATCGCTCGCGGGGGCATGGCGCGGGTGCATTTCGGCCGCGCGGGCGGCTCGCGCGAGTTCGGCCGCGTGGTGGCGATCAAGCGCCTGTCGCCCGAGTACGCGACCGACCCCGAGTTCGCGGCGATGTTCCTCGACGAGGCGCGGCTGGCGGCGCGGGTGCGGCACCTGAACGTCGTCTCGACGCTCGACGTGGTGTCGGAGGGCAACGAGATCGGCCTCGTGATGGAGTACGTGCACGGCGAGACGCTGATGCGCCTGTTGCGCCGGGCGGGCGAGCTCGGGCGCGCGGTGCCGGTCGACGTGGTGGCGGCGCTCGGGGTCGGCATCCTGTCGGGGCTGCACGCGGCGCACGAGGCGCGCGGGCTCGACGGCCAGCCGCTCGGGGTGGTGCACCGCGACCTGAGCCCGCACAACGTGATGGTGGGCGTCGACGGGGTCGCGCGGGTGCTCGACTTCGGCGTGGCGAAGGCGGCGCACCAGTGCGTCGTCACGCGGGCGGGGCTGCTCAAGGGCAAGCTCGCGTACGCCTCGCCCGAGCAGGTTCAGAAGGGCGACGTCGACCGTCGCAGCGACGTGTACGCGGCGGCGGTCTGCCTCTGGGAGGCGCTGACCTTGCGGCGGCTCTACCACGGCAAGACGCAAGGGGCGGTGCTCGACAAGATCCTGTCGGGGCGGGTCGAGCCGCCGAGCCGCTACCGGCCCGACCTGCCGGCGGCCTTCGAGGCGGTGATCTTGTCGGGGCTGCAGACCGAGCCCGAGGCGCGCCCGGCGACCGCGCGCGAGATGGCGCAGCTCATCGAGGCGGCCGTCGACGTCGCGCCCCTGCACCGCGTCGCGCGCTGGGTCGAAGAGCTCGCCGGCGACGCGCTCGCCGAGCGGGCCAAGGTGGCCGAGGCGATCGAGCGCTCGTACTCGCCGCCGACGGCGCGCGGGGCGCTCGCCTCGTCGTCGCACCCCTTCGCCGCCAACCCCTCGTTCGACGGGGGCTTCTCGGTCGGCGCCTTCGTGCAGCGGGCGGGCGGCTCGCGCGAGCCGACGGCGGCGCGGCGGGCGGCGCTCGGCGCGCTGCTCGTCGCGGGCCTGGGCCTGGCGTGGTGGGGCGGCTGGCGGCGCGGCATGGCGTCGTCGGCGGGCGCGGCGGCGGCGATCGCGCCGACCTCGGTCTCGGTCGGCGAGCCGGCCCCGCCCTTCGCCCGCGCCGTGCCGCCCCTCGCGGTCGCGCGGCCCGAGCCGGCCCCCTCGTGCGCGCCGGCCGGGGCGCCCGAGGCGTCGCCGCCCGCGCGCGCGCCGGGGCACCCGGCGAAGGCGAAGGCGTCCGGTACGGCCGAGGGCGAGCTCGGGCGGCGCTTACGTTCGGCTGCGAAGGGCCTTTCGGGGCGTGTTTCGCGGGGGCAGCGCCCTTGAAACGGCAGGGCCCCTTCGTTAGCATCGGCCCATGTCGGGCCAGCTCACACTCGTCGTCATGAGCCGTGAGGGCGTGGTGCTCGTCCCGATCTTGTGGGAGCGCCCCGAACTCTTCATCGGCCGCGACCCCGAGTGTGACGTGTACCTGGCCGACGCGAAGGTCTCGCGCAAGCACGCCCGGCTGACGCGCGACCCCGCGAGCCGGGCGCCGCTCATCACGGACCTCGACAGCCGCAACGGCACGACGCTCGACGGCCAGCGCCTCGAGCCCTCGCGCCCGGTGCCGCTCGCCGAGGGCTCGATTCTGCGCATCGGCGACGCGGTGCTGGTGCTCGAAGAGCGGCGGGGCACGGCCCTGCCGCGGCGCGTCGCCCGGGGCGAGGCCTTCGACCTGCGCGTCGACGCCGAGATCACGCGGGCGGCCGCCGAGGGCACGACGCTCGCGATCGTCGAGATCGGCCTCGAGGGGGCGGCCGGCGGCGAGGGCTTCGGGGCCTCGACCACGGCCGAGGGGCGCGAGGGGCTCGGCGCGGCGCTCGCCGCCGAGCGGGCGTTCTCCCGGGCCTTCCGCGACGACGACGTGCTCGCCGCGTTCGGCGACGGCGCCTGGCGGGCGCTCTTGCCCCGGACCTCGGCGGCGCAGGCGCGGCAGCTCGTGGCGCGGCTGCGCCTCTTGCTCGAAGAGTCGGGCTACAAGCCGGCGCTGCGCCTGGCGCTCTTCCCGCGGCACGGGGTCACGAGCGAGGCGCTGACGCTGGCGCTCGAGTCGGCGGGCGACGCGGGCATCGAGTCGTCGCTCCAGCCGGTGTCGACCTCGGGGCCGATGGCGGGCCTCGGGCCGCTCATCGAGCGGGTGGCGCCGAGCCCGGCCAACGTGCTGCTCGTCGGCGAGACCGGCGTCGGCAAAGAGGTCCTGGCGCGCACGATCCACGAGCGCTCGCCGCGGGCGGGCCGGCCGCTCATCTGCCTCAACTGCGCCGCCCTGTCCGAGACGCTGCTCGAGAGCGAGCTCTTCGGCCACGAGCGCGGGGCCTTCACCGGCGCGGTGCAGGCCAAGCCGGGCCTGCTCGAGGTGGCCGAGCAGGGCACCGTGCTCTTCGACGAGATCGGCGAGATGCCGCTCGCGCTGCAGGCCAAGCTGCTGCGGGTGCTCGAGGGGCGCGAGGCGACGCGGGTGGGCGGGCTGAAGCCGCGCAAGATCGAGGCGCGCTTCATCTTCGCGACCCACCGCGACCTCGAGCAAGAGGTCGCGGCGGGGCGCTTCCGGCAGGACCTTTACTTTCGCATCAACACCATCACCATCGCCATCCCGCCGCTGCGGGCGCGCAAGAGCGAGATCGGGGCGCTCGCGGCCGAGTTCGTCGCCCACGCCTGCGAGTCGATGCGCCGGCCCGACCCGCCCCGGCTCTCGCCCCAGGCGCTCGCGCTGCTCGAGGCCTACAGCTGGCCGGGCAACGTGCGCGAGCTCCGGAACGTCATCGAGCGCGCCGTCGTGCTCTCGACCGGGCCGCTCATCACGCTCGAGCACCTGCCGCTCGAGCGCTTCCGGGGCCCCGGCGCGCTGCCGCCGCCCCCGCCGCGGGCGTTCGTGGCGCCCGCGGCGCCCGCGCCGAGGGCGCCGAACCTGACGGCGCCGCCGGCCGAGGCCGAGTCCGACGAGCGCGCGCGCATCGTCCGGGCGCTCGAGCGCTGCGCCGGCAACCAGTCCGAGGCCGCGAAGCTGCTCGGCATCTCGCGCCGCACCCTCGTCTCGCGCCTGTCGAAGTACGGACTGCCGCGGCCCCGCGGGGGGCGCAAGGGCGAAGAGTCGTCCGAGCCGCCGGGCCCCAAGTTAGGGCGGGGGCTCGCGCGCGGGCGCTCGGGGGCGCCGCCCGGTCGGGGCTCGCGCGCAGGCGCTCGGGGGCGCCGCCCGGTCGGGGCTTGCGCGCGGGCGCCGCCCTTGGCAGGGCTATCGTTCATGCGCGTCGTTCAGATCGAAAACGCCTTCGGCCTCGAGCGCCTCGCCCTGCGCGAGCGGCCCGCCCCCTCGCCCGGCCCCCGCCAAGTGCGGCTGCGCGTGCGCGCCGCGTCGCTCAACTACCGCGACCTGATGATGGTCGAGGGGCGCTATAACCCGCGCCAGCGCCTGCCGCTCGTGCCCTGCTCCGACGGCGTCGGCGAGGTCGTCGAGGTCGGCCCCGGCGTCACCCGCGTCAAGCCCGGCCAGCGCGTCTGCCCGACCTTCTCGCAGCGCTGGCTCGCGGGCGACCCCGGCCCCGAGGCCGCCGCCTCGACGCTCGGCGGCCCGCTCGACGGCGCGCTCGCCGACGAGATGGTCGTCGACGAAGAGGGGCTCGTCGAGCCGCCCGCGCACCTGAGCGACGAGCAGGCCGCGACGCTGCCCTGCGCCGCCCTGACCGCGTGGAGCGCGCTCGTCACCTCCGGCGGGGTCAAGGCCGGCGACGTCGTCGTCGTGCTCGGCACCGGCGGCGTCTCGGTCTTCGCGCTGCAGTTCGCCGCCCTGCTCGGCGCCGAGGTCGTCGTCACCTCGAGCAGCGACGAGAAGCTCGAGCGGGCGCGCGCGCTCGGGGCGAGGCACCTCGTCAACTACAAGAAAGAGCCCGCGTGGTCGAAGGCGGTGCGGGCGGCGACCGGCGGGCGGGGCGCCGACCTCGTGGTCGAGGTCGGCGGCGCCGGCACCTTCGACGAGTCGCTGCGCTCGGTGCGGCCGGGCGGCCAGGTGGCGCTCATCGGCGTGCTCTCGGGCGGCGAGAGCCCGGTCAACCTGACGCGCGTGCTGATGAACAACGTGCGCGTGCAGGGCATCTTCGTCGGCCACCGCCAGGGCTTCGAGGCGATGAACCGCGCCATCGCTTCGCACCGGCTCGAGCCCGTCGTCGACCGCGTCTACCCGCTCGAGCGGGCGCGCGAGGCCTTCGAGGCCATGCGCGAGGGCGCGCACTTCGGCAAGATCGCCCTGCGCGTCGCGCCGCCCTGAGCCCCCGCGCGGTCGCCCGGGCCTCGCGCCGCCCGGGGCCCCCGCGCGGTCGCGCCCCGCTCAGTCGAGCGGCAGCGTGACCACGGCCTGCCCCTCGCGCACGCCGAGCTGCTCGGCCACCTCGGGCGCGACGAGGCAGGCGCCCGAGGGGGCGTGCTCGAAGCGGCCGAGCACGGCCCGGAAGAAGGGCGGGCCCTCGGCCTCGACCGCGACCAGGCCCTTCGACCGGACGTCCGGCGAGACCGCGGCGGGGGCCCGCCGGGTCCGCTGCACCAGCGTGACCTCTTCGGTGGGCGCGTAAAAGTGCGGGCCGCCGTCGAAGGGGTCGACCCGGTGCGCGTAGCGGAAGCCGATGCGGCGCAAGAGCTTCTCGACGCCCTTGGTCTGCGCCCCCACCTTGCCGATGACGCCCTGCGCCTGCGGGTCGAGCAGCGAGACGTAGATGGCGCCCTCGGGGAAGAGCTGCTTGATGAACTCTTTGTTCTTCTTCGACAGGACGTCGGCCTCGCCGTACGTCATGTCGGTGAACTTGCGGCCGAGCGCCTCCCACAGGTGGGAGGTGCCGTCGGGCTCGAGCGGCGGCAAGAGCTCGGCCAGCACCTCGTCGCGGAAGAGCGCCCGGTGCGCGGCGATGTAGAGGAAGCGTACGTAGCTCAAGAACTGCCCGAGCCGCTCGGGCACCCGGCGGTAGTCGGGCAGCAAGATGAGCCCGCCGATCTCGGTGGGCCCGTTGTACGAATAGCCGATGCGCAAGACGGTGTGCTGAAAGTGCTTGTCGAGGCTCGCCGAGTAGCGCTCTTCTTCGATGACGTCGAAGTAGATGTAGGGCGCGTCGCGCCGCCCGAGCTGCGCGATGATCATCGACGTGCCGATGACCCGGTTCGCCTCGAGGTCGCGCAGCACGAACACGTACTCGCGCCGCCGCAGGTCTTCGATCGTGCCCGTGAAGCTGCCCAGGCTCGTCGCCAAGATCTCGCGGATGGCGCCCCGGTCGTCGGGCAGGTTGACCGTGTCGAGGTGGTGGGCCACCTCGAGCAGCTGGTCTTCGTCGGTCGGCAGCGCGGCCCGGATCTCGTAACGCAGGGTCATCGTCAGCCCGGCCCCCCGCCCCCAAGGGGGGGCAAGCACCCTCGTAGCACATGTGCTAGAGGCGCGGGGTGGCCGAGTCCTTCTTCCACTTTCGCGGCACCGCGAGCTATCTGACCGACGAGGCCCTCGAGGCCGCCGTCAACTGCGCGCTCGCGCTCGAACGCCCCCTGCTCGTCAAGGGCGAGCCCGGCACCGGCAAGACCCTGCTCGCCCAGGCCATCGCCGAGTCGCTCGAGACCGAGCTGATCCACTGGCCCGTCAAGTCGACCACCCGCGCCCAAGACGGCCTCTACGTCTACGACACGGTGCAGCGTCTCTACGACGCGCGCTTCGGCGAGGGCAACGTCCGCGACGTGCGCCACTACATCAAGCACGGCCCCCTCGGGCGCGCCTTCGCCGCGCCGCGCCGCGTCGTCCTGCTCATCGACGAGGTCGATAAGGCCGATATCGAGTTCCCGAACGATCTGCTCCACGAGCTCGATCGCATGCGCTTCGTCATCCCCGAGACGGGCGACGAGGTCGTCGCCGGCCAGCGCCCCGTCGTCATCATCACCAGCAACAACGAGAAAGAGCTGCCCGACGCCTTCCTGCGCCGCTGCGTCTTTCACTTCCTCGACTTCCCGACGCCCGAGCGAATGCAGCGCATCGTGCGCGTGCACCACCCCTCGATCGACCAGGCCCTCGTCGACCAGGCCGTCGTCGCCTTCTACGAGCTTCGCGCGACGCCCAAGCTGCGCAAGAAGCCGAGCACGAGCGAGCTCATCGACTGGCTCGCGGTGCTCTTCCGCAGCGGCGTCGGCACCGATCGCCTCAAGCGCGAGCTGCCCCTGCCCTTCGTCGGCGTGCTGCTCAAGAAAGAGCAAGACTATGCTGCGCTCGCCGAGTCCCGCTCGGGCGGCCGCCTGAAGCGCTGACCGCGGCGGCGGGCCGCCCAGGCTTCAGCCTAGGCGGCCCGCCGCGCGGTTCGCCCCCCCCTCTGCCGTCGGGGGCAACGCCGGGCAAGGCGCCGCGCCCGCCGCCTGTCGCAGGGGCGCGCGTCAGCCGAAGCGCACGTACACGACGGCCATCAGCACGAGCACGGCGACGACGATCAGCACGGCGACGAGCCCGTAGGCCCAGACGGGCGGCGAGCCCCCTGAGGGCCGGCGCGCGAGCGGCGGGGCGCCGTAGGGCGTGCCGTAGGGCGAGGGCTGCGACCAGCCGGGCGGCGGGGCGGTCGGGGGCGAGAGGCCCGGCGCGAGGGCGTAGGGCGCGTAGCCGGGGCCGGGCGCCTGAGGGGGCGAGCCGGCGAAGCCGCTCGGGAGCGGCGGCGGCACCGCGTTCGCGCCCGGGGCGGGCGGCGGAAAGGGCGCGGGGCTCGCGCCGCCGAAGGGGGGCTGGGCGGCGTGGTTGAAGAAGGGCGCGGGGCCCGCGCCGGGGTTGAAGGGGGCGGCGCCCGCGCCGGGGTTGAAGGGGGTGGGGCTCGCGTTGGCGGGGAAGCCGGGGGGGGCCGCCTGGTTCGGAAAGAAGGGGGGCGCGCCCGCGTTCGCGCCGAAGGGGTCTGGCGGGGCGGCCGGGCTCAGGGGGGGCGTCCCGGCCTGGTTGAGCGGCGGCGGGCCCTGGGGCGCGGGGGCTGGCCCGTAGCCGGCGCCCGGGTAGGGCGTGGGCGTGGCCGAGGCGCTGCCGGCGTTCGGCGCGCCCCAGGCGGCGGCGGGCGGCAGCGCGTGGGCCTGAATGGAGGGCGACGAGGCGTGCTGGGGCAGCGGCGGCGGCCGCGAGCGCGGCGCGGCCGACGTCGGGTCGGAGCGGGGTATGTTGGTGGCCTCGGCGGCCGGCATGGGCGGGGGCGCCGTCGAGGGGTGGGGCGCGAGCTGCGCCCAGGCGAGCGCCGCCTCTTGGGCGGACTGGAAGCGGGTGTTGACGTCGCGCGAGAGGGCGCGCGCGAGCCAGGCCTCGAGCTCGGGTTGGACCGGCCGGCCGAGCACCTGCGCGAGCGAGCGGGGGTTGGTCGACGACTTGAGCCGGACGAGCTCGACGATGTTGGTCGAGTCGAAGGGCAGGTGCCCGGTGAGCGCCTGGAAGGCCAGGGTGCCGACGGCGTAGAGGTCGGCGCGCGCGTCGACCCGGCCCGCGCCGTGGATCTGCTCGGGCGGCATGAACATGAACGAGCCGAGGCTCTGCCCGGGCTCGGTCAGGGTGTTCTTGGTCATGCCCTTCGGCAGCTTGGAGATGCCAAAGTCGAGAATTTTCACCCGCGAGGTGCCGTCGGGGCGCCGCTCGAGGAACACGTTCGAGGGCTTCAGATCGCGGTGAATGACGCCGACCGCGTGCGCGGCGGCGAGCCCGTGCAAGATCTGCGAGACCACCGGGTGCAGCGTGGTCGGCGTCATCGGCCCGGTGCGGCGCAGGCGCTCGAGCAGGCTCTCGCCCTCGAGCAGCTCGAAGACGATCACGATGCCGTACTCGGGGTCGTCTTCGACGTCGAAGACCTGGGTGACG
>DASTPP010000276.1:0-2383 GCA_035762175.1 Polyangiaceae bacterium | reverse complement strand
GGCGCTCTACGAGCCGCCGCCGCCGCGGGTGGGCAAGCTGCGCAGCGTGCGCACCTGGCGGCCGGGGCACGCGCCGCCGAAGGTGGCGCTCGAGGTGGTGAGCAAGAACCACCCGACCAAAGACTATCGGTTGGCGCCGGCCAAGTACGACGCCAGCGGCACGGGCGAGCTGTGGGTGTTCGACCCGCTGCTCGCCGGGCCGCGCGAGGGCGGCGGGCCGCACCTTCTGCAACTGTGGGCGCGGGGGCCGGGCGGGCGGCTCGAGCGGGCGTACGCGGGGGCGGGGCCGGTGCGTTCGCCCTTCTTCGGGGCGTGGCTGGTGGTGGTCGACGAAGAAGGGCCGCGGCTGCGGCTGAGCGACGACCCGCAGGGGCGGCAGCTGTGGCCGACGCCACAGGAGGCCGAGCGGGCGGCCAAGGAGGCGGCCGAGCGGAAGGCCGAGGCCGAGCGGGCGGCCAAAGAGGCCGAGCGGGCGGCCAAGGAGGCGGCCGAGCGGAAGGCCGAGGCCGAGCGGGCGGCCAAAAAGGCCGAGCGGGCGGCCAAGGAGGCGGCCGAGCGGAAGGCCGAGGCCGAGCGGGCGGCCAAAGAGGCCGAGCGGCAAGCCAAAGAAGAGGCGCTGGCCGAGCTCGCGCGCTTGCGCGAAGAGGTCGCGCGGCTGCACGAGGGCAAGGCGCGCTGAGGGGCGAGGGCCGACCGGCGGGCGGTGCCCTTGCTCGGCTCACGCCTCAGACCGCCGGCTCTTCGACCTCGCCGCCGGGGCCGTCGTTGCGCTTGGCGCGGCGGCGCAGCGCCGCCCGCTCTTCTTCGGCCTGCTGCTCGTAGGGCCGCAAGAGCGCCCGGCGCACGTCTTCGCCGTCGCGCCCCCGGTAGTGGTAGCGAACCGCCACCGCGAACGCCCCCCACGCCTCGTGCCAATCGGCGAGCGCGACGGCCACGCGGTCGACGCCCGTCGCGTCGTTCACCTTCGTGACCCCGAGCCTCGCGCCGTACGCCCGGTCCCCGACCGGAGGCGTCGCTGTCGTGCCCGGTCCCCGACCAGGGACGTCGCCGTCGTGCCCGGTCGCCGACGGGGAGCGTCGCCGCGTGCCCGAACCCAACAAAGCTACCGGTAGAAGTCGTCCGACCCGCCGGGGCCCCGGTTCGGACCTGCGTCAGGGCCCTTCGACGTCGTCCCAGAAGGCTTCGAGCTCGGCGGCCACGGCGTCGGGCGCCTCGATCTGGGGCGAGTGCCCGAGCCCGCCGAGCACGCGGACGCGGGCGCCGCGGATGTGCCGGCCGAGCTGGGGGGCGTGGTTGGCGGTGAGGACGCGATCGTGGGCGCCCCAGAGCACGAGGGAGGGCAGATCGAGGCGGGCGAGGGCGGCCCACCAGCGCGCGGGCGGCTGACGCAGCTCGTCCGCGTAGACGAGCGCGCGCGCGGCGCGGGGCGAGCTTTCGCCGTCGACGAAGAGGTCGAAGGCGCGCCGGGTCTCGGCGGGGCCGAGCACGGCGGGGTCGCCGAAGCCGCGCCGAAAGGCCCACCGGAAGAGCGCGAACGAGAGCGCCCGGGGGGCGCCGCCCCGGGCGGCGAGGCGCCGGACCCAGCGCGAGAGGCGCGCGCCCTGACACAGCGCGGGCAGCGGGCCGCCGCCGAGCAGCGCCAGGCTCTCGATGGTGAGGGGCGAGAGCTTGCGCTCGCGGCGCGCGAGCAGCTCGGCGGCGACGGCGCCGCCGACGTCGTGGGCGACCAGGTGCGCCCGCGAGACGCCGAGGGCGGCGGCGGCGGCGAGGGCGACGTCGGCCTGCTCGACGAGGCCGTAGCCGAAGCCCTCGGCGGCGCCCGAGAGCCCGAAGCCGACGAAGTCGAAGGCGGCGAGGGCGCGCTTTCGGCCGAGCCGAGGCCAGAGTCGGGCGAAGTCGTAGGACGAGCCCGGCACGCCGTGCAGGAAGAGCACGGCCGCGGCCGGGCTCGCGGTCGGGCCCCGCGAGAGCCCGAAGACCGGGGCGCCGACGAAGTCGAAGACGCGCCCCCCCTCGCGCCAGGCGCCGGGGCTAGGTAGGAGGCCCCCGCCGGCCCGAAAGCTCTCGTCGGGGGGGCTCATGCTTGTTGACCCCCCCTCGGGGGGGGTGGCACGCTTTGGGCCGCCGCGCCCCTTCCGGGCGACGCCCACCGAGGGGTGGCCGAACGACGATGCGCGAGAACGCGATGCAGCAGCGCTACCGGGTAATCGAGAGGCTGGCCGCTGGTGGCATGGCCGAGGTGTACCGGGCCGAGAGCGCCGGGCTCGAGGGCTTCAAGAAGAAGGTGGCCATCAAGCGCGTCTTGCCCCACCTGGCCGAGCGCAAGAAGTTCATCTCGATGTTCCTCGACGAGGCGCGGCTCGGCGCGCACCTGTCGCACTCG
>DASTPP010000275.1:0-39290 GCA_035762175.1 Polyangiaceae bacterium | reverse complement strand
GAGCCGCTGGTCGATCACCTCGGCGAGCTTGCGGGCGAGCTCGGGCCCGGCCGCCTTCGCGTTCGGCACCCCGCGCAGATCGAGGTACTGCGCCGCCCGCGCGTACTGGCCCCGGTGCGCCGCGGCGAGGAAGCCCTCGACCGCGCGCCGCGGCGTGACCCGGTCGGGCGCGTCGTCGTCTTGGGCGCGGGCCGCGGGGGCCAGGGCGAGCGAGACGAGGCAGGCCGTCGCCACGGCGACGAGCAGGCGGAGGGCGGCAGAGGGCGTACGCATCGCGTCGGCGCTCATAGCAGGTTCGATGCCACGCGGGGCCGCGCGGGGGCCCCGGCCCGGGGCGGCCGGAGCGGCCCCGGCGGGGCTCGGCCCGCGCGTGCGCCGCGCCGCCGCCCTACGGCTCGAGGAAGAGCAGCGCGACGGGGAAGTCGGCGAAGAGCTCGGCGAGGGGGATTTCGCCGCGATTTTGGACGATCGCGCCGGTGAAGGCGTTGCTGTAGCGGCCCGAGTGCGGCAGCGTGAGGCAGCGGTTGCCCCACGCGTCGCCGAGGGGGAAGGGCCGCTCGCCCCGCGTGACGCCGTAGGGCAGGCGCGGCACGCAGCAGACGAACCGGTCGACGCCCCAGGAGCGGCAGAAGGCGACGACGTGCTCGTCGCCCGGCAGCGCCTCGTAGTCGCCGCGCAGGAAGAGGTTGCGCAGGTTGCGCCGCGCCGTCAGCGCCACGTGGGTGACGTAGAGCTTGACGGCGCCGTCGGCGTAGCGGGCGACGAGGTCGCGCGCGAGCGCCCTCGGCTCGCCCTTGCGCCGCACGATCTCGCCGAGCATCTCGCGGCGGCGGCCGTACTCGACCGGGCGCCGGTTGTCGGGGTCGACGAGGCTCTGGTTCCAGAGCTCCGAGCCCTGGTAGGTGTCGGCGACGCCGGGCACGCAGTAGCGCAAGAGCGCCTGCGCGAGCCCGTTCGTCGCGCCGGCCGGGGCGATGAGCTCGCAGAAGGCCCGCACGTCGGCGACGAAGTCTTCGTCGCCGAGCACGCGCCGCACGAAGTTCGCGAGCGCCTCGTCGTAGGCCGGGTTCGGGTTGGTCCACGAGGTGTGGACCTTGGCCTCCTTCGCGGCCTTGGTCATGTAGTCGGCGAGCCGCGCCGCGAACTCGTCGCGCCCCGCGGCGCCGTCCCAGCCGTAGGGCCAGGCCCCGACGAGCGCCTGGTAGAAGAGGTACTCGTCGGAGCGGGTGGGCGCCGCCCCGCCGTTCGAGCCCACCTTGAAGCGCTCGGCGCGGCGCGACCAGCGGCTGACCGCGTGCCGCCACTCGTCGGGCACCTCGGTCAGGACGGCGATGCGCGCCGCGGTGTCCTCGCCGCGCTTGGTGTCGTGCGTCGAGAGCGTCACCATGCCGAGGGGCCAGCGCCGCAGCCGCTCGGCGTTGTGCGCGTGGAACCCCTCGGGCGACTCGGCGAAGCTCGCCGGGTCGCCGCCCACCTCGTTGCGGTTGACGAGGCGGTGGTAGCGGTAAAACGCCGTGTCCTCGACCGCCTTGGCCGTCACCGGGCCCGTCAGCTGCTGGAAGCGCAGCGCGAAGCGCTCCTGCTCGGCGTCGGCCCCGCCCTCGGCGCGCATCAGGAGCACGTCCTCGAGGAAGTCGAAGACGGGCGCCGCGATGCCCTGGTTGACCCGCCGCGCGACCGCGATGGCGTGCTTGACGCGCGCCTTGTCCTGCTCGCTCGGCGGCTCGCCCGGCCGCAGGTACGTGCGATACACGGGGAAGGCGGCGATCGCCTCGACCAGCGCCGAGGTCAGGCTGATGAGGGTGAAGTCGCGCCAGCGGCGGTTCTTGCCCGCGATGCGCTCGAGCGCGCGGGCGAGCATGTTCACCTCGCTCGCCAGGCTGTGGCGCAAGATGTAGTGCTTGGCCGCGTAGACGTGGTCGACGAAGGGCGTCGCGTCGCCGGTGAAGCGCTGGTAGAAGCGCGTCAGCGCGGGCTCGGAGCGGGGGTCGTTCCACAGGCCGAGGGCGTGGTTCAAGAACTCGTAGCCCGTCGTGCCGTCGACCGGCCAGCGCGAGGGCAGGCGCTCGTCGGGCCCGAGAATCTTCTCGACCAAGAGGGGCAGCGGCCGGGCGAGGTCGTCGGGCGTCGCGAGCGCCCCGCCCTCGGCCGGGGGCGCCTCGAAGCGCCGCTGCAGGCTCTCGAAGTAGGCGAAGGGGTCGTAGAGCCCGTCGGTGTGGTCGAGCCGGAGCGCCGTCACCCGCCGCTCGTCGACCAGCTTGAAGAGCAGCGCGTGCGCGTGCTCGAAGACGCGCGGGTCCTCCATGCGGACGGCGGCCAGATCGTTGACGTCGAAGAAGCGGCGGTAGTTGATTTCTTCGGACGCTACGCGCCACGACGCGAGCCGGTAGCCCTGGCTCTGGATCATCTGGTCGAGCGCGTCGAAGCTCGCCGGCACCCCCGCGACGCCGTTGAACTCGTCGATCGCCTCGCGCAGCGCGGCCGCCACCGCCGGCGAGCGCGCCTCGAGCTCGCCGAGCCGCCGCTTGACCACCTCTTTCTCGCGCGCCCGCTCGCGCCGCTGCTCGGGCGAGGTGTCGCGCTGGCTCGGCATGTGCCGGAGCGCCGAAAGGATGCTCTCGAACTCGAGCCTCGCCTCGCCGTCTTCGGGCAGCCCCGCCCGCGCGAGCGCCGCCTCGAGCAGCGGCAGCCAGGTCTTCGGGCCGAGCGGCAGGCGCTTGTCGTAGTAGGCGAGGCAGAGCGCGCCGCCCTCCCAGGCGACCTTGAGCTCGCCCCGCTCGAGCACCACGCCGTACTGGTCGCCCAAGATCGGCAAGAGCACCTTGTCTTTGAGGCCGTGCTTGGGCGGCCACCAGTCGATGTCGAAGAACTCGGCGTAGAGCGAGCTCGGCCCGTTCTCGAGCAGGTCGTCCCAGAGCCGGTTCTGCCCGGCCGGGATGCCCATGTGGTTCGGCACCCAGTCGAGCAAGAGGCCCATGCCCTTCTCGCGCAGCTTGTCGGTAAAAGCCCGGAAGCCCTCCTCGCCGCCGAGCTCCTCGTTCAGCTTGCCGTAGTCGACGAGGTCGTAGCCGTGGGTGCTGCCCTTGGCCGCCTGCAAGAGGGGCGAGGTGTACACGTCGGTGACGCCGAGATCGTGAAGGTAGTCGACGACGCCGAGCGCCGCCTTGAAGCCGAACTTCGGGCCGAACTGCAGCCGGTAGGTCGAGCCCAGCGTGTGCACCGAGCTGCCCGTGCGCAGCGAGGGCGAGGGCGCGCGCAGCAGCTTGAGCGAGCGCGCCACCAGCGCCGTCGACTCGCCCGGCTTGAGCCGGCCCTCGGCCCGCTCGTCGCCCGTGTCGACCAAGACCTGCCACGCCTCGCGCACCGCCTCGAGCTTCGGCACGGTGAAGGCGACGTCGGCGTCGCTCGCGTTGAGCAGCAGCAAGAAGTTGTCGTCGACCAGCGGCCGCCCGTGCTCGTCGACGTCGTCGATGCCCCGCCCCGAGAGGAACATGCCGAGGCTCTTGGTGCCCGGGTTCGACCAGTCGGCCTCGCTCATGGGCGCGCCGTCGTGGCGGAACCACAAGATGTCGCGCAGGTCGGTGCCGTGGATGCGCCGCCCGCGGAAGAACTTCGAGCGCCGCAGGGCCGGGTGCGCCCGCCGGATGCGCAAGAGCCGCCGCGTGAAGGCGTAGAGCGAGCGCGCCTCGTCGTCGCCGCCCCAGTCGACCCAGCTCGTCTCGTTGTCCTGGCAGTAGGCGTTGTTGTTGCCGCGCTGCGTGCGCCCGCGCTCGTCGCCCGCCAGCAGCATCGGCGTGCCCTGCGAGAGCAAGAGCGTGGCGAGCAGGTTGCGCCGCTGCCGCCGCCGCAGGGCGAGCACCTTCGGGTCGCTCGTGGGGCCCTCGACGCCGCAGTTCCACGACTTGTTGTCGTCGTGCCCGTCGCGGTTCTGCTCGCCGTTCGCCTCGTTGTGCTTCTCGTCGTACGAGACGAGATCGCTCAGCGTGAAGCCGTCGTGCGCCGTCACCAGGTTGACGCTCGCGTGCGGCTGCCGCCCGCTCTCGCCGTACAGGTCGCTCGAGCCCGTCAGCCGGTAGCCGAGCTCGGCCGCGACGCCGCCCTCGCCCCGCCAGAAGGCGCGAATCGTGTCGCGGTACTTGCCGTTCCACTCGGCCCACCGCACGGGGAAGTTGCCGACCTGGTAGCCGCCCGGCCCGACGTCCCAGGGTTCGGCGATGAGCTTGACGTTGCGCAACGAAGGCGACTGGTGAATCAGCGCGAAGAAGCTCGAGAGCTGGTCGACGTCGTAGAGGCCGCGGGCGAGGGCCGACGCCAGATCGAAGCGGAAGCCGTCGACGCGCATCTCGGTCGCCCAGTACCGCAGCGAGTCCATCAAGAGTTGCAGCGTCTGCGGGTGCCGCACGTTCAGCGTGTTGCCCGTGCCGGTGTAGTCGAAGTAGTGCCGGGGGTCTCCCTCGACGAGCCGGTAGTAGGTCGGGTTGTCGATGCCCTTCAGGCTCATCGTCGGGCCCAGCGCGTTGCCCTCGGCCGTGTGGTTGTAGACGACGTCGAGAATGACCTCGATGCCGGCGCGGTGCAGCGCCTTGACCATCTCTTTGAACTCGCGCACCTCGCCGCCGAGCTCGCGCGCGCTCTTGTACCGGACGTCGGGCGCGAAGAAGCCGATGGTGTTGTACCCCCAGTAGTTGCGCAGGCCCCGGTCGAGCAAGATCTTGTCGTCGACGAAGGCGTGCACCGGCATCAGCTCGATCGCCGTGATGCCGAGGTCGCGCAGGTAGCGCACGACGGCCGGGTGCGCGATGCCGGCGTAGGTGCCGCGCAGGGGCTCGGGCACCTCGGGGTGGCGCATCGTCAGCCCCCGCACGTGCGCCTCGTAGATCACCGTGCGGTGCATCGGCGTCTGGGGCTTCTCGTCGTCCTCCCAGTCGAACGCCGGGTCGATGACCACGCCGCGCGGCGCGCCGAGCTGGTCGCGGTCGACCGGCTTGAGGTCGGCCTCGGGGCGCCCGAGCTCGTAGGCGAAGCAGCCGGCGTCCCAGCGCTCGACGCCGTCGACCGCCTTGGCGTACGGGTCGAGCAGGACGACGTGCGGGTTGAAGCGCAGGCCCCGCGGCGGCTCGTAGGGGCCGTGCACCCGGAAGCCGTAGCGCTGGCCGGGGCCGAGCCCCGGCGCGTACGCGTGGAAGACGTACGCCGTGCGGTTCGGCACCGCGAGGCGGGTCTCGGCGCCCGCTTCGTCGAAGAGGCAGAGCTCGACGCCGGTCGCGTTCTCCGAATAAAGCGCGAAGTTCACCCCCTCGCCGTCCCACGTCGCCCCCAGGGGGTAGGGGGAGCCTGGCAGCAATTTCATGTCGATCGCCCTCTCGTCCTTCGGCGCCGGCGCGGGCCGGCGCGCGCCCGACGAGGCTCGCGAAGGCTAGGTACCCGCCCGTTGCTTCGCGGGCACCCAGTGCAACCGCCGCGCCGCGCCCGCGCGCCCCTCGTACCTCGCGCTACCTCGCGCGGAGTCGTTGCCCCCAACCGCCCCCGACGCGCCCGAGGCTGTGTCAAAACGCCGCAGGCGCCGCCAGGCCGCCCCAGCGCTCGAGCTTCGGAGATGACAATAAATTCGTTATTCGGCGCTCAGGCAGAGGCGTAACCAAGGGCCGCAAGCGCTGCGGCATTCTGCCCCAACCGCGGGCCGAGGCTGAGCGCGCCGCGGCGAATCGCCCCGGCCCCGACGCCGCCACCCGGGCGCGGCCTCGACGGGGCCGGGCGAGCGGGCGGGCGGGGCGCGCGGGCGTTCCTTGAAGGTGGCAGCCCGTCGGGGCAAAAGCACTCGCGCGGCGGGCCGGGCGGGCCGGCGCCGCCGACGACGGAAAGGGCGAGGCCCATGCGGCGATGGCAAGGAGGCGTGGTGCTGGCGGCGCTGCTCGGCGCGTGCACGAGGGGCGAGCCGCCGCCGCCCGGCGCGGGGCTCGGGGGCGCCGAGCCGCCGGGCGAGCGCGCGTTCACGCTGACGATCGAGTCGTCGAACCCGACGGCGGCGATGCGCCCCGACGCGGGCCCCGAGCGGCGGGCGGCGACCAACTTCGACCACCAGGTGACGCGCTCGAGCGACGAGCTCGTCGTGCGCCAGCGCACCCTCGGCAAGGCGGTCGAGGTGAACGACCCGGCGGTGCGGGCGAGGCTCGAGGCGGCCGTCGGCAAGATCGACTGGGCGAAGAAGAAGGCCGAGGCCGCCAAAGAGACGCCGCCCGAGGGCGGCCGCGTCGTCAGCGTCTCGATCGAGCGGGGGGGCAACGCCACGACCTTCCGCACCTTCCGGGCCGAGCGAGACCCCGAGCTGGTCGAGCTGATGGGCCTGCTCAAGTCGATCTCGGGCTACCCGAACGACTGAGCCGACGCCGCCCGGGCGAGAGGGCGTGGCGAAGCGCCGCCCCGGCTGCCCCCTTCCGCCCCGGCGGCGCAGTCGGCCTACGGAGGGCCGAAACCGCGCTAAGGTCGCCGCGGGGCACCGGTCGGCATGGCGAGAGCGCAAGAACCCGTCTCGTACCAGAGGGCGCTCGGTCCCTTCTCGGCGACGATGGCGGTGGTCGGGGGCATCATCGGCTCGGGCATCTTCGTCACGCCGGCGCAGGTGGCGGCGCGCGCGGGCTCGGGGGCGCTCGCGCTCGGGGTCTGGGTGCTGGGCGGCGCCGTGGCGCTCGCCGGCGCCTTCTGCTTCGGCGAGCTCGGCCGCCGGCGCCCGCGGGCGGGCGGCACCTACGTCTACGTGCGCGAGGCGTTCGGGCCGCTGCCCGCCTTTCTCTACGCGTGGGCGCTCTTGCTCGTGATCGGCACGGGCGCCATCGCCGCCTCGGCCGTCGCCTGCGCCTCGTACGCCGCGCCGCTCGTCGGGCTCGGCCCCGGCGCCGTCCTGCCGCTCGCGGCCGGCTCGGTGGTCGCCCTGACGGCCATCAACTACGTCGGCGTGCGGGCGGGCGCGCTCGTGCAGAACCTCTTCACGCTGCTCAAGCTCGCCGCCCTCGCCGCGCTCATCGTCGCCGGGCTCGGCGCGCCCGAGGCGGCGGGCGGCTGGGCGTCGCCGGCCGGCGCGGCGCTCGCGGGGGCGCCGGCGGCGGGCGGGGCGCTCGCGGGCGCGGGGGCGCCGGCGGGGGGCGGCGCGGCGCTCGCGGTGGCGACGGCGCTCGTGCCGGTGCTCTTCACCTACGGGGGCTGGCAGCAGACCAACCACTTCGCCGACGAGCTGGTCGACGCGGGGCGCGGCCTGCCGCGGGCGCTGGTGCTCGGCGTCGCCATCGTCATCGCGGTCTACCTGCTCGCCAACCTCACCTACCTGCGCGCGCTGGGCCCGGCGGGGCTCGCCGCGAGCGCCGCGCCGGCCGCCGACGCGATGCGGGCGCGGCTCGGCGAGGCGGGCGCGAGGCTCATCGCCGCCGGCATCGCCGCCTCGTCCTTCGGCTTTCTGAACCTGACCTTGCTCTCGGGGCCGCGGGTCTACCAAACGATGGCGGCCGA
This sequence comes from Polyangiaceae bacterium, assembly GCA_035762175.1. Lineage (GTDB taxonomy): Bacteria > Myxococcota_A > Polyangia > Polyangiales > Polyangiaceae > DASTPP01. Next base: position 31,790 of record DASTPP010000275.1, on the reverse strand, counting down.
CGGCGCCTTCTTGCCGGCGCTCGCGCGCCTCTCGCCGCGCTTCCGGACGCCCGGCGCGGCGCTCGCGGTGCAAGGCGCCTGGGCGCTCGTCTTGCTGGCCACGAGCGGCTACGGGCAGCTGCTCGACTACGTCGTCTTCTGCGACTGGCTCTTCTTCGGCCTCGCCGCGCTCTCGCTCTTCGTGCTGCGCCGGCGCGATCGGGCGGCGGGCGCGCCCGAGCCCCCCGCGGCCTTCCGCGTGCCCGGCTACCCCCTCGTGCCCGCCGCCTTCGCCGCCGCGGCCGCCTACGTCGTCGTCGGCTCGGTCGCCTCGAACCCGAAGAACGCGCTGCTCGGCGCCCTCATTCTCGCGCTCGGCGTGCCGGTCTTCTTCTACTACGCCCGCCGCGCGCGCCCGCCCCGGTAGGCGGCGTGCGACGGCGCGCCGGGCCGGCGCACCCGGGCGAACGAGCGCTCGCGGCGGCGCACGGCCGGGCTCATCGGTCTGCGGTCGGCTTCTGCTCGCCGGCGAGCTCGGCGGCGAGGTACTTCAGCTCGGCGGCACCCACGACGAGGGCGCGCACGGCCCGGTCGAGCGACTCGGCGGTGTCGATGATGCGTCGGGCGGCCGTGTCTTCGGGCTCGGGGCCCGGCGGCTTGACGCGCGCCGGCGTCGGGTTGACCGCGGCGTCGATCTGCCCGCACCACTCGTCGATGTGGCAGGCGAGCCCCCCGAGTAGTTCGACCAGCGCGCTGATGCGGGCGCCCGTACCGGCCGCCGGGTTCTCTTGCGCGGCCTGCCACTGCAGCAGAGACCAGCACCCGGACGGGACCGGCTCCAACGTCAAGAGCGTCTCGCGAGCGGTGCGGTACATCTCGGCCAGCGCCTCGGCGTGGGCCCTCGTGCGCTTGCCCTTCGCCGGGCCCGCCCCGAATGCCGTCACCACCGGCGGCCCCCGCCGACGTGCTCACCGCCCGCCCCCGACGCCGGCCGCAAGGCGAAGTCGGGCAAGGGGCGCTGAGGCGGCGCGGGCGTCCGTGCGACGAAGGGCGGCGAGCCGAGACCCCGGGGAGGGCGGCGCGATGAGCGAGCGAGACGATTCGAATTCTTTTCCGCCCGGTACGCTCTTGGCGGGCACCCAGCACTTCGCCTGGGCGCGGCATGTGCGAACGGCGCGTGCGTGCCCGAGGCGATGGCCTCGAACGAGGTGGCGCCGTACGCGCTCGCCGACGACGGCAGCTATCTGTATTGGGTCTCGCCGGCCATCAAGGGCGAGGTCGGGTTCATCCCGCGCATGCGCCGCGTCGCGAAAGCGAGCGCGGGCGGTGCGGCCGAGAACGCCTTCGCCAGCACCATCGTGCGCGCCCGCTCGCTCGCCTTCGCCGACGGCAAGCTCTTCTGGGGCGACCTGGGCGCGAGCCCGAGCGACACCAACCGACGGCTCTACTCGGGCACGCCCGGCAGCGACCCGACGACGGTCGAACTCGACCAGCGTGGGGTGCAGCACGTGGCGCTCGGGGCGGCAAGGTCTATTGGGCGCTGACGGGCAGTTCGGCGGTGCGCGGCAAGCCGCTGACGGCGGGCGCGAGCCAGTTCGACCCCAACGTCTTCGACCAGACCGAGCCGCGATGGGTCGAGGTCGACGGCGACGCGGTGCCGTACTGGGTGGCCGATGCGAGCGGCGGCCAGCGCGAGGTGCGTCGGGCGGTGTCCGCGAGCGCGGCCGAGCCGGTGGCGAGCGGCGCGGGGGTCGTGGCAGTCGAGCTGTTCGGCGAGCGGGTCTACTGGGCCGACGGCGCGGCGGTGCGCTCGCGGCCGAAGGCATCGCCGACAGAGGCGCCGCGCGAGGAGTTCGCGGGGGCGGGCGCGGTCGAGGGCTTCGCGGTCGTGGCGGCGGGCGGCGGGGGCGCGGGCGGCGCAGCGGGCGCGGGCGGCGCAGCGGGGACGGGCGAGCCGGTGCTGTACGTGCGGACGGCCGAGGGGCGGCACCTCAAGGCGTGGCGCAAGGGGGCGGGCGACGCGGCGCCGCTGCTGTTGGGCGAGGTCGAGGCGAGGGCCGCGGCGTACGCGGGCAACCCCTTCGGCGCGGCGTATGTCGCCGTGGACGACCGTTACGTCTACTTCGCCGACGTCGGCACGGTCGACGTGACGCAGGTCGTGCCCACCAGCGAGGGCGACGGCACCGTGTCCCGGGTGGCGCGGTAGGGGGCGCGCCGGCCGTGCTACGCTTCGGGGGCCATGGCGCAGCCCGCCCCCTCGCCCCTCGCCGCGTGCGACGACGGCGCGCCGCCCGCGCGCTGGCGGCTCGACGAGACGCCCGTGCCCGAATCGACCCTGCACGACCAAGCCCTCGCCCTCATGGTCCTGCTGCTCGCCGCGTGGGTCGAGCGCACCGGGCGCTTGGCGCGCGTGGCCCGAAATCTGGCGCTGCGCTTCTTCGAGCCCGACCCCCAGGTCGGCGTCGACCCCGACGTGGCGCTCTACGAGCCGCCGCCGCCCGACTTCGACGCGCTCACCAGCGTGTGCACCTGGCGGCCGGGGCACGCGCCGCCGAAGGTGGCGCTCGAGGTGGTGAGCACGAACCACCCGAGCAAAGATTACCTCGAGGCGCCGGCCATGTACGACGCCAGCGGCACGGGCGAGCTGTGGGTGTTCGACCCGCTCTTGGCGGGGCCGAAGCGGGGGGGCGGGCCGCACCGGCTGCAGCTGTGGGCACGGGGGCCGGGCGGTCGGCTCGAGCGGGTGTACGCGGGGCCGGGGCCGGTGCGCTCGCCCTACCTGGGCGCGTGGCTGGTGGTGGTCGAGAGGGGCCGAAGGCTGCGGCTGAGCGACGATCGGCGGGGGCGGCGGCGGTGGCCGACGCCACAGGAGGCCGAGCGAGAGGCCAAGGAGGCCGAGCGGGCGGCCAAGGAGGCCGAGCGGGCGGCGAAAGAGGCGGCCGAGCAGCAGGCCGAGGCCGAGCGGGCAGCCAAAGAGGCGGCCGAACGCAAGGCCGAGGCCGAGCGACAGGCCAAAGAGGCGGCGCTCGCCGAGCTCGCGTGGCTGCGCGAAGAGCTCGCACGACGGCGCTAGGGCAAGGCGTGAGCGCAGGCAGAAGCGTTGGGGGCGAGGGCGAGCGGTCAGGGTGACGTCCGACGCCGGGTAGCCCCCTCACCCACGCAGGTCGGTCGACTCAGCGAGACGTTGCGGGTGGGCTCATGCCCCCGGCGCCGACTGGGCGAGTCGCTTCGGCCGGCCTTCTACGTCGCTAGGGCGCCGGCTACCAAGACCTCGCCGACGCTCTCCAAGCGCTCGTCGAGCTCTACGAGCGCGACGACGTGCGCAAGCTCATTGCGGGCGACCGCAAGCACTACCGCGCCTTCGACGCGTCCGACGCGTCCGACGCGTCGCGCGGGCCATCGTTCAAGGCCTCGGGCTCTCTCAAGAGGGCGACGCGAAGCGGTGGCTCGATCTGACCCTGCGCGCCTGGACGCTACTCTTCGAGGGCTACGAAGACCACCGCGCCGCCGGCGCGTTCATCTTCCGAAAGCGCGAGGCGATGGCGGTGGCCCACCCCTCGCTCCTCTCGTCGGTGCGTAGCGCGCCCTCGCGCCGCGCGCCGCGCGCCCGAGTCGCCCGAGAGCCCGGGCGAGCCGGTCATCGACGCGGGCTGAGGTTCGGGCGCCGAGGCGCGGCGGCCCGCGCGGGGCGCGGAGGGCGTGGCGCCTTAGCTCGTTGCGTGACAAGGGTGGCGGCTTGTATTCATGTAACGTCACCTGCGGCATTTCTAGTTTTGTTGTACCTCAGCAAGAAAAATAGATTGCGACGCGGGGGGTCAATGTTCATTATTGCCCCACCGGTGCAGAGAGCACCAACGTGGCTTAACGCGACAGGCGGTCCGCTGCCCCTCGCGGGCCCGGCCGCGCGCCTTTGCCCCCCTCGGGGGCCGTCGCGCGTCGGCCGCCCCACGCGTCACTCCTACGGTTCTCACTCGGGCTCGGTACGGCCCCCGCCGCGAAGGGCCCGGCTCGCCACGAGCCGGGCGGCCTTCGCGTCGACCGAGGCTTTACCGACCCCGAGCGAGAGCCGTTCGAAGAGCCTGCCAAAACCAAGCACGGCGAACGAACGGCCGGGTCGATCGGGCCCGCGTCGCGCCGAACTTCCGCGCCGGTCGCCGAGGCGACCCGAGCGCCGCGGGCCGCCTTGTGCCCGCGGGCCCCCTCCGGGGGCGAAGAGAACCGCAACCCGACCAGCCAAAGAAGACGCGAAGAATGAACTTCCGCAACGACACGCTCGCCCGCCGCCTCCGCTCGCTCTCGTCGGTGCTCTTGCCGCTCGCGCTGATGGCGGGCTGCGCCCCCGCTGACGACGAGTCGGCCGAGGGCCTCGAGGGCGAAGAGGGCGCGGCGGCCGAAGGGGGCGAGGCGGTCGGGCAGCGGGGCAGCGAGCTCGGGGTGACCTACCAGGTCGGCCCCGGCAAGGCGTACGCCGACCTGCCGTCGGTCGCCGCGAAGCTTCTGCCCGGCGACGTCGTCGAGGTCTACCCCAAGAGCGGCGCCTACGCGGGCAACGTCATCTTCACCCGCCCCGGCTCGGCCGCCGCCAAGATCACCATTCGTGGCGTCAAGGTCAACGGCGCGCGCCCGGCGATCGCGGGCGGCACCAACACGGTCGAGTTCCAGGGCAACCATTACGTCTTCGAGGGCTTCGACGTCAGCGGCGGCTCGGCCCGCGTGCTCTACCACCACGCCCACGACGTCACCATTCGTGACACCGTCGTGCACGACGGCCCCAACCACGGCATCCTCGGCGCCGACACCGACTCGGGCTCGCTGACGCTCGACTACGTCGAGGTCGCCCGCTGCGGCTACGGCGGCCTGAAGCACTCGATCTACGTCGCCACCGACGAGACCAAGTACCCGAACGCCGTCTTCCGCATGCAGCACTCGTACGTGCACGACAGCAACGGCGGCAACAGCGTCAAGTCGCGCGCCGGGCGCAACGAGATCTATTACAACTGGGTCGAGGGCGGCACCTACCGCGAGCTCGATCTGGTCGGCCCCGACGGCCAAGACCCGTCGCTCAAGCGCGAGGACAGCGACGTCGTCGGCAACGTCATCTACCAGACCAAGGGCGTGCACCCGGTGCGCGTCGGCGGCGACGGCACCGGGGCGACCTCGGGGCGGTACCGCTTCGTCAACAACACGTTCCTCCTGCTGCCGGGCGGCACGAAGGCGGCCATCTTGGCCTACGACCAGGTCGAGACGATCGAGCTGCACAACAACGTGTTCTACCGGCCCGGCGGCGGCGCGGTGCAGGTGGTGCGCGACTCCGAGGCGGTGTGGGCCGCGGGCGCGGCGCGCACCTCGGGCACGAAGAACTGGGCGCCGACGGGCTCGACGGGCATCCCCGCCGGGGTGACGGGCACGGTGATGGGCGCCGACCCCAAGTTCGTCGACGCCGCGGGGCGCGATCTGCGTCTGGCGTCCGGCTCGCCGCTCGTCAACGCGGGCGCGTCGAGCTTCGCGAGCCCCTCGGGCTACGCCTTCCCCGCGCCGCTGCTGGCGCCCGCCTTCTTGCCGCCGGCGCACGCCCTGCAGGCGCCCGGCGCGGCCTTGCCCCGCGTGCTCTCGGGGGGCATTCTCGACATCAGCGCCTTCGAGTGAGCCCGGGCGGGGCCGGGGGGTGATGGGGCGACCCATGGCGCGGCCTCGCCGCGAGGCTTCGGGCATGGGTCGACTCATTGCTTTGGCCCGGTGACGGCCTCGAACCAAGGTCCGACCCATCGGGTTTGCTCGCCGGCGGCCTCGAACGAAGCTTCGACCCATCGTTTTTGCCCGCCGGCGGCCTCGAACGAAGCTTCGACCCATCGTTTTCGCCCGCCAGCGGCCCCAAACGAAGGCTCAAGCCATGCTTTTTGCGGCCAGGCGGCCTTCGGGCATGGGTCCGAGAATGGTTTTCGTGCGGGGGCGGGCAAAAGCGATGGGTCGAGCGATGCCCTCGGGGCGTTGATGGCCTTGAGGGATGGGTCGAGCCATCGCTTCAGGGCGTCAACGACCTCGGGGGGGGGTTGACCAATCGCCCAAGGTCGTCGATGCCCTCGGGGGGGGCGGTCCCTACCGTTGGCGCGCCCTTCGGTAGAGCTCGCAAAGAAGAAGCGACAGAGATTGGCCTCGCGCTCGGGCCGCTGGCACGCTACGCGAGCGCCGGGCGCGGTAAAAATTTCCTTCTTTTACCGGCCGGCTCTAGTTTCCGGCCCCATGTATCGTTGGGTTGTCCGGGGGCCGCCCGAGGGCCTATGCTTTCGTTCGTGGCGACGCGACTCGAGCCCTACGACCTCCGCCCTGAGCTCGTCGCCGGGGCGCTCGGCGAGCTTTTGCCTGCCCACGCGCAAGTCGAAGCGGCGGCCCTGCGCGGTCATGAGGTCTACCTCATCGTTCGAGACTTTGCCGACGGCCTGGGCGAGCTCGCCGTCGGCCTCGAAGAGGCGCTGGCCGACCGGTTCGGCGCCTCGCTCGAGGTCAAGCTGCGCGCTCACCAGGGCAGGGGCGTTCGAACGGCTGTCTCGGGCCTACCCCTCGTCTACGAGAGGTAGAGCCCATGCCTGAAGCTCACGCACGCGCGTGGGCGAAGTTCAAGGCGAACGCGCAAGCTATCGCGGCGCTGCCCGCGCCGCTCTGGGGCCTGAGGGTCGTCGCGATCTTTTACGCCGCCCTGCACCTCGTGTCGGCCTACCTGGCGACGAAGGGCGAGGCATTTCAGGCGCAAGACCACGGGGCTCGTCGTCGCGCCATGAAACGCTCGCCTGAGCTGAGGCAGGCAGAAGGGGCTTACAAACTGCTTCAAGAGCTGAGCGAGGCCGTGCGCTACGACCCGAACTTCGACGCCGGGGCGACCGATCACCAAATGGCGCTCGCGCAACTCGCGAAGGTCGAAGCCGTGGTCGCGCCCAAGCTGCGCGGGCGAGGCCTCACCCTTCTGTAGAGGGGGCCGCGCGCGCCCGGCGCCGCGACTCAGCGCGGCGAGGCCCAGCGGGGCGCCGTGGTGTGGCGGCCGAAGGGGTGCTTGCCCTGGTGAGGGCGGGCGGGGGCGTCGCCGCGCATGGGGCGGGGCAGGGGCTCGCCGGCGCCGGGGGGCGGGGGGCGCAAGAGGGGGCTGATGCGGATGTGGCCGTCGCGGGCGTCGGGGGCGCGTACGGCGATGGCGAACTGCTCGGCGGCCTGGGCGGAGACCTCGACGGTCGAGCTGGTGGGGCCGACGTAGATCGCGCCAATGTCGGAGCTCTTGACCTTGCCGCGGCGGCAGACGAGGGCGAGCAGGCGGCGGGGGTCGGCGCCGTGGCGGCCGCCCCAGCCGACGCGGAAGGTGATGGGGGCGCCGGAGGCGCGCCGGCCGGGCGCGTGGCCGGTGCGGGGCTCGATGGACGTCACGCGGCGGGGGCGGCAGGGCGAGCTCTGGTCGGCCAGGGCGAGCAGGCGCGTGACGAGGTCGGCGGGGTCGTGGGCGTGGGCGAGCAGCTGGAGGGCGAGCTTCTGCAGGCGCACGTCGTCGGGGGCGGGGCCCTCGAGCACGCGGGCCTCGAGCCGCTCGGCCTCGGCCTCGAGCACCTGCTCGGGGCCCGGCACGGGCTGCCAGCCGAGCTCGACGCGGGCCCGCCGGGCCATCTCGGCGACGAGGCGCTGGCGCGAGGGCGGCACCAGGACGTGGCTGGTGCCCTTGCGGCCGGCGCGGCCGGTGCGGCCGCTGCGGTGGGTGTAGACCTCGTCGTTGTCGGGCACGTCGAAGTGAATGACGCGGCCGACGTCGGGCACGTCGAGGCCGCGAGCGGCGACGTCGGTGGCGACGAGGACCTTGAGCTGGCCCGAGCGGAAGGCGTCGAGGGTGCGGGTGCGCTCGCGCTGCTCCATCTCGCCGGTGAGGCCGGCGGCGGCGAAGCGCTCGTGCGCGAGCAGGTCGGCGAGCTCGGCGGCGCCGGCGCGGGTGCGGGCGAAGACGAGGGTGCGCTCGTCGGGGGGGGCGACGAGCAGCAGGTTGACGAGGGCGTCGAAGCGCTCGTCGGCCCGGACGAGGTGGGCGACGTGGGCGATGTCGGCGTTGGCGTCGCCCGGCGGGGTGCCGGCGACGGCGACCGGATCGCGCTGGTAGCGGTCGGCGAGGGCGAGCACGTCGCGGGGGAAGGTGGCCGAGACGAGCAGGGTCTGGCGCTCTTCGGGCAGGCCCTCGACGATGGCCTCGAGCTCGTCGCGGAAGCCGAGATCGAGCAGCTGGTCGGCCTCGTCGAGCACGACGGCGCGCACGTCGCCGGCGTCGATGGCGCCGCGGCTCAGGTGGTCGAGCAGGCGGCCCGGCGTGCCGACGACGACCTCGGCGCCGCGGGCGAGCGCGCGCAGCTCGACGCCGACGTTCGTGCCGCCGGTGACGGTGACCGTGCGGCCGCCCACGGGGGCGAGCAGCCAGGCGAGCTCGTTGCTCACCTGCGCGGCCAGCTCGCGGGTCGGGGCGACGACGATGGCGCGGGGGCGGCAGGCGCGATCGCGCGGGGCGCCCCGGCCCTCGGCGCCGCCGGGCTCGGGGGCGAGCCAGGCGGCCAGCACCAGGCCGATGGCCACGGTCTTGCCCGAGCCCGTCTGCGAAGAAATGCGCAGATCGCGGCCCTCGAGCCCGGGCTCGACGACCGCGCTCTGCACGGGCGTGAGCGACGAGAAGCCGCGCTCGAGCATGGCGTCTCGCAGGGGCGGGGGGACACGATCGAACGAAGAATCGATGGTCATGGCGAAGTGGCTCACCTTAACCACGGCGCGCGCCCACCGCTATGCGCGCGGACGACGCGCCGGCGTTTTTCGAAACGTGGCCCCGATTTCGGGCGCGCCCGGCGGCGCTCGCCCGCGAGGCCCGGCCCCTTACCCCGCCTCGCCCCGACCCCGGCGCCCCGCGGCTTCGGCCCCGGCCCGCCGCCGCGGGCCCGCCGCGGCGGGCGCCCGGGCGGCGCGGCGGCCGCGCGGGGCGTTTCGGCGAGCGGCGCGTTCGGTTACGTTCTAGCGTGGGAGGCTCGTCTCATGGGGCTGATTCAGTTCGTCAAGAACTACCAAGATCGGTCGACCGACCGCGGCTACCAGTTCAGGTTTCACTGCGACAAATGCGGTTAACGGGTCCATGACCGAGTTCCGCGCGAGCGTCCTCGGCACGGCGGGCGCGGTCTTGCGGGCGGCCGGGTCGATCTTCGGCGGGTGGGCGAGCTCGGCGGGGCGTTCGGCGTACGAGGTGCAGCGCGCCGTCGGCGGCGGGGCGCACGACGAGGCGCTGCGCGAGGCGGTCGAGGGGGCCCGGCCGCACGTTCACCAGTGCCCCCGCTGCGGCCAGTGGGTCTGCCACCACCCTTGCTGGAACGGCCTGGCCGCGCTCTGCACGGGCTGCGCGCCCGAGTTCCAGGGCGAGGTGGCCGCCGCGCACGCCGACGCCAAGGCCCAGGCCGCGCGCCGCCAGCTCTACGAAAAGGCGCAAGCGACCGACTACGTCGGCGGCGTCTCGATGGCGCCCGACGCCGTCTACGCGGCCCCGCGCACGCTCGGGCAGGGGCCCCCGGCGCCCGGCTCAGCCCGCGCCCGCCTTCGCCGCCCCCCAGCCCGGCCGCGCCCTGCCTTCGCCCCCGCCGGGCGCGTCCGCCCCCGCGGCCCCGGGCGCGCGTTGCGGCGGCTGCGGCGCCGGCATCGGGGGTGCGAAATTTTGCCCCGAGTGCGGCACCCCCGCGCGCCCGCTCGTCCTTCCGTGCGCCGCGTGCGGCCAGCGGCCCGAGCGTCCGACGAAGTTCTGCGCCGAGTGCGGCGTGAAGATGGGGTGAAGGTCAGAACGACCCGCTCGCCAGCGCGAGGAAGGTGCCCTGCCCGGCGATGGGGGTGAGGCGGAAGGCGCTCGCCGCGCCCCGGCCCCCGCCGAAGCCGTAGTGCAGGGCGAGCGGGTAGAGGGCGCCGGTCGCGAGCCCGAGCGCGGCGCCGGCGGCTACGTCGCTCGCCCAGTGCTTGTCGGCCATGATGCGCAGCACGCTGACGCCGCCGGCGGCGAGCCCGACCGCGGCGCAGGCAAGGGGGCCGCCGGCGCCCCGGCCGTAGAGTGGCACGAAGGCCTGGTTGACGCAGGTGAGCGCGGCGCTATTGACCGACATCGAGACGTGGCCCGCGAGGAAGCTGCGGCTCTGCTGGCGGCTGCCGCAGTGCGGGTCGTACTCGCCGCCGGGCCCGCACTCTTGCACGAGCGGCCGCGCCCGGCCGACGAGCCCCTGCGTCGCCACCGTCACGAGGCCCGCCGTCAGCGCCGACTCGCCGTAGATGACGAAGAGCTGCCAGCCGACGTCCGAGCTCTTGTGCGCCACGGTGGCGAGGAGCAGCGAGTCGACGAGGCCGGGGTAGAGCGTCAGGCCGATCCAGCCGATGTCGCTCGTGATGCCCGCCCAGCGCCGCGCGCCGCGCGAGCGCAGGCGGAGCGCGTCGCGCGCGCCGTCGTCGAAGTCGTTGCGGCCCGTCCACGATGGCTCGCGCTCGCCCGGGAAGGCGAGGCCGACGCCGAGGTTGGCCGCGCCGAGGGCCGAGGTGAGAATGTAATCGGCCGGGCCCGCCCGCCGCCACTCGGGCTGCCAGGTGAGGCCGGGGCCCTCGGCGCGCGCCGGCCGCGCGAAGAAGAGCGAGGCGAGGGCGGCGAGCGCGAGGGCGAGCGCGGCCTGCGGGGGCGTGCGGGGGGCGCGCCGGCGCGTCATGGTCATTCTTCGGAAAGCGTGGCCCGGCCCGTCTCGCGGGCTTCAGCGCCAGGACCAGAAGCGTTGGCGGGCGGTGCGGTGCTGCCGCGCTCGGGGGCGCCGGAGCTGAGGGCGGGGGGGCGCCGCGAAGCCCGGGGCCCGCCCGTGGGGCGTCGACACGATCGGCACGGAGTTCGCCCGCTCGGGCTTGATCATGATGGTTCCTCCTCGCGAGGGCGATCGCCGTGGCATTCGGCGAGCACCCAGCTCGGAGGAAGTGCAAAGGGCAGACCGGGGCCCCGCGAGAGCGCGGCGGCGGGCGCGCGGGGTCGTGCGTGTGGCGCAAGGGTCGGGACGGCGATGGTGTGCGCGAGCGAGCGGCTTCGAGGGCGGGCCCCCGGCGGATGACCGTCGCGAACCTGTTCGGGTGGCCCTCCCCAGGCAAGGCCGGGCAGACGAGCCGGGCACCACCCGAACAGGTTCGCGACGGTCATCCGCCGGGGGCGGAAAGCCGCCCGCGCCTCGCGACCCCCTTCGAAGCCCCGGCCCACAAAAGGTGAAACCCGGGAGTCTGACCTTCTCCCGGGCTTCGGTTTTCCGTCGAGTTGCACTCGCCCACACATTTAAGACGGGCGCTCAGTTGTTAAACCGACGTGTTCTACGATTGAACTACCAGCCCTCGTGGTCAGACGATGGGCGCCGCGGGGGCGGCGCCGGTGGACCGGACTGGACTTGAACCAGTATCCGTCGGTGGGGGGCGCCCGCCGGTCGACTGGGCGATCGGCGGAGAATGCGGAAGCTGGAGTGATAGATTGGGGTTGATGCGACCCGGCGCGCCTCTGCCAGTTGGGCTACCCCCCCGCAAGGGTGGGGGGGGCAGGGTTCGAACCTGCACATGGCGCCGTTCTTGGCCGCGTCAAAACGAACCTGAGCTTCAGCTTGCACTCCGCCGGGGAGGGTAGCGCAGGGCCGGCCGCCCCTCAAGCGCCGGGGCCTTCGCCCCCTCGCGCGCCGGGGCTCACTCGCCGAAGAGGTAGCCGAAGACGACGTGGCCGACGCGGCGCTCGTCGGTCTCGAGGTTGTTCGCCTCTTCGCGGGCGAACTTGACGGCCTGCTGCAGCTTCTCGATGCGCTCGACGAGCTGGTTGATGCGGCGGGCGGGCAGCGCGCCGCTGAACTTGACGGTCTTCCAGTAGCCGACGGGCACGTCTTCGTAATAGACCTCGACCTGGGCGGGGTGCTTGTCGGTGGCCTCGGCCTTGACGTGGTTGCGGGGGATCTTCTTGGTGCGCACCGTCTGCACGGGCTCGGTCGCCCAGGTGTCGGTCGAGGGGTCGTGCGCCCACGACTCGGCGGCGTCGAGGGCGGGCAGCTTGCGCACGAAGGTGAGCAGGTCGACGAGCTGCTTCTCGAGGAAGAGCAGGTACGTGACGGGCACCTGGGTCAAGAGGGGGCGGCCGTCGACGACGACGTCGGCGGCGGCGCGGCAGTTGCCCCAGTCTTTGGTGGCGGTCACGTCGAAGAGGCGCGTCAAGATCTCGGCCGTCTTCTTGATGACCTCTTCGGCGCGCACCTGCACGCGCGTCGCCTCGGGCGGCAGCTGCTCGCCCTCTTCGTCTTTCGGGCGGTAGGTGCGGCTGATGCCGGCCAGCATGGCGGGCTTCTGCAGCGCGTGGTGCGCCTCGGTCAGCTCTTGGTGCGAGCGGCTCTTGGTGCTCTTCTCGATGGCGATGATTTGATTCAAGCGCGGCATGGCGATTCGACCCCGGGGCGCACGCGGCCCCCCTCGAAGGAAGCCGCCATGGTAAGCGAGGTACGCCGGGGCGCAAGGTAACTTTCCCCCGGCCGCCGGGGCGGGCCGCCGCGCCGGGGCGTGGGGCGAGGGGCCCTCGCTGGCGCTCGCCGGGCGGGCAGTGTGGCCCCCTCGGTGGCGCTCGCCGGGCGGGGCCCGTGGGCGGGCGCGCGGGGCGCGTCGCCCGGGGCGGGGCAATGCGCCACGGGCCGAGGGCGCGGCGGCGGGCGCTAGACGTCCAAGTCGCCGCCGAGGTCGCCGCCGCCGAAGTCGCCGCCGTCGAAGTCGGCGTCGGCGCCCGCGTCGTAGTCGGATGCGCCCGGGTCGTAGTCGGCCCCGACGGTCTCTTGGCCGGCGTCGCCCGCGTCGGGCTCGAGGGCGCTCCCGCCCTGGAAGCCGTCGGCGTCGCCGAGCACGCCTTCGGCCCCGCCGCCGTCGTGGAAGACGTCGTAGAGCTGGTTGGCGAGCAGGCTGCCGGCGAAGCCGGCGGCGAAGCTGCCGAGGAGGCTGGTGCCGAGCGACATGCCGCCGCCCATGCCGCCCATGCCGCCCATGCCGGAGGGGCTGCCCCAGCGGCCGAGCATGCGGTCCATGATGCCGGGCTCGCGCATCTCGGCGCGGGTCGCGAGGCGGGCGAGGGTGTGCGGGTCCGTGCCGGCGTACGAGAAGGCGTCGCGCTCGTAGTGGGGCAGGCGTGAGGCGAGATCGCGCAGCACCTGCGAGCGCTGCTCGGGGGTCAGGCGCGCGAAGGCCTCTTGGTGCACCTTCTCGATGGCCTCGGGCGGGGCCGTACGCAATAGGTAGCGGTAGCGCGCGATGGCCTGGTCTTCGGTCAGGCGGCGCGCGGGCGCGTAGCGGCCCGGGGCGCCGTGGTGAAAGGCGGGCGGCGGCTGCCTGTGGGTGGGGCGGCCGAGGAGCTTGTCGAGCAAACCCATGGGGACCTCCGGCAGGGCGGGGCCCTGCACGGCGGGGGGCGTTGCAAGCGGCGTGCTACGGCGCGCGGCCGCGCGGGGGCGCCGCGCGCCGAGCTCAGCGGGAGGCGTCGGCGCGCCGGCGGGCGCGGGTGCGGATGAGCCCGGGCCGGCGCTCAGGCCTCGGCCGGCGAGTTCTCGGCCCGCGCCGCCGCGGCGAGCGAGCGCCGTAGGGCGTAGAGGCGCCGCACGCCCTCGTACGAGGAGGTCGTCGTCACGACCCAGAGCGCCCCGGCCACCGCGCCCGCGCCGATGTCCGAGAGCCAGTGCACGCCGAGGTAGACGCGCGAGGCGCTGACGGCCCCCGCCAGGCAGAGGGCGAGCGCGACGGCGAGGGCGCGCAGCTCGGGGTTGCGAAAGTGCCGCAGCGCCAGGTACGCGAGCGCGCCGAAGACCACGACCGAGCCCATCGCGTGCCCGCTCGGGAACGAGTAGCCGTGCGCCAGGTACACGGCCTCGGAGACGTCGGGCCGGGCGCGGCGGTAGTGGTGCTTGAGGGCGCCGTTGAGCAGGCCGCCGAGCGACGAGGTGAGCACGAGGTAGGCCGCCCAGCGGTAGCGCCCGCGGGCGAGCAGCAGGGCGGCGACGGCGGCGACGAGGGCGGCCATCGTCCAGCCGTTGCCGAGCCAGGCGGCGGTCAGAAAGAAGCGCGTCGTCGCGTCGTCGCGCGCGCCGCGGGCGCGGCGGGCGAGCCCCCGGTCGAGCGAGTCGAGCAGCGCGCTCTGGCCCTGGAGCGCCTCGGCGATGTGCAAGAACGCGACGCCCGCCAGGAGCGCCGCCCCGAGCCCCGCGAGCGCGAAGAGCGCGACGGACGCGTAGGGCTTGTAGCGGCCGTAGAGCGGCTGGCTCGCCTCGACCCAGCGCCGGAAGGGCCCGCCCCGCAGCGCGATCGCCGCCGCGCGCCGCGTCGCCCGGTGGCCGAGGCGCCCGAGCGCGGGCAGGGGCTTGCGAACGAGCGCCCAGGTCGCCACGACCGCGATGCCGAAGAGGGCAAAGGGGGAGACCACGGCGGGCATCACGCCACCCCGCACAATTGCTGGGCTCGGGCTGGGGCCATCAAGGCAACGCCCATGCAAGGTGCGGGCTAAGATCGCCGGTGGCTCGCGAAGTGACGCCTCGCGCCGTCAGGTGCGCTTGTCGCGATATTCGTGGGGGGCGTGGCCCGTCCAGCGACGGAAGGCGCGGTGAAAGGTGCTCGGGTCGGAGAAGCCCAGGAGCTCGGCCACCTCGGTGACGCTGCGGCCGTCGTCGCGCAGGTAGGCGAGGGCGAGGGCCCTTCGCACCTGGTCGAGCAGATCGCGGTGCGAGCCGCCCTCGGCGGCCAGCTTGCGCTGCAGCGAGCGGGGGGTCATGCGCAGGGCGCGGGCGGCGGCCTCGAGCGAGGGCTCGGCGCCGGCGCGGTAGGCCTCGAGCAGAAAGCGCCGCACCTGGCCGGTGATCGGGGGCTCGTGGGCGATCTCGAGCAGCATGCGCTCGGCGAGGTGGCCGAGCACGGCCGAGAGGCCCGGGTCGGGGCGCACGGCGGGCCGGTCGAGCAGCGCGCGCTCGAAGCGCATGCCGTTGACCGGGGCGCCGAAGCGCAAGGGCGCGCGGAAGACGCGCCGGTGCTCGCGCAGGTCGGGCGGGGCGGCGTGCTCGAAGAGCACCTCGAGGGGCGACCAGTCGGTGCCGACGAGCTGCCGGCCCACGTAGAGGAGGGCCGCGACGTTGCACTCGGCCGCGTGGCGCGAGGGCGTGAAGCGGTAGGCGCCGCGGCGGTAGCCGAAGAGCACCTCGCGCTCGGTCCGCTCGTCGATGACGGTG
The DNA here is from genome assembly GCA_035762175.1 of Polyangiaceae bacterium. Taxonomy (GTDB): domain Bacteria; phylum Myxococcota_A; class Polyangia; order Polyangiales; family Polyangiaceae; genus DASTPP01. The sequence goes on along the minus strand of DASTPP010000275.1, from coordinate 16,539 downwards.
TCGCCGACGAAGAGCAGGGGCAGGAAGCGCGCGAGCTGGTCGAGCGCCTCGCCGAGGTCCGAGCTCGAGCGCACGAGGTAGTCGAGCACGCCGAACACGCCCGGCCGCCGCGCGCCGTCGGCCAGGCGCAGGCCCACGCACTCGTCGCCGGTGCGGCGCGAGAGCTCGTCCCAGAGCTTGTGCTGCGAGGCGCGGGGCACGCGCGCGTCTTGCCCTTCGAGATCTTCGGCGCGCACCCCCGTCAGCGCGAGCAGCTCGTCGCGGTCGAGCCCCGCCCCGGACGCGGCGTCGAGCACGAAGCGGAAGAGCATCGCCGAGATGGTGTCGCCGTCGAACGTGCCCTTCGTCACCGCGCGAGCACTTTAACGCAGATGGCCCCGGGCCGCGCCCCGCATCGTCGGTTGGTGTGCGCGCGTGTCGGGCGCAATCTTGAATGCTCACTACGCCCCGGCGCCTGACGCGGCGCGGCGGCGCCCGCAGGTTGTCGCAAAGTGCCAGATTTTTGTCGCCGCCGGCCAACGGAGAGCCCCGGCGCGGACATAGTTTGCTTCCACTTTACCGGCGGTCGCGGCCCGGCGCCGCGCCGCGCCCCACGCACCGAGCAGGCACCGCCATGAACGTACGCGCCCTCGTTCCGCTCTTCGCCCTCGCGCTCGCCGCCGCCACTTGCGCCGACGCCCCGGCCGCCGACGGCGACGGCGCCGCGCGGCTCGACGGGCTCGCGGCCTGCGGGCAAGACGAGACGTTCACGCTCGGCGCGGGCGTCTACGACATCACGGGCCCGGCGGCCGAGCTCGGCATGATGGGCTACGCGATGCTCGAGCAGAAGACGGCGGGCGTGCACCAGCGCCTGCGCTCGCGCGCCTTCGTGGTGGGCAGCGCGTGCACGGGCAAGCGGGCGGTCTTCGTCAGCGCCGACCTCATGTCGATCTCGCAGGCGGTCAAGCAGGGCGTGGTCGAGAAGCTGCAGGCCCGCTACGGCTCGCTCTACGGCCACGAGAACGTGATGCTGAGCGCGACGCACACCCACGCGGGGCCCGGCGGGTACATCGACTACGCGCTCTACAACCTCACGGTCTTGGGCTTCGACAAGCAGAACTACGACGCCGTCGTCGAGGGCATCTTCCAGTCGGTCGTGCGGGCGCACGAGGCGGCCGTGCCGGGGCGGGCGCGGCGGGCCGAGGGCCAGCTCGCGGGCGCCGCCGTCAACCGCTCGCGCGCGGCCTACTTGCGCAACCCCGCGGCCGAGATCGGGGGCGCGCCCGAGACCGACCAGGCGATGACCCTTCTGCGCTTCGACGCGCTCGACGGGCGGGCGCTCGGCACCGTCAACTGGTTCGCGGTGCACCCGACCTCGATGGGCAACGACAACCAGCTCATCAGCGGCGACAACAAGGGCTACGCCTCGTACCTGTTCGAGCGGTCGAAGGGCACCGATTACCTCGCGCCGGGGCCGGCCTTCGTCGCCGCCTTCGCCCAGTCGAACGAGGGCGACGTCAGCCCGAACATCTTCGGCGGCACGCAGGGCGAGGGCGCGAACGACTTCGAGAGCACGGCCGCCTCGGGCAAGCGCCAGTACGACGCGGCCCGGGCGCTCTACGACGCGGCGACCCAGCCGCTCGGCGGCGGCGTCGACTACCGCTTCGCCTACGTCAAGCTCGACGAGGTGGCGCTCGACCCCGCCGACACCGGCGAGGGCCCGCAGGCGACGTGCCGCGCCTCGATCGGCGTCTCGATGCTCGCCGGCGCCGAGGACGGCCCGGGCTTCGGCCGCGAGGGCTTCAGCTGCGAGGACGTCGGCGACGCCTTCGACCTCGGCGACGCGCTCGTCTGCGAGGGGCTCTCGGTGCCCTGCCAGGGCGAGAAGCCCGTCGTGCTCGAGACCGGCGCCTTCGCCCCGCCCTGGACGCCGAACGTGTTGCCGCTGCAGATCCTTCGCCTGGGCAAGCTCGCGCTGGTCGGCGTGCCCTTCGAGATGACGACCGTGGCCGGGCGGCGCCTGCGCCAGACGGTGCTCGACGAGCTCGCCCCGGCCGGCGTCGACCGCGTGGTCATCGCCGGGCTCGCCAACTCGTACGCCGGCTACGTGGCGACGCGCGAAGAGTACGCCGCGCAGCACTACGAGGGCGCCTCGACCCACTTCGGCCCCCACACCCTCGCCGCCCTGCGCCAAGAGTTCGCCCGCGTCGCCCGCGCCCTGCGCGACGGCGCCCCCCTCGCCTCGCCCGTCGCCCCGCCCGACCTGCGCGGCCAGCAGCACACCATTCAGACCGGCGTCGTGTTCGACGCGACGCCCCTCGGCAAGTCGTTCGGCTCGGTCATTGCCCAGCCGGCCGCGGCCTACCAGGCCGGCCAGACCGTGAGCGCGAGCTTCTGGGGCGCGCACCCCAAGAACAACCTGCGCAGTCAAGACAGCTTCTTGCGCGTCGAGCGCTCGACCGCATCGGGTTGGAAGGCGGTCGCCCACGACTGGGACTGGGAGACGACCTACCGCTGGCAGCGCGACAATTGCTTCCCGACGTTCGCCTGCTCGCGCGTGACGGTCACCTGGGCGATACCCCCCGGCACGGCCCCCGGCACGTACCGCCTTCGCCACGACGGCGACTGGAAGGCGATCGGGGGGCAGATCACGCCCTACCAGGGCGTCACGCGCACCTTCGTCGTGCAGTGACCGCCGGCTAGTACCGGTAGCCGCGCGGGCCGAACCAGCGCGAGCTGTTCGGGGCGCGCGAGCGGCCGCGGGCGAGGAGCGAGATGAGGGCGACGAAGAGGGTCGAGCCCGCGATCGACCAGATGATGGGGAAGGCCGTGTTGCCGAGCCGGACGGCGAAGATCTCGGGCAGGTCGAGCAGGCGCGCGACCCAGGTGCCGAGCAGGGCGCCGATGAAGCCGACGCCGACCGCCGCGAGCAGGCCGCCGCGCGAGTAGCCCGCGATGGCCTGGCCGACGGCGCCGCAAACGCCGGCGATGACGAGCAAGAGGATGAACTCGAGGGCGCTCATGGACATGGGATACCGTCCTTGTGGTGGGCCCCCGGGCGGGGGCGAAGATCGATGGCGGCGGGCCCGCGGGCCGCGTTGTTGTCAAGGCGTCATCGCAAGGCGCGTACCAAGCCGCGGGGCTGAGCTGGGGGCCGCGCTCGGGGCGCCCGCGGGCCCGCGCTCTGGCGGCCGCTCGAGCGGAGCCGTCGGGCTCGGCCGCCGCCCGTCGCGCGCCCGCGGCCGGCGGGCTCGGGCCCGACCTCGGCGCCCGGCGCGGCGCGTGGCGAAGTGCCGCGCCCGTGTGCGGACGCCTCAGGGCGCGGGCTTCGGGTAGGGGAAGGCCCGGGTGGGCTCGCTGGGCACGAGCTCGTCGAAGCGCCCGACGTCGAGCACGAGGTCGCCGTCGGGCGTCTCTTGCATGATGTCGGCGAGGCGCGCGCCCCAGACGACCGACGCGCTCTCGTAGGTGTACTGCGCGTGCACCGGCTGCAGGGTCGTGTCGTCGGTGCCGGCGAGCGAGACCCAGAGCTCGGCGTCGCAGGCGGCGAGCGACTCGGGCGTCTCGCCGTGCAGGGGGCTCGACTCGGTGATGGGGTGCAGCACCGTCCACGAGCGTTGGAGGCCGGGCGAGCGGTCGCGCGCGAGGGCGAGGTCGACCATGCGGTAGAAGGTCTGCCCGCCCTCGATGCGGCGGGTGCGCACGAGGGTGACGTGGACGCGCGTCTCGCAGATCTGGTTGCCGCGCTCGTTGCCGACGCGGAAGGCGAGCGTCGGCACGCCCTCGACGGGCGCGATCGCGGCGCGGGTCGAGAAGACGACGCGGCTCGTGGTGCGCGAGAACTTGGCGAAGACGAGCCCGGTGGCGAGCGCGGTCGCGACGAGCCCGGCGACCGACTCGACGACCACGAGGGCGTTGGCGGCGGGGGTCTCGGGGTACATCGCGCCGTAGCCGATGGTGCCCATGGTCTGCACGCTGAAGAAGAAGGCGTCGGCGAAGGAGCCGGCGCGCGCGTGCGCGACGCCGCCGACGGCGAGGAAAGCGAGGGCGAAGGCGGCGTTGAGCGCGAGGTAGGCGGCGGCGAGCGCCGCGACCGCGATCGACCAGCGCACGCGCAGGAACGCGTAGTAGACGTCGCGCAGCCCGGCGGGGCGCGCGTTACGGACCCGGATCGCGTAGGACGCGCCCGGCGCGCGCTGCCGCGGAAGCCCGCGGGGCCCGCCGCCTTTCGCCATGGGCGCCGAGTATTGCGCCGGCGGTCGCCCGCCGACAAGCCCGGCGCGCGGCCGCCCGCCGGCGCGCGCCGCCGCCCGCGGCCGCCTGCCGGCGCGCGCCGCCGCCCGCGGTCGCGCGCCGGCGCGCGCCGCCCGCGCCCGCCCGGCGGCCGGCGGCCCCGAGGCGCGCGCCCGCGCCGCCCGGCCGTCGCCCCTCAGCCGGGGCCGGCCGCGCCCTCGCGGGCCTTGCGCCGCCGCGCGGCGCGCACCTTGCGCAGCGCCGCCTCGACCTCGAGCAGCTCGGACCGGAGGTAGTCTTGGAAGATGGTGAACGACTCGTTGGCGTCGAGCCGCTCGGCCATCAGATCGGCGAAGGCCCGCCGCCGGATGGCGTGCAGCTGCCGGCGCAGCGCGCCGAGCTCGTCCTCGCCCCGGGCGCGCTCGATCGACTCGCTCGCGCGTTGCACGTCGGCGTAGTAGACGTCGACCCGGTGCTTGCGCGCCCGCGTCCGTTGCGCGCGCACGGCGGCGAGCGCCGACCAGCCGAGCAGCGCGAGCGTGATGGCGAGGCTGATGGTGTCGGCCCACGCCAAGATGAAGGGCGGCTCGTCGCGCCGGTAGTACTGCGAGGCGCCCGGGTGCGGGGCGAAGCGCAGCCCCGCCCGGTCGAAGCTCTCGCGCAGCCCGACCAGGCTCGGCTCGCGCTCGGCGAGGCGCGCCTTGTGCTCGAACACGGCCTTGGTCACGCGGAAGGCGACCTCGTCGGGCAGGCTCGCGCGCGCGACGAGCAGCAGGTGCACGCCGAGCGTGCCGACGGGCTCGCGCGGCTGCGGGCCGTAGGTCTGCGCCGGCACCGAGACGGGCGTCAGGTAGGGCACGCCGACGCGCACGCCGGCGATGGCCGAGCCCGGGTCGAGCGGGTCGCCGAACGAGAGCAGGCGCGCGTCTGGGCGCGCGAGCAGGCGCGCGGCGGCCGGGGCGCCGAGCCCGGTGAGCATCAGCACGGCGTCGAGCTCGCCCCGGGCGAAGGCGTCGGCGCCCTCGTCGTGCGTCAGGTACGAGAGCGCGAGCGCGCGCTCGTCGACGCGAAAGTGCGAAAAGAGCGCCTTCGCGAGCCGCTCGGTGGCGCTGCCCGCCTGCCCGATGTTGACGCGCCGGCCCCGCAGCGCGCCGAGGTCGCCGGCGCCGAGCCCGTCGCGCACGATGACGTGCAAGACCTCGTCGTAGAGCGGCGCCAGCGTCCGGAGCGAGGGCCCGCCCGGCGCGTTGTTCGGCACGAGGCCGAGCTCGACCTCGCCCGCCTCGACCAGCTCGGCGTTGCGCACGCCGCCCGCGGTCTCGAGCGCCGCCGCCGGCGCCCAGGGCAGCTCTTCGCGCAGCACCTCGGCGAGCGCCCGGCCGACCGGCAGCGCGGTGCCCCCGGCGAAGCCCGTGGCGATGCGCAGCGAGGCGGGGCCGCGTCGGGCGAAGAGCGCGAAGGCGCCGAGCGCGAGCGCGGCGAGCAGGCCGAGCGCCGCGAGCCGGCCGTAGAGGCCGCGGCGGCTCAGGGGCGGGGGCTTGAGGCCGCCGCCGGCCGCCTCGTCGGCCCGGGCCGGGCTCACCGCCGCCCCCCGCCGGCCCCCGGGCCCTGGCTGGCGACGGCGGGCCGGCCGCCGGGCGACGGGAGCATTCGCCCGACGGGGCCTACGCCCCGGCCCCGCAGAGGCGCAGCACGCGGCCGAGCCAGGCGCGCAGCCGCTCGTGCCGCTCGACCAGGCGCTGGGCGTCGGGCGTCAGGCCGACCCGCAGCGCCTCGAGCTGCGCGGCGATCGCGAGGTCGGCCCCCGCCACCGCCTCGCCCGTGACGAAGGGGGCCTCGGCGACGAGCGCGTCGACGGCGCCGAGGTGCCGGTCGAAGTCGTCGTCGACCTCGGCGCGCGCCTTCGCCAGGCCGAACGTCTTGACCTTCGCGCGGAGCTGCCGCTTGGCGACGAGGGGCCCCACGGCGCGCAGCGGCGCCGGCGCCGAGGCGAAGAGGGCGCCGGTCGTGCGCCCGACGTTCTCGTCGACCGCCCAGCGGTAGTAGACGACGTAGGGGTAAAGGCACTCGTCGGCCCAGTCTTCGAGCAGGTGGTTGAGCGCGCGGGCCGCCGGCGCGCTCGGCTCGAGCGGCGGGTCGGGCGCGAGCCGGTCGAGGCGCCGGAAGATGGCGCTCGAGTCGCAGACGAGCTCGGCGTCGACCGCGAGCACCGGCAGCTTGCCCGTGGGGCTCACGCCGCCCGTGGTGAACGTGTCGCGCGTCTCGTAGGCGAGCCCCTTCAGCGCGAGCGCGTAGTGCACCTTCACGCAGAAGGGCGAGAGCGAGGACGCGCCCTCGATCTTCGGGAACTGGTGCAAGACCAGCGTCGGCGCCTTCGGCGTCGCGGTCGAGGGGGGCGGGCCCCGTCGTGATGAGGGCGGGGGCGCGGCGCCGGGCGGTTGCATCGCTGACAAGGTGGGCCAACGCATGCAAACGCCCCGTGGGCGCGTCAACGCCTGACGCTCGCGGGCGCGTCAACGTCCGGCGCCCGCGGGCGCGTCAACGCCCGGCGTCCGCGGGCGCGTCAACGCCCGACGCCCGCGGGCGCGACGGCGCCCCCCCCGAAACCCTGCGGCCCCGGCCGCCCGGTCAGGGGCCCTCGCCGCCCGCGGCCGGCGCGCCCGCCCCGGGCGAGAGCGCGCAGCGAACGCCGTAGACGTGGCTGCGGGCGTCGGGCGCGTCGCTCCAGCGCTGCGAGGGCCGCAGCCACTTCGGATCGCTGCTGTTGAAGCCGCCGCCGCGCAGCACCCGCCGCGTCCCCTTGGCCGGGCCCTTGGGGTCGGTCTGGGCGGAGGCCGGGTAGGGGCCGCTGAAGTCGGCCGTCCACTCCCAGACGTTGCCCGCCAGATCGTCGAGCCCGTAGTGCGAGCGGCCCTTCGCGAAGGAGCCCACGGGCGCCGTGCCCGCGAAGCCGTCGTCGGCGCCGTGGAGCGGGGGGTCGCCGGGCAGATGGTGCGCCTTGAGCCAGCGCGCGCACTCGGCGCCGCAGGCGTTCGCGTGCTCGGCCGTCGGCGCCTCGTCGCCCCAGGGGTAGGCGCGGCCCTGCGGCCCGCGGGCGGCGAGCTCCCACTCGGCCTCGGTCGGCAGGCGCTTGCCCGCGAACGCGCAGTACGCCCGGGCCATCGCCCAGTCGACGCAGTTGACCGGGTGCTCTTTGCGGGCCTCGGGGTCGGTCGCGTTGCAGAGGGGGCTGAACGCCTTCTTCTGGGGGCCGGTCACCCCCTCCCACTCGACCTCGGCCGGGGGGCGGTCGCAGTTGCCGAGCGCGACGCAACGGCGGTATTCGCGCACGGTCACCTCGCGCTTGTCGAGGCAATAGGCCGAGAGCTTGACCTGGTGGACGGGCTGCTCGGCCTCGCCGCCTTGCTCGGACCCCATGGGGAACATGCCCCCCGGCACGAGCGCCATCTCCGGCGGGCACGCGGCCGTCGCGCCCGAGCCGGCGGGCAAGGGGGGCGGCCCCACGCGCGCCGAGGGGGTGGCCGCTACGTGGCCGGTCGGCGCCGGCCCCGAGGCCGCGCCGGCGGTGGCGCCCGAGCCGATCACGCCCCGCAGGAACCACGCGCCCACCCCGACGCCCGCGAGCGCGACGCCGATGGCCAGCGACCGCGCCCGGATCTTGCGCTCGCCCGCCGCCCCGCCGCCCGGCATCGAGCGCGCCGCCGCCATGCCCGTGCCGCCCGCCGCCGAGGCCCGGGCGCCGCCGGTCGCCCCCGGCCGCGCCGTCGCCGCGAGGGGCGCCGTCGCCGCGAGGGGCGCCGTCGCCGCGAACGCGTCGGCCGCGCCGCCCCCGCCGCCCTCGAGCATCGAGGCCCAGAAGCCGTCGTCGGCCGGCATCGAGGGGGGAAGCGCCGCCGCGAGCGCCGACCAGAACTCGGCCGCCGTCGGGTAGCGCTCGCGCGGCTGCACCGCGAGCGCTTTCGCGAACACCGCCTCGAGCCCGTCGGACACCTCGACCCCGAGCGCGCGCGGCGTCGGCCGCGAGGCCCGGTCGGTCGCCGCGAACCCGAGCTGGAAGGCGTCGTCGCCCTCGAGCGCCTCGCGCCCCGCGAGCAGCTCGACGAACACGAGCGCGAGTGCGAAGACGTCCGTCCAGGGGCCCGTCGGGCCGAGCTTGCGGTCGAACTGCTCGGGCGCCCCGTAGCTCGGGGTGAACGAGGTCGGGCCCTCGGCCGTCTTGGTGAAGCCCTGGTCGGCCATCGCCTGCACGACCTTGGCGATGCCGAAGTCGAGCAGCTTGACGTGTGGCCCCTCGCCCCCGCCCTCATCGCGCAGGAGGAAGATGTTGCCCGGCTTGACGTCGCGGTGCGCGATGCCCCGCCGGTGCGCCAGCGCGAGCGCCCGCGCCACCGGTTCGAGCGTGCCGAGCGCCGCGGCGAGCCCCCAGGGCGCCGGGGCCCCGCCCGCCGCCTGGCGCCGCCGGTCGAGCAGCTCGGCGAGCGACTCGCCCTCGAGCCACTCGAGCGCCATGTAGGGCACCTTCTCGCCCGCGCCCGTCGTGAGCGTGCCGACGTCGCGCGCCTGCACGATGGCGACCGAGCGCGCCGACAGCTCGCTCAAGATCGCCCCCTCGCGGATGAAGTCGTCGACCAGGCGCTGCCGGGCCTCGTCGTCGATGTTCGACAGGATGCGGAAGCACTTGAGCGCCACGGGCCGCTTCCACAGCGCGTGCTCGGCCCGGTAGACGAGGCCGAAGCCGCCCTCGCCGACGAGGCGCTCGACGCGGTACTTCTCGTCGACCAGCTTGCCGACCAGGCCGAGGGGGTCGCGGGGCGAGGGGGGCGAGGGGGGCGTCATCGGGCCTGGTTTTGTTCGGGGCCCCGGGTGCCGGGGCAGCGAGGCTAGCGCGGCTCGGGCCCCCGCGGGTAGCGGGCCCGCGCCCCGGGGGCCCCTACGCCGCCACCCGCCCTCCGGCTTCGGTCCGCCCGCACGAATCCGTCGTTGGTCGGCGCTCGCCGACCGAATTCGTGATCAAGACGGCTCTGGCCGGCCAACTAGGGGGCGAGTGGGGGCCTTACCTCGGCCCCCCCCCGCGTTCGGTCCGGCCGCCGAAGCCAAGCTCTGCCCGCCCCGGGCGAGCCTGCCCTTCTTTCGGCGTCAACCGGGCCGACCCCGAGGGGGCGCCGCCTTCGGAGACTGACCATGCGCTGTTCCCTTTGCGACCGCCGCCGCACGCTCCGGCATTCGCTCGTCATCTCGACCCCGCCCGGCCACTCGTTGCGCTGCGAGCAGTGTGGCGTGCGCCTCGCCAAGCGCTCCGTGCCCCGCCGCACGCGCGCCGGCGTCGCGCTGCTGTCCTTCGGGGCCGCCGGGGCCCTCGGCGCCTGCCTCAGCGGCACCCTGCCCGCCTGGGCGGCCGCCCTCTCGCTCGTCGTCGTGAGCGCCGGCTGGCTCTTCGAGGCCCGCTTCGTCGAGGTCGAGCGCGCCCGCCTCGCCTGAACGAGCGCCGGCCTCAGCGCGCGGGCTCGAGCGGCGGAATGCGCTCGGGCGCGTCGAGCAGCGGAAAGTGGCTGCTGCCCTCGATTTCGAGCACCTCGAGCCGGCCCCCCGCCCGCCGCGCGCTCTCGAGCATCGACCGGGCGTCGAGCACCTTGTCGAGGCCGGCCACGACGACGAAGCCGCGCGCGACGTTCTCGTAGATCGACGCGTCGCGCGCGCCCATCCACGCGCGCATCCACAGCAGGTTGGCGACTATCGTGGCGGCCCGCTTGACGTTGAAGGGCATGGCCTCGACGTGCGCGCGCTTGCGGGGGTGGTCGAGCGAGCCGAAGGCCTCGCGGTTGAAGGGGCTGACGGGCCGCAGGCGCCAGGCCGGCACGACGAAGGCGAGCAGCCAGAGCTCGAGCGCCGTCGGCGCGCGGTAGAGGCGGGCGCCGGGCAAGACCGGGGCCTCGAGCAAGACCTCGACCCCCTCGAAGAGGTCGGGCCGCATCGACGCCGCCTCGAGCACCACGGCCCCGCCCCGCGAGTGGCCGTGCACGCGGACGTGGCGCGAGCGGGGCAGGTGCTCGAGCGCCTGCACGAGCACCGCCGCGTCGTACTCGATGCTGCCCGGCGGCGCGTCCGGGGCGCGGGCCCAGTCGGGCCGCTCGTGCGGCGGGTCGCCGACGGCGACGTGGTAGTCGCAGCTCGTCAGCGCGATGAGCTGGACGGCCGGGTCGTCGTAGAAGTGCAGGAAGTAGCGAACGTCCTCGATGAAGCCGTGCACGGCGAGCACCGTGGCGCGCGGGCTCTCGCAGCGCCGCTCGGCCACGGCCGCCTTGCCGACTTGGTAGACGACCCCGTCGAAGGGCTCGGCCTGCCGCCGCGCCCACTCGCGGTGCAAGAGCCAGTGGCGCAGCGCGAGCAGGGCGGCGAGGGTTGCGGCGAGCGTGACGAGGAGGTTCATGCCCGGGGGGCCCGGGGCGGGGCGCCCCGGGGGGCCCCAGGCTAGAGCAAGAAGAACCGGTCGCCTAGCGTCCCGGTGAGGGTGTCGGCGTCGGCCTCGCCGGCGATCTCGTGCGGCGGCTTCGAGTCGCCGACGGCCGCCGGGGCGAGCTCGGCGCCCGCGTTGCCGTCGCTCTCGTTGGCCCGGGCGCCCCCGCGGCCCGGCCCCGCGCCGGGGCGGCCCGCCGGGGGGCTCGAAGCGCCTTGCCCCTCGTAGGCCGGGCGCGGCGAGGCTAGGTAAGACATGACGCCAATGGCCGGAACGGACCCCCTCTCGCCCGCGCACCTGGCGGTGCTGCTGGCGGCCTCACGCGACGGCGTGCTCGCGCTCGACGGCGAGGGCCGCTGCACCTACGTCAACCCGGCCGCGGCGCGCCTGCTGGGGCGGCCGCCCGAACGGTGCCTGGGGTGCCCGCCCTTCGAGGCCCTGCCCGGCCCGGCCGGCCCCGCGTGGGAGGCGCGCTTTCGCGCCGCGCTCGCGGCCGGCGGGCCCGCGCACTTCGAGGCGCGGCGCGGGCCGCCCGACGCCTGGTACGAGGCGTCCATCGCGCCCGACGCCGAGGGCGGCGCCGTCGTCACCCTCCGCGACGTGACCGAGCGGGCGCTCGCCCGCCGCGAGGCCGCGGCGCTCGCCGAGCGGGTGCGCCGCCAGGAGGGCCTGCTCGGCACCGTGAGCAACGCGGTGCCCGCGCTCATCGCCTACGTCGGCGTCGACGAGCGCTACCACTTCGTCAACGCCGTCTACGAGGCGTGGTTCGAGCGCCCCGCCTCGGCCATCGTCGGCAAGACCGTGCGCGAGGTGCTGGGCGACGCGGCCTACGAGGTCCTCAAGCCGCGCCTCGCGGCCGCGTTCGCCGGCGAGATCGTGCGCTTCACGACCGAGCTCAAGTACGCCACCGGGCTCGTGCGCTGGGTCGAGGCGACGTACACGCCGCACGTCGGGCCCGACGGCGCCGTGCTCGGCATCGTCAGCCTCGCCCTCGACGTCGGCGACCGCAAGCGGGCCGAGGCCGAGCGCGAGGCGCTGCTCGCGGGCGCCGAGGAGGCGCGCCGGGTGGCCGAGGCGGCGGGGCGGGCGAAGGACGAGTTCCTGAGCACGCTCTCGCACGAGCTCCGGACGCCCCTCAACGCCATCCTCGGCTGGGCGAACCTCCTGCGCACGGGCGCCGTGTCCGAGGCCCAGCGGGCCCGCGCCCTCGAGACGGTCGAGCGCAACGCCCGCGTGCAGGCCCGCCTCATCGACGACCTGCTCGACTTGAGCCGCATCGTGCAGGGCAAGCTCGTCCTGAGCGTCGGGCCGCTCGAGATGGTGCGCGTCGTCGAGGCCGCCCTCGAGGCCCTGCGCCCGGCCGCCGAGGCGAAGGGCGTCCGGCTGCAGCCGGTGCTCGACTCGCACGCCACCGTCGTCGGCGACGAGGGCCGGCTGCAGCAGATCGTGTGGAACCTGCTCTCGAACGCCGTCAAGTTCACCCCCCGGGGCGGCCGGGTGCAGGTGCGCCTGCGGCGCGAGCAATCGTACGTCGAGGTGGCCGTCGCCGACACCGGCCGCGGCATCGAGCCCGAGTTCTTGCCCCACGTCTTCGACCGCTTCCGCCAGGCCGACGGCGGCACCGCCCGCCAGTACGGCGGCCTCGGCCTCGGCCTCGCCATCGTGCGCTCGCTCGTCGAGCTGCACGGCGGCACCGTCGAGGCGAAGAGCGACGGCCCCGGGCGGGGCGCGACCTTCGTCGTCCGCCTGCCGACCGCCCCCCTGCGCGCCGACCGGGCCCCGGCGACCGAGGCCCCCGCCGGCGGGGCCGGCCCGCAGCCCTTCGACTGCCCGCCCGAGCTCCGGGGCCTGCGCGTGCTCGTCGTCGACGACGAGTCCGACACGCGCGACCTGCTCGCCTACCTGCTCGGCCAGTGCGGCGCCGAGGTGACGGCCGCGCCGGGCGCGGCCGAGGCGCTCGAGCTCGTGCGGCGGGGGCGCTTCGACGCGATCGTCAGCGACGTCGGCATGCCGGGCGACGACGGCTACGCGCTCCTGCGCCGCGTGCGGGCCCTGCCCGCGGCCGAGGGCGGGCGCACCCCGGCCCTCGCCCTGACCGCCTACGCCCGCAGCGAGGACCGCACGGCGGCGCTGCGGGCGGGCTTTCAACTGCACGTCGCCAAGCCCGTCGAGGCGAGCGAGCTGCTCGCGGCGCTCGCCGCCCTCATCGCGCGCTGAGCCCGGCCCGCCCGGCCCGCTCGACCTTGAGCGGGAAATCAAGCCCACGTCGCGCAGTAGATTCGCAGAAGAAACACACGTAGAATACCTCGCCCGCGCCGTCTTCGCCACGGCCTTTTCATGGCGGCCGGAGGGGAAAGGCGCTCGCTCTCAGTCGCGGGGCCTGCCGACGGCGAACACCTCGTAGCGCAGGGGCGGCTCGATCTGCCAGGTGCCGAGCGAGACTTTGAAGCCCGACGAGGCCCTCGGGGCGAGCTCTTTGACCGACGCGTACCCGTCGCCGTACGACACCGGGGTGCCGTCCGCGCCCCGGCCGACGACGACCGCCTGCACGAAGCGCAGCGTCGAGGCGCCGTCGTTCTTCACCGTGCCGACGACGTCCGCCGAGCTGCCCCTGGGCTGCACGGTGAACTCGGCGACCGACACCCCCGCTTCTTTCTCCCAGCCCTGGGGCGCCTCGGGCTCCTGCGGCGCCACCTCCGAACGCGCGAAGGCGGGCACGTCGGGCACGCTGACCAGCACCACCGTCGACTCGCCCGGCGGCAAGATCTGCCGCCTCGCCCAGCCCTGCTGTTCGGTCAGCCGGCGCCCCGCGGCGTCGAAGAGGCTCACCCGCACCGAGGGGCGGCCGATCGGCGTCTTGCCGACGTTCTCGTAGGACACGAGCCAGAACGCGCCCTTGACGATCGTGCGCCCCTCGCGCACCGACGCGAGCCGCGCCTTGGGCGGCTCGGGCGCCGGCGCGCTCACGGTGTTCGGAGGGCGGTGCGGCAGGGGTGTCCGCGGGCCGGGCGCCACCGCCGATCGGCGCTTCGTCAGGTACAAGACGCCGCCCGTCGCGCCCGCGAGCCCGACGAGCCCGAGCGGCACGATCAGCGCCAGCGCCACCCAGGGCGCCGGGCTCGCTTTCTTCGCCGGCGGCGGGGCGGGGGGCTCGCCGGGCCCCGTCGTCGCGCGCAAGAACATCGAGCCGCAGTGCCCGCAGCGGTAATGCCGCCCGTCGTACTCGGCGACCTTGGTGGACGAGCAGTGGGGGCATTGCACGGCGACGAAGTCCATCGGCCGGCGATCTTCGCACACCCCGGGCCGGACGCAGAGGCCCCCGCCGCTCGCGCCGGGGGCGAGGCCGGCAGGGCCGGCCGACGAGGCAAGGCCGCGTCGAGCCCCTTACCTCGCGGCGACCGCCCTCTTCGCGCCGCCCTTCGCGCTCGGCGCCTTCGGTGCCCCGCCCTTCGCCGCCTTCTTCGCGCCGCCCTTCGCCGCGGGCGCCTTCGCCGTGCCGCCCTTCGCGCTCGCCGCCTTCGCCCCGCCGCCCTTCGCGGCGCTGCCCTTCGCGGCGCTGCCCTTCGCGGCGCTGCCTCTCGCGGCCGGCGACGTCGCCGCGGCCCCCTTTGCCGCCGCGCGCGCCGAGCGGTCGGCCTTGGCGACCGCCGTCTGCGCCGCGCTGCGCCCCTTCGTGGTCGCCGCCTTCGCCGCGCTGCGCCCCTTCGCGGCCGCCGCGGTCGCGCCGCCCTTCGCCCCCGCGCCGCCCTTCGCTGCGCTCGCCGGGCCGCCCCTCGTCGCTGCGGCCGCGCCGCCCTTCGCCGCCGGCCCCTTCGCCGTGCCGCCTTTGGCCGCCGCCGGCTTCGCGGCGCGGCCGTTCGTCGGAGGGGCCTTGCCCGCGCCGCCCTTCGCGGCCGTCGCGGCCGCGCCGCCGTTCGCCCCGGGGGCTCGCGCCGCGCCGCCCTTGGCCGCCGCCTTCGTGGGCTCGCCGCCCTTCGAGGCTGCCGCTCTCGTGGGCTCGCCGCCCTTGGCCGCCCCCTTCGCGGCCGCCCTGCCGTTCGCGCCCGGCGCCTTCGCCGTGGCGCCCCCGGCGGCGGGCGCGCTCGCCGCACCGCCCTTCGCCGCCGCGCTGGACGGGCCCGACTTCGCCGCCGTCGCGCTCGTGGGGCCCGACTTCGCCGCCGCGCTCGACGGGCCAAACGTCGCGTTCGTCGCGCTCGTCGCGCCGCCCTTCGCCGCCGTCGTGCCGTTGGCGTGCGCCGCCGCTGCTGCGCCCTCTCGCGCCGCCGCGCCGCCCTTGGCGGCGGGCGCGGCCGACGCGGCGGCCGGCGCGGCCGCCGCCCCGCCGTTCGCCGCCGGGGCCTTCGCCGCGGGCTTCTTCGCGGCGGCCGCCCCGGCCCGCTTCGACGGGTTCTTCGCCGCGTTGTACGCCTTCTCGATCTCGTCGGCGATCGCGTTGGGCGAGCCGCCCGGGCCGCCGAAGCCAAACTGGATGATCTCGCCGAACACCTTCTGCGACCGCGCGTGGAAGATCGTCCCGCTGTCGACCATGTAGTGCCAAACGTCGTACGTGTGCTCGCCGTCGACGAAGACCTGCCAGATCTCGAAGAACTCGTCGCGCAGGGGCGCCCAGGTCTCGCTCCCGTCGTCTTCGGTCGAGAGGCGCTTCGCGAGCGGCAGCCTCTCGCCGTCGTACAGTTCGCCCGCGACCATCACGCGCTGTCGGTCGAGGGCGTCGAGGTCTTCGGGTCTCTTCGGCTTGCGAGGACCACGGAGCGTATACACGGGCATGACGGGGTCTCCTTGCGCAGACGGTGTCTGCCGGGGCGGCGCGCGTCGCCCTCGGCCTGTATCACTGGCTCGAAGCGGGCTGCAAAACGACGAGGTCGTGGTCGGGCAGCCCCCCGAGCCCCTCGACCACCTTGTCGCCGGCCGCCCGCCCGCCCGACGCCGCGGGGCCGCGTGCCATCGGCGTACCTTCGGCCAGAGTAGAGGGGCCCCGCATCGGCGTCTGGGATACCAGGTTTTTGAACCCGGCGGGTCGACTACCCGCCCTCGTCCGGGCCCCGGCGGGCCTGCCGACCCGCCCTCACCCTGCCCACGAACCGGAATCGCTCCACTCGCCCCGCCCTTGCCCCCCGGTGAACGAGATACGGGCGGTGGCGAACTTCACCCCCGAGGGCGGCGCGTCGACCCAGAGCATCGAATACATTCTGCGGCTGCCCGAGGGGGTGACCCTGCGCTTGCTGGGGAGCAACCGGCAGGGCGACGAGGGCTTCGTCGATCTCATGGGCGCGGTGGCCCGATCGCTGTCGCGCTGAGCGCGGGGGGCTCAGCCGCCGGGGCAGGTGAGGGTCAGGCCCCCGCCGGTGGGGGCGCACTGGTCGCCGCAGACCTCGCCCGCCAGGCAGGCGCAGTTGACGACGCTGCACGTGGAGGGCAGGCCGCGGCAGGAGAAGCTGTCGGGCTCGCCGCCGACGTCGGACGTCGTGCGCTGGCAGTACTGCGCGGCCGTCTCGCAGAACTGGGCCCCGCAGGCGAAGGTGCCTTCGGGGGGGGCGCAGGTGTTGACGAGCGAGACGTCGCTGCCGACGCGGGCGGCCTCGCAGGCGTTGTTGGCCACGGTGCCGGCGCAGGTGCAGACGGGCGCGACTTCGCCGGTGCAGCTGGCCGGCCGGGCCTTGCAGGTGCCGAGCGCGTCGCTCGCGCCGCAGTTGTCGAGCGGGTAGTCGCAGTACGAGGAGGCGTCGCACTGCAGGCCGCCGATGCCCCCGCAGGGGCTGCCCGCGCCGCCCGCCCCGCCGGCGCCGCCGGCGCCGCTCGCGCCGGCCCCGCCGCCCGCGCCCGCCCCGCCGCCCGAGCCGCCCTGGCCGGCCGCGCCGCCGGTGCCGGCC
>DASTPP010000274.1:0-3013 GCA_035762175.1 Polyangiaceae bacterium | reverse complement strand
AGCGCGCTCGTGTTCGTGCACGAGCTCGGCCACTTCACGCTCGCCAAGGCCTTCGGCATCAAGGTGCTCGTCTTCAGCGTCGGCTTCGGGCCGAAGGTGCTGCGCCTGCGCGGCCGCGAGACCGAGTACTGCCTCGGGCTCGTGCCGCTCGGCGGCTTCGTCCGCATGCTCGAGGCCTCGCGCGGCGAGCCCGTCCTGCCCGAAGACCGCCGCCGCACCTTCGAGGCCCAGTCGCTCTGGAAGCGCGTGCTCGTCGTGCTCGCCGGGCCGGCGATGAACCTCGTCTTCCCGCTGCTGCTCTACTTCTTCGTCTTCGCCGCCGACCGCACCTTCGTGCCCCCCACGGTCGGCCAGGTGCTGCCGGGCCACCCCGCCGAGGGCAAGCTGCTCGAGGGCGACCGGGTGCTCGCGGTCGACGGCGAAGAGATCGGCACCTTCGTCGAGCTGCAGCGCGCCGTGGCCCTGAGCCCGGGGCGCGAGCTCCGGCTGCGCGTCTTCCGCAATTTGGGCTACGTCGACGTCGAGGTCACGCCCGAAGAGGCCGTCGAGACCAACGAGTTCGGCCAGGCGCGCCGCGTCGGCCGGCTCGGCATCTTGCCCCACGCGCCCGGGCCCGTCGTCGGCGTCGCCCGGCCCGAGTCGCCCGCCTACCGCGCGGGCCTGCGCACCTTCGACGTGCTCACCAGCATCGGCGGCCGGCAGGTGCGCCTCTTCAGCGACATCGAGAAGGTGCTCGCCGACAACCGCGGCGAGACCGTGCCCGTCACGTACCTCAGGCCCCGGCTGCTCGAGGGCGCGCTCGGCGGCTACGCCGACGTCGCCGCCTTCGAGGCCGGCGTCGCCGCCCTGACGCCCGACCCGAGCCAGAACGACCTGCTCGGCCGCACGGGCATCGAGAGCAGCGACCTCTACGTCGCCTTCGTGCCCCCGGGCTCGGCCCAGGCCAAGGCCAACATTCAGCGGGGCGACCGGCTCGTCGAGCTCGACGACAAAGAGATCCCCTCGTGGAGCGTGATGGTCGAGCGGCTCTTCGCCGAGAAGCACCTGCCGCACAAGCTCACCTACGTGCGCGACGGCAAGCGCGAGGCCGGCTCGGTCGAGCTGCGGCGCGAGGCGTACACCGACGAGGGCGGCGAGGTGCACGAGCGCTACGCGCTGCGCACCGGCCACTGGGTGCCCACCGTCGCCGAGCCCCTCGTCGAGCACCCGCACCCCTTCGCGCACGCCGGCCGCAGCGCCCTCGAGAAGACCTGGGAGGTCGCGGCCTTCATGCTCGGCAGCCTGCGCGCCGTCGCCGAGGGCCGCCTCGCGCTCAGCCAGATCGCCGGCCCCATCGCCATCTACGAGGTCGCCGGCCGCGAGGGCGCCAAGGGGGCCGACTACTTCCTCTGGGTCATGGCCGTCTTGAGCCTGAACCTCGGCCTGCTCAACCTCCTGCCCATCCCCGTGCTCGACGGCGGCCACCTCGCCTTCCTCGGCTGCGAGGCGCTGCTCCGGCGGCCGCTGTCGCTGCGCGTGCGCGAGCTCGCGAGCCTCTTCGGCATGCTGGTGCTCGTCGGCCTGATGGGCGTCGCCTTCAAGAACGACGTCGAGCGGCGCTGGGACGTCATCAGCGGCCAGCTCCGCGAGCTCTTCGGATGAGCCGCGCCCGCGCGCCCGACGCGCGCGCCATCGCCGCCGAGGTCGTGCGCCGCGCCGGCCAGGGCGACGCCTTCGCCGCCGCCGTGCTCGACGCCGAGCTCGGCCGCCACGCGCAGCTCGACGCGCGCGAGCGCCGCTTCGCCACCGAGCTCGCGTACGGCACGCTGCGCACCTGGGGCCACCTGCGCGCGGCCCTCGAGGGCATGGCCGCGCAGGGCAAGGCCAAGCTCGACCCGCTGACCGAGGCGCACCTGCTCGTCGCCGCCTACCAGCTGCTCTTCTTGCCCCGCGTGCCCGCGCACGCCGCCGTGCACCGCGCCGTCGAGGCCGTCAAGCGCGCCCGCGGCCCCGGCCTCGCCTCCTTCGCCAACGCCCTCTTGCGCCGCCTCGCGGCCTCGGGCCCCCGCGCCTCGCTGGCCGAGGCGGTGCGCCAGAGCGCGCCGCCCTGGCTGCTCGCCGCGCTCGACCGCTCGCTGGGCCCCGGCGGGGGCGAGGCCTTCCTCGAGGCCGGGCCCGTGCCCCCGCCGCTCGGGCTGCGCGTGCGCCGCGGCGCGCGCGACGCGTGGGTCGAGGCCCTGCGCGCCCAGGCCCCCGGCGCCTCGATCGAGCCGGGGCGCGCCGCCGAGACCGCCATCGTCGTGCGCGGCGCGGGCGACCCGCGGAGGCTGCCCGGCGTCGCGACGCGCGAGCTCGCCGTCCAAGAAGAGGGCTCGCAGGCCGTCGCCCTCGCGCTCGGCGCCCGGCCCGGCGAGCGCGTGCTCGACGCCTGCGCCGGCCGCGGCAACAAGACCGTCGCCCTCGCCGACGCCGTCGGGCCCGCGGGGCGCGTCGACGCCGCCGACCTCTTCCCCAAGAAGCTCGAGCGGCTGCGCGAAGAGTCCGAGGCCGCGGGCGTACGCCTCGGCGACCTGTACGCCGTCGACTGGACCGCGGGCCGCGGCGCGGTGCCCGAGGCCGCCTACGACCGCGTGCTCGTCGACGCGCCCTGCTCGGGCGTCGGCACCCTGCGCCGCCGCCCCGAGATCGCGCGCCGCCGCACCCCCGAAGACGTCGCCCGCCTCGCCGCCCTGCAGGGCGAGATCGTGCGCCGCGTCGCCCCCTCGGTGCGCCCCGGCGGCACGCTCGTCTACGCCGTCTGCAGCGTGCTCGCCGACGAGTTCGAGGGCGTGCTCGGGGCCGGCCTCGAGGGCTTCCGCACCGTCTCGACGCGGCGCCTCCTGCCCCAGCGCGAGGGCACCGACGGCTACTCGATCGCCACGCTCGTACGCGAAGGCTGACCGAACCTTGCGCGGCCCGCCGGCCCGCCCGGTACGTCCAGAGGGCGGGGACCCCGCTGTCTGAGCCGCCCGATCAGGGCGGCGCGTTCGGGGTG
>DASTPP010000273.1:0-19123 GCA_035762175.1 Polyangiaceae bacterium | reverse complement strand
GGCAAGGGCGGCAGCGGCGGCAGCGACGCGGGCGCGGCCGGCAAGGGCGGCAGCGGCGGCGGCGCCGCGGGCGCGGCCGGCACGGGGGGCGCCGGCGGCGTCGGGGGCGCCGGGGGCGGCTCGGGCGGGTTCGTGCCCTCGGCGCGCTGGCACTTCGACGATTGCTCGCCGGCCACGACGACGCTGCTCGACTCGTCGGGCAACGGCCTGCACGCGACGCGCAGCGCGAGCGCCAGTTGTGCCGAGGGCATCGCGGGCCTCGGGGTCGACTTCGACGCGTCGGGCGACCGCATCGACGCCCCGAACGCCCTGCCGTTCGCGCTCGACCAGAACCTCGCGGTCGCCGCGTGGGTCAACCCCACCGCCACCGACGGCAACCGGCCCGTCGTGCTCAAACGCCGCAACAACGAGACGGCCTTCTCGCTGCGCGTGCAGAACGGGCAGATTCAGTTCTCGGTCACGCTCGACTCGGGCCAGACCGTCACCGCGGCCGCCCCCATCGCGGCCAACGCGTGGAGCCACGTCGCCGGCCTCTACGACGGCCGCTTCGTCTTTCTCTTCTTGAACGGCGAGCAGGTCGGCCAGATCTTCGCCGAGGGCTCGGTGCGCGACGTCGACGCGCCCCTGCGCATCGGCGCCACCACCCAGACCCAGCGCTTCGTCGGCCGCATCGACGACGTCGTCGTCTCGACCCAGCCCGCGTCGCCCGCCGACCTGCTGGCCCTCTCGTGCCTGCGCGGCCCGGGCTCGCTCACGGTCGAGCCCGAAGCCGCCGGCCCCCTGCCGCCGGGCTCGACGGCCACCTATGGCGTGACCGTGCACAACGACGACGTCGGCTTCTGCGCGCCGCGCGGCTACCTGCTCTTCGCCGAGCCCCCGCCGGGCTTCGACGCCTCCGCCGAGCCTTTCTTCTTCCCCGACGTGCCGCCGGGCGGCGACGCGACGTTCTCGCTCTCCGTCACCTCGAGCGAGGAGGCGGAGGCCGAGATCACCACGATTCCCTTTGTCATCGTCAACACGGCCAACGCCACCGCCGAGCTCTTCGGGCAGGTGCTCTACGAGGTGGCCGGGCAAGGCGGCTGCCAGGTATCGACCGCGCGCGAGCTGTTCATCCGCAACCTGTCGGTCGTCGACGACCCGCTGCGCACCACCTTCGCGGCCGCCCCGCCCGGCGACCCGCGCCGCGGCGCCTGGACCTTCGGCCGCCTCATGACCGACGCCGCCCCCTCGCCCGAGGTGGCGCCCGAGTTCGTCGAGCAGGTCTTCAACACCTGGCTCAGCCCCCAGACCGTCAACACGTTCGACGTCCCGGCCCGCTCGGCCATGCAGCAGCTCGTGCTCTCGGCCTGGCCCCGCCTGCCCGACGGCCGCCTCGACCTCGAGCGCTCGCCGCTGCAGCTGCAGGGCATCGTCAACCGCATGGACCTGCGCGACCTCGCCCAGGGCAACGCCGGCGAGGGCCGCTTCGTCTTCGCCGTCCTCGACCCGGGCGGCTTCCCCATGCAGTTCACCGTCATCCTCGAGTACAAGCTGCCCGCCTCGACCGAGGCCGACGTGCTCGACTGGGCCCAGCGCTGGCACGCGCTCTCCGAGCTGCCCTTCCCCTCGCCCGCCTTCAACGACGCGCTGCAGGCCATCACCGACCGCTTCGCCGGCCGCGGCGCCGCCCCCGGGCGCCCCAACGGCAGCGCCCTCTCGCAGCTGCGCTCGAACGAGATCGCGCTCACCAGCCCCTGGGAGCTGCGCGAGTTCCACTTCGGCCCCGACGGCTTCCTGCGCCCGGCCCCCGTCGCCGTCACCCCCGACGGCTCGTTCAACTTCGGCGACCGCCTCGCCCGCTTCGTCAACGAGAACGAGGCCACCGTCCTGACCGAGCGCCACGCCGTGCCCGACAGCTTCGAGGGCGCGCCCTTCGCCGCCGGCGCCATCTTGAACAACATCGACTTCTGGGCCGCCCCCGGCATCACCAACAACGAGGCGCGCCACAAGTTCTCGCTCAACACGTGCAACGGCTGCCACGGCGCCGAGACCGGCACCATCTTCCTGCACGTCTTCCCGCGCTTCCCCGGCTCCGGCGCCGAGGCCCAGCTCTCGGGCTTCATGACCGGCACCGTCGTCTCCGACCCCGTCACCGGCCAGCCCCGCGAGCTCAACGATCTCGCCCGCCGCCGCGCCGACCTGCGCGCCCTCGTCTGCGCGCCCGAGCCCGGCGCCCGCGCCGCCGCCGGCGTCGACCTGCGCAAGGGCATCTCGCGCGCCCACTGAGCGCGCCCCCGGGCCGCGCGCCGCGGCCGCCGCGGCCCCCGCCCGGGCGACCGGACGAGGGGGCGCGGGGGCCGCGGCGCGGCCGCTTCACGAAGCACTTGCATGAGCGGGCTCCGGGGCCAGTGACGCGGCCCGCGGCCCCCTCCGGGCAAGGCCCCCCGACGCGCCGGCCGAGCAGCGCCCGGCCCCCGCGGGCGCGCCGACGGGCCGTGCCCTGGGGCCACGCCGACGGGCCGCCCCCGCCAGCCCCCGCGGGCGCGCCGACGGGCCGCCACCCACGCGGCGAAGCGCCGCCGGCCTTCGCCAGCCCCCGCGGGCGCGCCGACGGGCCCCCGCCCCCGGCGCCGAAGCCTCGCGGAGCGCCCGAAGAACGGGGCCATGGGTCTTCAAGAGAAGCTCGAACAAAGCCCCGCAAGTCGTGGCAACCTCTTCCCAAAGGGCACCTTCGACCACCGCTCAAGGTAATTTGTAACAGCGACGATTACTTTTCGGTGGCGGGGGGCACCGGGGTGGCTAGGCTTGCTCGCCAGAGGGGGCTGAGGAGGCGGTGATGCGGGCCTACGAGATCGAACGTCCTGGCGGCATTGACGCGTTGAAGCTGGTCGAGCGGCCGGCGCCGAGCCCGGGCCCCGGGCAGGTGCTCGTGCGGGTGCGGGCGACGAGCCTGAACTACCGCGACCTGTTGGTCGTCGAGGGCCGGTACCCCGGCGGGGGCCTGAAGCTGCCGCTCGTGCCGCTGTCCGACGGCGCGGGCGAGGTGGCCGCGGTCGGCCCCGGGGTGACGCGGCTGAAGGTGGGCGACCGGGTGGCGGGCGCGTTCTTCACGGGCTGGGTCGACGGCCCCTTCGACTCGCAGAAGGGGGCGACGGCGCTCGGCGGCGCCATCGACGGCATGCTGGCCGAGCAGGTGGTGCTCGACGCGGCGGGGGCGGTCCAATTCCCCGAGCACCTGTCGTTCGAAGAGGCGGCGACGCTGCCTTGCGCGGCCGTGACCGCGTGGGTGGGCCTCGTCGAGCTCGGCGGCCTGAAGGCCGGCGAGACCGTGCTGGCGCAGGGCACGGGCGGCGTGAGCATCTTCGCGCTGCAGATCGCCAAGGCGCTCGGCGCGCGCGCGCTGCTCACGTCGAGCAGCGACCAGAAGCTCGCGCGGGGCAAAGAGCTCGGCGCCGACGGGCTCATCAACTACAAGACGCAGCCCGACTGGGCGGCGAAGGCCCTCGAGCTGACGGGCGGCCGCGGCGTCGACCACATCCTCGAGGTGGGCGGCGCCGAGACGCTGCCCGCGTCGCTGCGCGCGACGCGCGAGGGCGGCCACGTGACGCTGACCGGCCTGCTGACCGGCGGCTTCGGCAACATCGAAGAGGCGAACAAGAACGACCGCAAGGTGCGCGTCGACCGCGTCTACGTCGGCAGCGTGCGGCACTTCGAGGCGCTGAACGACCTCATCACGAAGGCGAAGCTGCGCCCCGTCATCGACGAGCGCACCTTCTCGTTCGACGAGGCCCCCGAGGCCTATCGCTACCTGAAGAGCGGCGCGCACTTCGGCAAGATCGTCATCCGGGTGTTAGCGCGGCGCCCGCGGCGCCCCGCCGGCGCCCCCGCCCCGGGGCCCTTGGTGCCGGGCCCGGGGGGGCGTACCCTCGGCCCCCATGACGGGCGAAGGCAGGCGGCGCGCACCGCGTTGGGCCCGCCGCGCCGCCTCGCTCGGGGCGGCCGTCTCGCTCGCGGCGCTCGCCTCGCCCGGCTGCTCGCGCCCCTCGCCCGGCCCCTCGAAGGCGCGCGAAGGGGCCCCCCAGCCCTCGGCGAGCGCGGCCACCGCGGGCCCCTGCGGCCCCCTCGAGTGCGCGCTCTACGACGCGCCCGAGGCGGCGCTCGCGGCCCTGCTCGCGTCGAGGCCCCGCCTGCTCGCCGTCGGCGAGGCGCACGCGCAGAAGGGCGAGGGCCGCGGCGCCTCGGTGACCAAGCGCTTCACCGAGGGGCTCTTGCCGGCGCTCGAGGGCAAGGCGTCCGACCTGTTGGTCGAGCTGATGTTGCCGCCCAAGGGTTGCACGAAGGCCGCCGAGGCGGTGCGCGAGAAGCAGGCGCCCGCGCTCGCCCCGCAAGCCGAGACCAACCAGAGCGAGTACCTCGCGCTGGGCGAGGCGGCGCGGCGGCACGGCGTCGTGCCCGACGCGCTGCGGCCGAGCTGTGACGATCTCGCGGCGATCGACCGGGCGGGCGACGAGGCGCTCTCGGCGATGATGGCGACCATCGCGCGCCTGACCGAGGCGAAGGCGAGCGAGCTGCTCGCGCGCGCCGCGGGCGCCGAGCCGGGCAAGGTCGTCGTCACCTACGGCGGGGCGCTGCACAACGATCTCGCCCCCAAGCCCGGCCGCGAACCCTGGAGCTTCGGCCCCGCCCTCGACCGCGCCTCGGGCGGCGCCTACGTCGAGCTCGACCTCTACGCGCCCGAGGCGATCGGCGACAGCGAGGTCTGGCGCGCGCTGCCCTGGCACGCCCACTACGACGCCGCCCGCTTCGCACCGAAGGCCGTGCTCTTCCGCCTCGGGCCCAAGTCGTACGCGCTCGTCTTGCCGCGCCAGGCGCCCTGATACGAGCGGCGGCCCCGGCCAGGGGCCCGTCACTCGGCGCGGCGTATTGGAGCCCGAACTCGAAGGCAATTTGAGATGACTTTCCTCGATATCCCTTTCCGTCGGCAGTGAAACCTGACGCAGATGAAACTATGATTTCTCACATGGTCTCGGGGGGCGATGCCCAGTTCTGAGACAGCAATGGCGCATCCGGGGGGCGTGACGAGCAACGACGATGGCCCGCAAAGACGAGCAAGAGACCAGCAGCTCGGGCGAGCGCCTCATCCGGTCGTCCGCCGCCAAGGCTCTGCGCCAGGCCGCCGGCGCCTGCTCGGCACCCCGGCCCTCGGCCCCAGCCCCGACCCCGGCGCCCGCCAAGCCCGCTTCGACCGCCGCCTTCGCCGAGCCCGCTCCGACGGCCACCTTCGCCGAGCCCGCTTCGACCACCGCCTTGGCCGAGCCCGCTTCGACGGCCGCCTTCGCCGAGCCCGCCTCGACCGTCGCCTTCGTCGAGCCCGCCTCGACGGCGGTGCTCCCCATCGCCGCGCCGACGGCCGCGCTCCCGCTGCCGGCCGCGCCCGCCGCGCCCGCCGCCCCCCCCGCCGGGGGCGCCGCCTCGGGCGCGCGCGAGCCCGCGACCCTCGCGTCGGACACCGCGTCGAGCCCCACCAGGGTCGGCGGCGGGCGGGCCGTCGCCGACCTGCAGCTCTTGCAGGCGGGCTCGATGCTCAAGCACTACGAGATCCTGCGCCCGCTCGGCCGCGGCGGCATGGGCACCGTCTTCGTCGCCCGCGACACCAAGCTCGGGCGCCTGGTCGCGATCAAGGTGCTCTTGCGGCACAGCGACCACAACGCCCAGCGCTTTCTGGCCGAGGCGCGCGCGACGGCGCGCTGCAAGCACGAGAACATCGTCGTCATTCACGAGGTCGACGAGCGCGGCGGCTGCCCGTACATGGTGCTCGAGTACCTCGCGGGCCGAACCTTGCGCGACTGGCTCGCCGAGCGCGAGGGGCCCGACGCCCCGGCCCCGGCGTTCGGGGGCGAGCGGCCGTCCGAGCGGGTGCCGCCGGCGCTGGCGCTCGAGCTGATGGTGCCGGTGGTGCGGGCGCTCGCCTGCGCGCACGCCCAGGGCGTCGTGCACCGCGATCTGAAGCCCGCCAACATCGTGCTGACCGACGCCGGGCCCCTGAAGGTGCTCGACTTCGGCATCGCCAAGCGGCTCGACGCGGGCGAGCTGACGGCGCTCGCGGCCCCCGGCGCCGAGCCGCTCTCGGTGCGGGGCGAGCTGACGCAGCCGGGCACGCTGCTCGGCACGCTGCCGTACATGGCGCCCGAGCAGTGGCGCAACGAGGAGGTCGACGCCCGGACCGACCTCTGGGCCGTGGGCATCTTGCTCTTCCGCCTCGTCGCCGGCGCCCACCCGCTCGCGCCGATCACGTCGACGATGCAGCTCGCCCAGATCAGCCTGCTCGACGTGCCGATGCCGAGCGCGCGCGACAAGTGCCCCGAGGCCGGGCCGCTCGCCGACGTCATCGACCGCTGCCTCAAGAAAGAGAAGGCCGAGCGCTTCGGGTCGGCCGTCGAGCTGCTCGCGGCGCTCGAGGCGCTGCGGGCCGACCGGCGCGCCCCCGCGCGCCCCGAGGACGCGAGCCCCTTCGCGGGGCTGTCGGCCTTTCAAGAGGCCGACGCGGGCCGCTTCTTCGGGCGCGAGGCCGAGGTGGCCGCCGTGCTGGGGCGCCTGCGCAGCCAGCCGCTGGTGGCGGTGGCGGGGCCGTCGGGGGCGGGCAAGTCGAGCTTCGTGCGGGCGGGCGTCGTGCCCGCGCTCAAGCGGGCGCACGAGCGGGCCGAGGCGTTCGTGCTGCGCCCCGGCCGGCGCCCGCTCGGCGCCCTCGCCGAGGCGCTCTGGCAGCTCGCCGAAGCGCCGGGCGAGGCGGCCGGGACGGCCGGCGAGGTCGCGGCGGCGACGGGCGAGGGGCCCCGGCCGGGCGCCGGCGACCCCGAGCGGCTGGCCGCGCTGCTGCGCGCGCAGCCCGGCCTCTTCGGCACGCGGCTGCGCGCGCGGTGCCGGCGCCCGGGCGGCCCGCACCGGCTCGTGCTCTTCGTCGACCAGTTCGAAGAGCTCTACACGCTGGGCGCCGAGCGGGCCGAGCGCGCCGCCTTCGTCGCCTGCCTCGAGAGCGCGGCCGACGACGCCTCGTCGCCCCTGCGCGTCGTGCTCAGCCTGCGCTCCGACTTCCTCGACCGCGTCGCCGAAGACCGCCCCTTCGCCGCCGAGCTCGCCCGCGGCCTCTTGCTCTTGCCGCCGATGGGCCGCGAGGGGCTGCGCGAGGCGCTGCTGCGGCCGGTCGAGGCGTCCGGCTACCGGTTCGAGACCGAGGCCATGGCGGGCGCGATGCTCGAGGCGCTCGAGCGGGCCAAGAGCCCGCTGCCGCTCTTGCAGTTCACCGCCACCAAGCTCTGGGAGGCCCGCGACCGCGCCCGCCGCCTGCTCACGCAAGCGAGCTACGAGCGGCTGGGCGGCGTCGCCGGCGCGCTCTCGGCCCACGCCGACGCCGTGCTCGCGGGGCTCTCGTCGCACGACCGGCGGCTCGGCCGCGAGCTGCTCGTGCGCCTGGTCACCGCCGAGCGCACGCGCGCGGTGGTCGGCCTGAACGAGCTGCGCTCGCTCGCCGACGACGGCGACGCGGTCGAGCAGGTGGTGCGGCGGCTGGCCGACGCGCGCCTCCTCTTGGTCGAGCCCTCGGCCGGGCCCGAGGGGGCCACGGTCGAGCTGGTGCACGAGTCGCTGATCGACCGCTGGGCGCAGCTCGGCCGCTGGCTCGACGAGAGCGCGCAGGACGCGCAGTTCGTCGCGCGGCTCCGGGCGGCGGCGCAGCAGTGGCAGGCGGGCGGCGAGGGCGAGGGGCTCTTGTGGCGCGACCGGGCCGCCGACGAGGCGCGCCAGTGGCTCGACCGGCGGCGCGCCGAGACCGGCGCCGCCTCGCCCCCCGGCCTCGCCCCCCGCGAAGCGCGCTACCTGCAGGCCGTCGTCGCCCTCGCCGGCCGCTCCCGCCGGCTGCGCCGGGCCGGCGTGGCGGGCGCGCTCGCGGCCCTCAGCGCGATCGCGCTCGTCGTCTCGCTGCTCGCCCTGCGGGCCAAGCGCGAGGCCGACCACGCCCGCGCCGAGGCGACGCGCGCCGACCGGGAGGCCGCCCTCGCCCGCAACGCGACGCGCATGGCCGCCGCGCGCGAGCTCTCGCCGAGCGACCCGACGACCGCGCTCGCCCTCCTGCGCGAGGTCGAGCCGCCGAGCCTGCCGCGCGAGTGGGCCGACCAGGCCTTCCTCGCGCTGCACGGCGGCGTCGCCGAGTACGTGCTCGCCCACCCCGACGTCGTCCGCTCGGCCGCCTTCAGCCCCGACGGCAAGCGCCTCGTCACCGCCTCGTCCGACAAGCTCGTGCGCGTCTTCGACGCCGACGCCCCGGGCAAGCCGCTCGTCTTGCGCGGCCACGACGACGGCGTCATCGCCGCCGCCTTCAGCCCCGACGGCACGCGCCTCGTCACCGGGGCGCGCGACAAGACCGTGCGCGTCTGGCGGGCCGACGGCACGGGCGAGCCCCTCGTCTTGCGCGGCCACGAGCAGGGCGTCTTCGCTGCCTCGTTCAGCCCCGACGGCACGCGCATCCTGAGCGCCTCGAACGACAAGACCCTCCGCATCTGGAGCGCCGACGGCACGGGCGAGCCCCTCGTCTTGCGCGGCCACGACGACGGCGTCTTCGCCGCCGCCTGGAGCCCCGACGGCCGGCGCGTCGTCAGCGGCGCGAAAGACAAGACCGTGCGCGTCTGGGACGCCGACGGCAGAGGCAAGCCGCTCGTCCTCCGCGGCCACGGCGACGTCGTCTACGCGGTCGCCTGGAGCCCCGACGGCCGCTCGATCGTGACCTCGTCGAACGACCGCACCGCGCGCATCTGGCCCCTGAAAGAGCCGCCGAAGCCCGCCGGCAAGGCCGCCCCCAAGCCCCCGACGGCGGGCCCGCCCGTCGTCCTGCGCGGGCACGACTACAGCGTCTTCGGCGTCTCGTTCAGCCCCGACGGCCGGCACGTCCTGACGGCCTCCTGGGACAAGACCGTCCAGCTTTGGAACGCCGACGGCGCGGGCAAGCCCCTCGAGCTGCGGGGCCACAGCGACATGGTCTACACCGCCGCCTTCAGCCCCGACGGCCGGCGCATCGTCACCGCCTCGAACGACAAGACCGTGCGCGTCTGGCGGGCCGACGGCGCGGGCAAGCCGCTCGTCTTGCGCGGCCACGAGGGCGAGATCTACGGCGCCTCGTTCAGCCCCGACGGCCGGCGCGTCGCCTCGGCCTCGAACGACAAGACCGCCCGCGTCTGGAACGCCGACGGCTCGGGCCGGCCGATCGTGCTTCAGGGCCACGAGGGCGACGTCAACAAGATCACCTGGAGCCCCGACGGCCGCCTCGTCGCCACCGCCTCGAACGACAAGACCGCCCGCGTCTGGCGGGCCGACGGCGCGGGCAAGCCGCTCGTCTTGCGCGGCCACGAGGGCGGCCTGCGCATGGCCGCCTTCAGCCCCGACGGCCGGCGCCTCGCCACCGCGTCCGAAGACAAGACGCTCCGCATCTGGAACGCCGACGGCTCCGGCGAGCCCCTCGTCCTTCGCGGGCACGAGACCTCGCTCACCTGGGCGACCTGGAGCCCCGACGGCAAGCGCATCGCCACCGGCTCGATCGACAAGCTCGTGCGCGTCGTCAACGCCGACGGCTCGGGCGAGCCGCTCGTCTTGCGCGGCCACGAGAACACCGTCTACACCCCCGCCTTCAGCCCCGACGGCACGCGCCTCGTCACCGGCTCGAAAGACAAGACCCTGCGCGTGTGGAACGCCGACGGCTCGGGCGAGCCCCTCGTCTTGCGCGGCCACGAGGGCCCCATCTACTCGGCCTCGTTCAGCCCCGACGGCACGCGCATCGTCAGCGCCTCGCTCGACCGCACGGTGCGCATCTGGAACGCCGACGGCTCGGGCGAGCCCCTGGTCCTTCGCGGGCACGAGGGCGCGGCGACGCAGGCGGCCTTCAGCCCCGACGGCCGGCGCCTGCTGACCGCCTCGGTCGACAAGACCATCAAGATCTGGACCGACCTCGTCGCCCTGCGCGGCCCCGACGACCCCAAGCTCTGGGCGGCGAGCTCGTACTGCCTGCCGGCCGAGCGCCGGGTCGAGCTCTTGCATACCTCCGAGGCCGCCGCCCGCGCCGACCAGCAGGCCTGCGAGCGCCGCGTCGAGGGCCTGCGCACCTCGGCCGCCGCGCCGCGCTGACCGAACCCACATCGTGCGCCCGGGCCGGGGGCTCGCCGCGGGCCTCCGGCCGACTCGTACGCCCCGGCGGGGGCTCGCCGCCGGGCTCCGATCGGTGGCAAACTGCGCGGCCGCCATGACCGCCCTCGATTTGGCCACGGCGCCCCCGCGCGTCGCCCCGCCCCCGCGCCTGAACGTCGCCCTGCGCGACGCCGAGCAGCCCGTCGAGCTCGCCGAGCTGCACGTCTCCGTCGAGGCCTCGGGCGCGCTCGCGATCACCACCTGGGAGCTGACCTTCTTCAACCCCAACCAGCGCGTGCTCGAGGGGCAGCTCGAGTTCCCCCTGCTCGAGGGCCAGACGGTCGTCCGCTTCGCGATGGAGGTCGAGGGCGCCCTGCGCGAGGCGGTGCCGGTGCCCAAGCCGAAGGCCCGGCAGGTGTTCGAAGAGATCGTGCGCCGGCAGGTCGACCCGGGGCTGCTCGAGAAGACCGCGGGCAACAGCTACCGGGCGCGCGTCTACCCGCTCTTGCCGGGCGAGCCCAAGCGCGTGGTGCTCGCCTACCAAGAAGAGCTCGGCGCGCGCGGCGGCCCGGCCGCGTACCGGCTCGCGCTCGACTTCGCGGCGCTGCGCAGGTTCTCGCTCGAGTTCGCCCTCGGCGCGGCGGGGGCGGGCGCGAGCGTGACGCACGACACGCTGGGGCTCACGCTGCCGCCCCGGCGCCCGGGCGTGCCCGGCCGCATCGAGCGCACCAACTTCAGCCCCCGCGGCGCGCTCGAGCTGACGCTGCCGGCCGTCGAGGGCCCGGCGGTGGCGACGCAAGAGTTCGAGGGCGAGCTCTACTTCCGGGCCGAGCAGGCGCTGCCGCTGCGCACGCGCCCCCGGCCCGCGCCGCGGGTGCTCGGGCTGCTCTGGGACAGCTCGGGCTCGGGCGCCGGGCGCGACCTCGGGCGCGAGCTCGCGACGCTCGACCTCTACCTGCGCGCCCTGCCGGGGCCGATCGAGGTGCGGCTCGTCCGGCTGCGCGACGAGGCCGAGCCGGTCGAGGCCTTCCGCGTCGAGGGCGGCGACTGGTCGGCGCTGCGCCGCGCGCTCGAGGCCACGCGCTTCGACGGGGCGACCTCGCTCCGGGGCCTGCGCCCCGAGCCGGGCGTCGACGCGTGGCTCTTCTTCGGCGACGGCCTCGTGACCTTCGGCGACCCCGCCGCCGACCCCAACGCCGGCGCCGCGCCCGTGCACACCCTGCTCTCGGCGACGCGCGCCGACCCCGCGCGCCTGCGCGCGCTCGCCGACCAGAGCGGCGGCGAGTTCGTCAACCTGCTCGAGCTCGCCCCCGAGGCCGCCGTCGCGCGGCTGCTCCACGCGACCGAGCGCCTGCTCGCCGTCGAGGTCTCGCCGCTCGAGGCCGTGCAGGTCTTCCCGCGGGCGCCCTCGCCGCTGCGCTCGTCGCGCCTGGTGCTCGCCGGCATGCTGCGCGCCGAGCAGGCCGCCCTGCGCGCGCGCGTGGGCTTCGCCGACGCGCCCGACGACGCGCGCCTCGTCGAGATCACCGTGCGCGCGGGCGAGGGGCGCGGCCGCCTCGCGGCCCGGGCCTGGGCGGCGCTCAAGATCGAAGAGCTCGAGCCCCTCTACGAGCGCAACCGCGACGACATCGAGTGGACCGGCCAGGCCTTCGGCATCGTCACCCGCTCGACCTCGCTCGTCGTCCTCGACTCGGTCGAAGACTACGCGCGCTACGACATCGCGCCGCCCGAGCCCCTGCGCCCCGCCTGGGAGCGGCTGCGCAAGGGCCAGTGGCGCACCCAAGACGAGCGGCGCGCCGAGCGGCTCGAGGCGGTCGCCAGGCTCTTCCGCGACTACGTCGCCTGGTGGGAGAGCGACTTCCCCAAGGCGCCCGAGCGGGCGACGACGGCCCCCTCGGCCGGCGACGGCGACGACGACATGATCACGCCCGTCGTCTCGCCCTCGCTCCGGGTCCGCGCGATGTTCCGCTCGTCGCCCTCGTTCGGGTCGCAGCCGCCCCCCGCGCCCCCCCCCGCGATGCCGGCCCGCGCCCTTTCGTCGGCGGGCGGCTCGCGCGGCGGGTTGCCATTTCTGGCCGAGGTCGACGATCTCGACGCGCCCACCATGGCCGAGGTCGGCGACCTCGACGACCGGACGATGGACCAAGAAGCCGCCGACCTCGTGCTCGCGTCGCACGCGCCGGCGTCGGACGCCGAGATCGAAGAGCTGAGCGACGACGACCTCCTCCTCGAGGAGGACGAGCCCGAAGGGTCGCAGCCCCCGGCCGCGCGGGCCAAGGCCAAGGTGGCGATTCAGCTCCAGAAGTGGACGCCCGACGCTTCCTACCTCGAGCGCTTCGCCCGCACGCCGGCCGAGGGGCTCTACGCCGCCTACCTCGACGAGCGCCCCGCCCACGCCCGCAGCACG
Source organism: Polyangiaceae bacterium (assembly GCA_035762175.1). Taxonomy (GTDB): domain Bacteria; phylum Myxococcota_A; class Polyangia; order Polyangiales; family Polyangiaceae; genus DASTPP01. The sequence continues at coordinate 6,570 of DASTPP010000273.1, read as the reverse complement.
GCGTTCTTCCTCGACGCCGCCGACGTCTTCTTCGAGCGCGGCCTGCCCGATCTCGGCCTGCGCGTGCTCTCGAACCTCGCCGAGATGGAGCTCGAGAACCACGCCGTCCTGCGCATCCTCGGGTATCGGCTGCTGCAGGCCGGGCGGCCTGACCTCGCGCGCCCCGTGTTCGAGCAGGTCAAGGCCCTGCGCCCCGAAGAGCCCCAGAGCCTGCGCGATCTCGCCCAGGCCTGCGCCGCGCTCGGCGACCGGCAGCGGGCCGTCGACCTCCTCTGGGAGGTCGTCACCGGCGCCTGGGACGCGCGCTTCCCGGGCATCGAGCTCATCGCCCTGATCGAGCTCAACGCCCTCGCCGCCACGAGCCCCGAGCCCCTCGATCTGAGCCGCGTCGACCCGCGCCTCGTGCGCGCGCTGCCGCTCGACCTGCGCGCGGTGCTCACCTGGGACGCCGACAACACCGACATCGACCTCTGGGTGACCGACCCGCTCGGCGAGAAGGCGTACTTCGGCAACACGCTGACCCGCCAGGGCGGCCGCATGTCGCCCGACTTCCGCGAGGGGTACGGGCCCGAAGAGTTCTCGCTGCGCGAGGCCGTGCCGGGCGAGTACAAGATCGAGGCGAACTTCTACGGCAACACGCAGCAGATCATCGCGGGGGCGACGACCATTCAGCTCCAGCTCATCACCCGCTTCGCCACCCCCGAGGCCGAAGAGCGGCGCGTGACCCTGCGCCTGCGCGAGGCGCGCGACGTGGTGCTCGTGGGCAAGTTCACCGTCGAGGGCCCGGGCGGCGCGGGCCGGGGGGCCTGACAGAGAGGGGTTTGCCATGTTGACCAAGACGCGCGTCACCGAGCGGCTCGGGCTGCTCTACCCGGTCGTGCAGGGCCCCTTCGGCGGGGGCATCTCGACCGCCGAGCTAGCCGCGGCGGTCTCCGAGGCGGGGGGGCTCGGCTCGTACGGCGCTCACATCTTGTCGCCCGCGCAGATCACCGAGCTCGTCGCCGACCTGAAGCGGCGTACCGCGCGCCCCTTCGCGGTCAACCTCTGGGTGCCCCAGCCCGACGAGCCGCGCTCGATCGCCCCCGAGGCCTTCGCCCGCCACGTCGAGCGCCTGCGCCCGCACCTGCGCCGCTTCGGCCTCGCCGACCCGCCGCTGCCCGAGCGCTTCGCGCAGCCCTTCGACGAGCAAGCCCGCGCCGCGCTCGACGCCCGCCCACCCGTCCTGAGCTTCGTGATGGGCCAGCCGCCCGCCTGGGTGCTCGAGGCCGCGCGCGAGCGGGGCATCGCGACGATCGGCACGGCCACGACGGTCGACGAGGCGGTCGCGCTCGACCGGGCCGGCGTCGACCTGGTCGTCGCCTCGGGCAGCGACGCGGGCGGCCACCGCGGCGCCTTCTTGCGGCCGGCCGAGCTCTCGCTCGTCGGCACCCTCTCGCTCGTGCCGCAGATCGTCGACGCCGTCTCGTGCCCCGTCATCGCCGCCGGCGGCATCGCCGACGGACGCGGCCTCGCCGCCGCGCTCGCCCTCGGCGCCGGCGCCGCGCAGGTCGGCACCGCCTTTCTCGCCTGCCACGAGTCGGGCGCGAGCGCGGCCCACCGCGCCGCCCTCGCCGGCCCCGAGGCGCGCGTCACCGTGCTGACCCGCGCCTTCTCGGGCCGCCTCGCCCGCGGCATCGTCAACGAGTTCGTCCGCGTCATGGCGGCCCACGAGCGCGACCTGCCGCCGTACCCGATCCAGAATTGGCTCACCCAGCCGTTGCGCAAGGCCGCCGCCGACGCCGGCGAGGCCGACTGGCTCTCGCTCTGGGCCGGCCAGAGCGCCGCGCTCGCCCGGCCGCGCCCCGCCGCCGAGCTGGTGCGCGAGCTCGTCGCCGGCGCCGAGGTCGCCCTCGCGCGCGCCTCGGGCCGAGGGGGCTGAAGCGGCCAGGGCAGTGGCCTCGGCGCGAGGGCGCTGGGGCGCTGACGCGGCGGCAGCAGCTTCGGCGCGAGGGCGCCCGGGCGCGCTCGCCGAGGCGCGCGGGCCCGTCGGGCGCGCGCCCTGGCCGCCGTGCCGCCGGGCGAAGATCGAGGGCGCGAGCCGGTGGGCGTCGCCCTCGCGCCAGCGCAGAAAGGCGAGGCCCCGCCGGGCTTCGTCGTAGGCGCGCACCAGCAGCCGGAACACCCGCGCCTTGTCGCGCTCGTGCCGGCTCGGCACCCCCGCCCCGTCCGAGCCGACCTGGCGTCGGCCCAGCGCGGCGACGATCTGAAAGCTCAGCTCACCCGCCCGCTCGAGCATGGCCTCGGTCACCGGCGTCTTCGCCCGGAGCTCGGGGCCGGCTTCAGCGAAGAGCCGCACGAGCGCGCCGAGATCGTCGGCGACGGCGACGTAGCCCGAGCCGCGATCGATCGACGCCATGCGCCCGGCCGGAAGGTGCCCGAACGCGACCATCAGCTCGGCCGCCGACAAGATGCGCCGGCGCAAGGGCAGCGCCTCGGCCATGAGGGACGGCAGCTCGGCCCTCACCTCGCGCGGCGGCGCCGTCATCAGGTGCAGATAGTAGAGCGCCTGGGCGTAGTCGCGCAGCCGCTCGATCGCGCCGAAGTCGAGCTCGGGCGTCGCCCGGCGCATCGCGTCGAGCCGCGCCTCGATGTTGGGCAAGGCCCCGAACACGACGGCGACCGCCTCGCTCGGGTGCGCCCGCACGAGGCCCACCTCGCCCGCGCCCAGGGCGTCGATGGCGCCTCGAAGGCGCAGGTAGGCCGCAGCCCCCTCGTCGAACGAGAGGGCCGAGTCGGCCGCCGGCGGCGTACCGGCGAGGCCAGAGCAAGGGGAACAAGACGGCGAACGAGCCAAGCGAGACCTACTTTCGTTGCGGCGGCCATCGACCGCCGGCCGTTGCGGCGGCCACCGACCGCCGACGCGCCGCCGGGCCCGCCTGCGCGAGCCCTCGACGCTCTCTCTGTCGATCTCTCTCGGCCAGGCGTTGCCCCAGTTGCTTGCCCGACGTCGTTTTTTTGCCGGGGCTCGGCCAGCCCCGAGGCCCCCCCCACGCCGACCTGGGGAGAGCAACCCCTCGAGCAGGTCAGCCAGCGCCCTCCAAGGCCTTGGTTCGGCCACGCAACGCGCCCTCCGGTGCCCCGGGGCCTCGGTTCGGCCACGCAACGCGCCCTCCGGTGCCCCGGGGCCTTGGTTCGGCCACGCAACACGCCCTCCGGTGCCCCCGGGGCCTTGGTTCGGCCACGGCGTATGCCCCCCAGCGCGCCCCGCCGCCTTGGTTGAGCAACCGGGTTCGACCGCCGACGACCCTCGGGCGTTGGTCGACCCTCTACGCCCTCGGCGCGCGGTGCTTCTCGTAAAGGCCGTCGCGCCAGGCGACCAGGTCGGAGAACTCGGCGGCGAGATCGTCGCGCGTCCAGACCTTGCGGGTGGCGGGGCCGAGGGGCAGGTAGCGGTCGTCGACGGGCTTGATCGCCTGCAGGCAGGTGGCCATGACGATGTCGGCGTACGAGAAGCCGCCGAGCAGGTAGGGCGAGCTCTCGGCGAGGGCCTCGCGCAGCTTGGTGAAGGTCGCGCGCAGGGCCGCGAGCTGCGCGGGGGCCTCGTCGAGGCGCAGGGCGTACTTGCGCGCGAACCACCTCGCGCCGTAGCGCGCGACGGGGCGCAAGAGCGGCCTGAGCGCGCGCGGCACCGCCGGGGGGAAGCCCTCGTCGAGCGCGGCCGGGCTCGCGAGCATCGAGGCGACGATGAGCCCGCGGCCGGCGCGCTTGGTGGCGTCGGCGAGATCGTTCCACGCGCGGACGTCGGGCTCGCGCCCGGGGGGGATCAGCGGCGCGCCCCGGCCCTCGCGGTCGGCGTAGAGCGCAATCGGCCAAGAGTCGGTGATGGCGCGGCCGTCGGCGATCAAGACCGGCACCGTCGCCTGCTTGCCCGGGCCGACCAGGCGGCGCAGGCCCAGCTCGCCGAGGAAGGGCGCGTGCTCGACCGTCTCGTACGCGAGGTGGTGGTGGTCGAGGGCCCAGCGGGCGCGCTCGGACCAGGGCGAGACGGGCAGCACGACCAGGCGCAGGGAGGGGCGTCGGTTCGACATGGCGTTCGGGGCGGGACGTTGCTCGGGTTCGAGGCAGTTCGCTAGCCCGGGGCGAAGTAGGCCGCCGCGGGGCTGGCGCTCGTCAGGTTACCCGGCCTCGCTCGCGGAAGGGGGCGTCGGCGCGGGTCTCGATGATCTCGACCATCGCGCCGATGACGGCCTCGAGCTCGTCGTCGCGGGTGTAGAAGTGCGGCGCTCGGGGTGGGCGCTACGCCGCGGCCGTGCGGCGCTCGGCGCGGGCGAGCCAGCGCACGACGGTGGCGCCGTCGGCGAGCGGGGTGCGGGGCGCGACGTCTTCGAGCGCGACGCGCACGAAGTGGTCGATCTCTTCGGCGAGCGGCTCGGCCGGGGCGACGGGCAGGGCGCGGCCGAGGCGGGCGAGCTCGTCGGGGTCGAAGGGGCCGGGGGCGAGGGCGCCTTGGGCCTCGACGAGGACGAGCTTGTGCGAGGCGGGGCGCAGGTCGTCGAAGAGCAGGGCGCCGCGGTCGCCGAAGACGGCGAAGGCGCGCTCTTTGTGGGGGTGCACGCGCGAGAGCTCGAGGCGCACGCTGAGGCCCGAGGCGAAGCGGGCGCGCAGGCGCGCGGCGTGCGAGACGCCCTGCGCGTCGAAGGCGCCCTCGTCGGCGCGGGCCTCGGCGAGGGGCGAGGGGTCGAGGGCGAGGGCGACCGAGAGGTCGTGCGGGCCGAGGGCCCAGAGCGCCGAGCCGTCGCCGCGGCGGGGCGGCGGCGGCGAGCGGCGGCGGGCGACGACGTGGCGGGGGGTGCCGATGGCGCCGCCCTGGGCGAGCTCGAGCAGGCGCACGACGGCGGGGTGGTAGCGCATCAGGTGCCCGACGAGGGCGGGACGGCGCTTGTGGTGGGCGAGGGCGACGAGGGCTTCGGCGCCGCCGACGTCGGTCGTCAGGGGCTTCTCGCAGAGCAGGGCGAGGCCGGCGGAGAGGGCCTCGGCGGCGAGCGGGGCGTGGGTGCCGGCGGGGCTGGCGATGAGGGCGGCGTCGGGGGCGAGGGCGAGGGCCTCGCCGAGCGAGCGGAAGGCGGGGGCGGAGGGGGCGCGGGCGCGGGCGGCCTCGCGCGCGGCCTCGCTCGGGTCGACGACGGCGGCGAGCTCGGCGAGCGGGTGCGCGACGAGCGCGCGCAGGATGTTCGTGCCCCAGGCCCCGGCCCCGACGAGCACGCAGCGCAGGGGGCGCGTCACTCGGCGAACTTTCCGAGCTTGCGGAAGCGGTCGTAGCGGTCGGCGCGCAGGGCGTCGGGCGAGAGCGCGGACAGCTCGCCGAGGCAGGTCTCGAGCACGTCGCCGAGGCGCGAGGCCATCACGTCGGGGTCTTGGTGGGCGCCGCCGGGGGGCTCTTCGACGATGCCGTCGACGACGCCGAACGAGAGCAGGTCGGGCGCGGTCAAGCGCAGCAGGTCGGCGGCCTCGGCGGCGCGCGACCCGTCTTTCCACAGGATGGCGGCGCAGCCCTCGGGCGAGATGACCGAGTAGCAGCCGAACTCGAGCACGAGCACGCGGTTGGCGAGGCCGAGCGCGAGCGCGCCGCCCGAGCCGCCCTCGCCGATGATGGTGGCGACGACCGGCACGCCGAGGCGGGCGAGGGTCGCGAGCGACGCGCCGATCGCCTCGCTCTGGCCCCGCTCTTCGGCGCCGATGCCGGGGTAGGCCCCCGGGGTGTCGATGAAGGTCAGCACGGGCAGCTTGAAGCGGTCGGCGAGCTCGAACACGCGGATGGCCTTGCGGTAGCCCTCGGGGTTCGCCTGCCCGAAGTTGCGGTGCATCTTCTCTTTGGTGGTGCGCCCCTTCTGGTGCCCGAGCACCGCGACGCTGCGGCCGCGGAAGGTGCCGAGGCCGGCGACGACGGCCGGGTCGTCGGCGAAGCGCCGGTCGCCGTGCAGCTCGACCCAGTCGGTCAGGAGCCGGTCGACGTAGTCGAGGGTGTAGGGCCGCTGGGCGTGGCGCGAGAGCTGCACCTTCTCCATCGGCGAGAGGTCGGCGAAGAGGGCGCGGGCGACGTGCGCGGTGCGCTCTTCGAGCGCGCGCAGCTCGGTGACCAGGTTCGGGTCGGTCTGCGCGAGCTGGCGCAGCTCGCGCACCTTGGCCAAAAGGTCGACGATCGGAGCCTCGAAGGGGAGAACGACGCTGGCCATGCCGGGTCGGCAACGGTGGGTAGATCAGTTCGCCCGCCCTGTCTAACCACAAGCGCGCTCGACGCGCCCGCCGCGGGCCGTGGTCGCCGGCTACCCCGGGGTCTCGCTCGAAGCCAGCCGGGCCCGCCGGGCGGGCCGCGCCCCCCCTTAATACAGGCGGCGGATGAATTCGCTCGGCCGGCGCGGCCCCGGACTCGACGCGGGGGGTCGAAGCGCGGCGGGCGGCCCCCGGCTGAAGCCCAATGCCGTTCACGTAGCGGCCGGCGAGAGGTTTCGCGCGACAAAAGGAGGGGGGGCGGCGAAGGTAGGGGTGTGAGGACCCAACCCAGCCGCCCCCTGCTCTTGTTCGACGCGCCGG
>DASTPP010000272.1:0-10279 GCA_035762175.1 Polyangiaceae bacterium | reverse complement strand
GGGCGTGGGCGAGCTGGTTGGCGCGGCGGTTGAGCTCGGCGTAGGTCAGGCGCTGCTCGTCGAAGAGCAGGGCGGCGCGGTCGGGGTGGAGGCGGGCGTGGGCCTCGAACAAGGCGTGCACGGGCCGCGCGTCGGGGTACGAGCGCTCGGTCGCGTTCCAGTCGACCAAGATTTGCCGCTGCTCGGCCTCGTCGAGCAGCGGCAAGCTCGCCAGCTCGGCCTGCGGGGTTTTGACGAAGCCACCGAGCAACGCGAGGAGGTGTCGCGTCATTCGCGCGATCGTCGCGGCGTCGAAAAGGTCGGTATTGTACTCCCAGGCGCAGCGCGCCCCTTCCGCGTTCGCCGCGAGTTCGAGCGTCAACTCGAACTGTGCCGTGCCCGTGTCGACGCGCTCGACGGCGAGCGAAAGCCCCGGCGGCTGCGGCACCGGCTCGGGGGCCGGCTCCATCGCGAGCAGGACTTGAAACAGCGGCGCCCGCCCGAGCGACCGCGGCAACGCGAGCGCCTCGACGATGCGCTCGAAGGGCACGCTCTGGTGGGCCCTCACCTCGGCGACCGAGGCGGAGACCCGCGCGAGGAGCTCTTCGACCCGCGGGCCGCCGGACAGGTCGACGCGGAGCGGCAGCGTGTTGATGAAGCACCCGACGGCGCCCTCTTCGGCCACCCTCGAGCGCCCCAGGACGGGCGTGCCGATGCACAGATCGGTCTGCCCCGTGTAGCGGTGCAAGAGCGCTAGCAGCCCGGCCGCGATCGTCGCGAATAGCGTGGCCCCCCTCGCGCGCCCCAGGGCGGCGAGCCGCCCGACGAGCCCGGCAGGCAGCACGAACTCGTGGCGAGCGCCGGCGTAGGTCTGCACCGGCGGCCGCGGCCGGTCGGTCGGAAGGTCGAGCGGGGCCGGGGGCTCTTTGAACCTCTCGCGCCAGTACCGAAGCTCGCGCTCTCGCTCCGCCTCGTGGTCGCCGCCGCGCTGCCGCAGGGCGTAGTCGGCGTACTGCAACGGCGGCGGCAGCGCCGGCTCGCGCCCGGCCGACGACGCCTCGTAGAGCAGCGCGAGCTCGCGCAGCAGCAGGTTCATCGACCAGCCGTCGACGACGAGATGGTGGGCGGTGAGCGCCAGCACGTGCTCGCGCTCGGCGACGCGCGCGAGCGCCCAGCGCACCGGCGGCGCCTGCGCCAGATCGAAGGGGCGCGTGGCCCCCTCCCGCAGGAGCTCTCGGAGGGCGGCCCCTCGCTCGCCCTCGGTGCGCCCGAGCAGGTCGATCACGGGCAGCTCGGGCGGCGCCGGCGGCCCGACCTGTTGAACGATTTGCCCGCCTACGTCGCAGAAGCGCGTGCGGAGCGCCTCGTGCCGGGCCTCGAGCGCCGTCACCGCCCGCCCGAGCGCGCCCGCGTCGAGCGCGCCGCGAAGGCGCACGGCCGTCGCGACGTGGTAGACGGGGGCGCCCGCGACGAGCCGGTCGAGAAAGTACAGCCGCTCTTGCACGAACGACAGCGGCGCGCCTCGGGGCCGCGCGGCCGCCGGGGGGGGGGCGGCCGTGGGCTCGCGCCCGAGGAGCCCGCCGCCCCGCGACTCGATTCGCGCGGCCAACGTGGCCACCGTGGTCGACTCGAAGAAGTAGTCGGGGGGCAGGTCGATGCCGCAAGCCTCGCGGACCCTCGCGCTCACCTGGGCCGCGCGCAGAGAGTCGCCGCCGAGGCTCAGAAACTCGTCGCGGCGGCCGACGCGCTCGCGGCCCAGCACCCGGGCCCAGATGGCGGCGAGCGCCGCCTCGAGGGCGGTCGCGGGCGGCTCTTCGCGCGCCGGAGCTTGCGCCTGCCCGGGCGATTGCCAGACCGCGCCGAGCGTGCCGTTCAAGAAGCGCGCGCGGCAAGCGCCGCGCTGCACCTTGCCGCTCGTCGTCCGGGGCAGGCTGCGCGGCGCGATGAAGGCCACCGCATGGACCGCCACCTCGTGCCGGTCGGCGACCGCCCGGCGCAGCGCCGCGTCGATCTCGCCGGCCCGGTCGGCGAAGCCCGGCGCGATCTCGTGGACGACGACGAGTCGCTCCTCGCCCTCCGCGTCGACCGAGAACGCGGCGCCGCCGCCGGCGCGCAGGGCGGGGTGGCTCTGCTCGGCGCTCAGCTCGACGTCTTGCGGGTAGAGGTTGCGCCCGCGGACGATGATCATGTCCTTGAGCCGCCCCGTCACGTAGAGCTCGCCCCGCGACAGAAACCCCAAGTCCCCCGTCCGCAGGTACGGCCCCTCGCCGTCCGACGTCCGCGCCCCGAACGTGCGCGCCGTGTCCTCGGGGCGCGCCCAGTAGCCCCGCGCCACGCTCTCGCCGGCCACCCAGATTTCTCCCACCTGCCCGTCGGCGCAGGGGCGCGAGCTCTCGGGGTCGACGATCTTCACCTCTTGGCCGCGCTCCGGCCGCCCGCAGCCCACCAACGCGAGCGCGTCGTCGCGAACGCCCTCCGCGGGCACCGCGCGGCCTCGCTCGAGCGCCGCCCGCTCGACGCGCTGTACTACCGGGGGCGCCTCGGGCAGGCCGCCGCTCACGAACAGCGTCGCCTCGGCCAGCCCGTAGCAAGGGTAGAACGCGCTCGGCCGGAAGCCCGAGGCCGCGAACGCTTCGCCGAAGCGCGCGAGGGTCGACGCCCGCACCGGCTCGGCGCCGTTGAAGGCCACCGCCCAGGAGCTCAGGTCGAGCCGCGCGCGCTGCTCGGGCGTGGTCTCGCGCACGCACAGCTCGTACGCGAAGTTCGGCCCGCCGCTGGTCGTGCCCCGGTAGCGAGAGATCGCGGACAGCCAGCGCAGGGGCGAGGCCAGAAAGTCCTCCGGGGCCATCTGGACGCAGGGCACGCCGAGGTAGAGCGGCTGCATGATGGTCCCGATGAGGCCCATGTCGTGATAGGGCGGCAGCCAGCTCACCATCACGCTCTCTTCCGTGTGCCCGAACGCGCGCCGGATCAGCCGCTGGTTGTGCAGCAGGTTGCCGTGCGTGAGCGCCACGCCCTTCGGCGCGCCCGTCGAGCCCGACGTGTACTGAAAGAACGCGACGTCGTCGGCGGAGACCGGCGGCGGCGCCCACGCGCCCGCGTCGCCCGGCGACGCCTCGCCCAGCGTCACCCATTGCAGGGCGCCCAGCGCCGCGAGCTCCGGGGCCCGGGCCGCGTCCCGCACCGTCGCCGCCGTGCCCTCCGTCGTCAGCGCCAAGAGCGGCCGGCAATCTCGCACGATGGAGAGCAGCCTCGGCAGCGCGCGGGCGCGCTGCGGCGGCGGCACCGGCACCGCCACCAGCCCCGCGTAGAGGCAGCCGAAGAAGGCCGCGATGTAGTCGAGCCCCGGCGGCACCAAGACCAGCGCCCGCTCGCCCGCGCCCGCGCAGTCCCGCAGCCGCACCGCCAGCGCGCGCGCCCGCCGATCGAGCTCGCCGTAGGAGATCGAACGGGCCTCGTCCGACTCGCTTTGCAAGAACGTGTACGCCGTTGCGTCCGCGCTCAGCTCGGCCCGTCGCCGCAGCAACGCCACCAGGGTCGAGGGCTCGACCGGCCGGCCGCCCGCTGCCCCGGGTTCGCGAGGTTGTTTTGAATTCATCGGATTCTTGGTTTTGTAAAAAGGCGAAAGAGATTCCGCGGGCGCGGGCGCGGGCGCGGGCGCGGGCGCGGGCGCGGGCGCGGGCGCGGGCGCGGGCGCGATTGCACCCGCACCAACGCCCCGCGCCCTGCCGCCCGCCTGGGGCGGTACGCGCGCGCCCGAACGTGCTTAAAAACCCCGTCCGGCCGCCCCGCAACCGGGCCCACGCCACAACGGGGCGAAGGCCGCCAGACCCGCCGTCCTACGACGACGAAGGGCGCCCCTTGTCGGGCATGAAATTGACAATGACTTTCAATTTCTTGGAAACCTGGACTAGCCAGGTTCACTTAAGCCGTCAAGCGAAAACGTGGAGGCCCTTGTTTTGCCGAATCTCAAGCGGGCTTCTTCGGCGTGACAATGACGACGTGCCCGAAGAGCGCGCCATCGTCTTCGCTGAAATGACGTGATCGGGGGGACGCTCCGGCCGACCCCGCGGCGGCGTACGGCGAAAGACCGCGGGGAGCTCGACGACGGCCACCTTCCGGAGAAGGCGGTTCCTGCGCATTGCGCCCGCCATCGAACCCGCCGACCGGCCGCGTTGTGCGGCACTCACCCCGCGGGCGCAGGCCGAGCTTCATGAAGGGCGTGCCCCGAGCTGTCGAAGAAGGGCGCGTCTAACGGAGCGGGCGTATCGCTACAGAATAGGTAGCGCTGCCCCCTCTTGTCAGCCGTCCCCCTGGGGTCGCGGCCTGTCCGGCCCTCGCCACGCCCCGCCCGCCCACGTCGCCGAGACGGCTGTGCCCTCGCGCGCCGCTCGCTGCCGTACTGCGTGAGGACGAACTGGGCGTCTTCCTTGCGCGCGTGGGCGCGCTTCAGCAGCCGCCCGCGGATGGACGCGGCGAGGTTCTTCGGGGGCGCCGGCGGCGTCACGACATGGCCTCGACGTAGGGGCGGATCACGCGGGCGACGCGATCGACGGTGGCGGCTTGAACGAGCTCGTCGGTGGCGCCCCGCCGCTCGCGACGGTACGCGGCGAGGGCTTCGACGGCCACGTCGACCCCGATCTTGTTTCGGTACTCGAAGCAGTCGGCCACGGTCTTCGCCGGCGAGGTCATGCGGACGGGCACCCCTTCGATGACGTGCGCTTCGACGCCGAAGGTGAGGGCCTCGCCCGAGAAGCGCACGATCTGCGGCGGCAGCCCGTCGGCCTTGGGTTTGCGCGCCTTACGATCGAGGGCGAGCCAGACTTCGAAGGGGTTCTGGGTCGTCATCTCGTAGAAGCGCAGGGCCGAGAGCAGGCAAATGACGCCCGAGGGGACCCGCCGGGCGGCCTCGGCCAGCGTATGATGCTCGGTGATTTCGGCGTCGGCGAGGCTGTAGAGGCCCCGCCCGAGTTGGCGAAGAACCCCTCGCTCGCAAAGCCGTCGCACGACGACTTGGGGGACCCCCTCCTTCCAGTGGACGTACATGTGGGGCTTGGTCTGCATCGGGGCCTCTTCGTTCGCTCGGCGAGCGGTGGGCGCGGCCAGCCGGAGCGTGTCCGGCCGGGCCCGGTCAAAATCGTTGACGAATTCGCCAGAAATACGGCGCCCGGCGCGGCGGCGCCCGGGCGGGTCAGCCCCGCAGCGCGGCGGCGGCCCGGCGGGCGCGCTCGAGCCGTCGGTTCACTTCGTCCCATTGCAGGTTGGCGAAGAACGCGTCGATGTACTTCGCGGCGGCCGCGCCGTAGTCAATCTGGTAGGCGTGCTCGTACATGTCCAGGACGAGCAGGGGCGCGCTCGCGGCCTGCGTCTGCGCGTGGTTGCCCGACCAGAAGGTGGCGAGCCCGTCGCGGTAGAGATCGTAGGCGAGCACGACCCAGCCGCTGCCGCCGCCGAGGCTCGCGCCCGTCGCGCGGAAGAGCTCTTCCCAGCGGCCGAAGCCGCCGTACGCCTGCGCGATGGCCGCCTGCGCGGCGCCCGAGGCCCGGCCGTCGCCGCCGAGGTTGCCGAAGTAGAGCTCGTGCAGCGTCGCCGAGTTGCGGTAGACGAGCTCGCTCTGCTTGAGGCCGCCGACGACGAAGGCGGGCGTGTCTTTGGTCACGCGGGCGAGCTCGCCTTCGACGCGGTTGAGGTTCTTGACGGCGCCGCCGTAGTTGTTCTCGTGGTGCGAGACGATCAGCCGCTCGGACAGGCCCTTGAGCGCATCGGCGCGGAAGGGCAGGGGCTTGACGGCGTGCGCGCCGGCGGCCGCGGGGGGCGCGCTGCCGGCGGGCGGGGGCGGGGCGGCAGGGGGCCGGGCCGAGGGGCCGGCGGGCGCCTGGGGGGCGCCCTGGGCGCGCGCGGCGCACCCGGTGACGAGGGCGGCGCCCGCCGCGCCGACCGAGAGAAGAGCGGTACGCCGAGAGACGATGGTCGTGGCCCTGGTGGGGTTCATGGGGGGCTCCTGCCGCGCTCGCCGGGCCCCGCCTCGGCGAGGCCGCCGGCGCCCTTCGTTCGCCGCGGCCTGCCTCGCTCGGGCCTCGCTCACGAGGCTCCCCGACCTTACCCCGGTTCTCGCGGCGCGCGCGCGCCGCGCGCAGGGTGCGTTCGGAGACGTCGAGAATTGTGCCCACCGCCGCGCCGGGGGCCGCTAGAGTTCGCGCACGGCGAGCCCGCCATGCCGGCGGTCCCGCTCGAGAAGGCGAACGACGGGCCACGCTGCGCCGGCTGCGTCACGAGAGCGAGGCCGCCTTGCACGAGATCATCGAGGCCGAGCCGGCGCGCCGGGGGGGGGTTGGGCTCTAGATCGGGCGCGCTCATCGCCGACGCGATGAGCCTGTCGCGCATCGGCCTCGGGGGGGCCCTCTGGCTCGTCGAGCCGAGGCCCTTGCCCTTGCTCGCGCTGATGGGCGCCGCCGCGCTCTCCGACTTGCTCGACGGCTGGCTGGCCCGTCGGGCCCGGGGCGGCGCGCCCCCGCCGCCCGGGGGCGGCCGCGGGGCCTGGCTCGACCCGCTCTGCGACAAGGCCTTCGTGCTCTCGTTCGTCGCGAGGGTGACGTCTGCGTTGGGGCTGCCGGCCTGGTTCGTCGCCCTCGTGGGCACCCGCGAGATGTTGGTGGCCGCCGCGCTCGGCGCGCACGCGGCGTTCGGGGGCGCGAAGGCGCGCCGGCTCGAGTTTACCGCGAGCTACCTGGGCAAGGCCGCGACCGTACTTCAGTTTCTTGCGCTGGGCCTGCCCGTCGTCCAGGGGCGGCTGACCACGCTGGCGCTCGGGGCCGCCCTCGCGTCGGCGGTCACCGGGGCGCTGGCGGTGGTCGGCTACGTCGTCCGGGCGCGGCGGGGGGGCAACACCTAGGGGCTCACCCCCGTGGGGATGACATTGCTATCGTGAGTGCCGAAGGGCAGGCTCTCGCTATAACGATAGCCGTGCGTGCGCAGGCGGCGGTCGCGGGGCGCGCGCGACGAGGGGGGCGGGGGCTCGATCGAGGGCGACTTCGGGCGGCCTTCGTAGCTGCGGGGGCGGGCGACGAGCACGGGGCAGGGGGCGCCGTGCGCGAGCGACTCGGCCAGCGAGGGCGTGACCAGGGTCGAGAGCCGGCTCCGATCGTGGGTGCCGACGACCAGGAGGTCGGCCTCGTAGTCGACCGCGAACTGCACGAGCTCGCGCTCGCGGTCGCCGAGGCCGACGTGCAGCATCACCTGGCGCGACGCGTCCGAGGGTTGCTCGCGCCAGCGCTTGAGGACGAAGGCCCGCAGCGCGAACATGCGCTGCTCGAGCAGCGAGCCGCGCACGCCGGCGCCCGCCTCCGAGCGCAGCGCCCCGTCGACGTCGGTGACGACGTTGACGAGGTGCACCGAGGCCTTCGGCTCGCGCCGGGCCAGCGCGAACGCCTCGGTGAGCGCGCACGCACCGGCCTCATCGAGCTCGATGCCAGCCACCACGACATAGCAGGGGTGGGCCTGGGCGCCGCTTGGCGACCCGGCCCGCGGGGGTTGAGTGGGGTTCATGGTGACCTCCGACGAGTTGAGAAGGCGGGCGGGCCGCGAGGGCGACGCCCGTCGTCGCTGCGCTCAGCCAAGAACGTGCCAACCCCCGCGCAAGTCGCACCCAAGCCCATCGCGACGCCCAGGGCCAGCCTGAGCGGTGCGCCCGCCGCGCGACACAGGCCCGTGCCGAACGACTTCGGCGAGGTCGCGGGCCGCGCGCTCGAGCTCGGGCTCGAGATGGTCCGGACGTTCGACGCGAAGCTCACGCTCGTTCACGCCTACGACTCAGCTCGCGTCGTCCGGCACCGGCTCGCCCGCCTCGTTGTCGTCGCCCTCGGCGCCATCGTCGCCCGCGACGTCGGGCTCGCCCTTGCCCTTGCGCCCGCCCGGCGGCTGCCAAGCCGCGAGGGGAGCAAGCAGCGCGTCAGCCAGCACCTGCTCGCCCGAGCCCTCGCCGCCGGCGTGGCCGTAGGCCGTGACGCTCAGCACGTAGCCGCGCAGCGCCGCGACGAAGCGGTCGAGCGGCTCGCGCACCTTCGCCGCCGCCTTCGGCCCGGCCGAGCGCTCGTCGCCGTGCAGCGCCGCGCCGTAGGCCTCGAACGCCTCGCGGATCGTCTCGACGAAGGGCTCGGCCCCGAGCGCCGCGACGTGCTCGGCGTAATCTGGGTCGAGCAGGCGATCGAGCCGCTTCTCGGTCTCGGCCCATTCGAGCTCGTAAGGTAGCTTCAGAAAGCGCAACCCCTCGGGAAAGACCCCCTCGAGCAGCACCTTCGCCCGCTCGGCCTTCGCCGCCGCCTCGCCCCGGCGGGCGGGCAGCCGCGCCCAGCCCTGCAGGTACGAGTGAAAGGCGCCCCAGGCCGTGTCGACCCAGAGGTCGGCCTCGGTCGCCGCGGCGGCGTTGACCTTCTGCACGTCGTGCATGTACTTGCGAGACTCGCGCAGCTCGCCGTGCGTTTGCTGAAGGCGCCCGTGCGACGCGGCCAGCAGGGTGGGCAGGCTGGGCTGCTTGCGCGCCGCCTTGAGCAGGCGGTGGCCGAGCGTGGCGGCCGAGGCCGACGAGAGGCGGGGCAGAATGATGAGATCGTGGGCAGAAAACGAGCGAGTCATGGTCGATGGCCTTTCGGGATGAAGAGGTAGTTGGGGTTTTGGCCGCCCGGCCCGTGGCCGAAGTGACCGTTCACTCTTCCTCTCGGTCAGCCCGTGACCCAGTTGCGTAGACTCGTCGCTTTTTCTTCGACCCCTCGTTTTTCTGCGCCCGCGGCGCTCGCCGCCCCCTCTCCCCCTCGCCCTCGGGGGCAGGGGGCAGGGGTGAGGGCCCCGGCCCCCGACCCGCGGGTGGGCTCGGCGTCTCCAGAACCCGAACGGCCTCGCCCCTTGGGTCCGACGCCCTCCCACGTCGCTTCGCCTCTCGCGGGGGGCTGGGGGCTTGGGCTGCGCGGCCGGTGCTGGGCCGTGGCTGGCAAGGGCGTTGCCAACGCCCCGCCACCTCCTCATTTACTGCGGGGCCACGCCGCCAACGCAAGGGGGGGCGAGACCATGCGAAAGCCGCCCGACACCGACCGCGACCCGACCTGGCCCCCGCAGTCGGTCATCTTGAATACGCCGTACGTCGTCCGGCGCCAGCTCGGCCGCGGGGGCATGGGCTCGGTCTACGAGGTGCACCACCGCGACACCCGGCTCGTCTACGCCTGCAAGGTGCTCTCGACCCGCGTCGCGGCGCACCCCGCCCTCGCCGAGCGCGTCGTGCGCGAGGCCGAGGCGGGGGCGGTGGCCGGCGAGATCTTCGTCGACGGCAAGACGGCCGGGCCCTACGCCGACGGCGTCGAGCTGACCCTCGAGACCGGCCTGCACGACGTCGAGGTGCGCGACGGCCAGCGCGTCGTCGCCCGCGCCCGGGTCCGCGTCGAGCCGGGCGGGCGCTCCGAGGCGAAGCTCACGCGCTTGGCCGAGCCACCGCCGCCGCCCACGTCGCCCCCCTCGACCTCCGTGCGGCCCTTCACCGAGCCGCCGCCTGTCGTCATCCGCCCGCGGCCCTCGGCGTGGCCTTGGGCGCTCGGCGACACGGCGCCGGCGGGGCGGCGGGCGCGGGCGGTGCGGGCGGCGGGGGAGAAGCGACGCTCTACGTGCGGACGGCCGAGGGGCAGAAGCTCAAGGCGTGGCGCAAGGGGCCGGGCGACGCGGCGCCGCTGCTCTTGGGCGAGGTCGAGGCGAAGGCCGCGGCGTACGCGGGCAACCCCTTCGGGGCGGCATACGTCGTGGTCGATGCGAGCTACGTCTACGTCGCCGACGTCGGCACGATCGATGTGACGCAGATCGTGCCGACCAGCCAGGGCGACGGCACCGTGTACCGGGTGGCGCGGTAGGGGGCGCGCCGGCCGTGCTACGCTTCGGGGGCCATGGCGCAGCCCGCCCCCTCGCCCCTCGCCGCGTGCGACGACGGCACGCCCCCGCCCCCGGGCTGGGCGCTCGACGATACCCCCGTGCCCGAGTCGACCCTTCACGACCAAATCTTGCTGCTGGTGCGCCTGCTGTGGCTGGCGTGGCTGGTCCGCGAGGAGCGCGCGGCCTACGTCGCGCACAACCTGGCACTGCGCTTCGTCGCGGCCCGGCCCGAGGTGGGGCTCGACCCCGACCTGGCGCTCTACGAGCCGCCGCCGCCGCGGGTGGGCAAGCTGCGCAGCGTGCGCACCTGGCGGCCGGGGCACGCGCCGCCGAAGGTGGCGCTCGAGGTGGTGAGCAAGAACCACCCGACCAAAGACTATCGGTTGGCGCCGGC
>DASTPP010000271.1:0-3632 GCA_035762175.1 Polyangiaceae bacterium | reverse complement strand
GCGCGCGCGCGGCGCCGAGGTCCGGACCTTCGAGGCGGACGTGGGGCGGGCGCGCGACGTCGCGGCGGTGGTCGGGGCGGTGCGCGCGACGATGCCGCCGCTGCGCGGGCTGGTGCACGCCGCCGCCGTGCTCGACGACCGGACGGTGCTCAAGCTCGGTCGCGACGAGTTCGCGCGGGTGCTGGGTCCGAAGCTGGGGGGGGCGGCGCTGCTGCACCAGGCGACGCGGGGCGAGCGGCTAGACTTCTTCGTGCTCTACTCGTCGGCCGCGGCGCTGCTGGGCTCGGCGGGCCAGGGCAACTACGCCGCCGCCAACGCCTGCCTCGACGCGCTCGCGGCGTATCGGTCGGGCGAGGGGCTGGCCGCGACGAGCGTGCAGTGGGGCCCCTGGGCGGAGGTGGGTCTGGCGGCGGCGCAGGCGAACCGGGGCGAGCGGCTGGCGGCGCGGGGCATCGGGAGCATGGGTCCGGACGAGGCGCTCGGCGCGCTTGAGCGGGTGGTGGGGTCGGGGGCGGCGGTGGCGGGGGTGGTGCCGCTCGACGTGCGCCAGTGGCTCGAGATGAACCCGCAGCTCGCCGACGCCCCCTTCTTCGGGGCGCTCGCCAAGGCCAAGGCGGCGCCCGCGGGCGGCGGCGAGCTCGCCCGGCTGCTCCGCGAGGCCTCGCCCGAAGAGCGGCGTTCGCGGCTCGAGCGGCACGTGACCGAGGTGGTCGCGCGCGTGCTGCGGCTCGACCCCGCGCGGCTCGAGGCGAGCGTGCCCTTCGGCTCGCTGGGGCTCGACTCGCTGATGGGGCTGGAGATTCGCAACCGGCTCGAGGCGGGGCTCGCGCTCAAGCTGCCGGCGACCCTGCTCTGGACGTACCCGAGCGTGGACGCGGTGACCACGTTCCTTGGCACGCGGCTCGCACCGCCGGCGCCCGAGGCGGCCGCCGAGACCGAGCCGCCTCCGGCGCCGCCCGAGCCCGCCGGCGCCGACATCGGCGTCGCCCTGCTCGAGCAGACCGTGCTCAGCCGAGACGAAGCCGACCGCCTGCTCGCCGAAGAGCTGGCCTCGCTGGGCGCCGAGCTCACCGCACTCGAGGAACCCTGAACGATGACGACGTCGATCCCGTCCGCCGAACAACAGGCGCTCATCGCGCTCAAGCGCATGCGCGCGAAGCTCGAGGCCGCCGAGCGCGCCAAGACCGAGCCCGTCGCGATCGTGGGCGTGAGCTGCCGGCTGCCCGGCGGCGCCGACTCGCTGCCCGAGCTGCGCGGGCTGCTCGAGCGGGGCGCCGACACGGTGACCGAGGTGCCGGAGGGGCGCTGGCCCCGCGACGCCTTCGAGGCGCTCGACCCCGAGAACCCCGACGACGGCGGCCGGCGCTGGGGCTCGTTCTTGCGCGAGGTCGACCGCTTCGACGCGGCCTTCTTCGGCATCTCGCCGCGCGAGGCCGAGCGCATGGACCCGCAGCAGCGCCTGCTGCTCGAGCTCGTTCACGAGGCGCTCGAGAGCGCCGGCCTGCCGCCCGAGCGCCTGGCGGGCAGCGCCACCGGCGTCTTCGTCGGCATGTCGAACCTCGACTACGCCGACCTGCGCGATCTGACGACCGCCGACGTCTACAGCGCGACCGGCGCCGCGGCCTCGGTGGCCGCCGGGCGCATCGCGTTCTCGTTCGACCTGCGGGGCCCGACGGCCATGGTCGACACCGCCTGCTCGTCGTCGCTCGTGGCGGTGCACCTCGCCTGCCAGAGCCTGCGCGCGGGCGAGAGCGAGCTGGCGATCGCGGGCGGCGTCAGCCTGATGCTCTCGCCGCAGACGATGCTGCTGACCTCGAAGCTGCTCGCGCTCTCGCCCGACGGCCGCTGCAAGACCTTCGACGCGCGGGCCAACGGCTTCGTGCGCGCCGAGGGCGGCGGGGCGGTGGTGCTCAAGCGGCTCTCGAAGGCGCTCGCCGACGGCGACCCGATCTACGCGGTCATCCGCGGCTCGGCCGTCAACCAGGACGGCAAGAGCACCGGCCTGACCGCGCCCAACGTGCTCGCCCAGCAGGCCGTGATTCGCCAGGCGCTGCGCAACGCGGGCCTCAAGCCCGAGCAGGTCGGCTTCGTCGAGACGCACGGCACGGGCACGCCGCTCGGCGACCCCATCGAGTACGAGGCGCTGCGCGAGGTCTACGGCGCGCCCCGCCCCGACGGCTCGCCCTGCGCCCTCGGCGCCGTCAAGACCAACTTCGGGCACCTCGAGGCCGCGGCGGGCATGGCGGGGCTGGTGAAGACCATTCTCGTGGTGCGCGACGGCCTCATTCCGCCGAATTTGCACCTGAACCAGCTCAACCCGCGCATCTCGCTCGAAGGCACGCCGTTCGTGCTGCCCAAGACCAAGCGCGAGTGGGCGGGCGGGGCCGAGCCGCGGCGCGGCGCGGTCAGCTCGTTCGGGGTCAGCGGCACCAACGCCCACGTCGTGCTCGAGGCCCCCCCGCCGGCCGACGCCGCGGCGCCCGCGCCACGCGCCGATGTCGCGCACTTCGTCCCGCTGAGCGCCAAGGGGCCCGAGTCGTTGACGGCGCTGGCCGGCCGCTACGCCGAATGGCTGCGCGGGCCGGGCGCGTCGACCTCGCTCGAGGCGATCGCCCGGACGGCAGCGCGCGGGCGCGGCCACCACCCGCACCGCCTCGGGCTCGTCGCATCGTCGCACGAGCAGCTCGCCGCGCAGCTCGCGGCGTTCGCGGCGGGCGAGGCGCCGGCGGGCGCATCGACGGGGGTGGTCGCCTCGGGCGCTCGGGCGAAGGTGGCGTTCGTCTTCCCCGGGCAGGGCTCGCAGTGGCTGGGCATGGGCCGCAGCCTGCTGGCCGAGCCCGCCTTCGCCCGCGCCCTCGACGCGCTCGAGGGCCCCATTCAAAAGCACGGCGGCTTCTCGGTACGCGAAGAGCTACTCGCTTCGCCCGAGCGCTCGCGCCTGGGCGAGGTGCAGATCGTGCAGCCCGTGCTCTTCGCCGTCTCGGTCGCGCTCGCGCGGCTCTGGCAGTCCTTCGGGGTAGAGCCCTCGGCCCTGGTCGGCCACTCGATGGGCGAGGTGGCGGCCGCGTGCGTCGCGGGCGCGCTCTCGGAGGAGGACGCGGCGCGCGTCATCTGCGCGCGCAGCCGCCTGGTGCGCCGGGCCTCGGGCCGCGGCGGCATGCTCGCCGTCGAGCTCGGGGCCGAGGAGGCCGAGCGGGCGGTCGCCGCGTACGGCGGTGCCCTGGCGGTGGCGGCGGTCAACGGGCCGAGCTCGGTGCTGGTGGCGGGCGACGTCGGGCCGCTCGAGGCGCTCGAGCGGTCGCTTTCGGAGCGGGGGGTGTTCGCGCGGCGGGTGAAGGTGGACTACGCGTCGCACTGCGGGCACATGGACGCGCTGCGCGGCCCGCTGCTCGAGGAGCTCGCGGGCCTCGCGCCGCGGGCGGGGTCGGTGCCGCTGGCGTCGACGGTGACGGGGGAGGTGACGGACGGGGCGGGGCTGGACGCGGCGTACTGGGCCGACAACTTGCGCCAGACCGTGCGGCTCGACCGCGCGGTGCAGGCGCTCCTGGACGAAGGGGTTCGCCTCTTCGTGGAGGTGAGCCCGCACCCGGTGCTGGTGCCCGCGCTCGAGGCGCTGGTACGGGAGGCGGAGG
>DASTPP010000270.1:0-13277 GCA_035762175.1 Polyangiaceae bacterium | reverse complement strand
CGGCGGTAGCGCGGGGGGGTGCTGGGGGGAGGCGGGGGGAGGCGGGGGGCGACGGATCGCGCGGGACGCCGGCCCGCCCGCCGCCAACGTCCGCCGGGCAGCCCGAACTCGCCCTCCTCAAGAGGAGGGCTCAGACAGCGGGGCTCCGCCCTCTGGACGTTGGCGGCGGGCGGGCCGGCGTGCCGCGCTCGGTTCGGATGGGGCTGGGCCCCCCGATGACGGCCTGGGGTATCGGGGGCGATACCAGGGCATCGGGGAGACAAAAAGGGTAACGCCCGAGGACGAGGGGGGGGGCGTCCGCGGGCGTTACGGGAGACTATGAAAGCAGGTGTCGTGCCAGAGAGTGCGCGAGTGATTTCGAGAGCTTGCGTAGTGGCCCGGGGCCTCGACTGCTTTCTTGAAAGTGCGCACTTGCACTGGCGAGGTAGGGCGAGGGCGTCCGAACTGGCTTCGAAGGAACCGCCGAGCTTGGCTGAGATTTTGCCAGAGCTTGAGGGCTAATGAAGCGCGAGCGCGCCTTTGCGAAGTTGGCTTCGCTGCGGTCCTGGTACGACGCCCGCGAGGGAGGGGCGCCGCTGGCGATGCGCTCGGGCCGTCGCCGCGCGTGTGGCAAAACACCATGAGAGCGTCTCTTTCTGTCACAGCGGCCGGGGGCGGCCGGCGAAATCTGCCTCAGCCCGAGGTCGGGGCTGCTCCTGCCGTGGCGTGTGGGGGGGGGCGGGCGAGCGCGGGCGGAGGGCGCGGGGGGCGCCGCTGCTGCGGGGCCCTGCAGGGCGCGGCGTCGGCGGGGCTCGCCGCGTTGGCCCTGTTCGTGGCGCGCGGCGCGAGCGCGCAGGCGCGGCCGACCGCTCTGCCTTCGCCCGGGTCGCCAGCCGCTACGCCTTCGCCCGCGTCGCCAGCCGCTACGCCTTCGCCCGCGTCGCCGGCCGCACCTTCGCCTGCGTCGCCGGCCGCTACGCCTTCGCCCGCGTCGCCGGTCGGGCCTTCGCCGGCTGCACCTTCGCCTTCGCCTGCGCGGCCGGCTGCGGCGCCTTCGCCCTTGGGGGCGTCGACTGCGGGGGCGTCGCCCGGGGGCGGGGCGCCGGCGTCGCTGCCGGCGGTGCCGACCGCGGGCTCGCCCGGCCAGCTACCGCCGCCCGCGGGCTCGCCGGGCCGGCTGCCGCCGCCGAGGGTGGGCGCGACGGCGCTGCCGGAGTCGCACGTTTGGGACCCGTCGTGGCGGCGCTTCGGGCTCTGGGACTACGTCGGCACGGCGGCGACGCTCGGGGCCTTTTACGCGGTCGAGGCGACGATGTCGGGGCCGACCAAGGCGACGTGGACCAAGCCGCTGCCGCTCGACCGACCCTTTCGCGACCTCATCGCGGCCGATTCGCGGCAGGCGCGGGGGCGGGCCGACACGTACAGCGACATCTTCTGGTACGCGAGCGTCGCCTACCCGGTGGCCGCCTCGCTCGTGGTGCCGCCCCTGCGGGGCAAGGGGGGCGTCGCGATGAGCTGGCAGCTCACGATGATGAACCTCGAGGCGTTCGCGGTCGTCAGCCTGCTGACGCGCCTGCCGCACAAGACCATCGGCCGCCAGCGCCCGAACGGCATCGGCTGCGCCGACGACCCCGAGTACAGCGAGCAGTGCGGCCAGCCGGGCCAGAACGTCAGCTTCTTCGGCGGGCACACGGCGGTCTCGACGACGGGGGCGGGGCTCGCGTGCGCGCACCACCTCTACGGCCACCTCTACGGCGACGAGACGGCCGACACGGTGGCCTGCGGGGCGGCGCTGGTGGCGGGGCAGATGGTGAGCGTCTTCCGGCTGCAGGCCGACAAGCACTGGCTGAGCGACAACATCGTCGGCTCGCTCGTCGGCTTCTCGGTGGGCTTCGGCCTGCCGACCTTCTTGCACTACAAGCCCTTCTGGCGGCCGAGGCGCATCGAGCTGGCGCCGCCGAGCGCGGCGCCGCCGTCGTCGGTGCGCGTGACCTTCATGCCGCTGCTCGACCGGCACCGCGCGGGGGCGGCGCTGGGAGGCGTCTTCTGATGGGGCGGCGGGGCGGCGCCGGGGGGCGCCTTCGGATGGGGCGGCGGGGCGGCGCCGGGGGGCGTCTTCGGGCGGGGCGGCGGGGCGGCGCCGGGCGGGCGCTCGGGGCGCTCTGCGCGCTCGCCGCGCTCGCCGCGCCCCTCGCCGCGGGGTGCCGGGTCGTGCTCAAGACGACCGACCTCGTCGCCTCGGGCAACTCGCGCGAGCTGCGCAAGCGGGACAAGGGCGAGCCGCCGAACTCGCCGGGGCGGCCGCCCCTGCTCGTCATCGGGCTCGACGGCGTGGGGCGCCGCACGCTCTACGACATGCTCCGCCGGGGCGAGATGCCCCGCTTCGCGGAGCTGCTGGGCGGCCAGGCGGGGGGCAAGTTCCCCCACGCGCACCTCGACGACCGGCTCGTCGCGACGATGCCCTCGTCGACCATCGCCGCGTGGACGACCGCGTTCACGGGCGTCGGGCCGGCGCGGCACGGGGTCGCGGGCAACGAGTTCTTCGTGCGCGAGGAGCGCGCCTTCGAGGCGCCCTCGCCGACGACCTTCAACGACCCGGCCTCGGTGCTCTCGGTCTACACCGACAGCGCGCTGACGACGCTGCGGCGCTCGCCCACGGTCTACGAGCGGATGCGCGAGAAGGACCCGCACGTGCTCGTCTGGGCGGCGATGCACCCGGTGCACGCGGGGGCCGACCGGCTGCTCGTGACCACGCGCACCGCGCTCGTCGACGCCTTCGAGGCCTTCGCCGAGGAGCAGGTCGACAAGCGCCTGAAGGACGAGGAGTCGGAGGCGCTCTACGAGACCTTCGACAAGAACGTCGTGCGCGCGGCCGCCGACGAGCTCGACGACGACGGGCCCCTGCCCGACGTGCTCGCGGTCTACCTCTCGGGCGCCGACCTCTTCGCCCACGTCGCCGAGCAGGGCCCCGAGCGGGCGCAGCGCGAGTACATGAAGAAGGTGCTCGACCCGCTCCTCGGCCGCCTGACCGAGGCCCTCAAGGAGCGCGGCGCCCTCGCGAACCGCTACGTGCTCGTGACGGCCGACCACGGCCACACCGAGGTCCTGCGCGACGACGCCCACGCGCTCGCGATGGAGGGCGACGACGACCCGCCGGCCCTGCTGCGCAAGGCGGGCTTTCGGCTGCGGCCCTTCAAGGTCAAGGTCGACCGCGACGACGACTTTCAGGCCGTGCTCGCCTACCAGGGCGCCGTCGCCTACGTCTACCTCGCCGACCGCTCGACCTGCGAGGCGAAGGGCAAGCCCTGCGACTGGACGCGGCCGCCGCGCTTTCGCGAGGACGTGCTCGCGCTCGCCGACGCCTTCCACCGCAACAACCTCGACGGCTCGCTCGTGCCCGCGATGCGCGGCACGCTCGACCTCGTGCTCGCGCGCGAGCCCCGCCCGGCCGAAGACGACGACCTGCCCTTCCAGGTCTACGTCGGCGGCGGCCGCCTCCAGCCGCTCGGCGCCTACCTCGCCGAGCACCCGCACCCGACCTACGTCGACCTGGAGGCCCGCCTCGCCGACCTCGCCGTCGGCCGCTACGGCGAGCGGGCCGGCGACGTCCTGCTGGTGGCGCACAACGGCGACCGCGACCGCCCGCAGGACCGCTTCTACTTCTCGGCCACCTACCGCTCGTGGCACGGCAGCCCCTCGCGGCAAGACTCGGAGATACCCCTCATCGTCGCGCACCCCGGCAAAGACTCCGCCGCGCTCGCCGCCGAGGTCTCGCGCGTGCTCGGCGACCGCCCCGCCCAGCAGAAGTTCGCCGACGTGATGCTCGCGCTGCGCGGGCTGCTCTGACCTTCGCCCGAGCGTGGGGCCTTCGCCCGAGCGTCGGGGCGCCCGCGCGCGCCGGAGCCGGGCGGCGGCCCCGCTCGCGCGCGCTTCGGGCACCCTGAACTCGCCCTCCCAGGGGGGAGAGCTCAGACAGCAGGGCACCCGCCCTCCGCGCGCGCGAGCGGGGCCGCCGCCCGGCTCCGGCGCGCGCGGGCGGGGGAAGGGGGGGGCGCCGTGCTCGGGGCGGCGGTTGGCGTGCCCGTTGGCGCCGCGGAAGGGGGCCGGAGGTTCCGGGTGTGCCCGTGGGGCATGCCGGGGGGCCGAAGGTTCCGGGCGTCGCCGGGGCCGCGGGGGGCCTGTCGGCGCGCACGTGGCCGGTGGCGCCGCCGGGGGGGCCGGAGGTTCTGGATGCGGCGGGCTGACGGCGCGAGGGTGCCGCCGGGGTGGGGGCTCTCTACGCCGGGCCCCTGCGCCGAGCCGCCGAAGCCGCGCTCAGGGCGTTGGGGGGTGAAGAGGAGGTCGAGAGTGTTGACGACCGCGGTGCGAAGGGGGGGACTTGAACCCCCACGGTGTTACCCACTGGAACCTGAACGCTCAGGAGGGGCAACGTAAGGGCCGAAAAAGGCTATGGCGTGGCGCATGGGTGCGCACGAGAGCGACTGAGAATTCAACGACTTAGGCACCGAACGGGCGACGTCGCCCATTGGACGCCCAGACGTCTTGTCGCCGCCCGCCCCACCTGAACGGTTCCCTTGGCCCGAACCGAGGCACTCAACATATAATTAGGGATGCCGGCGCCGGCGCGCCGACCGGGGCTCATCAACCCCGGCGACCCTCGGGGGCACTCGGCCGCATGCCAAAGCGACCACCGACCGGCCCCCCGCCGGCGCCGGCGTCATGGAAGGGGCCGCGTGCCGAGGCCCACCGGGCGTCGGCACCAACTGCCACCCGACCCTACCGCGCCCCAGGCCCGTCGGCGCGCCCCGCGCCGCTCGCAGGGCAAGCACCCGAGCGCGGTGAGCCCGGCGCCCGCCCCCTGCTTCGAACCCGCCTGCGCTCCCGCCCGCCTCGATCGAGTTCGCCGGCGCTCTCGTCCTCGCGCCGCTCCGGCGCCGGCAGCCGCCCCGCCGAGGGCAACGAGGGCCCCGCTGGGGCGCGACGTGCCAGGGGCGGCTTGCGCTCGAAGCACTGGCGGCCGATGCGGGCGCGGCCCGACGAAGATAAACTGCCGATGCCGCTGGGGCCGCTGATGGTGGCGAAAGGCGCCCGGCATCGGCTCGCCGAGCCCGACCGAACCGGCCGCCGTCAGGCACGGGGCGGGGCGCGAGCCCATCGATTCGGGTTGCCGGCCACTTAGCGACTTTTCGATTTTTTGTGCGCAAAGTTGGACTTGTCACCAAGCACCTTCTCGGATTTGCGCCGAGTTTCGCGAGGTCGTGAAACAAAAGCCCATGGCGCGGCCTCCGAGGCATCGCGAGAATGGATGGCTACCATGGCGACAAAGCCGCAAAACTCGACCTTTCATACATTCCTTCCAGATCCGCCTGAAGGCGCCGACGACAGTTTCGTGCGATGCGCTGGCAGGCGCACAAACGGCTTGCGGCTCTCGCCCGCCAGCTTCAGCACGCATGCCTCCCGTTCGCTGCACTTCACTTTCGGACTCCGACAATCCATGGCCGTTCCTCCGCCCGCGCGGGAGGGGCCGAGAGCATGCACGCGCTCCGCGGGCCGCCCGCTAAGCGATAAGCTCGAAACCACATGGTTGCCGGTCTGGTCGGCGCGCTAGACGTGTTCACCGTTGACGTGACATCAGCCCGCAGCTAGAAATATGACTTCCGGACACTTCTGAACGGCAAGTGCGGATGCCACACTCCGCACCAGAGAGGGCCAAATGTCATACAAGACACTGCGCGGCGTTGCGCTTTCCATCGGTACGTTCTGCGCTGCGCTATTCGTCATGGACGCCAGGGCTACCCCGTACACCGGCTCTGCCCCGAGTTGTCCGACGGCATCCGGGAGCACGTGCAGCATCGACCTGCGTGATTTCATGAAGTCGCAGTACTCCTACACGTACAACGGAGTGACGTACACGTACGACGGGACGAATATCAACAGCAGTTGGAATTCAGCGCCCAGTTCGAGCTTCCTCAGCGTCAGCGGGCTCCAAGAGTTCAACCCCGCCACGAACACGAAGACGCTGATCTCGCCTTGGAATGTGTGGCCCGGTTTCGTCACCCATCCGGCCCTTCCAAACGTTCTTATGTTTTCCAAGGGCTCGGCGCCCGGGCAGGGGCTCGAATTCTTCCGCTGGAGTGCCAACCCGGACAATTCGATGTACGTCCTGTCGGAGCCCCCGTCGGGCAATTATCTGTTTAAGAGCTTTGGCAGCACGTTGAGTGCACCCACGGCGAACTGGCGGCACCGTGGCTACAACTGGTTCGACCTGAAATTCGATGTGACCAAGAATGCCTCGGGTGTGTGGCTCGGCCCGCGGAACGCGACAGGTCCAGCGTACTACGACATGCATAACGCTCCCAACAGCGAAAAAATCGCGACCGAGCAGTGGCATGCTGATGGTGCGCAGCAGTTTCGATACGTCAACTACTACCCGGCCCTGTCCGAGGCATGGATCA
This sequence comes from Polyangiaceae bacterium, assembly GCA_035762175.1. Taxonomy (GTDB): domain Bacteria; phylum Myxococcota_A; class Polyangia; order Polyangiales; family Polyangiaceae; genus DASTPP01. The sequence continues at coordinate 6,843 of DASTPP010000270.1, read as the reverse complement.
ATCAGTTCGGAGGGCATTTGCCAACGCCCCTGGAAGTGCTGGAGCTCGTGCACGGCACAACGGGCGCGTCCGGCCAAGTCACATCGTGGGAGAAGTACTACTACGCCCGCCAAAAGTTGGCCAACGGGTCCTACAACTACTTCGGCCTAATCCGATGGACCAACGCGCTCCCCACGTGGGGCTATGGCAAGTGTACGAACGGCGTCCCGCCCGCGCAGTATTCGAACGCGTCGTGCGGCGACTTCGACCTCATCGTTCAGTTCGACCAGCCCTACAACGCCTTCAAGCTCGCGTCGGGCTCCGGCTACCCCACGGCGCAGGCATATCTGAATTCTGCCTACGCCGCCACCCGCTCGTGGAAGAACGACATGAAGATCACGCGCCGAACGGCCGTCGAACCCGTGATCACCAACAGCACCTCAGCCGCCAATGACGCGAACTACATGCCGCACCTGCGCGGCGGCTTCATCCCCCAAGGGAACGGAAACGACGTCCACGGAACGGCATTTGCTGGATCGGCCACCGGCGGCGGCGACTGGGTTTATTTGGAGAACTCACTCGTCGACCAGGACTGGTATGTGTATCCGGCGGGCAAAGACCCCCTCTACTCGCCGCAGTCGTCTCCGGTCAACTATTGCCGCGACGGCTACCAGTATCGCGGCTCCCTTGCGGTATCGAAGTCATACAGCGGCCTCTCTGGCCAGGTGGAAGATGCAGGGTCGCCCCACTGGATCGTCCTTTGCGCGACGAGCGACGAGATGTATGTGAATGCCTCGAACGCCGGCGAGCCCTCGTGCGCGACGGGTTACACGAACCGCAGCTGGTGGGAGAATTTTTCGCACGCTGGCGTGTGGGCGTGTCAACCGGGGCAGGCGTGCGCCGACCTGAGCTCGAAGAACTACGTGAACATCTGCGTGAAGAACACGCACTGTGCTGGCGGGGCGAGTGCGTGCAACCCCGCGCCGAGCTCGTATCGGTGACAGGACTGCGGCAGTCGTAGTCGTCGGGCGAGGCTAGCGCCCGACCTCGGTGCCCCGGGCCGCCCGGCCCCGCAGGGGCGAGCGGGCGGCAGCGTTTCGGCGCCGGCCCGCCGGAGCTACCCCCGGCCCACCGCGGCGGGCGGCTCGTGCTCGACGCCCTCGGCCGTCAGCACGGCCGCCCGATATTGTCGATGCCCTCCCTAACGTCGCTCGGCATGGCCTCGGCCCTCCCGCGCCGGCGCCCAGTCTGCCACGACTCACCCCCCAACTCGAGGAGTCCGGCCACTCGCTCACCGAATAGTAGCGGATGTTCGAGATAGCGAAGCGCAGGCCCGCCGAGACGTGCGATACGCTCTCCTCCAGCCAGAAGGGCAGCCCATCGTCGGCTTGTCGCTCGGGTCGAAACCGCCTGTGCGCGACATGGCCGCACGCCGGCGCTCCGAGTGCGCTCGGCCGGCGCCGCGGGCACGCTATGCGGCTTGCGACTTATCTACTACGATGAGATGACTAGTTCGCGCCGACGGGCCCCGGGCTCCGGGCGGCGCTCTTCGCTCGACGCGAACTCGCGTTACGCACACACAGGAGGAGGCGCAAATGAACAGGGCCGAGACGGGGGACTCGAGGTTCGAAACGCGCGGGCATGGCTCTCGGGGGATCCGAAGTGGCCGGACGCGGCGTTGGCTCTGGGGCTGCTTCGCGTGCCTCGGGCCCGCGGGGTGCAATGCCCTCCTCGGCATCGAGGAGGCCGACTTGACTAGCCGAGACGAAGGTGGCGCCGCGGGGGCCGGGGCGACGTCGGGGGCGGCCGGCACCGGCGGCGCGGCGAGCATGGGCCCCGTCGAGGCCGAAAGTCCAGGGGGCCGAGGCGGAACTGGCGGAACTGGCGGAACTGGCGGAACTGGCGGAACCGGCGGAACCGGCGGTGTGAGCGGCTCGGGCGGCGGGCGCGTCGAGAAGTTCGTGCTGCCGGGCGACAACGCGAATGCTACTTGCAAGAGCTCGGGCAAGAGCGCTTTTGCCACGTATGGCACCCTTTTTTCAGTGATGTCGAAAATTATCGTAGAGGAAACGTTCAACGAACTCGAGGCCGGCGCTGACGTCCCAAACAAACTCGGCACCTCCTTTGCGCTGCTTGACACCCCCGGGCACCTCACCGGTGCCCAACTCATTCAAAGCCTCGCCAACTTCTTGACCGCGGCGTACGGCGGTGACCCCGCCGCCTACACCGGCGAGAGCATGCTCAAGTCACACACGGGTCTTGGTATTACGAAGACACAGTACGATTACTTCGTCGCGAATGTCATCGTGGACGTGAACACGAAGGCGGGCATTCCGAGTGATGACATCTCGTCATGCTTTGCCCCAGTTCTGGGGGATGCAAAGCTCGTGAACGACATCGTCGAACTCCCGAACCAGTGAGCCGGCTGAGGTAGCACGAGGACCGAGATGGCAGCCCTTCCCTCGCTCAAGAAGGTTCTTTGGTCGGTGGTCGGCTTTGCGGCGGCATCGACGGCATTGATGGGCTTCGCCCACACCAAACCCGGCCGCCCGCTGCTCGCGCTGATGGCGGGAGGCAAGAAGCCAGCCGCCGAGCAGGTCATCGAGGTCGGGTGGCGGAGGCGGGAGCGGGGGAACCAGCGGGGTCGAAGGGCCATGTGGGCCCTTCGGCCGGCGCCCGGGCCGGTTGCCTCAATTCGCACCACGAAGATCGACTTACCCCGCCCGTGGTAGCCTGCGCCGCCATGAGCGGGCGGGTAGCGCGGCGGGCGGGGTGGTCGGTTGCGTGGGCGGCGTTCGTCGGGGCCGCAGGGTGCCAGGTGCTCTTCGGCGTTGATTTGCCGGACGAGAACGAAGGGGGCGTTACGGGTGCAGGGGGCGCGGCCGGGGCGAGGCCGATGGCGGGCGCGGGCGGCTCGGGCACAGGCAGCGGGGGCGCTGGCGAGGCCTGCGGCGCCTGCACGCAGGGCGTGGCGGCGTGCGACGACGAGCGGCGGGCGTGCCTGTTGGCGACGGGCTGCGCCGCCATCGAGGCCTGCGCCCGCGAGCAGCGATGCCTCGACCAGCCCGACTCCTTCTCGGCCTTCGCCTGCGTCGACCGCTGCTCGGCGCTCGCCTCGGGCTCCGGGCAAGGCGTGGCGCTCTGGCAGGCCTACGCTGCGTGCGCCGCGTGCGCTTCCGCGTGCGGCGCGCTCTGCCCAGCCGCCAGCCCGCTCTGCGGCGCGGGCGGCGGGCCCCCCATGTGCGACGAGGGTAAGACGGGCTGCAGCGGCGGGTGCTTCGACCTGCTCGTGGACCCGACCCACTGCGGCAGTTGCGGGCGCGCGTGCGGCGCGGGCGTCGAGTGCCAGGGGGGCGCGTGCAAGGCGACCGAGCTGGCCACCGGCGAGGCCGCACCCTACGCGCTGGCGCAAGACGATACATTTCTTTACTGGGTCTCGCCGGCGGTCGAGAGCGACCGCGTCCGCCGCGTGGCCAAGGCGGGCGGGTCGCTCGGGCAAGTGTTCTCGAGCACCGTCGTGCGCGCCCGCTCGCTCGGCCTCGAAGAGGGCAAGCTCTATTGGGGCGACCTCCACGAGAACCCCCCCGGCCTTCTCTCGGGCACCCCGGGCGTCGGTGGCTCGATCGACTCATGCTGCACGGCCGTCGAGGCCGGCGAGGGGGGCGTGCAGCACCTCGCCCTCGGCGGCGGCAAGATCTACTGGTCGCTGCTCGGCTCGGCCAGCGTAGTGCGGGGCAAGTTGCTCAACGCGCCCGCCGACAAGTTCGACCCGAACGTCACCGACCAGAATGATCCGACCTGGGTTGCCGTCGAAAGCGACATTCTTTATTGGGTGGCTCGGACGGGCGACGGGACCCAGCACGAGGTGCGGCGCCTGGTGGCCGACCCGCCGAACACCTTCGAACCGGTGGCGACGAACGGCACGTTCTTCGCCGTCGAGCCCGTCGGCGACCGCGTGTACTGGGCCCAGCACGGCCCCGACCTCGTCGTCTCCGCGCCCAAGGGAGCGCCGCTCGACCCCGAGCAGCGCATCACCGAGTTCAACCAGGGCAGGCGCATCGAGGGCTTCCACGTCCAGCTGAACGGCGGCCTCGCGACAGTCTTCGTGGTCACCTTCCAGAATGGCGCCCTCGAGGTTTGGCGCAAAGACCCGAGCGGGCGCGATCCCGTGCTCTTGGGCCGCGCCGCCGTCAGAGACCCGGACTATACCGGCAACCCCATCGGCGCGTCGCACGTGCTCGCCGACGAGCAGTTCGTCTACTTCACCGACGTCGGCACCATCACGAACAAGGGCGCGCTCACGCCGAATTCGGCCCGCGACGGCGTTATCTACCGCGTCGCCAGGTGAGGCGGCTCGATCCGCTGCCGCGTCGAAGCGAGCGGGCGCACAAAACGCGAACGCCCCGCCGGGGAGGCGGGGCGTCGGACTTACGGGTGGGGCTCGGGCGGCCGTCTAAGGACGGCATGACCGGCGAGGCGAAGCGGTGGCTGGGCGGGCTGGCGGGGGTTCTCGTCGGGGCTTTGGCGGCGCTCGCCCCGGCCCGGTCAGCGGTCGGCGAGGGCGCCCGAATTGAGCAGCACCTGCCAGAGGTCGATCGTCCAAACCAGGGGCAGGCCCTTGCCCGGCGAGGCGTGCGAGTGGGGCTCTTCGACCGAGCGCAGGGCGAGGCCCGTGTACAGATAGACGTTCCGGTCGACGGCCATTGAGCCCTTGTGGCCCTGCCCGCCGTCGGCGCACTCGAGCTCGAGGCCGGCGCCGGGCAGCCACTGTGCGAGCGTGACGCACGAGACGTGCGGGCCCGCCCGGCCGAGCGAGCAGAGCGCGTCGCCCTCGCGGGGCTCGAACCGCTGCAGGGCGTTCGACCCCTCGACGAGCGCGCCGTACGACCTCGCCACGGTGGCGAGGTCTTCGACCGCCCGGCCGACTCGCTCGCGGTAGGGGCAGACCACCAGCGGGTGCCTCACGCCGAGGTGGTAGAGCGCGGCGCGGAAGCGCAGGGCGCAGCTGAAGGCCTCGTCGGCGTAGCGGGCGCGCCAGCGGGGCTCGTCGGTCGGCAGGATGAGGGCCTCGTAGGCGCCCTCGGTCGGCCCGCTCGAGCGCATGCCCTCGTGCGAGCGGAGCCAGGCGCCGACGAGGGTGCGCACGTCGGCCTCGTCCTGGGCGTGGTGCCCCGAGGGGCGCCATCCGGCGAGGGGGTTCGGGGGCGTCGTGGTCGTCATGGCCCGGCGGCGGAGACGGAGCGGGCCCGCTTCGACAGCTCGCGCGCGGCGGCGAGGGCGGCGGCCCGGCGAGCGGCGACGAGCTCGGGCACGAGCGAGCGGCACCGCTCGGTCAGGTCGCACCCGCTGCGGCACCCGGCCTCGAGGTCGAGCGCCGACACGAGGTCGAGCTGCGCGTCGAAGGCCGCGTCGGCGGCGTCGAGCAGCTCGCGGTGGGCCGCCTCGACCTCGAGCCGGCGCGCCTCCCGGCACCGGTCCTCGTCGGGGCCCGGCCGGCAGAGGGCGTTCGCCCGCGCGCGGGCCCGGAGCGCGACGTCGCTCCGGGCGAGCGCCCTCGCGCCGAGGGCGCAGTGGCCGAGCGCCTCGACGCCCTCGCCCGGTGCCGGGCCGAGCGGCGGGCAGGCGTCGGAGGCGAGGGCGACGGGCGCGCCGCCGAGCAGGGCGACGGCGACGAGGGCGCGGCGCGAGCGGGTCACGGCTCAGCCCTCGCCGGGCTCGCCCTGCGCGGGCGGCGGCGGGCTGCCGGGCCCGGCGGGGCCGGCGGGCGCCGGATAGCGCTCGCCCTCGCCCGTGCCCTCCGAGAGGGCGGCGGGGGCCGGGGCGTCGCCCTGGGGCGGAACGTAGTCGCCGTCGGCGACGAGGGCGAGGCGCTTCGGGCCGCCCGGGTTCGCCGGGTCGACGGGGACGCTCATCAGGTGGCCGCCGCCGACGCTCGGGTCGGCGGCGACCGCGGCCGAGAGGCGCTGCATCGTCTCGATGCGCGTGCCCTCGGGGGGCAGGGCCACGCGTCGCGTTCCGAGGTCGATGCGGAAGGCCCAGGTGCCCTCGCCGCCCGTCATGTCGTCGGTCGCGAGGTGGCGGTAGACGGCGGCGGAGAGGCGCTTCAGCAGGTCGTCGTTCTCTTGCATGGGTCGGTTCCTTTCAGGCGGGCCGCTTGGGCCCGGTCGGGACGGTGGGCGGCACGGGCGTTTCGTCGGCCGGGCCGGGCGGCAGCGTCGGGGCGCTCGCCCGCACGAGCTCGGCGAGGAGCCGGCCGACCGGCTCGCCGTGGCCGACGAGGCGGAACACGTACGTCGCGGCCTTGCCGGCGCGCTCGCGCAGCTCGGGGTACAGGGCGGCCAGGAGCCGCTCGAGCTCGTCGGCCATCAGGTGTGCCCGGGCGGCGGCGGCGGCGCGCCGTCGGCGGGCGCGGCGGCGGCGCCGGCGGCGCTCGCGGCCTTGTAGGAGGCGATGGCCTTGGCGAGCACGAGCACCGCGCCCGTCACGCCGACCTGGGCCTCGGGGTGCTGGTCGCCCCACTGGCCCAAGACCTTCGAGACGAAGACGAAGACGGGCCAGGCGGCCGCGGCGTAGGCGCCGATGCGGGCGAAGGTGGCGCCGGTGAAGCTCGCGCGCGTGTTCGCGTCGAGCTTCGTCTCGAGCCGGTCGAGCCGCCCGTCGGTGCGGTCCGCGCGCTCTTCGAGGCGGCCGAGTCGGTTGACAGCGGTCTTGGCCTCGACGAGTTCGGGCCGCGCCGGCTGGCCGGTGTCGGCGAGCTGCTGGCGCGCCTCGGCGTAGTCGGTGGCGGTGTCCTGTCGCCGCCGGGGGCGGGGCGTGCCGGTCGGCGTCGTCGGGCCCGAGGCGGGCGGCGGGGGCGGCAGGTCG
>DASTPP010000269.1:0-15054 GCA_035762175.1 Polyangiaceae bacterium | reverse complement strand
GACGAGGGCGAGCTCGCCACGACGCTCGACCTGCGCCGCGCGGTCGTGCGCGCCGTCGGCCCCGCGCGGGTCGGCGGCGTCGACCCGGCGACGCGCACCTTCCAGGCGCTGCGCATCGCCGTCAACGGCGAGCTCGACGCCGTCGCGGCCCTGCTCGCCGCCGCCGCGCGCGCCCTCGCGCCGGGCGGCGTCGCCGCGTTCCTGTCGTTTCATTCGCTCGAAGACCGCCTCGTCAAGCGCGCCTTCGCCGAGCGCGCCACCTGGGAGCCCTTGTCCAAAAAGCCCCTCACCGCCCGCGACGACGAGCTCGCCAAGAACCCCCGCTCGCGCAGCGCCAAGCTGCGCGCCGCCCGCCGGCGCGCCGAAGGGGGTCAGCCCGCGTGACGCACCACCGGCCCTTCCTCGCCCTCTGGACGCTCGCCGTCTGCGCCACCGTCGCCGCGTTCGTCTTGTTCCTGGCCATGCGCAGCCGCTCGATGCATCTCGGCTACGAGCTCGGCCGCGCCCGGGCCGAGCAGTCGCGCCTGCGCGAGGCGCGGCGCGTGCTCGAGCTCGAGGTCGCCAGCTACCAGACCCCGCAGCGGGTCGAGGCCGTCGCCCGCGCCCTGCTCGGCATGGCGCCGCCCCCGCCCGACCGGGTCATCGCCCTCGGCGGCCCCGGCGTCTCGCCGGCCGCCGAGGCCGAGGGCCGCGCGCCCTCGGCCCCCTCGGCCGACCCGGCCCTGCCCTACCGCCCCCGCGTGACGCCGCCGCGCACGGCCCAGCGGCCCGAGGCGGCCGGGGGCGCGCCGTGAGGGCCCGGGGCCTCGCGCCGACCGGGGGTGCGCCGTGAGAAACCTGAACCCCGAGCGCGCCACCTGGGTGCGCCGCCGCATGGGCCTGGTCTGCGGGCTGATGGGCCTCGGCTGCGGGCTGCTCATCTCGAGCGCCTACCGGCTGCAGGTCGAGCACGGCCGCGAGTGGCGCGACCTCGCCGAGGCGCAGCGGCAGAGGCGCCTGCACGTCGCGCCGAAGCGCGGCACCGTCTACGACCGCAACGGCGTCGCGCTCGCCGTCAGCGTCGAGGTGCCGAGCGTGAGCGCCGACGCGTTCGAGATGCTGCGCGGCGTCGACGACGCCCGCGTCGGCGCCGTCGCCCGCGAGCTCGCCCAGAAGGTCGGCCGCGCCCTGCACCTCGACCCGGCCGATCTCGCCCCCAAGCTCGCCTCGCGCCGCCGCTTCGTCTGGCTCAAGCGGCGCGTGTCGGCCGAGGAGGCCGCGGCGGTCAAGGCGCTCGGCGACCCGCGGCAGACCGCGACGCCCGTGCGCGGCCTGCAGGTCGAGGGCGAGGGGCGCCGCTACTACCCGAACCGCGAGCTCGCCGGGCCCCTGCTCGGCTTCGTCTCGCCCGACGGCGAGGGCAAGGAGGGCCTCGAGCTCGAGCTCGACGACGAGCTCAAGGGCCGCGTCGAGGCGCTCAAGGGCCTGCGCGACCGCAGCGGGCGCCTGCTCTTCGCCGAGGGCGTGCAAGACGAGAAGGCGCTCGCCGGGCACAACGTCGTGCTCTCGCTCGACCAGGGCATTCAGTACGCCGCCGAGCAAGAGCTCGCCTCGGCCGTCCGCACCTACGAGGCCGCGGGCGGCAGCGTCGTCGTCACCGACCCGCACACGGGCGAGGTGCTCGCGCTCGCCTCGAGCCCCACCTACAACCCCAACGACTACGCCCAGAGCGACGCCGAGGCGCGCCGAAACCGCGCCATTCACGACCGCTTCGAGCCCGGCTCGACGATGAAGGTCTTCACGCTGGCCGCCGCGCTGGCCGAGAAGACCCTGAGCCCGACGCAGAAGATCTTCTGCGAGCGCGGCGTCATGGCCATCGACAACGTGGTCATCCACGACACCCACGTGAACGAGTGGCTGACGCCGACGCAGGTGCTCGCCGTCTCGTCGAACATCGGCGCCGCCAAGATCGGCCTCGAGCTCGGCGAGACCCGGCTCTACGAGGCGCTGCGGCGCTTCGGCTTCGGCGAAGAGACGGGCGTGCCCCTGCCGGGCGAGGCGTCGGGCGTCTTGCGGGCGCGGGGGCGGCCCTGGGTGCAGGTCGAGACCGCCTCGGCCAGCTTCGGCCAGGGCGTCAGCGTCACCAGCCTGCAGCTCGCGATGGCGCTCGGCGCGGTCGCCAACGGCGGCAAACTGATGGAGCCCATGCTGGTGCGCAAGGTGACCGACGGCCTCGGCAACCTCGTCAGCGAGTCGAGCCCGAAGGTGCGGCGCGAGGCGCTGCCGGCGCCGGTGGCGCGCACGCTGTCCGAGATGCTCGTCGCCGTCACCGAGGGCGAGGGCACGGGCGTCGAGGCGGCCCTGCCCGGCTTCAGCGTCGCGGGCAAGACGGCGACGGCGCAGAAGGCCGACCCGGCGACGGGCCAGTACACCCACGACCGCTTCACCTCGTCGTTCATCGGCTTCGTGCCGGCCGACAAGCCCCGCGTCGTCGTCGTCGTCGTGCTCGACGAGCCGATGATCAACCACGCCGGCGGCGCCGTCGCCGCGCCCGCCTTCCGCCGCGTCGCCGAGGCCGCCCTGCGCACGCTCGGCGTCCTGCCCCGCGAGCGCGCGAGCGCCCAGCTCGCCCCCCTCGGCCCCGCCGCCGGCCACGCCCCCGCCCGCCCCCCGACCCCGCCGCCGCCCTGGCGCGTCGTCTACGAGCCGCCCCCCGGCCAGGCCCCGGCCGACCCGAACGAGGGCCCCGCCACCGTGCCCTCGCTGCTCGGCCTCGCCGCGCGCGAGGCCATCGAGCGCGGCGCCGCCGCCGGCCTCGTGCCCGCGCCCCAGGGCGTCGGCGTCGTCGTCCGCCAAGAGCCCGCCCCCGGCGCCAGCGTCGCGCGCGGCACCCCCCTGCGCCTGCTCTTCGAGCCCCCGAGCTGAGGCCATGACGAACGGCGCGCCCGAGAGCCCTACCCCCCCCGGCCCTCCCTCCCCAGGGAGGGGGGGAGAGCGCGCCACCACGCTCGGCGCCGTCGCCGCCCGGCTGCCCGGCTCGAGGCTCATCGGCGAGCCCTCGACGCGCGTCGCGCACCTCTTTCACGACTCGCGCCGCGTCGAGCCCGGCACACTCTTCGCCGCCCGCCGCGGCAAGACCTCCGACGGGCGGCAGTTCGTCGGCGCGGCGGCGCACGCGGGCGCCGTCGCCCTGCTCACCGACGACGAGCCGCTCGCGCTGCTCTCCGGCCTGCCCGCCCTGCTCGTGCCCGACGTCGCCCGCGCCCTCGGCGCCGCCGCCGCCGCCGTCTACGGCGAGGTCGGCGAGGGCCTCGAGGTGGTCGGCGTCACCGGCACCAACGGCAAGACGACGACGACGCACCTCATCGCCTCGGCGCTCGCCACCTGCGGCGCCCGCCCCGCGCTGCTCGGCACGCTCGGCTGCCACTTCGGCGGCGAGACCTTGCCCTCGGCGCACACGACCCCCGAGGCCGACGAGCTCGCCCGCCGCGCGGCGTGGCTGCGCGCCCGCGGCGCCACCCACCTCGTGATGGAGGTCTCGAGCCACGCGCTCGCGCTCGGGCGCGTCGAGGGCGTACGCTTTCGCGCGGCGGGCTTCTTGAACCTGACCCAAGACCACCTCGATCTGCACGGCACCATGCAGGCCTACGGCGAGGCGAAGGCCCGGCTCTTCACCGACTTTGCCCCCGCCGCCTCGGTCGTCAACGTCGACGACCCCTTCGGCCTCGCCCTCGCCGGGCGGGCGAAGGGCGAGCTCTTTCGCGTCTCGCCCTCGGGCGCTCGGCCCGACGCCCGCCTCTCGCTCGGCGCGTGGGCCTCGTCGCCCGAGGGCTCGCGCGCCGTCGCGCGCTCCGAGGGCCGCGAGGTGGCGCTCGAGACGCCCCTCCTCGGCGAGCACAACCGCGAGAACCTCGCCGTCGCGCTCGGCCTCGCCCTCGCGCTCGGCCTCGGCCCCGACGACGCCGCCCGCGCCCTCGCCCGCGCCCCGCAGGTGCCCGGCCGCCTCGAGCGCTGCAGCGGCCCCGGCGACGATCTCGCCGTGGTGGTCGACTACGCCCACAGCCCCGACGCCCTCGCCCGCGTGCTCGCGACGCTGCGCCCGCTCGCCGCGGGCGGGCTCGTCTGCGTCTTCGGCTGCGGCGGCGACCGCGACCCGCTCAAGCGCCCCCTGATGGGCGAGGCCGTCGGGCGCGGCGCCGACCGCGCCATCCTCACCAACGATAACCCCCGCGGCGAAGATCCGCGCGCCATCGCCGACGCCACCGCCCCGGGGCTCGAGCGCACCGGCACGCCCTACGAGATCGTGCTCGACCGCGCCGAGGCCATCGAGCGGGCCGTCGCGTCGGCGCCGGCCGGCGCGCTCGTGCTCATCGCCGGCAAGGGGCACGAGACCTACCAGCTCATCGGCGGGGTCAGCACCCCCTTCGACGACCGCGTCGAGGCCCGCCGCGCCCTCGAACGCCGCCGCGCCCGCCGCGCCCGCTAGCCGCCGCCGCGCCCCTGCCGTACGCCCCCGTCTCACGAGCCGCCCTGCCCATGGCCACGCCGCTGCCCCCCAACCGCGCCCCCTTCACCCTCGACGAGGTGCTCGCCGCCACCGGCGGCGCGCTCGTCGCCGGCGGCGACTGCCGGGTCGAGGGCGTCGGCACCGACACCCGGCGGCTCGGGCCGGGCAACGCCTTCGTCGCGCTGCGCGGCGAGCGCTTCGACGGGCACGACCACGTCGCGCGCGCCGCGGCCGCGGGGGCGCGCCTCGCCCTGGTCGACCGCGCGATCGAGGCGCCCGCCGGCCTGAGCGTGGTGCGCGTCGGCGACACGCTCAAGGCGCTCGGCGCGCTCGCCCGCGCCCACCGCCGCCGCTGGGCGGCCGGGGCGGGCGGGCGGCCGCGCGTGCTCGTCGCGGTCGCCGGCTCGGTCGGCAAGACCACGACGAGGCGGGCCGTCGCCACGCTGCTCGCGGGGCTGGGGCGCGCGGTGCACGCCTCGGCGGGCAACCTGAACAACGCGGTCGGCGTCCCCGTGGTGTTGCTCGGCCTCGAGCCGGAGCACGACGCGGCCGTCGTCGAGATCGGCACCTCGAGCCCGGGCGAGGTGGCCTACGGCGCCTCGCTCGCCGAGCCCGACGTGGCCGTGCTGACGCGCATCGCGGTCGAGCACTCCGAGGGGCTCGGGGGCATCGACGCGATCGCGCACGAAGAGGGCTCGATCTTCGCCGCGCTCGGGCCCGCGGGGGTCGCGGTCGCCAACGCCGACGACGAGCGCTGCGCCGCGCAGCTCGCGCTCGCCGCGCCCCGGCCGCGGGTCGCCTACGGGCGCGCCGGGGGCGCCGACGTGCGGCTCACGGGGCGCGAGGCGCGCGGGCTGGTCGGCTCGCTGCTGCGGGTGTCGCTGCCGGGGCTCTCGGGCGACCCGCCGCGCGAGCACGCCTTCCACACGCCGCTGCTCGGCGAGGCGGGTGCCTACGCGACCTGCGCCGCGCTCGCCGTCGCCTACGCCCTCGCGCCGGGCGCGGTCGAGGGCGTCTCGCTCGAGGCGGCGCTCGCCCCGCTCGCCCGCGAGCGCGAGCCGGGCCGGCTCTGGCCGCACCTGCTCGGCGACGGCACCGTGGTGCTCGACGACAGCTACAACGCCAACACCGCCTCGGTCGCCGCGGGCCTCGAGGCCGCGCGCGAGCTCGCCTCCTCGCTCGGCCGGCGCCTCGTCGTCGTGCTCGGCGAGATGCGCGAGCTCGGCCCCCTCGCCGCCGCCGAGCACGACGAGGTGGCGCGCCTCGCCGTCGCGGCCGCCCCGGCCGCGCTGGTGGCCGTGGCGGGCGAGGCGCGGCGCTTCTGCGATCTCGCCGCCTCGGCGGGGCTCGACGCGGCCTTCGCCCCCGACGCCGCCGCGGCCTGGGCGCCGCTCGAGCGCTTCGCGCGGCCGGGCGACGTCGTCTTCGTCAAGGGCTCGCGGGGCGTCGGCCTCGACGCCCTGGTCGAGCGCCTGCAGTCTGCGCGGAGGGGAACGCCCGATGATTTACGAGCTGCTCTACCCGCTGCGGGCGTCGTCCGGCTGGCTGGGGTTTCTGAACGTCCTTCGGTACATACCCTTTCGTACCATCATGGCCGCCATCACGGCCATGCTCGCGAGCTTCTTGCTCGCGCCCTGGTTCATCCGCGAGCTGCAGCGCAAGCAGATCGGCCAGGTCATTCGCGAGGTGGGCCCCGCCGAGCACAAGAAGAAGGCCGGCACGCCGACCATGGGCGGGGCGCTCATTCTCGTCTCGATGCTCGTGCCGACGGTGCTCTGGGCCGACCTGAAGAACCCCTTCGTGCTCGCGACCGCGGCGGTGACGGCGGGCTACGGCGTCATCGGCTACCTCGACGACTACCTGAAGATCAAGCACCGGCACTCGGGCGGCCTGCCCGGGCGTTACAAGCTGCTCGGGCAGACCGTCATCGCCTCGCTCGCGCTCGCCTACCCCTTCCTGGCGAAGGGCACGTCGCTGCCGGCCGACTGGGTCGCCATCCGCACGCACCTGTCGCTGCCCTTCCTCGCGTTCTCGAAGCACCCCATCGACACGCCGGTCTGGTTTTACCTGCCCTTCGTCGTGCTCGTCGTCGTGGCGACCAGCAACGCGGTCAACCTGACCGACGGCCTCGACGGCCTGGCCATCGGCCCGGTCATGATCTCGGCCGGCACCTACCTCATCTGGGCGTACATCGCCGGCGCCACCTTCGTCTTCCAGGTGGGCACGCGCATGCTCACGCTGCCCGCCTACCTCGACATCGCGCCCAACGCCGCCGGCGCCGAGCTCGCCGTCTACTGCGGGGCGCTGCTCGGCTCGGGGCTCGGCTTCCTCTGGTACAACACCTACCCGGCGCAGGTCTTCATGGGCGACGTCGGCTCGCTCGCGCTCGGCGGCGGCCTCGGCATGCTCGCCGTCTTCACCAAGAACGAGCTGCTCAGCGCGCTGCTCGGCGGCCTCTTCGTCGTCGAGGCGCTCAGCGTCATCACGCAGGTCGCGAGCTTCAAGCTGACGGGCAAGCGCATCTTCTTGATGGCGCCGATTCACCACCACTACGAGAAAAAGGGCTGGGCGGAGCCCAAGATCATCGTACGGTTTTGGATCATCTCGGTCCTGCTCGCCCTCATCAGCCTCTCGTCCATCAAGCTGCGCTGATCCGCGCGGCGGGTGCGTTCGCTCGGCCGGCGCGGCCCCGGACTCGAACAGGGGGGTTCGAAACGAGGCCGGCCCCCGAGGGAACTCGGGGGCAGCTTTCGCCCCCGAAAACGGCTCGCAAAGCCCTGCCGGAGGCAGGGCTCCCGCGGAGCGAGCCGCTGGCGCGGGCTCGCCCGACAGCCGGAGCCCTTGGGAGCCCGGCCCCCGGCGAGGGGGCGGGCTTTGCGGTCCGAATCGGCTCGAAGCCGCGCGGCATGAACGGGCGTCCGCTGCCCCCGAGTTCCCTCGGGGGCAGAAAGCCGGTCGCGTTTCGCACCCCCCTCGCCGAGTCCGGGGCGACGACGCCGGCCACGCACTGTAGGAGGGCGCCGCCGAAGACCGCTCCGGGCCCGGCCTGGCCTGCCCCGGCCCTTTGGCCCCCGAACCCCTCGCCCGGCCGGTTCGAGCCGCCTTTCGTGGCCGCTCGACCACTCCGAAAGCAGCTCGAGCCGGGTCTTCGGCGAGCGAAACCGTCGAGGAGCCTGCTCGGGCAGCCTTTTCGGCGAACGAAACCGTCGGCAGGCCGGCTCGGGCAGCCTTTTCGGCTCACGCAACCGCCCACCAACCTGGTCCGGGCAGGGTCTTCGGTGGTTGAAACCGTTCGAACCCCACCTCGAGCAGGCTTCGCGACGGTTGAAACCGTTCGAACCCCACCTCGAGCAGGCTTCGCGACGGTCGAGACCGTTCGAAACCCACGTCGAGATGCCCCGGCATCGGTTTGATGACCGCGAAAGGCGGCTCGAGCAGGCTTGGCATCGGTTTGATGACCTCGAAAGGCAGCTCGAGCAGGCCTGGCATCGGTTTGGCGGGCCCCCGAGGAAGCCCGAAGTGGCCTGGCATCGGTTCGGCGGCCCCGGGGGCAGCTCGAACCGGGGTAGCGGGGGTCGGAGAAGGCCAAAGGTCGGGAAGTTTCGGCCTCCCGAACGATCGGGGCCGAAGAACTTGGCCCCCGGGCGGCGCTTCGGGTTCCCTGCCCTCGAGCCGCGCAGCCTCTTGCCGCGGCGGCGCCGATCGAGAAGACCCCCCCTCCCCTCGCATGATGGACCCCCAGGGCAAGACCGTCATCGTCGTCGGCCTCGGCGCCAGCGGCGTCGCCGCGGCGCGCCTCTGCCTGCGCTACGGCGCGGTGCGCGTCATCGCCAACGACGCGGCGCCGCGCGAACGGCTCTCGGCCGAGGCGATCGGGCTCGGGTCCGAGCCGGGCGTCGAGCTCGTCGCGGGCGGCCATGACGGCGTCGCGTGGGGGCGGGCCGATCTCGTCGTGGTCTCGCCCGGGGTCAGGCCGCTCGCCGCCTGGGACGACGCCGAGCGCGCGGGCGTGCCGGTGGTCGGCGAGCTCGAGTTCGCCTGGTCGCTCGCGGGCGGCGTGCCGACGGTGGCCGTCGGCGGCACCAACGGCAAGAGCACGACGACGGTGCTGGTCGGCGAGATGCTGAGGCGGGCCTTCGGGCGGGTGTTCGTGGGCGGCAACCTGGGCACGCCGCTCGCGTCGGCGCTGCCCGGGCGGGGCGAGGCGCCGCCCTTCGACGCGCTGGTGCTCGAGGTGTCGAGCTTTCAGGCCGAGCGCATGAAGCGCTTCCGGCCGCAGGCGGCCGCACTGCTCAACGTGACGGCCGACCACCTCGATCGTTACCCCTCGTTCGAGGCGTACGCGGCGGCGAAGGGGCGCATGTTCGCGCAGATGGGCCCGTCCGACGTGGCGGTGGTGCCGGCCGGCGACGCGGTCTGCCTCGCCGAGGCGCGGCGGGGCGAGGCGCGCGTCGTCACCTTCGGGCCCGGCGGCGCCGTCGAGCCCGAGGCGGGCGGGGTGGTCGACCGGGCGCGGGGCGAGCGCTACGAGGCGTCGGTGATCGCGCTGAAGGGCGAGCACAACCTGCTCAACGCCTCGGCCGCCGTGGCGCTGGCGGCGGCGATGGGGGCGGGGCGCGAGGCGATCGCGGGGGCGCTCGCGTCGATCGGGCCGCTGCCGCACCGGGTCGAGCTGGTGGGCGAGCGCGGGGGCGTGCGCTACTACGACGACTCGAAGGGCACGAACGTGGGCGCGTCGGTGGCGGCGCTCAGGGGCCTCGCCGAGGCGCGCTGCGTGCTCATCGCGGGCGGGCGCGACAAGGGCGGCGACTACGGGCCGCTCGTCGAGGCGCTGCGGGCGAAGGGGCGGGCGCTCGTCTTGATCGGCGAGGCGGCCGAGCGCATCGAGCGCGCGGCGGGCGGGTCGCTACCGGTCGAGCGGGCCAGCTCGATGGACGACGCGGTCGCGCGGGCGAGCCGCCTCGCCGAGCCGGGCGACGCGGTGCTGCTCTCGCCGGCGTGCTCGAGCTTCGACATGTTCCGCGACTACCACGATCGGGGGCAGGCCTTCGCGCGGGCGGTGCGTGCGCTGGGCGTCCCCACCCCCCTAGCCCCCCTCCCCGGGGAGGGGGGAAAGGAGGGCGCGGCGGCTCCCCCCCTCCCTGGAGAGAAAAGAAGCGAAGGCGCGGCGGCTCCCCCCCTCCCTGGGGAGAGAAGAAGCGAAGGCGCGGCAGCTCCCCCCCTCCCTGGGGAGGGGGGGCCGGGGGGGGTGGGGCGCTCGGGGGCCGGGTCGTGAGGCGCTATCTGCGGGGGCTCTTCGTGCCGTCGGGCGAGCTCGGGGCGATGGACCCGGTGCTGGCGGCGGTGACGATCGCGCTGGTCGGGGTCGGCGTGGTGATGGTCTACAGCGCCTCGTCGGTCGAGGCGACGGTGGTCTACAAGAACCCGCAGTTTTTCTTGCAGCGCCAGGTGTCGCACGCGCTCTTGGCGCTCGCGGTGCTCTGGGCAACAAGCCGGCTCGACTACCGGCGGCTGCGGCACGCCCTGCCGACGTACGTGGCGTACGGGGGGGTGGCGGCGATGCTGCTCGCGTGCGTGCTCGGCCTGGGCAAACGGGCGGGCGGCGCGTCGCGCTGGCTGGCGGTGGGGCCGGTGCAGGTGCAGCCGGCCGAGATGGCGAAGCTCGCGCTGGTGCTCTGGCTCGCCTACTCGCTCGCGAAGAAGGGCGACCGGGTCAAGAGCTTCTCGGTCGGGTTCGTGCCGCACCTCATCGCATGCGGGTTCTTGATGGCGCTGCTCGTGCGCCAGCCCGACCTGGGCAGCGCGGTCGTCTTGCTCTTGATGACCTTCTCGCTGCTCTTCGCGGCGGGCGCCAAGCTCGGCTACATCTTGGGCGCGTCGCTGGTCGGGGCCGGGGGCGTCGCGCTGCTCATCATGTCGAAGGCGTACCGCATGGCGCGGCTGCTCGCCTTCCTCGACATGGATAACCACCGGCAAGACGTCGCCTACCAGCCCTTTCAGTCGGTCATGAGCTTCGGCTCGGGCGGGCTCTCGGGCCTCGGCCTGGGGCAGGGGCTGCAGGTGCTCTACCTGCCGGAGGCGCACACCGACTTCGTCGCCGCGATCGTGGGCGAAGAGCTGGGCTTCGTGGGCGTCTTGGGGCTGGTGGCGGCGTACCTCGTGCTGGTGTCGCGGGGCATCCGCGCGGCGCTGCGGGCCGAAGACGACTACGGCAGCTACGTCGCGTTCGGGGTGGCGGTGATGTTCGGCATCCAGGTGCTGGTCAACCTCGCGGTCGCGATGGCGATCTTGCCGACCAAGGGCCTGACCTTGCCCTTTTTGAGCTACGGGGGCTCGTCGCTGCTGGTGAACGCGGCGGCGGCGGGCCTGGTGCTCTCGGTCTCGAGGCGGGGCGCGGGCCGGGGGGCCGCGGCGGCGTGAGCGCGGCGCGCCGCTTCGTGCTGGCGGGGGGGGGCTCGGGGGGGCACCTGTTCCCGCTCGTGGCGGTGGCCGACGCCCTGCGGCGCGAGCTGCCCGGGGCCGAGTGCGTGTTCGTCGGCACCGAGCGGGGCATCGAGGCGCGGGTGCTGCCGTCGCGGGGCGAGCGGCTCGAGCTGCTCGACGTGCGGCCCATCAAGGGCGCGGGGGTGAGGGGGGCGGTCAAGGGCGTGTCGCGCGCGGCGGCGTCGCTGCCCGAGGCGGCGCGGCTGGTGAAGCGGCTCGCCCCCGAGGTGGTGCTCTCGGTGGGCGGCTACGCGGCGGGGCCGGTGTCGCTGGCGGCGCGGCTGCTCGGCGTGCCGCTCGCGCTGCTCGAGCCGAACAGCACGCTCGGGCTGACCAACTTCGTGCTCTCGCCGCTGGCCTCGCGCGCCTACGTGGCGTTCGACGAGGTGGGGCGGCGCTTCCGGCCGAGCGTCGTGCGGCCCTTCGGGGTGCCGCTGCGGCCCGGCTTCGAGCCCTCGCCCTACCGGCCGGTCGCGGGGCGGGCGCGGCTCGTGGTGCTGGGCGGCAGCCAGGGCTCCGAGGGCTTGAACCGCGCTCTGCCCGAGGCGGCCGGGGCGCTCGCGCGCGAGGTGCGGGGGCTCACGATCGTGCACCAGGCGGGGCGGGGCCGGGCCGACGCGGTGCGCGCGGCGTACGGGGCGCGGGGCCTCGGGGGCGCGGCCGAGGTGGTCGAGTTCGCCGACGACGTGCCGGGCCTGCTCGCCTCGGCCGACCTCGTGCTGGCGCGCGCGGGGGCGGGCACGCTGGCCGAGCTCTGCGCGGTGGGGCGGGCGTCGTTGCTCGTGCCCTACCCCTTCGCGCGCGACGACCACCAGCGCAAGAACGCCGAGGCGCTCGCGGCGGCGGGGGGCGCGGCGTGGCTCCGCCAGCAGGACGCGACGCCGGGGCGGCTCGCGCGCGAGCTCTCGTCGCTGCTCGTCGCGCCCGAGCGGCTCGCGGCGATGGCCGAGGCGGCGGCGCGGCGGGGGGCGCCGGGGGCGGCGGCGCGGGTCGCGCGCGATCTGGTGGCGCTCGCGGACCGCCGGCGGGCGGCGTAGGGAGGGCACATGTTCCGCGGGCGGGTACGGCACGTTCACTTCGTGGGCATCGGCGGCATCGGCATGAGCGGGCTCGCCGAGATCTTGCGCACGCTCGCGTTCGACGTGTCGGGCTCCGACATGCGCGAGGGCGACGCGACGCGGCGGCTCGCGGCGCTGGGGGTGCGGGTCGACATCGGGCACCGGGCCGAGAACGTGGCGGGCGCCGACGTCGTCGTCTACTCGAGCGCGGTCAAGCCCGACAACCCCGAGCTGCGGGCGGCGCGGGCGCAGGGCACGCCGGCGATCGCGCGGGCCGAGATGCTGGCCGAGCTGATGCGCCTCAAGTACGGGGTGGCCATCGCCGGCAGCCACGGCAAGACGACGACGACCTCGCTGGTGGCGACGGTGCTGCGGGCGGCCGGGCTCGACCCGACGGTGGTGGTGGGCGGCAAGATGGCGGCGCTCGGCTCGAACGCGCGGCTCGGGGCGGGCGACCTGCTCGTGGCCGAGGCCGACGAGAGCGACGGCTCGTTCTTGCGGCTGACGCCGACCATCGCGGTCGTGACCAACATCGACCCCGAGCACCTCGACCACTACGGCACGCACGAGGCGCTGAAAGACGCGTTCGTCGAGTTCGCGCTGCGGGTGCCCTTCTACGGGCTCGGGGTGCTGTGCCTCGACCACCCGCACGTGCAAGACATCTTGCCGCGCGTCTCGCGGCGCCACGTGACCTACGGCCTCTCGCCGCAGGCCGACTACTCGGCGAAGGGCATCACGCAGCGCGGGCTCGAGACGCACTTCCGGGCGTTCAAGCGGGGCGAGCCGCTCGGCGAGTTCGCGCTGCGCATGCCGGGGGTGCACAACGTGCAGAACTGCCTGGCGGCGCTCGCGGTGGCCGACGAGCTCGAGGTGCCGCTCGACGTGACGGCGCAGGCGCTCTCGACCTTCGGGGGGGTGGCGCGGCGCTTCTCGGTGGTGGGCGAGGCGGGGGGGGTGACCCTGGTCGACGACTACGGGCACCACCCGGCCGAGATCGAGGCGACGCTGGCGGCGGCGCAGGCGGCGGCGTACGCGGGGCGCATCGTCGTGGCCTTCCAGCCGCACCGGTACAGCCGCACCAAGGCGCTCTTCAACGAGTTCTCGCGCGCGTTCAACCGGGCCGACCTGCTCTACGTGACCGACGTGTACGCCGCCGGCGAGGCGCCGATCGAGGGGGCGACGGGCGAGGCGCTGGCGCGCGCCGTCGCCGAGCACGGCCACCACGCGGCGCGCTACGCGCCCGACCGCGCGCACCTCGTCGACGAGCTGGCCGAGCTCTGCCGGCCGGGCGACGTGGTCATCGCGCTCGGGGCGGGCGACATCAACCAGGTCGTGCGCGAGCTCGCGTCGCGGCTCGGGGGGCGGCCGTGAGCGCGCTCGGGCTGCCCGAGAACCGCCGCGTCGCGCCGGCGCGGCGCGCGGCCGCCCCGCCGCCCCGCGCGCCGGCGGGCGGGGCCGCCGCGGGCGCGCCGGGCCGGGCGCGCGCCTTCGTGCGCCTCGCGGCCGGGGCGATCGTGTTCGCGGCGGCGACGGCCTCGAGCTCGTACGGGCTCTTGCGCTACGCGCGGACGAGCCCGCGCTTCGCCGTCAAGAGCGTCGAGGTCGAGGGGGCGAAGCGGCGTGACGAGCGCGCGCTAGCCAAGGCGGCCGGGGCGCTGCCGGGCGTGAACGTCTTCGCCTTCGACGTCGAGGCGGCGCGCGCGGCGCTGCTCGCCGACCCCTGGGTCGAAGAGGCGGCGGTCGAGCGGCGCCTGCCCTCGACCTTGCGGCTGCGCGTGCGCGAGCGCGAGGCGAGCGCCCTGGTGGCCCTCGAAGGGGGGCTCTACTTGGTCGGCCCGGGCGGCGCGCCCTTCAAGCGTTTCGAGCCGGGCGACCCGCCCGATCTCGTGCTGATCACTGGCCTCGAAGGTTCGGGCGGGGGCCCCGCGGGCGACCGCGATGGCTTCATCGCACTTGTCAAGATTGCCCAGGAAGTGATTCGCGATTACGACCGTCTTCCGTCGTCGAAGCGTCGCCCCCTTCAACAGGTGCACGTGACCGACGAGGGCGGGCTCGAGGTGGTGGTGGGTCGCGATGCCGTGGTGCTCAGTCTTGGCCATGGGCCCTACCGGGCCAAACTCGAGCGGGCCTCCCGCGCCCTCGCCGAGGTCGAGCGGCGCAAGGGCCGCGCGGCGATCGTGTTCGCCGACAACGACACGCACCCCGAGCGCGTGGTCGCGCGCCTGCGCTGAGGCGGCCTCTCTAATTGATGCGGGGGGCGGCGCGCGCCCGAACGGCGGGCGGCGGCGCGGCATGCAAGCGGCGGCCCGCCGCGCGCGCCGCCCCATATGGAAGAGAGCGGCGATCGCGCGGCCGAGGGCGACAGGGCGCCCCCGACTGAAGTCGGGGGCAGCGAACGCCCGCTCGTGCCGCGCGGCCTCGGGCCGTTCCGGCGCGCAAAGCCCAGCCCTCGCTGGGGCTGGGCTCGCTCGGGCTTCGGGGCGAGCGCGCGAGAGCGGCTCGCGGCGAGGGAGCCCTGCCTCCGGCAGGGCTTTGCGAGCCGTTTCTGCGCGCGTCCGCTGCCCCCGACTTCCGTCGGGGGCCGCCCGCCTCTCAAATGGGTTTTCTCGGCACGCTTTTTCCGGACGCCGCCCGCCCGCCGCGCGGCGGATCGACGACGCGACAGCAAGTTGCGTGACAAACTTGGCCGGCCCCTTCGCGCTCTGGCAGGGTCGCGGTGCCTCGAAGGTGTCGCGCGCAGAGCACGCTCTGTGCCGCGGCCTGACGGGCCAAGGCCAAGCGATGAAACTACGCCCTGCTGAACCCTTGCACAGCCCGCGTGGCAAGCAAGCCTCCCCCGACATCGTCGTGGGCCTCGACATCGGCACGACGAAGGTGACGGCGGTGGTCGGCGAAGTCGACCACGACGGCATCACCATCCTCGGCGTCGGGAACGTGCCTTGCAGGGGGCTGCGCAAGGGCGTCGTGTCGAACATCGACTGGACGGTGCGCAGCATCCAGGAGGCGGTCGAGGCGGCGCAGACGATG
>DASTPP010000268.1:0-49946 GCA_035762175.1 Polyangiaceae bacterium | reverse complement strand
CGCGGGCCGGCGCGCGCGGGCGGGGCGCGAAGAGCCGGCGCGCGCGGGCGGGGCGCGAAGAGCCGGCGCGCGCGGGCGGCGGCGCGGGCCGGCGCGACCGGGCGGGGCGAGAGCGGGCCCGCCGCGCCGACGCGGCGTCGACCGCGAAGGGCGCGGGCCCGGCGCGGCAGGGGAAGGGGCTTTCGCCCGGTCGCGGGTTGGGCTAGCGTTTCGCCCGTGGTCGCTAAGGCCCATCGCCCGCCGTTGCCGAACCGCCCCGGGTCGGGCGTCGAGGGCGGGGGCGCGGCCTGGGGCCGTGTGCGGGCCCATAGCTCAATCGGTCAGAGCTCCCGGCTCATAACCGGGCGTGTCCTGGTTCGAATCCAGGTGGGCCCACCTCGCGCCCGGCGGCGGCGGCCGGCGGCGGGCGGCCGGCGGTCGGAAGGGACGTGATGACGCCACAGGAACAGCTTGCCAAGCAGGTCGAATCGTTGGAAGAGCTCGCGCAGCTCGACGCCGAGATCCGGCGGCTAGACACGCAACTGAGCGAAGAGCAGGGGCAGCTCGAGGGGCTCAAGGTCGAGCGCGCGCGGCTCGAGGCGAAGCTCGCGACCGAGCGCGCGAGCGTCGACGAGATGCAGAAGACGATGGGCGAGCTCGTCGCCGAGGCGCGGCAGATGGGCCAGCAGATCGAGCGCTCGCGCGAGAAGCTGTCGCGCGCGCGGAACGAGCGCGAGAGCATGGCGGCGCAGCGCGAGCTCGAAGAGCTGCGCAAGCTGCTGCGCGACCGCGAAGAGGAGATCGGCAAGCTGACGGCGCTCGCCGAGGCGGCCAAGCGCAGCATCGAGGAGACCGACGAGAAGCGCGGCAAGATCGCCGCGCAGCTCGGCGACAGCGAGTCGAGCCGCTCGGCGAGCATCGGCGAGATGGGGCGCGAGCGCGAGATCAAGCTCGCGGCGCGCGCCGAGCTCGCGCGCAAGGTGGCGCCGCAGACCTTGCGGCGCTACGAGGCGGTGCGGCAGAAGCGCGGCACGGCGCTCGCGCGCGCGAACGCGAGCGGCACCTGCTCGGCGTGCCACATGGCCCTGCCGCCGCAGCTCTTCCAGCGCCTGCGGCGCCGCGAGTCGCTCGACCAGTGCCCGCACTGCGCGCGCATCCTTTACTATTCGGTGCCGGGGCCCACCGCGGAGAGCGGCGGGTGAAGGCCTGCGCCGGCTGCGGGCGGCTCTTCTCGGACGAAGACGGCTTCTGCCCGGTCGACGGGCAACCGCTGCGCGAGCTCGACCAGGTCGCCGTGCCGACCCGGGCCGACGACCCGCGGGTCGGCGCCACCGTCGCGGGGCGCTACCAGCTCTGGCGCGTCGTGGCCGACGGGGGCATGGGGCGCGTCTACGAGGCGCTCGACCGCGCCGCCCGCCGCCGCGTCGCGGTCAAGATGTTGCACGAAGAGGTCGCCCGCGACGAGGTCTCCGTCGAGCGCTTCAAGCGCGAGTTCGAGGTCTCGAAAGACCTGCCCCACCAGCACATCGTCGAGGTCATCGACTTCCAGCAGGAGGGCGGCACCTACGCCCTCGTGATGGAATTCTTGGACGGCGAAGAGCTGCGCGCCGTCCTGCAGCGCGAGAAGACGATCTCGCCCGGGCGCGCGGTGCGCATGGTCAGCCAGCTCGCCATCGGCCTCGAGCCGGCGCACCAGAAGGGCTTCATTCACCGCGACCTGAAGCCCGACAACGTCTTTCTGTGCGGCACGCGCGAGGGCGACTCGGTCAAGCTGCTCGACTTCGGCAGCGTCAAAGACACGAGCTACAACGCCAAGAAGCTCACCGTGCTCGGCATGACCATCGGCTCGCCCTTCTACATGGCGCCCGAGCAGGCCCAGGGCCTCGAGACGCTCGACCGGCGGGCCGACGTCTGGGCCGTCGCCGCCATCGTCTACGAGTCGCTGACGGGCGAGGTGCCCTTCGTCGGCACCAACGGCCCGACCATTCTTCTCGCCATCTTGACCAAAGAGCCGGTGCCGCCGAGCGCCGTCGCCAAGGCCAACGGCAAGGACGCGATCCCGCCCGCGCTCGACGCCGTCATCGCCAAGGCGCTCGCCAAGAACCCGAACAACCGCACCACCACCGTGGCCGACTTCGCGGTCGGGCTCGGGCGCGCCTACGGCCTCGAGGGCGAGGTGGCGACCTGGGCCCAGACGCCGCAGGCGGCGCTCGACGAGCAGATCACGCGCGCGCTGCCCTCGCTGCTCGCCGCCCCGCCGCCGGCGCCCGTCGCCATCGCCGACCCCTTCGCCGCCGCCCCCGTGCCGCCGGCCGCGCCCCCGCCGCCGCCCGCCAACCCCTTCGCCGACCCGACGGCCCCCCCCGCCGCCGCGCCCGCCGACGCCGCCGCGAAGGCGGCCCCGTCCGCGCCGGCCATGCCGGCCGCGCCGGCGGCCCCCTCGGCCGAGCTCGACCGGGCCTTTGCCGCGCCGCAGCAGCCGGCCTACCAGGGCGACGACGAAGAGTACTCGCTGCCGGCGGGCGTGCCGGGCGCCTCGCCGCGCTGGGTGGTGCCGGCCGTGGTCGGGGCGCTCTTTCTCGTGGTGGGCGGCGCGCTGGCGATGGCGCTGCTGCGCTGAGAGCGCGGCCGCCGCGCGCGGGGCCCCGCCCCCTTGCTCGAACGGGCCGGGCCCGGTCGGCGCGCCTCGGGGGCGACCGCGACGCTCGTCACGGGCTTGGCCCGGCCGAAGTGGCCGCCCTCGACCCGAGCGACGACCGCTCTCGCCGCGCCCAAGGGGCGTCGCTGGCGGGAGGCGCGGGGGCATGGTACGAGGTTTGGCCATGAAGGGTTCGAAGAGTCCGGGGTTTTGCCTCGTCGCGGGGGGGGTTCTGGCGGGCGTGGCGTGGCTCGGGGCGGGGTGCAACCAGAGCGAGGCGGCGCAAGCCCCCGAGAAGGCCCCGGTGGCCGCGGCGGCCGCGGCGGTGGGGGCGGGGCCGAAGGTTGACAACCCGAATTACACCGTCAGCCTGCGGGCCGACGGGCCCTACCAGCAGGGCCAAGAGGGCACGGCCGAGGTCACCGTCGAGGCGAAGGGCGAGTATCACATCAACAACGAATACCCCTTTCGCTTCACGCCCAAAGAGGGCGACGGCGTGACGTTCAAGGGCCCGGTGGGGCGCGAGGGCGGCACGGTCGACAAGGCGAAGGTGGTGCTCAAGGTGCCCTTTACGCCGACGCGCGGGGGCGAGGTCAAGCTGGCGGGCAAGATGTCGCTGAGCGTGTGCTCCGACAAGCAGTGCCTGATGGAGAAGCAAGACCTCGAGGTGGTGGCGAAGGTGAAGTGAGGCCCGCCGCCCCGGCGGGGGCGTGCGGCCGGCGCGGGCCGTGGGCGGGCCCCTGCCCGCGGCTCGGCGGGGCCGTTTCTCCTGGGCCCCGATGGCCAGGTAGCGGCGGGCCCTTGCCTGCGGCTCGGCGGGGCCGCGGCCGGCGCCGAAAAGGGCGGGCCGGCGACCGAGGGCCTTGAAAGAGCGCGCCCGCTCAGCGAGCCTTCGGGGGCGGGGCCCGGCCGGCGGGCGCCGTGGTACGAAGGGCCCGCCCGGCGGGCCCGGGTGCGAAGGGCCCCGGGGCCGCGCGCGTCGGGCCGAGCCTCGGGGCGCGGGGCCGTCGTGAACAGCCGAGGGCCGAGGGGCCCCGTGGGGAGCGAGCGCACGCAAGCGATGAGCGAACAAGACCGCGTGACCCGGGCGCGCTCCGGGCTCGAAGAGATTCACCAGCACACCGAAGGGCAGTACCGCGAGGGCAGGCGCGTCCTGTCGTTCGACGAGTACCTCGAGCTCTTCGCCAAAGACCCCGTGCGCCACGGGCGCGACGCCTCGCGCTACCTGCGCGACGTCTTCGACCACTACGGCACGCGCGAGGTGGTGCGGCCCTGGGGCAAGATGACGCGCTTCCGGCTCTTCGACCTGTCGTTCGAGGCCGAAGAGTCGCGCCGGCGCGACGCGCTCATCGGCCAGGAGGCGGTGCAGCAAGAGATCTACCGCGTCCTGTCGAACTTCGCGCGCGAGGGCCGGGCCAACCGGCTCGTCTTGCTGCACGGGCCGAACGGCTCGGCCAAGAGCACGGTCGTCGCGTGCATGATGCGGGCGCTCGAGCACTACTCGATGCTCGACGAGGGGGCGCTCTACCGCTTCCACTGGGTCTTCCCGAGCCAGAAGACGGTGCGGGGCGCGATCGGCTTCGGGGGCGAGGGGCGGCCGGCGAACGGGGGGGCGGGGGCGGCGAGCTACGCGCACCTCGACGAGTCGCAGATCGACGCGCGGCTCTTCATCGAGATCCGCGACCATCCGCTCTTTTTGCTGCCGCCGGCGCGGCGGCGCACCCTCTTGCACGAGCTCTTCGCCGACGCGGGCGCGCGCGAGCCGCCGCCCGAGTGGCTGCTCGGCGGGCGGCTCGCGCACAAGAGCCAGCAGGTGCTCGAGGCGCTCTTGACGACGTACCGCGGCAGCCTGCGCGAGGCCCTGCGGCACGTGCAGGTCGAGCGCTACTTCTTGTCGCACCGCTACCGCGTCGGCGCCGTCACGATCGGGCCGCAGATGAGCGTGGACGCGGGCGAGCGGCAGATCACGGCCGACCGCTCGCTCGCGGCGCTGCCGACGGCGCTGCAGGCGATCACGATGTTCGAGGCGCACGGCGAGCTGGTCGAGGCGCAGGGCGGGCTGCTCGAGTACAGCGACCTGCTCAAGCGGCCGATCGACACGTTCAAGTACCTGCAGATCTCGGTCGAGACGGGCGAGGTGTCGCTCGCGCAGCAGAACGTGCACCTCAACTGCGTGATGGTGGGCAGCGCCAACGAGGTGCACCTCGACGCCTTCCGCGAGCACCCCGAGTACCCGAGCTTCCGGGGCCGCTTCGAGCTGGTGCGCGCGCCCTACCTGCTCTCGTACCTCGACGAGCAGGCGATCTACGACCAGCAGATCGTGCCGCAGATCACCAAGCCCGTGGCGCCGCACGTGACGCGCGTGGCGGCCATGTTCGCCGTCCTGACCCGGATGCGAAGGCCCCAGAGCGACAAGTTCTCGAAGGCGCTCGCGCCGATCGTGTCGGCGCTGACGGCCTGGGAGAAGATGGACCTCTACGCCACCGGCGCGGTGCCCGAGCGGCTCGACCCCGAGTCGTCGAAGCACCTGCGGGCGGCCGTCGCGACGGTCTACGCCGAGAGCGACGTCTACCCGCTCTACGAGGGGCGGGTCGGGGCGAGCCCGCGCGAGATGCGCGTGGTGCTGCTCAACGCGGCCCAGAGCCCGCTCTACGACCACCTCTCGCCGCTCGCGGTGCTCGACGAGATCGAAGACCTCTGCTCGCGCCGGGCCGAGTTCACCTGGCTGCAAGAGAAGGTGCAGCCGGGCGGCTACCACGACTTCAAGGCGATGCGCGACGTCGTGCGCGAGCGGCTCTACGACGCCTGGGAAGAAGAGATGCGCCAGGCGAGCGGCCTCGTCGAGGAGGCCCTCTACGCCGACCTCTTCGAGCGCTACGTCGCGCACGTGGGCGTCTGGGTGAAGAACGAGAAGATCCGCAACCGCCTGACGGGCGCCTACGAAGAGCCCGACGTCAACATGATGGGCGAGGTCGAGCGGCTGATCGGCGTGACGGGCGACCCGGTCGAGTTCCGGCGCGGGGTCATCTCGGGCATCGCGGCCTGGGCGATCGACCACCCGGGGCAGAAGATCGTGGCCTCGGACGTCTTCCCGCAGCACCTGCGCAAGATGCGGGCGGCGGTCTTCGCCGAGCGGCGGGGGCTCGTCGCGGCGATCTGCCGCGACCTGGTGCGCCTCTTGCGCGACGGCGGCGCGGGGCTCGACCCGGCGCGGCAGAAGGTCGTGCGCGAGGTGCTCGCGCGCCTGCGCGAGCGCTTCGGCTACGTCGACAGCGCGGCGCTCGACGCGGCCTCGGCGCTCGTGCGCTGGCGCTTCCACGAGCTGGTGGTCTGAGGCCGCGCGTGCGCGACCCCGCGCGCCCGCTCGGCTTTCTGTCGCTGCTCGCGCTCGGCATCAACGGCACCGTCGGCGTCAGCATCTTCTTCGTGCCGGCCGCCGTCGCGCGCGCGGCGCCGCCCTCCGGACCCGGGGCCTTCGCCCTGACGGCCCTCGCGCTCGCCCCGACCGCGCTCTGCTTCGCCCGGCTCGGCCGCCGCTTCCCGCGCGACGGCGGCCCCGTCGTCTTCGCCCGCGCCGCCTTCGGCGAGCGCGCCGCCTTCCTGGTCGGCTGGGTCGCCTACGTCGGCGCGCTCTTCAGCACGGCCTCGATCGTGGTGGGGCTCGGGCGCGCGCTCGGCGCCTCGCTCGGCGCGGGCAGCCCGGCGGCGCTGCGGGCGGGCTCGGCGCTCGTCGCCCTCGCGCTCGCGGCCGTGGCGGCCTCGGGCCTGCGCCCCTCGGCGCGCGTCTGGTCGGCGCTCACGCTGCTCAAGCTCGCGCCGCTCGTCGCGCTGGTCGCCGTCGCGTTCGCCGCGGGCCTCGCGGGCGCGCCGGGGGCGCCCCCGGCGGCGGCGGGCCCGGGCGGGGGGTGGGGGCGCGCGATGCTCGCCACGGTCTTCCCGCTGCAGGGCTTCGAGATCGTGCCGGTGACCGCCGGGCGGGCGCGGGGCCCGCGCGAGGTGCTCTGGGCGGTGCTGCTCACGCTCGGCCTCTCGGCGCTGCTCTACGTCGCCGTGCAGGCCTCCTGCGAGGCGGCGCTCGGCGCGCGGCTGCCCGCCTCGACCGACCCCGTGGTTGAGGCGGCCTCGGCCTTCGGCGGGCCCTCGCTCGGGGCGATGGTGCGCGCGGGCGCGAACGTCTCGGTCGTGGGCGTCACCTTCGGCTACCTCGCCATGACGCCGCGCTACCTGTCGGCGCTCTCGGCCGAGGGGGGCCTGGGCGGGCGCTGGGCCGAAGAAGATTCGCGGGCGGTGCCGCAGCGCGCGCACTGGGCCACGGTCGCGCTGGTGGCGGCGCTGGTCGTCACGTTCGGGGCGTCGTTCGACGACCTCTTGACTATGACGAGCACGGTGGTGCTGGCGCAGTACGGCGCGACGGCGCTCGCGTTCGGGGCGCTCGCGCTGCGGGGGCGCGAGGGCTTCGGGCCCCGCGACGCCCTGGCGGCCGCGCCCGCGCTCGCGCTCTGCGCCGTGCTCTCGCTCGGCGCCAACCTGCGCGAGTGGGCGACCGGCGCGCTCGTCGTGGCGGCCGGGGCGGCGCTGCAGGCGCTCGTCGTCCGGGGCCGGGGCGCCGGCCCCGGGGCGGCCCGGCGCCTCGATCAGAGCGAGCCGTAGGGCGGCCCCGGGGCCCCCGAGGGGGGCGGGAAGGGCGGCGGACCGACGCCGGAGAAGAACGCGCTCTCGAGCATCTGCGACAAGAACTCGGTCGAGGTCGAGGCCACGCCGACCCAGTTGACGAGCCCGTTGAGCACGAGCGACGCGATGCCGTGGATCATCGCCCAGCCGGCGAGGGCCACCTCGCGCGCGTCGCCCGGGCGCACGAGCCCGTTGCGCTGGCCCTCGACGACCGCGTCGAGGCAGAGGTTGAAGGTGGCGGTCTCGGCCGCGCGCAAGGACGCGTTCGACCACTTGTCGGCGGCCTCGGGGCCGAACATCAGCCGGAAGTGCGCGGGCCGCTCGACCGCGAAGCGGATGTACGCCTCGACCAGCTTGTTGAAGCGCGTGCGCGTGTCGGGGTAGGGGGCGCAGGCCTTGATGACCTCCGAGCGCATCGCCCAAAACCCCTCTTCGGCGACGCTGGCGAGCAGCGCGGCCTTGTCGGGGAAGTAGCGGTAGACGGCCGGGTGCGTGACGCCGACCCGCTTGGCCAGATCGCGCAAGGTGAGCCCCTCGACCCCCCGCTCGGTCACGAGCTCGAGCGAGGCGTCGATGAACTTGCGCCGCAGGTCGCGCGGGGGGGCCGCGTCGGGCGCAGGGGCCGCCCCCGGATCGTCATTGCGAGGGGGGGCTTTCGGGGCGTTGGTCGGCTTGGAGGCATCGGTCGGCAAGGCACGCGAACCTTATAACCGCAACGCCCCCGCGTCGACTTCCGTCGGCCGTTTGGGGCCCTGAGCGCCCCGAAGGCACGAGCCTCAGGCCAAGATCGCCGAGCGCGCGAGAAAGTCGGCGTGCTCACGAACGCGAGGGGTAGAAGGGCAACCGCTCGCCTGTAGAACATCGGACGTCGGCCGCTCGGGCTGGCCCCCCATGGCTCACCAGCCCCACCCTTCGAGGCGTCCGAACCTGCCCCCGCGATTGCTCGCCCTCGCCCTCGCGACTGCCTGCGCCTGCAGCTCGGGCGAGCCGTCCGCGGCGCCTGTGGCGCCACCGCGCGCAGGGGCCGACGTGGTCATTGCTGCGACGTCGGCGCCCTCGCCGGCCGTGCCCACGAAGGGCGCGCAGGCCGCGCCGGGGGCCTCGGCGCCCAAGGCCGCGGCGGCGGGCACGGCCGAGGCGCTCTCGGACTACCCCTGGTTTTCCGAGCGACGGCTGGGCTGGCCCGAGCCCGTCGCGCGCCTGAGCGAGCGCTTCGCGCCCCCGCCGGGCTTCGCGCGGGTGCCGCTCGGGGCGGGCTCGTTCGGGGCGTGGCTGCGGGCGCTGCCGCTCGCGGCCGAGGGCAGCGAGGTCCGATCGTTTCGGGGCGGGCTCGTGCGCGAGGCGGGGCACCCGAACGTCGCGGCGGTGGTCGCGCTCGACGTGGGGGGCGAAGACGTGCAGCAGTGCGCCGACTCGATCATGCGCCTGCACGCCGAGTGGCGCTGGTCGCGGGGCGATCGCGCGGTGTCGTACCGGGCCGCGTCGGGCGTGGCGATGCCCTACGAGCGCTGGGCGCGGGGCGAGCGTCCGCGCCCCGAGGGGCTCTCGCTGCGCTGGGCGCCGCGCGCCTTGCCGGGCGGCGGCTACCCCTCGTTCCGGGCGTATTTGACCGAGGTCTTTCGCTACGCCAACACCGGCTCGCTCGCGGCGCAGGGCGCGAAGGTCGCGCCGGGCGAGCTCAGGCCGGGCGATTTCTTCGTGCTGCCGGGCGCCCCGGGGCACGCGGTGCTCGTCGTCGACGTCGCGACCGACGCCGCGGGACGGCGGGCCGCGCTGCTCGCGCAGGGCTTCATGCCCGCGCAGAGCTTTCACGTGCTGCGCCCCGACGCCGAGGCGGCCCTCAGCGCGGGCTCGGCCTGGTTTCTGCTCGACCCCGAGGCGCCGGGCGTCAAAACGCCCTTCTGGCCGACCTTCCCCTGGGCGTCGCTGCGGCGGCTCGACGCATAGGGGGGCCGCGCAGGGCGCGCCGAGGGCCGCGCGGCCCGTTGCGTTTAGCGCACGGCGGGGTTTGGCGAGTCGAAGGTGATTTTGAAGTTGACCGAGCGGGCGTTAAAGTTCGCCGGCAGGGGGGCGAAGGGCGCGGCGCGGAGCACGGCGCGCCGGACGTTCTCGTCGAACTCGGGCACGCCGCTCGGGCGCAGCACGCGCACGCCGGTGATCGAGCCGTCGGCCAGGACGGTAAACTGGATGATGGCGAGGCCCTGCAGGCCCTCGAGCGCGGCCCAACGGGGGAAGGCGTTGGCCCAGAGCGGGTGGATCTTCGCGAGCAGCCGGCGGTGGTAGTCGGAGAGCCGCGGGTCGCTGCCGTCGAGGTCGACGAGCGGGCCCTGGCCTTGGCCGAGGGGCGTGGCGCGCGAGCCGGGGCCCTCGGGGCCGCCGGCGCCGGTCGCCTCGGGGCCTTGCTCGCCGCCCCGCCCGGCCGGGGCGGGCTCGCCGCCGGCGGTGCTGGCGTGCAAGAGCGACTGCTCGTTCGAGGCCACCTCTTGCACGCTCTCGACGTTGTCGCGCGGCTTGTCGTTGACGTTGGCGGGCACCGCGGGGCGCCCCTGGGTGACCAGCGGACGCCCGAACGCGACGTCGGCACTCTGGTGGTGGCGCGGCCCGGCCTCGCCGTGCAGCAGCCCGACGCCGGTCGACGCCTGGCGGTTGCCGAGGCGGGCGTTGCCGAGGGGGCTCGGCGGCAGGGGGCCCTCGGGGGGCCGGGCGGGGCCGCCGGCGTTCGCGCCCTCGAGGCTCGGGGGGGCGGCGGCGCGGGCGCCGCGCGAGGGGTCGTCGGCGGCGAGAGGGCGGCGCTCGTGCCACGAGCCGTCGCCGCTCGCGAGGAAGGTGAGCTCCATCGGCTCGAGCGTGGCGCGGCGGTCGTCGCGCGAGGCGCGGTCGGCCGCGACGCGCAGGCGCTGCACCTGGCTGCGGTCGACGCGAGACTGCACGTCCTTGCTCAAGGCGATCTCGTCGTCGCGGTCGGCGAGGTTGAGCGCCGGGCGCCGCGCCGCCTGCTCGCCGCCGCGCCCCGGCTGCCCGGTGTCGGGGCGCGGCGTGGGCTCGGCGCCCGAGGGGTGGGGCTCGAGCGCGACCTCGGGCAGGCGGAGCGAGCTGTCGTCGAAGAGCGCGTCGAGCTCGACCGTGGCCGTCGCGATCGGCGCGGGCCTCGGCGCCTCGAGCGCCGCCCCGGCCGGGGCCGCCGAGGGGCCGCCACGCGCATGCGGCACCGACGCGGCGACGAGCCAGGCGGCCAGGGCGACCAGGCTGGCGTGCAGCGAGAGCGAAGCCGCCCACGCGAGCGAATGCGCCCGCCGCGGGGGCAGGGCGTAGGCGACGGGCGGCGCCGGGCGATCGCTTGGCCGGGGCCCGCCCCCCCCCGAGGGGGCGTCATCGCCGTCAGGGCCGCGCGCGCCGTCGCCTGGCGAAGAGGGCTGCCGAGCCACCGGGGCCGCGTGCGTGTCGGGCTCGCCGCTCGACGGGGGCGCCGCGCTGGCCTCTGACGGCGGCGAGGCGGGGCCGAGCTCGACGGTCGCTACGGGCGCGCTGGCCGCCGAAGAGGGCTCTGGCGCGAGGGGCGGTTCGCGCCACGGCAGCGCGGCAGGGTTCGGTCTGAGCTCGGGTGCGCTGGCGAGGCTGGGCCGCCGGCGGAGCGACTGCTGCAGCAAGCGATAGAGGTCAGCGTTCTGCGGACGCGCCTCGCCTTCGGGCGGGGCGGAGGCCGGAGACTTCGTGGGCACGACGTGGCAAGTCAAGCATGTTTCGAGCGGCGTCCCAACCTGCCTTCGGCGCCGGAGCCCCACCACCATGCCCTACCTCGTCTTCTCGCAGCAGAGTTTGGCGTCGCTCGACGTCGGGCAACTCACGCGGAATGCTCGTCGCTTTTTCGGCGCCGAGTTCGAGCTCCGAGAGCGGGGGGAAAAAGGGGGGGGGAGCGAGGTCGTCATGACCATCGCGGGGGCGAACGGCACGCCGGGGCCGCCGGTTCATGCCCGCGTCCGGCCTTGCGAAGGGGGTGATTATGATGCGGCCGAGCGGGCCGAGCGCGCGGGGCGGGCGGGCGGCATGGCGGGGCTGGCGCGGCGCTGCCCCTACGTCTGGGAGGTCGATGTAGGGGCGGGGGCGCAGGTGGGCGCGCTCCGCCTTTGCTCGATTCTTGCGTCGGTGTTGCTCGGGCCGATCATGCCGCCGGAGGGCGATACGTTGTTCGGGGTCAAGGGGGCGCGCGAACGGGCTGAGCGGCTCGAGAGATCGTGTATTCTGCGCTGACCGCGCCGGGTCCGGCCGGCGCCCGACGCTCGCCATGCTTTTTTGCTCCCGCTGCGGTGCCCGCTACGTCGACGCGCGCCTGCGCGCGTGCCCGGTCGACGGCACCCCGCTCGAGCGTCGGGCCGACGACGCGCCCCCGCCGTCGGTGGCCGAGCGGCCGCTGCGGCCGGGCGAGATGGTGGGCGAGTACCAGATCGAAGAGCGCATCGGCGAGGGCGGCTTCGGGGTGGTCTACCGCGCGGTGCAGCCGCTCATCGGCAAGGCGGTGGCGGTCAAGGTGCTCTCGCGCCACTACGCCTCGGGGGGCGAGCTGGTCGATCGCTTCGTGACCGAGGCGCGGGCGGTCAACCGGATCCGCCACCGCAACATCATCGACATCTTCTCGTTCGGCGTGTTGCCCGACGGCCGGCACTACTACGTGATGGAGCTGCTCGAGGGCGAGACGCTCGACGCGCTGCTCGGGCGGGTGCGCAGCCTGTCGCCCGAGCTCGCGATCGAGCTCTTGCGCCCGGTGGCGCGGGCGCTGGACGCGGCGCACGCGGCGGGCATCGCGCACCGCGACCTGAAGCCGGAGAACATCTTCCTCGCGGTCGACCGCGACGAAGAGATCTACCCGAAGCTGCTCGACTTCGGCATCGCCAAGCTCTTCACGGGGTCGGCGGCGGCGGCGAAGACGGGCGCGGGGGTGCCGCTCGGCACGCCGCACTACATGAGCCCCGAGCAGTGCCGGGGCCGCGACGTCGACCAGCGCACGGACATTTATTCGTTCGGCGTCTTGACCTTCCGGGCGCTCACCGGGCGGCTGCCCTTCGAGGGCCACGAGGCGATGGAGGTGATGATGGCGCAAGTCTCGTCGCCGCCGCCGCGCCCCTCGTCGCTGTGCCCGACGCTGCCGCCGGCGGTCGACGGGCCGATCCTGCAGATGCTGGCGAAGTCCCCGGACGCGCGCCCGAGGTCGGTCATGATGGCGGTCGAGGCGCTCGCGGCGGCGTGCGGCCTGACGCCGCTCAGCGCCGGGTCGCTGCTGCCGCCGGTGTCGTCCTCGTCGTCGGGGCTCGGGGCCTCGGGGCTCGTGCCGCCCTCGATCGCGCCGCCCCCGATCGCGCCGCCCTCGCTGCCGCCGCCCTCGTTCTTGCCCCCGTCGCGCCCCTCGCCCGCGGGGTCGTGGGGCGAGCCCTCGAGCGGCATCGCGCTCTTGAGCGTGCCGGCGGCGGCGGGGCGGGGGCCTTCGCCCTGGCCTCCGGGGCAGGGCGCGGGGGCGCGGCGCGCGCGGCTCGCGCTCGGCTTCGCGCTGGTGGCGGCCATCGGCGGGGGGGGCTTCTGGCTCGGGCGCCGGGGGGGCGTGGCGGCGCCGGCGGTGGCGGCGGCGCCGCCGGGGCGGGCCGAGGCGCTCGCGCCCCTGCGCGGGGCCGAGGCGGCGCCGGCGGGCGAGGCGGCGCCGGCCGGCGCGAGCGTGCGGGTGCGGGTGCGGGCGACGCCGCCGGCCGACGTCTACTGGGGCGAGCGGCGCCTGGGCAGCAGCGAGGGCGGGCCCTTCGAGGTGCCGCGGGGCGCGCAGCCGATCCGGCTTACCTTGCGGGCCGAGGGGTACAGGCCGGCCGAGCTCGATCTGACCCCCGACGCCGATCGCGAGCTTTCGGCCGTTCTGGTAAAAAAGTCGTCGTGGGCGCCGCCCGCCGCCCCGCCCTCGTCTTCGCGGGGTCGCCGCCGCGTCAGCAGCGATCTCGAGAACCCCTTCGATTGAGCCATGGCCCCGCCCGTGTCTGAGGCCACGCGCGCGGGCGCGACCTCGCGGGGGCGGGCCGGCGCGTTCGGGGCGCGGCGGCGGCGCGGGGCGGGGGCGCGCTCGCGGCGTCGCCTCGGCGCGGCGCTGCTGCCGCTCGCGCTCGGGGCGTGCGCGGGCCTCGAGCCGATCGAGCGGGACGTGTGCGGCAACGGCGTGGTCGAGCGGGGCGAAGACTGCGACCGGTTCGCGGGGGCCGAGGGGGCGAGCTGCCGGCCGCCCTCGGCGGGCGAGGCGGCGTGCCGCTACGAGTGCGCGCCCGCGGGGGCCGAGGGGCCGCCCTGCCCCGAGGGCTACGGCTGCGGCGTCGACCGCACGTGCCGGCGGCCGAGCGGCTCGTTCGCGCCGGGGGTCGAGCGCGCCTCGGAGGCGGCCTCGGCGCTGCGCGTCGCCGACTTCGACGGCGACGGGCGCGGCGACGTGCTCGCGCTCGGCGCGGCGAACGATCGCGGCGAGCGCTCGGCGCGCGTGCTGTTCCGCGACGCCCAGGGGTTCGGGGCGACCGAGCCGGTGCCGAACGTGTTCCGGTCGGTGGCGCTCGGGCCGCTCGGCCAGGGCGCCGCCCAGGGCCTGGCCATCGTCAGCGGCCAGGGCTCGCTCGTCGGCGTCGACCTGCTCGTCGGCGACCGCGACCGGCGCTTCGCCCCGGTCGTCAGCCCGGTGATCGGGGGCGCCGCGGTCGCGGGCACGGCGCGCCTCTTGGGGGTCGACGCGCTGCCGCGGCGCTTCGAGCCGGGCGAGACGGGGGCGATGGTCGAGTTCAACCACGGCGACGAGGTCGTGCTCTTGCTGCCGGCTCTGGGCGCGAGCGGCGCGACGCTCTTCGGCCTGGTCGCGAGCCCGAAAGAGCTGCTCGCGGCCCCGCCCCGGCCGCCGCCGCCCGCGGTCGCGCTCCTGACGCTCGGGGCGGAGGCGGGCGAGCAGGCCGGTGGGCTCGCGTCCGGGCGCTTTCGCGGCCCCGCGGTGGGCCCGCCCTGCGAGGACGTCGCGTGGGCGCCGCCCGGCTTCGGCGAGATCTACCTGTTCGTGCCCTGCCGCGACGCGGGCGGGGGGCGCTTCGTCTGGAACGAGGACGGCGCCGAGGGCCGGGTCGAGCCGGCGCGCGTCCGCCTGCCCGAGGGGGCGCGGGTCGTGGCGGGGCCCGGGCGCTGGCTCTTCGTCGCCGACGCCGACGGCGACGGCGTGTCCGACCTCGCGGTGATGACCGACCGGGGCCCCTTCCTGGCGTTGGGCGAGGCCGACGGCTCGCCGCCCGTCGCCGCGTCGCTCGGTCTGGGCCCCGAGAAGGCCTTGCGCGGCTTCGGCGATCTGAACGGCGACGGCGTGCCCGACTGGGTGTTCGCCGACAGCGTCGTGCTGAGCGAGCCGGGCGTGCCGCTCGGGGTCGAGCGGGTGCGGGCGCCTGCGCCCTGGGCCGAGGCGGTCGTCGCCGACTTCAACGCCGACGGCCGTCTCGACGTGATGGCGGTCGGCCCCGCGTCGAGGTCGCTCGACTACTACCTGGGCGGCGGCCAGGGCCTCTTCAACCGCGTCGGGGCGCCCGTCGCGGGGGTCGCCTCGCAGCTGACGTCGGGCGACTTCGACGGCGACTCGGTGGTCGACGTCGCCTTCGCCTTGGGCGCCGAGGGCGGGGCGCCGCCCGACTCGATCTTCATCGCGTTCGGCAGCGGCGCGTCCGCGACGCCGCCGCCCCCCTCGCGGGTCGGCGAGCTGCGCGGCGTGCGCCAGATCATCGCGGGCAGCTACGCCTTCGGGGGCGCCGACCTCGACGGGGCCGACGACCTCGGGCTGATGGCCGCCTCCGAGGGCGGCGAGGGGGTGGCGGCGCTGCTCTTCGGCAACGCCGGGCGGCAGCTGCGCTCGCCGCTGGTCGTCACGGTCGACGTGAACCTGCGCCCCTGGGCGGTCGCCGCGGGCCGCTTCGTGGCGGGCGAACGGGGGGGGCCGGCGCCGCTCGGCCTCGCCATGCTGGTCGGCGAGCGGCTCGTGCCCGACCAGCCCTATTCGCTCTGGCTCTCGTCGCCTTCCGAGCGCGGCGCGACGCGCTTTCCGCCGCCGGCGGGGGTCGCCGACCCCGCCGCCCAGGGGGTGTCGACGACGCTGCCCGCCGAGGTGGACCCGGCGCCCCTGCACGGGGAGGCGGTCGACGAGGCCGCGGGCGAGCTGCCCGAGCTGCTCGCCGCCGACCTCGACGTCGACGGCCTCGACGAGGCGGCGGTGCTGGTGCCGCAGCGGCAGGGCGGCGCCGCGCTGGTCGTCGCGCGCGCGCGGGCCGAGGGCGGCCTCCCGATGCTCTTCGCCGGGCCCGCGCTGCCGGGCCTGCCGCGCTCGCGGCAGGCGGGCTTCGCCGACCTCGACGGCGACAGGGCGCCCGACCTCGTCGTGCTCTCGCCGCCGGGCGAGGGGGGCGGGGCGAACCTCGCCGTCTACTGGAACGCGGGCGGCGCCTTCGACCCGGGCGGGGCCCTGACGCGCGTCGAGCTGCCCGGCGGCGCGGCCTCGGCGTGGTCGGCGGCGCCCGCGCCGGCGGGCGCGCGCCTCTTCGCGGTCAACGGCGCGGGGGTCTACGCGGTGGGCTTCCGGGCCGACCGCTCGGCGCGGGTCGAGGCGCTCGAGGGCCTCGAGGGGGGCGAGGCGATCGCCGCGGGCGACGTGACGGGCGACGGCGTCGTCGACCTGGTCGTCGGCGACGCCCGGTCGCTGCGCGTCGTGCGCGGCGAGCCGGTGCTGCCATGAGGCGGCGCGGGGCGCGCGTCGCCCTCGCGCTCTGCCTCGTCGCGGCGGCGGCGCGCGCGCAGGGCGAGCGCGTCGACAAGGCGAAAGAGTACTTCAACGCCGGCGCCGAGGCGTACGGGGCGCGGCAGTACCTCGCGGCGATCCAGGCCTTCGAGGCGGCGCAGAAGCTGGCGCCCCGGCCGGCCATTCTCTTCTCGCTGGGCCAGGCCGAGCGGCGGCAGTACCTCATCGACCGCCGGCCCGAGCGCCTGCGCGCGGCCATCGCGCACTACCGGGCCTACCTCGAGCAGGAGCCGCAGGGGGCGCGCCGGGGCGACGCCGTCGAGGCGCTCGCGGAGCTCGAGCCGATGGCCGGGCGGCTCGGGGCGCAGGGCCCGGCGCCGCGCGAAGAGAAGCGCCCGACGCGCCTGCTCGTGTCGAGCTCGGCCCAGGGCGCGCTCGTGTCGCTCGACGGGGGCGAGGCGACGCCGGCGCCGCTGGTGCGCGAGGTCCGGCCGGGCAAGCACGCGGTGCTGGTGCGGGCGCCGGGCTACTTCGACGAGCGCGACGAGCTGATGGCGGTCGAGAGCGATCTGGTGGCGCTGCACGTCGCGCTGCGCCCGCGGCCGGGGCTCCTGGCCTTCCGGGTGCCGGAGGGCGCGCGCCTCTTTCTCGACGGGCGCGAGCTGGGCGGCGCGCCGCTCGGGGCGCCGGTCGAGGTCGAGCCGGGCGCGCACGTGGTGGCCGTGACGCGGCCGGGCCGGCGGGCGGTCGCGCGCGAGGTGGTGGTGGGGCGGGGCGAGCGGCAGACCTTCGCCGCCGACCTGCCCGTGACGGGCCAGCGCGTCGCGTCCTTCGCCCTGCTCGGCGCGGGCGGCGCGGCCCTGCTCGCGGGGGGGGGCGGGGCGGCGCTGGCGCTCGCCCGCGAGGGCGAGGCCAAAGACCTCGCCGCCGCGGGCGAGTCGCGCAGCCTGTCGGCCTCCGAGCGCGACCGCTACAACGGCGCGCTCGAGGCGCGAGACTTGTGGGTGCGCGTCGCGGGCGTCTCGCTCGGGGCGGGGGCGGCGCTCTTGGCCGCGGGGGCCCTGCTCTACGCCTTCGACCACCCCTCGCCGGTCGGCCCCCTGGCCCCGCGCGCGGCCCCGCGCCGCGACGACGCGCCGCGGCCGGGGGCGGCCGACCTGTCGGCCGGCGCCTTCGTCCTGCCGGGCGCCGCGGGCGCGGCCCTGGGCGGCCGGTTTTGAGCTGTGCTACGCCCTGGGTCGTGGCGTCGCGCTCGTCGTCCGCACCGAACCCCACCTTCGACTGGGCGGGGCTCGCGTCGCTGCGGCTGCGGGCGCGGGCCATCGCCGACGGCGTGTACGCGGGCGAGCACGCGAGCACGCGCAAGGGCGCGGGCGTCGAGTTCGGCGGGCACCGGCCCTACGCGCCGGGCGACGACCTGCGCCTGCTCGACCGGCGGGCGACCCTGCGGCACGACCGGCCCATCGTGCGCGAGCTGCAGACCGACACCGACCGCACGCTCCGGCTGCTCGTCGACGCGAGCGCCTCGATGGCCTACGGCGGGCGGCGCGCGCCGGTCACCAAGTTCGCCTACGCCGCGGCGCTCGCCGGCGCGCTCGCGCGCGTCGCGCTCGCCTCGGGCGACCCGGTCTCGCTCGAGGTGCTCGGCGGCGAGGGCGCCCGCTCGCTGCCCGCCTCGGCCGGGCGCGAGGCCTTCGAGCGCCTCGTCGCCGCGCTCGAGTCGGTGCGGCCCGGGGGCGACCTGAGCGGGGACCTCGCCGCCCTCGAGCGCGGGGTGGCGGCGCTCGGCCGCTCGGCGCGGCGCGGCTCGGTGCTCGTGTTCCTGAGCGACCTGGTCGACACGCACCCCGAGACCCCGGCGCGCTTCTGCGCGCTCGCCTCGGGGGGCAAGAGCCTCGTCGGGCTGCGCGTGCTCGACCCGGACGAGCGGCTCTTGCCCTTCGAGGGGCCGCTGCGCCTGCAGGCGCTCGAGGGCGACTACGAGGTCGAGACCGAGGCGGCGGCGGTGCGCGCCGCCTACCGCGCCGCGCTCGAAGAGACCGACGCGGCCTGGGCGAAGCGGCTCGAGGGCCGGGGCGGCGCGCTCGTCAAGGCGACGACGAGCGACCCGCCGGTCGGGGTCGTGCGCGAGCTCTTGCGGGCCGTGCGGCGGGGGGCGCGGTGAGGTTCCAGGTCGCGCTCGGGCTGCTCGTCGGCCTCCTGGTCGTCGCGCCGCTGCTCGCGCACCTCTTGCGGAGGCGCCGCGCCGACGTCGTGCCCTTCGCCCCGGCGCGCCTCGTGCCCAAGGCCTCGCCGGTCGCCAAGCGGCGCGCCAAGCTCGAAGACCGGGGCCTCTTCGCCCTGCGCTCGCTCGCCGTGCTCGGCCTCGCGCTGCTCGGCGCGACCCCCCTCGTGCGCTGCTCGCGCCTCGCGGTCGGCCGCAGCGGCGGCGCGTCGGTCGGCCTCGTGCTCGTCGTCGACGACTCGATGAGCATGCAGGCGCGGCTCGGCCAGCAGACCCGCCTCGTGCGCGCGCTCGCCGGCGCGGCCGAGGTGCTCGGCTCGGCGCGCGAGGGCGACGGGGTCGCGGTCGTCGCCGCCGGCGCCCCGGCCCGCGTCGTGCTCGCGGCGACGACCGAGCTCGCCGCCGCCGAGCGCGCCCTCGCGTCGATCGTGCCGACCGACCGGCCGACCGACCTCGACGGCGCCCTCGCCCTCGCGACCAGCCTCGCCAAGTCGATGCCCCAGGCCGACCGCCGCGTCGTCGTGCTGAGCGACCTGGCCGACGGCCGCTCCGAAGCCCCGCCCCTCGGCGAGGGGGCCGAGGTGCCCGTCTGGGCCCCGCTGCCCGAGCTGCGCGCGCGCGCGCCCGACTGCGGCCTCGTGCGCGCCCTGCGGCGCGGCGCCGCGGTGCGCGTGCGCGTCGCCTGCGGGCTCGAGGCCGACGCCGAGGGGCGCGCGGTCGAGGTGCTCGCCGGCGCGCAGGTCGTCGGCTCGCGGCCCCTCGAGCGCAAGGCCTCGTCCGAGTTCGAGGTGCCGGTCGCCGAGACCCTCGACGCCGCCCAGCCGCTGCGCGCGCGCCTGACGGGCCAAGACGCCCTCGCCGCCGACGACGAGGCCCCCGTCGCCTCGCTCGGCGGCCCCTCGGCCGTCGCCGTCGTCAGCGACGCGAGCCAGGGCGGCGTCGAGACCGGCGGGCCCCCGCCCATCGAGCAGGCGCTCGGCGCCATCGACGAGGCGCAGAACGTCCGGCCGTTGCCCGTCGTGCCCGACCACGTCGAAGACCTCGCCGCCTTCTCGGCCGTCTTCCTCGACGACCCGCCCGGGCTGACCCCCGAGGCGCGCGCCGCCTTCCGCGTCTGGCTCGACAAGGGCGGCGTCGGCGTGCTCTTCCTCGGCCCCCGCGCCGGCGCCGCCATCCTCGGCGCCGCCTTCGACCCCTTCGTCCCCGGCCCCGTGCGCTGGGCCGACAAGGCCCCGAAGGGCGCCGACCCCGCCTCGGCCTTCTCCCTGCCCGCCCAGGGCCTCGACGACCTCGCCCCCAAGGGCCGCGCCCTCGCCGAGGCCCGCGCCGCCGAGGGCGCCACCGTGCTCGCCCGCTGGACCGACGGCGCCCCCCTCGTGATGGAGCGCCCCGTCGGCCGCGGCCTCGCCTACGTCGTCACCCTGCCCGGCAGCGCCGAGACCAGCGACCTGCCCCTGCGCCCCGCCTTCGTCGGCCTCCTCGACGACGCGCTCGAGGCCGCCAAGGCCCACGGCACCGACCGCCGCGTCACCGTCGGCATGGCCTGGGCCCTGCCCGGCGCCGAGGCGCCCCGGGTGCGCGGCCCCGACGGCCGCCCCGTCCCGCTGCGCGACGACGGCGGCGGGCGCCGCCTCGTGCCCGAGCGCGCCGGGCTCTACGAAATCAGTAGCGGCGCCCAGGCCGAGGCGCGCATCGCCGAGATCGCCGAGGCCGAGGTCGACCTGCGCCCCCGCGCCGCCGCCCCCGCGACCACCAGCGAGGCGCTCGGCACCTCGCGCGCCAGCGTCGACGCCTCGCCCTACGTCGCCCTCTTGCTGCTCGTCGTGCTCGCCGGCGAGGCCGCCCTGCGCCTCGTGCAGTGGCGCCGCGAGGCCGAGCCCTGAGCGCCGCGCGGCCGAGCCCCGAGCCCTGAGCGCCGCGCGGCCGAGCCCCGGGCGGCGCGGGCGCCGGGCGACCCGGGCCCGGGCCCCGGGCGCGGCGGCGCGCGCCGGGGCCCGCGCGACGCGCCCGCCTCAGGACCCCGCGATGCGCGCGATCTCTTCTTCGGACAGGTCGAAGTCGCTGAAGACGTTCTGCACGTCGTCGTGGTCGTCGAGCATCTCGCTGAGCTGCAGGGCGAGCTCGGCGTCGCGGCCGGTCACCGGCTTTTTCGCCTTGGGCAAGAACTGCAGCGAGCTCTCTTTGAGCGCGATCTTCGCCGCCTCGAGCGCCTTGCCCACCGCGTCGAGCGCCTCGGGCGGGCTGACGACCTGCCAGAGCTCGCCCTGGTCGCTGTAGTCGTCGGCGCCCGCGCCGACCGCGACCTCCATCAGCTGGTCTTCGGTCGCGCCGTCTTTCGCGATCGTGATGACGCCCTTGCGCTCGAAGGCCCAGCTCGCCGAGCCGCTGCCGCCGAGGTTGCCGTTGTTGCGCTCGAAGATCTTGCGCAGCTCGGCGACCGTGCGGTTCCGGTTGTCGGTCATGCCCTCGGCCAGAAAGAGCGTGCCGCCGGGCCCCGTGCCCTCGTAAAGCACCTCTTCGTACGCCGCGCCCTCGATCTCGCCCGTGCCCCGCTTGACCGCGCGGCTGATGGTGTCGTTGGGCATCTGCTGCGCCTTCGCGTCGGCGATGGCGCGGCGCAGGCGGGGGTTGCCCCCCGGGTCGCCGCCGCCCAGGCGCGCGGCCACGGTGAGCTCTTTGATGAGCTTGGTGAAGACCTTGCCCCGCTTCGCGTCGAGCGCGCCCTTCTTGTGCTTGATCGTCGCCCACTTCGAATGCCCGCTCATCGC
The DNA here is from genome assembly GCA_035762175.1 of Polyangiaceae bacterium. Lineage (GTDB taxonomy): Bacteria > Myxococcota_A > Polyangia > Polyangiales > Polyangiaceae > DASTPP01. The sequence continues at coordinate 28,896 of DASTPP010000268.1, read as the reverse complement.
CGCACCTCGTTGGCTCGCGCTGCCCCCCGCCGGGGGGGCCCCGAAGGGCCGCGCCGCCCCCTGAGTAGCGTCCCGCGCGGGGCGGGTCAACGGGCACAGCCCTCGCGGAATCGCCCGCGCCCGCGCCCGGCCGGGCCCGCGTCAGGGCCAGAGGCGAAAGGCCATGGTCAGGCCGTAGGTGTAGAGCGCGTGCGAGGCGAGCGAGGGGCCGAGCCGCCGCAGCCGCCCGGCGCAAAACCCCCAGACGAGCCCGCAGCCGAGCGCCGCCAGCACGACCAAGGGGTTAGACCCCGCGCCCGGCGCCTCGAGCCGCCAGACCGTCGGCAGGTGCGCCGCCGCGAAGAGCAGCGCCCCGAGCACCCAGGCGCGCCGCGCCCCGAAGCGCCCCTCGAGCGCGGGCTGCACGAGCCCGCGCCACGTCAGCTCTTCGAGCAGGGCGACCGCGACGACCGCCGCGGCCGTCGCGACGTAGGCGCCCTTCTCCCGCGGGAGGTTGCCGAACTGCAGGTACACCCGCACCACCCAGAGCTCGGCCCCCGAGCCGGGCGGGGCGATCACCTGCCGGCCCAGCGCGCTCAGCGCGCCCAGGGCCAGGGCGATCCCGAAGCCGAAGCTCAGATCGCCCGAGCGCAGCCCGAGCCGCATCGGCGGCAGCCCCGGCGGCCCGGACGCGCCCCCTTCGGCGCCCGCGCCGCGGCCCGACGCGGGGTCGGCGTCGGGCCCCGCCGCGGGCGCGCCGCGGCCCCGGGCGGCGGGCCCCGCGCTCCGGAGGCGGGCGAGGGCGAGCGCCGAGAAGACCGCGTACGGCACGCCGAGGGCCAGAAAGAGCGTCGGCCGGCCCGCCGACGCCGGCGCGAAGGCGAGCTGCACGCCGAGCGCCGTGACGACCGTGACCACGGCGGCGAGCACGACCCCCCTGTCGCCGCCCCGCTTCATTCGGCCCGCGTCGCCGGCAAAGGCTCGGCCGGGGCGGGGCCGGCGGGGCGGGCCGCGCAAAGGCGCGCGACCCGGTCGAGAATTCGCCCGGCCAGCTCGCCCTTCGCGAGCGGCGGCAGGGCCTCGGCCTCGGCCTCGGTCACCAGGATGGCGCGGTTGTCGGGGCGGCCGAGCGAGTCGGCCGCGTGGTTGGCCACCACCAGATCGACCCCCTTGTCGCGCAGCTTGCCGCGCGCGTACGCGACCATGCGCTCGTCGCTCGCGGTCTCGACCGCGAAGCCCACCAGCACCGGCCGGGCGCGGCCGCCGCGCGCGCGCCCGATCTCGGCGAGCAGGTCGGGGTTCTGCACCAGCTCGAGCCTGGCCTGCTCGCCCTCGCCCGCGCGCTTGCGCTTCTCGCCGTGCGCCTCGGCCGGCCGAAAGTCGGACACCGCCGCGCTCATCACCAGCGCGTCGGCCCCCTCGAGCCCCGGCCCGAGCGCCCCCCAGAGCGCCTCGCGCATCGAGAGCGCGCCGCGCACGTCGACCCGCCGCACCCCCGGCGGCGTCGCGAGGCCCACCGGCCCCGCCACCAGCGTCACCGCGGCCCCCCGCGCCGCCGCCGCGCGCGCCAGCGCGAAGCCCATCTGCCCGCTCGAACGGTTCGACAGGTAGCGCACCGGGTCGATGTCTTCGACCGTCGGGCCCGCCGAGACGATCACGCGCAGCCCCGCCAGATCGCGCGGCCCGAGCAGCGCGAGCGCCTCGTCGGCGATGGCCGCGGGCTCGGCCATGCGCCCGAGCCCGACCTCGCCCGAGGCGACCGGGCCCTCGACCGGCCCCGCGAAGCGCACCCGCCCGTCGGCCCGCAGCCGCTCGACGTTGCGCCGCGTCGCCGGGTGCGCCCACATCGTCGGGTGCATCGCCGGCGCGACCAGCACCGGGCACGAGGCCACGAGCGCGAGCGCCGTCACCAGATCGTCGGCCCGCCCCGCCGCGAGGCGCGCCAAGAGGTCGGCCGTCGCCGGCGCCAGCACCACGAGATCGCTCTCGGCGGCGAGCGCGACGTGCATCTCGCCGGCGAACGACGCGTCCCACATGTCGCGGCGCACCGGCTCGCCCGTCAGCCCCGCGAGCGTCGCCGCCCCGAGAAAGGACTCGGCCCGCGCCGTCATCACCGGCAAGACCCGCACGCCCGCCCCCAGCAAGAGGCGCGCGAGCTCGGCCGCCTTGTACGCGGCGATGCTGCCGCTGACGCACAGCGTGACCGTCTTGCCCGTCCGCATCGCGCCCGGCACGCTAGCACGCCGCCCGGGCCCCCGGGGCGGCCGCCGGCCGGGGCGTTCCCCCGCGGGCGAGGCGGCGTCGCCCCCGCCACGCCCTTCTGGTCACAATGGTGGGGCGTTCCCCCGCGGGCGAGGCGGCGTCCCAGGTCGGGCGGGTGACGCGGAAGGCGGGGCAGGCGTCCCCCCGCGGGCGAGGCGGCGTCGCGCGGCGCTCGGCCGGCGCCCGGCCCCCGGGTGGCGAGCCGCGCCGACTTTCCGCCCCGGACACCGCGTTTTGTTGACGCCCCCCCGGACGCCCGCGCTATCACCTCGAATCGTCAAAGGAGGCGGCGGCCCCCACCGAAAGGCCGCCCGCGCTTCGGCCGTGGTCTGGCGTACGCTCGCACTCGACTTCCGTCTGACCAAGCGTAGCCCGGGCCGGCTGCCCGCGCGGCCGCGCCCGCTCGTGCTCGCCTCCGGCTTCGTGCTCGGCGCCCTCGTCGAGAGCGCGCTCGCGGGCGCGCCCTCGCTCCGCGGGTCGTCCGCCCTCGCCGACCCGGCCCCGCCCGCGCTCACCCCGGCCGGCGCGCGCTCGGGCGCCCCGAAGGGCTCGGCGAAGGCCGGCGACGGGGCCCGCGGCGCCGCCGCCGGGGCGTCCGCCCGCGCGCCCGAACGCGGCCCCCACGCCCGCGCCCCGGCCGCCGAGGGCGCCCCCGCCCGCCCCGCCGAAGGCGGCGCCCACGCCCGCCCCACCGAAGGCGGCGCCCACGCCCGCCCGGCCGAAGGCCGCGCCCGCGGCGGCCCGCCCGCGCCCGCCAAGCCCCTCGACGCCTGCGACCCCCGCGCCATCGCGCTCGAGGCGGCCTGCGACCCGCCGCTCACCAGCGACGGCACCTGCCCGCCCACCGACCCGACCGACCTGCTCTATTACGTCAACCGCTGGTTCCCCATCTCGCCGCGCTATCCGATCTCCGACACTTCGTTTTGGACGCCCTGCTCGGGCCCGCTCTACGGCTTCCGCTACGACCTCGTCTGCCTGCCGCCCGCCTACTCGTACGGCTCCAACTCGCTGCGCAAGGTCGCCTTCGAGAGCGCCGCGCCCCCCGCGCCGACGCACACCTTCGACGGGCGCACCGTGGGCTTCCGCGGCAAGGTGGGCTTCCGCGCCCTGCTCGACGCCGCGCGCGACGAGGGCGGTTACTCGGTCTACGTCCGCAGCGGCTTCCGGCCCTACGCGACGCAGGCCGCCGTCTTCCGGCGCTGGGTGGCCGAAGAAGAGACGCACCACGGCCTCTCGCACCCCGAGGCGCTCGCCCGCGCCTCGCTCTCGTCCGCGCGCGAGGGCCACTCCGAGCACCAGCTCGGCACCACCGCCGACCTCGTCTACCGCACCGAGAAGGGCCCCATCTACGAGGGCTGGGCCCCCGAGATCATCGCCGAGAGCGCCCCCATGCGCTGGGTGCACGAGAACGCCCACCGCTTCGGCATCGTGCTCACCTACGAGCGCGACAAAGAGAAGATCACCCAGTACCAGTGGGAGCCCTGGCACTACCGCTACGTCGGCGTCGCCGCCGCCGACACCATGCGCCGCTGCCACCTCTCGACCGAAGAGTACTTGAACGCCCGCTACGGCATCGGCCCGCTGCCCCGCCACCCCGACGCCGCCCGGCTCTTCGAGGGCGCCCCCGACCCCAAGGGCGGCTGAAGCCCGCCCCGATTTCCGAGGCGGCCGAGGTCGCCGCCGCGCCCCGAGGCGGCCGAGGCTGCCGCCGGTCAGCCGAAGCCGTCACCCGGGCCGCACGTATCGAGCCCGATGCGCCGGGCTTCTCGGCGGTAGTATTTGGCGCTTCGCTCGTCACCCATGCGGTCGTAGAGCTCTGCGAGCTCACGGTACGCCGCAAAGGCAAGCCCCTGAGCCTGGGGGTAGAGGTTCGGCTTTGACAGCAAGCTGTCACCTACCTTCGCGGCTCGCTTCAGAGCCGCGAGCGCCTCGCGGATGTCGCCGTAGGCATCGTGCGCGCGCGCCAGCGCGAGCAGGGCCCGAGCTTCCAGCGGGAAGTACGCCCTGGGCCGAGGGCCTTTGCTGCCCCAACGTGCCGGTTCGGGCGGCGCGCCGCGAGCCACCTCGTCGTCAGAAGTCGCAGCCCAAAGGCCCGTGCTACCCCAGCGAGGGCTCAGCGCGTCGAGCGCCGCTCGGGCCCATTCGACAGCAAACTCCGCCTGGCCGAGAGCCAACGCTGACTCCGACGCAAGGACCAGCCCTTCGGGCAAGAGCTCCGGCGTGGTCGTCCCGAGCGGGGGCAGGGCCCGCAGCGCCGCGATGCTCTGGACGAAGTAAGCGAGCGCCGACTCTGTGCTCCCCAGGCATCGGTAGAAAAGGCCAAGGCTTTGTAGCCAGAGGGCCCACGTGAGCTGCTGCCCGAGGGCTGGCTTCGGGCCACCCGTCTCGGCCATTTCGACAACGAGCGTGCGCGCGGCGTCTACGTCCCCTCGCTCGACCTCGAGCGCGACCAGCGAGAAAAAGGCCCGCGCGAACGCGGCGTCGAGCAGGAGCCACTGACCATCGCGGACGTTTCGTCCGTCTCTCCGCGCGTCGTCGACAATCGTACGATAGATGCGCCGTGCGACGTCGGCCTGTCCTGCCAGGCGGGCGCCCTCGGCGAGCTCTTCCGGCACGTAAGGCCAAGGCCCGAGCTCTTGCGCCCGTACGTTACCGGCGCTCCCGACCTGCTCTCGCCAAAGTGAGCTGCCGCGCCCCTTGGCTTCGAGAAGCTCCTCGAGAGTCGTGAGCGTCTCAGGCAGGCGGTCAGGTTCGAATGGCCTCTTCGGCGGCGAAACCGACCAGTGCTCGCGGACGAACTCAAGGAAGGGCTTGAACCGTTCGCGAGCCACCTCTGGAGAGAGGTGACGACCGCTAGGTAGCGGCTTCGGCGGCCAGAGCGTCGCCGTCACCACTTCGGGGGCACCGCCTAGAGGCGGGGCAGGCGGCGCCGGTGGCGGGTGCCCGAGCGCTCGGCTCGCGACTTGGGTTCCATCCGCCCGGAATGCCTCCCCGTAGAAGACGTACGTATCACTCCGGATCGACCAGAAGTCCGGCGCCGCCTCGACGAAGAGCTGCTCGACGTCCGGCGTCGCGAGCAAGACGAGCTCGCCGCCGAGCGCCCGCGCGATGTGGTTGCGCCGCTCGTTCATGCGCCCGAAGAGCCAGCGAAAGGCCTGCTCGTCTTCGGGCGCCGCCCGCGAGGCGTCGAGCACGTGCACCACCCCGTGCCGGCGGTTCGCTTCGGGCGGGTAGACGAGCGGCTCGAGCGCCGCGGCGACCACCTCGTCGGCGCTCAGCGGCTCGCCAAACTCTTCGTGCTTCGCGTAGGGGTCGAGGCGGACGAAGCGCACCTCGGCCCCGCGCTCGGCCGGCAGCTTCGAGGCGAGCTCGTCGAGCAACGCGTCGGCCGCGCGCGGCGTCTCGCAGACGGCGACGTAGAAGTGAAAGCGCTCGGACAGCACGAGGCTGCGCACGAGCCGGCCCAACTCGTCGTCGGGCGGGGGCTCGTCGCCAGGCTCGTCGGCGAGCGATTCGGCGGTCATCCGGGGGCCGGCGCGGTGAGGGCGGGGGGCGGCGTCGAACCCCGGGCGGCCAGCAAGGCGGCCTGCTGCCGCTCGATGGCCTCACGTAGGGCGGGCAGCTCGAGCAGGGCGGGGTGTACGTCGTCCCACTCTTTGTCGTTCGAGTAGCGCAAGATGAGGTTGCCCGTCAGCAACCGGTCGGCCAGCACGTGCTCGCCCGGGTCGACCGTGAGCTTCTGCGTCAAGTACACCTTGGCCGGCATGTCGAGCGCGCGCTGGCCGTTGCTGAACACGATGCGACTACTCTCGTCGGCCGCCTGCCGGAGGGTGCGTTGAAACAGTCGGTCCGACAGGGGGAAGCGCTCGGCCGTCATCACCCGCTGCATCAGGCGCAGCAACTCGCGCGGGTAGCCCCCCGACCACTGAATGATCGCCCGCAAGCGCCCCTCGAAGTCGGGCCCGAGGAACTCGGCGAGCGCGCCGTCGGGCACGCGCCTGCGTACCATCTCGCGCGCGACCGCGACGCCTTCGGGGAAGGGCTTCCCGCGCGCCACGACGGCCCCCTCGGCGGGGTCGCGGTCCCAGGTGCGTAGCTTGATCATGGGCAAGAAGCGCACGCTGTCGGTCGGCATGCGCACGAGCATGGGCGGAGGCACCGTGTAGATGACGTGCACGGGCAGCCGGAGGTACGGCGCGCCGTTCGCGAAGACCCTCTCGACGCTGTTGAGCACCTCCTCGAAGCTCCACCTGCAATGCCTCGAACCGTTGCTTCAATGGCGGCAAATGCGGGGCTGGCTCCCCTACTGCGAACTTCAAGAGCAACAATCCGAGGGGGCTATGCCTCCATTCGTAACTTCAGAAGCAATAATCAGAGGGGTGAACCCCTCGCGGCGTTGGTTCCGAACTGACGGGGGGTAGGGTCGACCCCTCGCGGCGTTGGTTCCGAACCGACGGGGGGTAGGGTCGACCCCTCCCTGCGTTGCTTCGGAAGTAACGAGGGGCACCCTCGACCCCTCCCCGCGTCACTTCGGAAGTGACGGGGGGCACCCTCGACCCCCTGCCGGGCGTCGCTTCGGAAGCGACGTCCGGCAGGGGCGACCCCTCCCGGCGTCGCCTCGGAAGTTCGCCGCCGCGGCCGTCGCAAAGCGCGCCGAGCCGCGGGAGCAAAACGCCCCCCGACGGGAGGGCCCGAGGGGGGGCGTCGGCCCGGCGTCGCGTCGGCCCCCGCGGGGCCCGCGCGCGTCGGGGCTTCAGTCGCCGGTGGGGAGGTCCTCCACCTCGGACGTGTCGCGGGCGACGCAGCCGCGCAAGAAGTCGAGGTCGGAGCTGGCCACCTGATCGACGAGCGCCTGGTAGTTGAGGACGAAGCTTTCGCGCGAGATGGCGCCGTCGCCGAACTCGCCCCCGAGGCCGGTGTTGTCGAGCAGGTCGAGGAAGGTCTCGCCGTCAGGCAGGCCGAGCTCGACCGCCGCGTCCTCGAACGACAGGTCTCGCTTGTACGCCTGACCGAACGACCAGATGCCGTCCGCCAGCTCGCCGCTCTCGGAGCGCACGAAGTAAACTTCGCGCAGGGCATCCGCGTAGGATACCGCGTCGATTTCGAAGGTGGCGTCCCAGGCTTCTTGGTCCTGCGAGCGCTTGAGAATGTAGCCGAACTCGTCGGCGCTCCCCTGCGAGAACTCGATCGCGTCCCTGATCGTGTCCCTGAAGGGGATGGCGAAGCCCGAGTGGCAGGAGTTGCAGGCGGACGACGAGTTCGAGCCGCTCGCGAGGTCGCCGCCGCCGAGGGCCGCGTTGTAGGGCGGCGCGTTGCTCACGAGCTGGAAGTTGGCGTTGAAGCCGAGGAACCCGAGCATCGAGTTGGGCAGCTGGTAGATGCCCGCGCCCCCGTCGATCGCGAAGGGCTCGATGCCATCGTGGGGCCGTACGAGCGGGTCGCCCGCGGGGTTGCCCGGGCCGACGAAGGCGGCCGCGAAGAAGTCTTTGCTCGGGTCGGCGTTGTTGAACGCCAGCACGTCGAAGGTGAGGTACGCCGCGCCGTTCGAGGGGGTGCTCTGCGCCAGGCGGTCGATGCAACGGTTGCCCGCCGACACGTTCGACTGGAGGAGGCAGCCGCGCACGAGGCGCTCGCGGTCGCCGACGTCGTTGTACAGCAGGTCGAGGGTCGGGCGGTTGAAGTTGAGCGGGTCGACGGCGGCGAGCGCGTCGTAGAGGGTGACGTTCGCGACGTTGGTGAGGCCGTTGGCGAGAAACTGCGCCTCGCTGACCGGGTCGAAGACGAGCTGGTCGGGGCCCAAGACGCCTGCCTGCACGAGCCGCTTGCGCAGGCCAACGTTCGAGTAGACCGACTCGAAGTTCTGGAAGATGGGGTCGAAGACGTCGTCGTTGGCGGCGAGGTGCAAGAAGTCGAGCCCGGGGACGGCCGGCACGTCGCACGAGAAGGGGTTGTTGACGTCCTGGCGGTGGGCGAGCCGCACGATGGTGTCGACGATGTCTCGCTGCTTGTCGAGGTTGAAGCGCGACGGGTTGAAGCGCACCGCGATGGGCCGGCCGAAGTTGTCGAGGACGGCGGCGGCGCCGGCGGTGCCGGCGGAGTTCGAGAGGACGTCGAGCTGGTTGAGCAACTTGAGCGTCGCGTTGGCGAGCACGCCCAACTCGTCGTCGTTGTAGTTGGGGTTGTTGTACGCCGCGTGAAACTCGACGTACACGATGTCGGCTTGCTCGGCGCGCGGCACCGTGGCGAGGTCGAGCCGCAGGCGCTGCTGGTACTCGTCGAGCGCGATCGGCGTCCGCTCGGGCAGCCCGCCGCCGCCCGAGCCGGCCTTGCCGCCCCCGCCGGCGTAGCCGCCCCCGCCGCCGTAGCCCCCCTTGCCGCCCCAGCCGCCGCACCCGTCGTCGTCATCGTCGTCGTCGTAGCAGCCGGGGCCCTGGCAGCCGTGGGGCGGCGCGTCGCCGTAGGGCGGCAGCGGACAGCCCGTCAAAAGGACCGTGGCGATGGACATTAGACAAAGCGACCCGCTCTTCAGCATGAGAAACACCTCGGGGCAGACCGAGCGTGCACACGCCCGGGCAAGGGAGAACCTCGGGGAGACGGCGCGACGGCGGCCGGCTCAAAACGGGGGATGATGGGGGCAGCCCCTCGGCGTTCGGTCGCCGAGGGCGGCCAGTCGTCACGTACTTAGGGGCAGGGCCCCAGACTCGGTCGAAGCCTACGCAAGAGGCGTGCCCGGCGGGGGCCTGCGCCGGCTTCGTCAGAAATGCCCCCCGGAGGGCCCCCGGGATTGTGACGTGCTTCACGTTCGCCGCCACCGAGACCATTGTCCATCCATCCCTTGCCCAGAGTAAGGGCTTTTTGGCGGCCCAGCCGCCGCCCGCGAGCGCGCCGCAGTGCGCAAACGACCGCCCGGGCCTCGGCGATCGCTGGGTGCGACGTACAAGGGTGAACAACAACTTGCTCAGCCTTGAGCAACTTGCTCAAACGCCCTCGACGAACCTCCCATCGTTTGCCTCGAGCTGCCCCGAGGGCCCTGCGCGCCCAGCGTGCGGCGCCGACGCGCCGCCCACGCCGCCCGAAAAGGCCGCCGCGAGAGGGCCAAACGCCGGGCCCTTCGGCAGGCCGGGGCGGAGGGGCGGTTTGGGGGGTTCGCCCCCCTCGAGGTCGGCCGGCAGCCCGGGCATGCGCGCGCAAGGGCGGGGGCTCGTCGTCAACCGGTTCGTGCAACCAGAAGGTTGCGAAAAGCGGTCCGGCGAACCGGTTCGCGCAACCGTTCGGTTGCAAGAACCCGATCGATCGAGCGTTTTTAGCAACCACATGGTTGCTCTAGGCGCTCTCGCGAGCCATTTCGTCGGGTGTGTGGGCGCGTCCGGGGCGCCGGCGAGCCGGGAGGCGCCTCGCGTGCGATCGATGTTACCCGCCCCCGCCCTCGTGCGTCGCCTTGGGCTTGCGCCGCGCGTCGGCCTCGCCCTTGCTGTCGCGCCGCGCGTCGGCCTCGCCGCCCTTGCCGTCGCGCCGCGCGTCGGCCTCGCCCTTGCCGTCGCGCGGGCGCCCGCCCTCGGCCTCGCCCTTGCCGTCGCGCGGGCGCCCGCCCTCGGCCTCGCGCCGGCGCCCGGCCTCGCCCTCGCCGGACGCGGCGCGCGCCTTGTCCTCTTTGGTCTCCCAGTAGGGCATGCCTTCGCGCCGCGTCCAGCCCGGCTCGCCCGTGCGGCCCGCCTCGCGCGACTCGACCGTGGGGCCGCCGGGAGCCTCGGCCTTGCCCTTGGGCGGCCGCAGATCGACCCCCTGCGTGATGCTGAGGAACTCGTCGGCCGTGTACTCGGCGTGGTTGTCGTCGTCGGGGCGGGGCGAGTCTTTGGGCAGGTCGGCGGCGGTGCCGACGCGCACGATCTGGTTGGTGGGCGGGTAGAGGTCGTTGAAGCGCTCGCGCAGGGCGAAGGGCCCTTCGCGCACGACGCGGTAGCGGTGCAGCTTGAAGCCCGGCACGCCCCGCTGCGAGAGCACGCGCACGCCCTGGGGCAGGCGGGGGTCGGGGCGCTCTTGCTCCTGGTAGGGCAGGACCTCGTCGATCTTGCGCACGAAGGTGACGGTGTGCCGGCGCTTGGGCCCCAAGATCTCGGCGCGCACGACGCCGTCTTTGACCGACTCGTGGATGACGACCGGGTACGGGAAGGGGTTTTTGACCTTGAAGTTGATGGTGGGGTAGGCGACGGCGGCGTCGAGCCCCATGCGAATGTAGGCGCTCGGGCGCGAGTGCGGGGTGCGGCTCGCGATCTCGAGGCCGGCGAAGAAGGCGGCCGCGTGCAGGGTGCCCGAGATCTGGCAGGTGCCGCCGCCGAGGCCGTCGACGAGCTCGCCCTGGGCGATGACGGGGGCCACCTTGTAGCCGGACGCCTCGTTGCGCGGGCCGACGACCTTGTTGAAGTCGAAGGTCTCGCCGGGCAAGAGCACGTAGCCGTCGAGGCGGCTGGCGGCGAGGCGCAGGTTGAAGGTGCGCGCCTCGCCCTTCTTGTCGGCCGCGTAGTGCGTCTCGAAGTAGCCGAGCACGTCGTCGAACGAGGGGTTGCCGAGGCGGGCGGCGGTGAGCGAGGGGGCGAGCGGCTCGACCGCCGCCTCGACCTCGGGCGCGCCCCGGGCGAAGGCCTCGTCGAGGCGGGCGAGCGTGGTGTAGACGTCGAGGCGGTAGCCGGGGCGCTCGGGCACGAGCTTGCGGGCGTCGAGGTCGAGGCGCGCGTCGGCCGGGGGCGTGTCGAGCTCGTCTTTGAGCGAGAGCAGGGCGGGCATGGCCCGCTCTTGGTTGACGACGACCGCGGTGGGCAGCTCGAGCGGGGCGCCCTTCGGGCCGCGGGCGTGCGCGCGGCGCAGCGGGCTCGAGGGGTTGCGGGCCGAGGCGACGAGGGCGGCGAGGTAGACGCGGTCGATCTCGGCGCCGAGCGCGGCGCGCGAGACGCGCCGGGTGCGCCCGCCCGGCAGGCGCAGCGTGACGGGGGCGGCGGCGTACTTGCGAACCAGCTCGAGGGCGCGCTCGCCGGCCCCCTCGGCGCCGAGGTCGAGGGGCTCGCCGCCGAGGCGCGCCGGGGGCGGCGGCGCGGCCTGGTCGACGCCGGGCGCCTCGGGCGGCAAGACCAAGAGCACGGCCGCGGCCCCGGCGGCCGAGAGGAGCGCCCAGCCCGTCGCGCGCCGCCCCCACGCCCGCCACCACGAGTCGACCCAGCCCATGCCAGAAACCTTGCTACATTACCGCCGTTCGCGGAGCCGCCGCCTCTAGCACGGGGCGCCGCCCCCCACCAGATGCTGCCCGAAACGGTCGCCCAGAAGCTCGAGTCGCTGCCCGCCCGGCCGGGCTGTTACCTCTTTCGCGACGGCGAGGGGGCCGTGGTCTACGTCGGCAAGGCCAAGAGCCTGCGCGCGCGCGTGCGCAGCTACTTTCAAGAGGGCTCGAGCGACACGCGGCCCTTCATACCCGTGCTCTTGCGGGTCATCGGCGACCTCGAGACGCGCGTGGTGGGGTCCGAAAAAGAGGCGGCCATCCTCGAGAACGAGCTCATCAAAGAGCACCGGCCGCGCTTCAACGTCAAGCTGCGCGACGACAAAGACTTTCTGTCGCTCAAGCTCGACCCGAAGAAGCCCTGGCCCCGGCTCGAGGTCGTGCGCCGGCCCCAGCCCGACGGCGCGCGCTACTTCGGCCCGTACCCCTCGTCGTCGGGGGCGCGGCGCACGCTGCACCTCGTCAACAAGTACTTTCAGCTGCGGACCTGCACCGACGCCGAGATGGCGGCGCGGCGCAGGCCCTGCCTGCAGTACCAGATCAAGCGCTGCCCCGCCCCCTGCGTGCTCGAGGTCGATCGGGGCGAGTACGGGGCGCAGGTGCGCGCCGTCGAGCTCTTCCTCGACGGGCGCCACGACGAGCTCACCCAAGAGCTCGACGCCCGGATGCGCGAGGCCTCGCGGCAGATGCGCTTCGAAGACGCCGCGACGTACCGCGACCAGATTCGCGCCATCGCCTCGATGCGCGAGGCGCAGCGCATCGTCGGCGAGCGCGACGTCGACCAAGACGTGCTCGGGCTCTTCCGGCAGGGGGGCCTCGCCGAGCTCGCCGTCATCTACGTGCGCGCCGGGCGCGTGCGCGACACGGCGACCTTCTCGATCGCCGACGTCGAGCTCGACGACGACGAGCTCGTCGCGGGCTTTCTGCGCCAGTACTACGACGAGGCGGGGCCGGGCGCGGCCGGGGCGCTGCCCGACGAGATCCTCCTGCCGATGGCCTTCGAGGGCGTCGAGGGCGTCGCCGAGTGGCTGAGCGAGCGGCGCGGGCGCAAGGTCGCGGTGCTCGCCCCGCGCCGCGGCGACCGGGCCGACCTCGTGCGCCTGGCGGGCGAGAACGCCGAGCACGCCTTCCGCGAGAAGCGCCGCGAGGTCGACGACGTCGATCTGCGGCTCGGGCAGCTGCAGCAGCGGCTCAAGCTGCCCGCGCTGCCGCGGCGCATCGAGTGCGTCGACATCTCGCACCTCGGCGGCAACGACACCGTCGGCGCCGTCGTCTCGCTCTACAACGGCCAGCCGCAGAAGTCGCGCTACCGCATCTTTCGCGTGCGCGGCGCCGCCGCCGGCGACGACTACGGCGCGATGTACGAGGTCTTGGCGCGGCGCTTCCGGCGCGGCAAGGCGGCCCGCGGCGGCTCGCCCCCCCCGCCGCCCGCCGCCGCCGCGCCCGCCGCCGCCGACGGCGCTCCGTCCGAGGCCACGTCGTACGTCGAGCTCGCGATCTCGCCGACGCCGCCCCCGGCCGCCGCGGTCGAGGCGGCCGTGCCCGCCGCCCGGGGCCGCCGCAAGGGCCGGCGCGCGCCCGGCGCGTCCGGGGCCGCCGCCCCGCCGCCCGCCGCGGGGGGGGCCCGCGCGGCCGAGCCGTCGCCCGACGCCGACAAGGCCCACGCTGCCCCGACGCCCGACGCCGACGGGGCGCACGCCGCCGTCGCCTCGCGGTCTGGCGCCGACGAGGCCCACGCCGCGCTGGCGCTCGACCCGGGCGAGGGGGGCGACGCCCTCGAGCTGACGCCGAGCCCGCCGCCGGTGGTCGCCCGGGCCCCGACGGGCCCCGACGGCGAGGGGGGTGACGGCCCGATGCCCCTCGCCGAGCTCGGCCCGCCCTCGCGCCAGGCGGGCGAGGGCTGGGAGCTGCCCGACCTTCTGGTCGTCGACGGGGGCCGCGGCCAGCTCAACGTCGCCCTGACGGCGGCGCGCGACCTCGGGTTGCACGATCTGCCGGTCGTGGGGCTGGCGAAAGAGCGGGTGACGCTCGGGGGCGAAGAGCTGGTCGACCGGGTGTACGTTCCCGGTCAGAAGAACGGTATACCCCTGCGGCCGCAGAGCGCGGCGCTCTTCTTCCTGGCGCGGGCGAGAGACGAGGCGCATAGGTTTTCGAATTATGCCCGCGAGCGGCTGGCGAAATCGCGGTCGTTCCGGTCGTTGCTCGACGACGTGCCGGGGCTCAGCAAGCGCGCGCGGGTGGCGCTCTTGACCGCGTTCGGCTCGGCGTTCTCGGTGCGCGACGCGAGCGACGCCGAGCTGCTGGCGGTGCCGGGGGTGGGCCCGCGCGCGGTCGAGGCCCTGCGGGCCCACTACGGCCCGAGGCCGGCCGGCCCGCCGGAGGGGGCCTCGATGGCGCAACAATCCCCACCCGTCGACGAGGGCCCGCGACCGAGTCGCGCCTAGGGCATCGAAGGGGGGGCCAGAGGCAAGGCAACGAGGGTTCGCGATGGATCGATTCGCAAAGCAGTTTGGTGAGCGCGTTAGGTTGGCGCGGCTCGAGAGCGGCCTGACGCAGGCGCAGCTCGCGGCGGCCGCCCACGTCGGGCCCAACTACGTGCCCCGCATCGAGCGCGGCGAGATGACCCCTTCGGTCGACGCGGCCTTCCGGCTCGCGCAGGCGCTCGGCGTCGCGGTCGACGACCTGTGCGCGCCGCCGCCCCGGCGCGACCCCATGAAAGAGGCCATGCGCGCCCTCTCGGTCCTGTCCGAGAACGATCTGGCCGCCTTCCGCAAGAGCCTGCGCGCCATCGAGGTGGCCCGCTCCTCGCTGCGCCCCGGCGGCGCCCGCCGGCCCTCGGCCCGGCCGGGCTCGAAGGGCCTGCTCTCGCCCCTGACGAACGGCACGGTGCGACGCGCCTCGGTCGCGGCCCGCTCGGCGCCCAAGGTGTCCAAGCGGGCGCACGAGGGGCGGCGCCGCGGCCAGGGCCCCCGCCGCTCGGGCTAAGGCTGCGGGGTCGAGCCCCCCGCGCCGCTCGGGTGCGGTGTGCGACACGCTTCGCACGGCCGGGCTCGCCCGCGCGCGGCGCCCCGGGGCCGCCGCCGGGGCCCTGGGGCCGGGCCGAAGGCGAGTTTGGGGGCCTTGGCAGATTCGGCCATGGCCTGAGCCCGCCGCGCCCACGTGCCACTCGGGGCGGGCTCGAGCGACTTCGGCGGACGCTCGAAAACCTCAGGCGCAGACGGGGGGCCTTGCCTTGCCTTTCCATACCCCTGCCCCCCGACGCATGGTCACGGCGAGGGCCCGGCGCCTCAGGGCGCGTTGACACTCGTCGGGCCGTCCGTTTAGCTGTGGGTCGAGGCCAGGCTTTGCGTTCGATAAAACCCTGCCTCACCTAGGAGCGACGCCCATGACCCGCCCCCCCTCGGCGCGCCGGCACGCCTCGGCCGCCCGCCTCGCGCGCGTTGGCCTGGCCCTCGCCGGCCTCGGCCTCGGCGCCGGCGCCTGCCTCGACCGGCCCGTCGCGCCCGCCGCGCCGCGCACGAGCAACGCCATCACCGAGCAGGTTGCCGTCGAGCGCATCAACAAGATCGACCTGCTCTTCATGGTCGACAACTCGATCTCGATGGCCGACAAGCAGACCATCTTGGCGCAGGCCGTGCCCGATCTGTTGGGCCGGCTGATCACGCCGAACTGCGTGCGGGCCGACGGCCAGTCGGTCGCGCCGACCGGGGGCGCGTGCCCGAGCGGCACGACGCCCGAGTTCGACCCCGTCGGCGACATTCACATCGGGGTCATCTCGTCGAGCCTCGGCGGCCACGGCGGCAACCTCTGTACGCCCGCCGACCCGGGCAACCCGAACGACAACGGGCGGCTCTTGACGCGCGGCACGGCCGAGGGCGGCATGGCCATCCCCTCGGTGCCGACTTACCGCGGCCTCGGCTTCCTCGCCTGGGACCAGGCGGGCGTCGCCGGCGGCGAGCGCGACGCGGTGGCGCTGCAGACGAACTTCGCCAACATCGTGCGCGGCGTCGGCCAAGCCGGCTGCGGCTTCGAGGCCTCGCTCGAGGCCTGGTACCGCTTCCTGGTCGACCCGAGCCCGCCGAAGCTCTTCGTGCCGCCGCCCGACCCGAACAACCCGGGGGCGTCGCTCTCGACCCAGCCCGTCTTCACCGAGGTCGACACGGCGCTGCTCGAAGAGCGGGCGAACTTTCTGCGGCCCGACTCGCTCGTCGCGGTCATCGCGCTCAGCGACGAGAACGACTGCTCGTTCATCGAGACCTACTACCCGCCGCAGGTGCGCGGCGACAACGGCCTGATCGAGCAGGGGGGCTGGCCCGAGTCGTACCTGCGGCGCCTCTTGGTGAACACGCCGAACGGCGGGCAGCGCTTCTTCGAAGAGTCGCACCTGATGGTCGACCGGTCCGAGAACCGGTTCGAGCAGGGCACGGCCGCCTGCAACGACAACCCCTTCTCGCCCGAGTGCTACAGCTGCCTCTACCTGCCCGACGCGGGGGCGACCCCCGAAGAGACCACGGCGCTGCAGGCCGCCCGCACCGCCGTCGGCTGCCCGGCGACGAAGGCCGAGGCGGTGGTGGCTGACAAGCTGAACCTGCGCTGCTTCGAGCAGCGCCGCCGCTTCGGCTTCGAGGCGCTGCACCCGGTGCAGCGCTACATCGACGGCCTGACCCAGCGCAAGGTCTACGACACGAGCGGCGCGCTCATCGCGCTCAACAAGCCCGCCCCCGGCCCCGACGACGCCAAGTACTTCGCCGACGACAACGCGGGCAACCGTGTCCGCGACAACCTCGTCGCGCCCAAGGTCGACAACCCGCTCTTCGTCGACCTGCCCTGGCGCCGCTACCTGGCGACCTGCGCCGACCCGGCCGACCAGAGCACCTGCGACGCCTCGAAGCGGCCCGAGGGGCGCACCACCGAGCTGCGCGGCCGCCCCGACGGGCGCATCTACTTCGCCGGCATCGTCGGGGTGCCCTGGCAAGACATCGCGGTCAACCCCAACACCCTCGCCGCGAACGCCGAGGGCCCCGGCGGCTTCAAAGACCCCGCCGCCATCGACTGGGACCTCATCCTCGGCAACCCCTTGACGCAGACGCCGCCGCGCGACCCGCTGATGCGCGAGTCGATCGACGACCGCATCGCCTCGCTGGCGAACAAGAACCACCCCGTGACGGGCGAAGACCTGAGCGCCGGGTGGAACCGCATCAACGGCCACGAGTGGAACTCCACCCTGCGCGACGACCTGCAGTACGCGTGCATCTTCCCCCTCGGCACCAGCGCCGAGGTCGACCTGCAGTGCGACGACCCGGGGAACCTCGAAGACCCGAACGACAACATCAACGGCCCCGACGGCTGCGACTGCGATTACGACTCCGCCAACCTCGCGCAGACCGACCCGGCCCTGCGCCGCAACCCGCTCTGCGAGACGTACACCGACGGCCAGACCAAGGTCGGCACCGGCACCTTCACCACCAAGCAGGCCCGCGCCAAGGCCTACCCCGGCCTGCGCTTTCTCGAGGTGCTGCGGGGCATCGGCGACAGCGCCATCGTCGCCAGCATCTGCCCCGAGACCCAAGACCAGGCGCAGCCGCACTTCGGCTACCGGCCCGCGGTCAACACCATCATCGACCGGCTGAAGAACGCGCTCAAGGGCCGCTGCCTGCCGCGCCGCCTCGACGTCCGCAATAACCAGTCGCCCTGCCTCGTCATCGAGGCGAAGTTCCGCCGCAACGACGACGGCACCCAGTCGGGCGGCCCCGCCGAGATCAGCGCCTGCCAGGCCTGCAGCGCCCCCGGCTACGCCCCGCTGCAGCCCGAGCTACTCGCCTCGCTGCAGGGCCAAGAGGTCACCAACTACGACTGCCTCTGCGAGTTCCGCCAGCTCGAGGGCGCCGACCAGCAGACCTGCCAGACCAACCCGAGCGACCCCAGCCTCATCCCCAACATCAACGGCTGGTGCTACGTCGACCCGGCCTTCGCCCCCGACCAGGCCACGCGGGACGCGCAGTCCGAGATCGTGAAGAACTGCCCGGCCGACGCCCAGCGCACCCTGCGCTTCATCGGCACCCAGGGCGCCGTCGGCAACTCGACCGAGCAGACCTCGATCTTCATCACCTGCCTCGGCGCCGCCTCGAACAGCCCCATCTCGTCGGGCGCCGCGGGCGCGGGGGGCGCCGTCACCGCGTCGAACTGAGGGCCGGGGCGGGGGCGCGCGTGCCGGGGGGCCCCGAGGCCCCCGCCGGGCCGCGCGCGGCGAGCGCCCCGCGACCGAAGCGCCGATGGCCAAGAAGACCATCTTGATGATCGAGGACGAGCCCCACATCGTCCTCGGCCTCAAGGACGCGCTCGAGTTCGAGGGCTTCCGCGTGCTCTCGGCGGCCCAGGGGCGCGACGGCGTGGCGCTCGCCCGGCAAGAGAGCCCCGACGCCATCGTGCTCGATCTGATGCTGCCCGACGTCAACGGCTACCAGGTCTGCGAAGAGCTGCGGCGCTTCGACGCGTTCGTGCCCATCTTGATGCTGACCGCGCGCAGCCAGGAGGCCGACAAGATCCGCGGCCTCGACGCGGGCGCCGACGACTACGTCACCAAGCCCTTCAGCGTCGGCGAGCTCATCGCCCGGCTGCGCGCCCTCTTGCGCCGCGCCGCGCGCAGCGCCGACCCCTCGCACGGGCGCTTCAAGCTCGGCGAGTGCGAGGTCGACCTCGTCTCGCACGAGGTCGCGCGCGGCGACAAGCGCGAGCAGCTCTCGTTCTACGAGGTCGAGCTCTTGCGCTTCTTGCACGAGCGCGCCGGCCAGCCCGTCGCCCGCGACGAGATCTTGTCGAAGGTCTGGGGCGTCAGCGCCTCGGGCACGAACCGCACGGTCGACAACTTCATCGTCAAGCTGCGCCGCAAGGTCGAAGACAACCACGACAAGCCGCGGCACATTCTCACGGTGTACGGCTACGGCTACAAGCTCGTGCCCTGAGCGGGGCCGCCCGGCGCCGGGGCGCGGGGCGGCGATCGTCGGCGCGGGGCTCCGCGGCGGGGGGCGGGGCGCGGGGCCGGCGCCGGCCGCGGGCCCGCCCCGCGCCGGCGGGCGGGCCCCGGGCCGCTCACTCTTCGTCGCGCAGCTTGGCGAGCACCGTGAGGTCTTCGAGCGTCGAGGTGTCGCCGGTGGGGGCCTTGCCGGCGGCGACCTCTTTCAGCAGGCGGCGCATGATCTTGCCCGAGCGCGTCTTGGGCAGCGCGTCGGTGAAGCGCACGTCGTCGGGCCGGGCGAACTTGCCGATGTCGCGCGCGACCTGCTCTTTGACGGCCTCGCGCATGGCCTCGTCGGCGGCGTAGCCCAGCTTGAGCGTGACGAAGACGACGAGCGCCTGGCCCTTGAGGTCGTCGGGGCGCCCGACCGCGGCCGCCTCGGCGACGGCGGGGTGCGCCACGACGGCGCTCTCGATCTCGGCGGTGCCGACGCGGTGGCCGGCGACGTTGAGCACGTCGTCGATGCGCCCGACCACCCAGAAGTAGCCGTCTTCGTCGCGCCGCGCGCCGTCGCCGGTGAAGTAGACGCCCTCGATCTCGCCGAAGTACTGCCGCCGGAAGCGCTCGTCGTCGCCCCACACGGTGCGCAGCATGCTCGGCCAGGGCCGCTTGACGACCAGGAAGCCCCCCTCGTTCGGGCCGCACTCGGCCCCGCCCGTCTTCACGATCGCGGGCTCGACGCCGAAGAAGGGCAGGCCCGTCGCGCCCGGCTTCGACTCGACCGCGCCCGGCAACGTCGTCAGCATGATCGAGCCGGTCTCGGTCTGCCACCAGGTGTCGACCACCGGGCAGCGGCCGCCGCCGACGTGCGTATGGTACCAGACCCACGCCTCGGGGTTGATGGGCTCGCCCACCGAGCCGAGCAGCCGCAGCGCCGACAGGTCGCTCTTCTTCGGCCAGTCTTCGCCCCAGCGCATGAACGCCCGGATCGCCGTCGGCGCCGTGTAGAAGACCGTCACGCCGTGCCGCTCGGCGACGCGCCAGAGCCGGCCCGCGTCGGGCGCGTTCGGCGCCCCCTCGTAGAGCAGCACCGTCGCCCCGTTCGAGAGCGGCCCGTAGACGACGTAGCTGTGGCCCGTGACCCAGCCGACGTCGGCCGTGCACCAGAACACGTCGCCCGGGCGCAGGTCGAAGACGTACTTGGTGCTGACGTGCGCGCCCGCGAGGTAGCCCGCCGAGGTGTGCAGCACGCCCTTCGGCTTGCCCGTCGAGCCCGAGGTGTAAAGGATGAAGAGCGGGTGCTCGGCCCCCACCGCCGTCGCCTCGCGGCCGAGCGCGGGGTCGCGCTCGGCGATCGCGCGCTCCCACGAGATGTCGCGCTTCGGGTCGAGCTCGATCGGCAAGATGGCCTCGCCGAGGCGGCGGTAGACCACGACGCGCTCGACCGTCGGGCAGTGCGCGACGGCCGCGTCGACCGTCGCCTTCATCTTGACGACCTGGCCCCGGCGGTAGGCGCCGTCTTGCGTCACGATGACCTTCGCCCCGCAGTCGTTGGCGCGGTCGCGCAGCGCCTCGGCCGCGAAGCCCCCGAAGACCACCGAGTGCACGGCCCCGAGCCGCGCGCACGCGAGCATGGCCACGGCCACCTCGGGCACCATGCCCATGTAGATGATGACCCGGTCGCCCGCCTTGACGCCGAGCGTGGCGAGCGCGCCCGCGAAGCGCACCACCTCGCGGTGCAGCTCGAAGTACGTCATCGTGCGCGTCGGCGCGCCGCGCTGCGGGTCTTCGGGCTCGGCCTCCCAGATGAGCGCGGCCTTGGTGCGGGCGTCGCCCTCGAGGTGGCGGTCGAGGCAGCTCTCGGACACGTTCAGCGTCGCGCCCTCGAACCAGCGGGCGTGCGGCGCCTTCCAGTCGAGCGTCTTCGACCAGCGCGTGCGAAAGCTGAGCTCGGCCGTCTCGCGGGCCCAGAAGGTCTCGGGCGACTCGAGGCTCTCGCGGTAGAGCCTCTCGTACTCTTCGCGCGAGCCGACGCGCGCCGCCTTGCGGAAGGCCTCGGGCGGGGCGAAGCGGCGGTCTTCTTGCAGCCGGGACAGGATCGGGTCGTGCGCGTCGGTCATGGGGGCCTCGCCGTCGTGGGTCGGGGCCGCGGATCATAGCGCCGGCGAAGGGCCCGAAAAACCCCCCGCGGGCGGCCGCCGCCCCGGCCGGCGCGGGCCCTAGAAGTGCCCGTAGCCGAGGCGCACGCCCAGGCCCCCCATGCCGATGCTCGGGTTCGCTTTGTACGCCTGGCGCCCCCCCGGCTGGTCTTCGTTGCTGAGGTTGTTCACGCCCTCGCCGACGAGGACCACCACGAGGTCGATGAGCACGCGGCGGATGTTGAGCTCGGCCCCGACCTCGAACATGACGAAGCCGTTCCAGGCGTTGGCGCGGACGGCGCCGAGCTCGCCCGACGTCCGCGAGGGGCCCATGTTCAGCCGGTGGTGCACCGCGCCGAGGCCGGCGGTGCCGACGAGCGCGAACTCGCGCGAGATGGGCACCCAGGCGCGGGCGTGCGCGCCGACGCGGCGGCCGACGAGCCGGTAGGTCGGCCCGCCGTCGCGGTCGGACTCGGTCTCGGTGCAGTCGTTGATGCTCGTGACCTCGGTGCTGTAGCAGCCCGGCCCCACGGCGTGCGCGCCGGCCTCGAACGAGCCCTCGAGCCCGAAGTTGCTCGTCAGCCGGTAGCCGCCGCGCAGCCCGAAGTACGCCCCGTCGATGGTGACGTTGCTGTCTTCGGGGACGGCGAAGTAATCGGGGTGGTTCGTGACGACGTACGTCGAGGCCAGCACGAAGCCGTAGGGGCCGATCTGTTGGGCCTTCTCGGGGGGCGGCGCGTAGACGTAGGGCGGGGGGCGGCTCGTGCCCGGGTCGAGCTGCGCCTTGAGCTCTTGCTTCTCGCCCGGGGCGACCACGGCCTCGAGCGCGACGGTCTGCTTGCCCGGCTTGAAGACCGTGATCGAGTGCTTGACCCCGGCGGAGACCGCGCCCGTCCAGGTGCCGTGGCCGCGGGCGACGCCGTCGACGTTGATGGCGGCGTCGGGGTCGTCGGCGCGCACGGTGAGCGTGCCGAGCTCGGGCGTCAGCGCGATCTCGATGTGCCGGTCGGCCGCGGCGAAGCCGATGCGCTTGGCGTAGGGCCGGTGCCCGGGCGCCTCGGCCTCGAACACGTGCTCGCCCACGTCGAGCTGCACCTTGCGCTCGGCGCCGCCCGGCACCGCGCGCCCGTCGACGCTCAGCGTGGCGTTCGGCGGCGAGACGGCCACGACGACCGACGCGACGCGCGGGCGCATCTCGTCGATGGCGTCGCGCACGGCCTTCTTCTCGGACGCGGGCAGCTTGTCGCCGTAGGCGCGCAGGAGCGACTCGAGCGTCTCGATCGCCTCGACGTAGCGGAAGAGCGCCTTCTGGCAGAGCGCGATGTTCTGCAGCGCGCTCGCGGTGGGCCGGAGCTGGTGCGACGCCTGGAACTCGGCGAGCGCCCCGTTGTAGTTGCCGCCCTGGTAGAGCCCGACGCCGGCGCGGAAGTGGCGCTTGCCCTCGTCGTCGTTGTCGGCGAGGGCGGGCCGGGCGGCGAGCGCGACCAGCAGGGCGAGCGCGAAAGCGGCGAAGCACCTCAAGGTGGCTTCGACTTAAGCTCACGTCGGGTCGGTCTTCAAGTGCAGCCCGCCGTTCGCGCCCGCGGGGGGCTTGGCGGCGGGGGGCCGGCCGTTCGCGGGCGGGCGGGGCCGCGGGCCGTTCGGGGCGGGCGCCGCGGGCGGGTGCGGGGCCGCGTCGGCCGCGTCGGCCGGGGCGACGAGCGGGGGCAAGACCAGCGAGAGCTCGTCGCGGCCGTCGAGGATTTCGCTCCGCTCGAAGGTCGCGTGGCCCGGGGCCTCGACCCGGATGACGTGCGACGACCGCTCGCGGCCCTGCACGACGCCGTCGGGCGCGAGCCGGCCGTCGACGAAGACGCGCGCGCCGGGCACGTTGCTGGTGACGCGCATGCGCGCGAGCGCGGGCTCGCTCGGCGCGGGCGTGACCGCCGGGGCCGCCGGCGGGCGCCGCGGCGAGAGGGCCAGCGTCGCCCCGAGCCCGATCGCCGTCGCCGCCGCCCCGAGCAGGAGCAGCGGCCGCAGCCGCCGGAACGCCCCCGTCGGCGGGCTGACGAGCGTCGGGGTGACGCTGCGCGGGCGCGACGACCAGCTGCCGCCCGTCTGCGCCGAGGCGTCGGGGGCGCCCGACGGCGTCGTCGCCGGCGCCGCCGCGGGCACGCCCGAGACGCTCTGCGACGACGAGCGCGGCAGCCCCGCCAGTTCGGGCGCCGCGCGCCGCACCGCCTCGAGCATCGCCGCGGCCGACGCGTAGCGCGCGTCGCGGTCGCGCGAGAGCGCGCGCTGCACCACCTCGCAGAGCGGCGTCGGCAGCTCGGGGTGCAGCCCCTTGAGCGAGGGCGCGTCGCGCGTGACGATGGCGACGATGATCGCCTCGTAGGCCTCGAGCCCCGCGTAGGGCGCCTTGCCGTGCAGGCACTCGTACGCGATCGCCCCCACCGAGAAGAGGTCGGTGCGCCCGTCGAGGTCGTGGTGCGCCTGGGCCTGCTCGGGGCTCATGTAATAGGGCGTGCCGAGCACCGCGCCCTTGCGCGTCAGCGTGTGGCCCGACTCGGTCGTCTGCCGCGCGATCTTCGAGATGCCGAAGTCGAGCAGCTTGACGAAGAGCGGGTCGTCGTCGCGATCGACCAAGAAGATGTTGTCGGGCTTCAGATCGCGGTGAATCACGCCCGCCGCGTGCGCCCGCCCGAGCCCCCGCAGCACCTGGCAGAGCACGTGCACCGTCTCTTCGACCGAGAGCCGCCCGAGCCGGCGAATGCGCGCCCCGAGCGTCTCGCCCTGCAAGAGCTCCATCACGAGGTAGGGCGAGCCGTCGGGCGCCGTGCCCGTGTCGAAGATCTGCACGATGTGCGCGCTGTCGACCGCGCTCGCCGCCTGCGCCTCGCGCTGAAAGCGGCTCACCACCTCGGGGTCGGCCGCGATGGGCGCGTCGATGAACTTGAGCGCCACCCGCTTGCCGATGGCGACGTTCAGCCCCTCGTAGACGACCCCCATGCCGCCGCGGCCGAGCACCCGCACCAGCTTCCACTTGCCGTCGAGCACCGTGCCGATGGGCCCGCTCGGCGCGCCGCCGCCCTCGGGGGGCGTCGACGGCTCGGGGGGGGGGTAGGGCTCGCTCGTCACGGGGCAACTCGGCAAACGACGCGGTCGGGCAGACGGGGGCACGAGCGCGCGCCAGGCCCGATTGTATGCCACACCACCCGGGCGCCCCAACCGGGAAAAGGGACGGGGCCCCGGCCGCGCCCATTCACGCCCGGGCCTCGCCGGCCGGCAGCCCCCTCAACGGCGACGCCGGCGCCCCCCGGGCAAGGGCGCGCACCGCCACCTACCAGCGATTCAAGCGCCGGCGTGAGGGCCCCGAGGGCCCCCGCCCGCGCTTCAGGCCGCGGCCTTCGACGCCTTGTGCAGCGCCCGGGCCAGTCGCGCCTTCGCGCGCGAGGCGGCCTTCGGGTGCACCACGCCCTTGCTGGCGGCGCGGTCGAGGGCCGAGGTCGCGGCGACCACCAGGCCCTGGGCCTCTTGCTTCTGGCCGCCGACGGCCGTGCGCGCCTGCTTGACCGCCGTGCGCACCGCGCTCTTGATCGAGCGGTTGCGGCGGGTGCGGTTGATGCGTTGACGGTTGCGCTTCTCTGCCGATGCGTGATTCGCCATGGCGCGGGCTCAGGTCGAGGAAGAAGAGGGGGGGGAGGGCTCGCGGCGCGCGTCGGGCGCGTTCGCGTCGTAGCCGGCGGGGTGGACGGGGAAGGCGGGCGTGCCGAGGCGGCGCCGCTGGGCCTTGCCGGCCTTGCCGTTGGTCGCCCGCTTGCGGCGACGAATGCGGCTCGTTTGCTGCGTCGAAGAGACCATGGTGCGTTCGTTCGTTTCAACCCGCGCTCGGGCGCGCCGAGCGGCGACTGGGGGGTCGGGGCCGGCAAGGGCCCGCACGTTGGGCGAGGGGCGCGCAGGGTGCCGCCCCCGAGGCCCCCTGTCAAGGGTCACGAGGCCGGCGGCGGCCGGATGCTCACCCGCGCCGGCACCGCCTCGGGCGGCGGGGCCTTGTCGGCCGCCGGGCCCTCGAGCAGCGCCCGGCAGGCCGCCTGCAGCTCGGACCGCTCGGCCGCCGAGAGCATGGCGAAGCGCGTCAGCCCCGGCAAGTGCGGCAAGAGCGGCGTCAGCTCGGCCGCGGCCAGCAGGCGCATCGTCGCGTTGTCGTGGGTGAGCGAGTCGACCAGCCAGGCCGCCCGCGCCCGCCCGCCCTCGCGCCGCCCGAACGCGCGCCAGGCGGCCGCGTCGTGCCCGTAGTCGTGGCAGGTCAAGACGACGAGCGCCCGGTGCGCCACGTCGACGACCGACGAGTCGCTGTCGCCCAGCGCGTCGACCAGCACCCCGAGCCCCGTGGCCATGCGCAGCTCGCCGAGCGTCTCGGCCGCCAGGCGCCGCCGCCGCGGGCCGGCCAGCAGGTCTTTGAGCGTGCCCTCGAGCGCCTCGGCCAGCGGCCGCGCCACCTCGCGCTCGGGCCCGAGGTGGCGCGCCGAGACGCGCGCGATCGTGCGGATGTCGGCGTCCGGGTCGAAGAGGCGGCCGGCGATCGCGACCGCCGCCTCTTCGAAGGCGAAGTCGCCGAGCAGGAAGGTCGCGTAAAAGCGCGCCCCCGGCGCCCCCGTCGCGCTGCGCGCGCTCACGAGCGAGAGCGCGTCGCGGCCGAGCGTGACGAGGGCGAGGAAGTAGGGCCCCGCGTCGCGCGGCCGCACCGAGCCGGCCAAGAGGTCGCCCCGGCTGTAGGGCGACGGCCCCGGCAGCCGCGAGAGCAGGAGCGGCGCGAGCGCCGCGCCCTCGCGCCGCACCCGCTCGAGCACCTGGTCGAGCCCGGAGCCGCCCTCGCTCAGGCGCGCCAAGAGGTTCGGCAGGTCGCTCGGCGCCGAGACGATGATCGAAGGCAGCGTGGGCTCTTGCCGCGGCAGCGGCGGAGCCGTCGGCGGCTGGTAGTGCAAGAGCGAGGCGGGCGAGCCGTCGGGCGGCTCGGAGGGCGGCGGGGGCCGCGCGGTCTCGATCTCGGGCGGCGGCTCGCTGGGGATCGAGGCGCGGTCGACCGCGCCCTCGGCGCCCGCCTCGGCCGCCCCGCCCTCGGGGCGCGGGCCGGCGGCGCGGCGCTTTCTGCGCAGCGCGAAGCGCTCGAGGGCGTGGCCGAGCAGCGAGGCGAGCGCGATGACCTCGCCCGCCTGCGACAGCTCGACCGGCTGCCGCCCCTCGTCGGCGTAGAGCAGCGCCGCGACGCGCCCGCGCACCAGCACCGGCAGCGCGAGCGCGAGCGCGCCCGGCGGCCGCCCGAGCCCCGAGGCGAGCTCGGCGTCGAGCCCCCGCTTCGAGAGCCGCTCGCAGACCGGCGCCTTGCGGTCGCGCGCGTGCGTCAGGCAGCCCGGCCCGTCGAGGAAGAGCGTCAGGTTCGCCGGCGGCTCGCCCGCCTCGGCCCCGCGCTGGTGCCGGTCGAAGCAGAGCGCCCGGTCGGCGACGACCACGAAGAGCGCGGTAAAGTGGAAGTACTGCCGCGAGAACTCGAAGAAGGCCTGCAGCGCCCCGGCCGTGTCTTCGGCCTCGAGAATGCGCGCCTCGGCCTCGGCCGCGCTCAGCCGCGGCGCCCGCGCCGTCGGCCGCGCCTCGCCCGCCGTCTGCGCCCGCTGCAGCCAGCGCGCCAGCCCCCGCGAGGGCGGCGGCGGCTGCGAGTTCGAGGGCGGCGGCGGGCTCGGCAAGGGGTCGTCGTGGCCGTCGAGCCGCGCCAGCAGCCGCGCCGTGCGCCGGTCGAGCGGGTGGCCGTACTCGCGCGCGAGCGCCTGCCGGACCCGCGGCGTCGGCGCCACAAACTGCAAGATGGGCGCCCCCACCTCGGCCATCAGTTGGTCGAGCAGCGCCTCGGGCAGCGGCTCGTCGACCGCCACGCAGAGCGTGCCCTCGCGCTCGTCGAAGGGCACGACCCCGTGGCGCACCGCCAGCTCGGCCGGCAGCTTCGCGCTCAGGCCCTCGGGCGGCGGCTCGGGCAGCTCGCCCGGCGGCGCCAGCTCGAGCCCCGTCTGCTCGGACAGCGCCGACCGCAGCGCCCCCTCGCCCGAGGGCCCCACCGCCTCGAGCAGGTTGATGACGAAGTCGCCGCCGTCGACGGTCTGGCGCGCGAGCGCCTCGTCGACCTGGGCCATCGTCACCCCGGCCCGGTCGACCAGGAGGCGCGGCAGCGAGCGCGGGCCGGTCAGCATCGCCTCAGCCGCTCGAGGCCGGAGCCCCCGCCGGCACCTGCACCATGGGCCGCTCGCGCAGCACGTTGAAGATGCGCAACGGCCGCTCTTTGCCCTTCAGCAGCGCGCTCGGCAGCTCTTCGACCTCGAACTTGCCGCCGAGCCGCCCGTGCGTCGTCTCGCTCACGATCACCTGCCCCGCCTGCGCGATGTTGCAGAGCCGCGCCGAGGTGTTCGCCGTGTCGCCGATGACCGTGTACGAGAGCGCGCGCGAGCTGCCGACGTAGCCCGCGACGAGCTCGCCCGTGTGCACCCCGATGCCGATCGCGATCGGCGGCTCGTCTTCTTCGAGGCGCCGGCGGTTGAAGCGCCCGAGCACCTCCATCTGCTCGAGCGCGCAGCGCACGCACCGGACCGCGTCGTCGGGGTGCGCCACCGGCGCGCCCCAGAGCGCCATGATGCCGTCGCCCATGAACTTGTCGAGCGTGCCCTCGAACTTGAAGATCGACTCGACCATCACCTCGAAGTAGTCGTTCAGCATCTCGACGACCACCGGCGCCGGCGTGCCCTCGCTCATCCGCGTGAAGCCGCGGATGTCGCTGTTGAACACCGTGCACTCTTTGACCAGGCTGCCGCCCTTCTCGATGTTCAGCTCGCCCGAGATGATGCGCTGGGCGATGTTCGGCGAGAGCAGCCGCGAGAGCCGCTCGCGGTTGACGATCTCGTCTTCGATCTTGCGCCCCAAGATGTTGATCTCGATGAACATCGCCGCCTGGTGCGACACCGCCGCGACCAATTCGAGGTCTTTCGGGGTGAACTGGGCGAGCGTCTCCGAGTCGAGCCACAAGATGCCGAGCACCTCGTCGTTGTGCAAGAGCGGCACGACGATGGCCGAGCTGATCCGGTTCAAGATCATGCTCTTGCCCTTGGCGGCCGCGAAGTCCATCGCGGCGTCGTGGGTGAGCACCGCCGCCCGCTCGCGCATCACGTGGCTCATGATGGTCGACGAGACCGTGATGGGCGTGTCCGAGCCGTCGCGCCGCCGGCTCAGCATGCCGTGCAGCTCGCCGTCGCGGTCTTTCAAGAAGATCACCCCGCGGTCGGCCCGCGTGAACTTGAACATCGACGCGAGGATCTTCTCGAGCATCTTCTCGAGGTTGCGCTCGAGCGCCACCTCGCGCGACAGCTCGTACGACAGCCGCAGCCGCTCGTAGTCGTCGCGCAGCTGCGCCGCGTTCGACGCGACGTCTTCGTAGGGCAGAAAGCCCTTCTGCACCGCCGCGATCTGGGTGCCGATGGCCCGCTCTTGCGCCTGCACCTCGATGCGCGTCACCGCCGGCCCCTGCCGCCCCGCCGAGGGCGGCGGCAGCGGCTCGAGCGGCGGCGGCGTCGCCACGACCGGCGGCGCCGGCTGCCGGTAGGGCGGCGCCCCCCGGGCCGGCGGGTCGGCCGGCAGCGGCGGGCGCAGCCCCGGCCCCGGCCGCCCGCCCGGCGGCAGCGGCCCCGACCCGTCGTCGAAGCGCGCGCGCGTCGAGCCGAGCGAGATCTCGTCGCCGTGGCGCAAGAGCTGCTCGCCCTTGACGCGCTCGCCGTTGATGTACGTGCCGTTGAGGCTGCCGGCGTCGCGCAGCACGAACGCCTCGCCCCTCTGTTCGATCGTGCAATGTTCCTTCGACACGATCTTGTCGAGCAGCTGGATCGAGTTGTTCGGGTGCCGGCCGAGTGAGTTGACCGGCCGCAGTTCGACCACCTGCTGCCCGTCAGCGGTGGCCAAGATGAGCCGTGCCATGTGCGGCACACCTTAGCGAGACGAGACGCCCGAAACAATCGGCTGGCACGCCGGCCGCGCTTGTGACGCCCCCGGTCCTGAGCTACGGGCGGCTACGCACGACCCCGACCGGCCCGTAAATGACTTCCCCCCCCCGTTGGTTTCGAGCCCCCGCGGCGCTCTTGCTGCTCTGGTCGGTCCTCGCCGCCCTGCCTTCTTCGGTCTTCGCCCAGCTGCCGCCCCCCGGCGCCGCCCCCCCCGGCTCCGCCGCCCCGGTCGCCCCGCCCGCCGCCTCCGCCGCCCCAGGCGGTCGCCGAGCCCCCGCCGGCACC
>DASTPP010000267.1:0-63942 GCA_035762175.1 Polyangiaceae bacterium | reverse complement strand
CGACAAAACGCGCGCGCCGCGCGCGACAAAAGGCCTTCGGACGCCGGAGCGCGCGCCTGCCCCTGCGCGCCCGAGGGCGCCGCCGCGGGTTTGGTACGGCGTCTGCAATAGGCCTCTGCGTCGGCGCGCTTCGCAACGAAGCCGCGGACGACGAACCGGCGCGCCGGCCGAGAGCTCGCAGAGGGCCAGGCAATGGGGCCGAAGGCCTTCGAGAGGGCTTCGGCCGGCGCGCCTCTCTACCTCATAACGGTTTCGGGGGAGGACATCATGGACAAGGTCAAGATCATTTCGCGTCTGGGTGCTGTGCTGGTTGGTGCGAGCGCGCTCTGGCTGTCGGGCTGTGCCGCGGAGGCGGGCGAGGGCGAGGCCCCCGAGGGGGACGTCGACTCGGTGGGGCAGGCGATCGGGACCGAGTGCGCGGCCGCCGCGCCCACGGCGAGCTTCGTCAGCGCCATCAACTACACCTCGCCGCAGACGTACAGCACGCCGAACTGCTTCAAGGGCGTGGTGCTCGACGTGACGAAGTACGCGTCGACGGCGCCCGCGGGCCACTCGGTCTTCACCGGCGTCGGCTGGGCCGACAGCGTGCCGGTCGCGAGCCAGGCCAACCACGTGGCCGACTGCAACAACCTGTGGTTGCACGCCGACCTGTTCGAGATCGTCAACGGCGTGCCGGTGTACGTGACGAGCCGCGACGACCACGGCACGTGGCTCACCGACTTTCCCGCGGCGAACACGTGCCAGGGGCCCAGCGTGAGCCTTACCGACCTGATGACCCCGGGCAAGGCGTACCGCGTCTCCGCCACCGCGCGCACCTTCCAGAGCAGCAGCGCGCCGACGCGCAGGCTCAGCGCGGCGACGACCTTCCTGCCGACGCCCCGTTGAGCGCATCGGCAGGCGGGGCCGGGGCCCCTCCGCGCGTGCTCGAGCGCGAGGGCCCCGGCCGCGCGTCGAGCGGGGTAGGGGGGGCGCTTTAGCGCGGCTCGAGCAGGGGCCGGGCGAGGGCGCTGAAGAGCTGGCGGCCGGCGTTCTCGCGCACGTAGGCGGGGTCGATCGAGCCGACGACCTTCTCGGTGCGCACGGACGCGTACCAGTGCACGACGCGCGTGTCGGGCAGGAGGGCCTCGAGCGGCCTGGGCCGGGGCGTGAAGCGGAACCAGTGCTCGCTGATCTCGGGCCCGAGCGGGTAGAACACGGGCGGCCCGTGGACGCGCAGGCCGCGGGCGGCGTCGGTGCGCCCGGCGTCGGCCAGCACGGCCTGCAAGAGGTGCGTGCCGAGGGCGAAGCGGACGGTCTGGCGCTCGCGGGGCGTCGCGGCCATGCGGGCGAGCAGCTCGAGCAGCAGCGGGTGGCCGGGCTCGGCGCCGAGCACGGCGTTGTTGGCGGCGCGCGGGTAGAGGTGCTCGATGCGGCGGAAGTGCCTCCAGCCCTCGGGGGCGCGGCGGCAGAGATCGCGCAGCGCGGTGCGGCCGAGGGCGGCGCCCCAGCGCAGGGGCGAGCGCGAGCGCTTGAGCTCGCCGGGGAAGACGAGGCGCTCTTCGCCGCAGAAGAACGAGGCCTCTTCGCGCAAGGGGGTGAGCGAGGCGACGGTGACGGTGTCGAGGTCGAGGTAGACGCCGCCCTCGAGCGCGAGCAGCGCGGCGCGCGTGACGTTGGCGCGGGCGGCGGGCGCGCGCAGGCGGCGGAAGAGGTCGACGAGGGGGCCGCCCGGCCCGGGGGCGCGCGCGACGAGGCCCTCGGCGTCGAGGCGCCGGGTCTCGACGCGGTCGAGCGACGCGAGCTCGCGGAAGCCCGGCGAGGCGGACAGGTCGTCGTCGTGGTGCAAGACGACGCGCTCGAAGCCGCCGCGCGCGGCGGCCGAGCGCACGGCGAGGGCGTAGACCCAGGGCAGGTGCCGCCCGAACCAGAGAAAGTGCGCGACCGGGGGGATCAAGGCCGGCTCGGGGCGCCGCGCCGGCCGAAGACGCGCCGCCAGGCGTCTTCGGCGAGCGAGGCGAGCTCGCGGCCGAGGCCCGCGCGGTGGCGCAGCTCGACGCGCAGGTGGGGGGCGATGCGGCGGGCGATCGCGGCGGGGGGCACGCGGGTGTTGCTCTGCACGACGCAGAAGTAGCCGGGCGCGGCCGGGTCGAAGGCGCGCTCGGGGCGGAAGGCGGCCCAGTCGTTCTTCGACCAGACGTTCTCGGAGGGCACGAGCAGGCAGCGGCCGCCCGCGTCGGCCGGGGCGACGTGGTAGCGCTCGGCGAGGCCGAGCTTCTGGGCGGCGAGCCAGTAGAGGGTGTACTCGGTCCAGCGGGCGGCGGGCAGGGCGGCGAGCAGGGCGGCGCGCCAGTCTCGG
Organism: Polyangiaceae bacterium; assembly: GCA_035762175.1. Lineage (GTDB taxonomy): Bacteria > Myxococcota_A > Polyangia > Polyangiales > Polyangiaceae > DASTPP01. The sequence continues at coordinate 61,607 of DASTPP010000267.1, read as the reverse complement.
CCGTGCCGCCGGCCGAGCTCGTCGAAGAGGCCGAGGCAGACCTCGCGCGCGAGCAGGGCGGGCGTGACCGACATGCCCTCGGCGTCGAGCCGGGGCTCGGCGCCGAGCAGCGAGGCGGAGGCCTGCCACCACGCGGGGTGCAGGCGGCGCGGCTCGAGGGTGGTCAGGGCGCGGCCGCCGGGGCAGAGATCGGCCTCGCCGGCGGGCTTGCAGAGCATCACGTCGGGGTCGAGCGTGAGGTAGAAGTCGGTCTCGACCAGGCTCGCGGCGTTCAGCTTGATGAGCTGCTGGCGGAACCACCCCGCGGTCTTCGGGTAGAGGCGGAAGAAGGGCAAGAGATCGTCTTCGCCGAGCACCTCGAGGGGCAGGCCCTGCCAGGCGCGCGCCGCGAGCTCGACGCGCTTCACCTCGTCGCCCGGGCAGATGACGTAAATCTTGCGGAAGAGGCCGGGCGCCGCGAACGCGCGCAGCGAGGCCATCAAGAGGTCGCAGCGCCCCAGGTTCTCGGCGTAGTGAGAGCCGAGGGTCTTGAGCGGCAAGACGGCGCTGAGCCCGGCGGCCATGGTCGCTGGGGGACGGGTTACCGAGGGGCGCCCGCCGGGTCAAGCGAGGGCCCCCCGCCGGGCCGGGCGGGCGCCGCCCGCCGTCGGGGCAGCCCGGGCGGCGGGGGTGCGAGGGGCGTCGAGAGGGGAGCGCGGCGAGGGCGGCGGCGCGAGGGGCGTCGAGAGGGAGCGCGGCGAGGGCGGCGGCGCGAGGGGCGTCGAGAGGGAGCGCGGCGGGGACGGCGGCGCGAGGGGGCGGTCGAGAGGGGAGCGCGGCGAGGGCGGCGGCGCGAGGGGGCGTCGAGAGGGGAGCGCGCCGGGGCGGCGCGCGGCGCTTGGCCGGGGGCGGGTGGCGGTGCTAGTGCGTGGGCGCCGGCCGGCGGGCCCTCGGGGCGCGCGGCCCGGCGCCCGAGCCCCGCCCCATGCCCCTGCCGAATGCCGTCGAGCGTGACGCGCCCGCGCCCGCGGGGCTGCGGGTGCTGGCGAGGCCGGCGTACGCGAACCGGTCGCTCAACCCGTACAACCACCGCATCTCGACCGAGCTCGCGCGCCGCGGCGTCGCCGTCTACGAGTACCGCCCCTGGTCGTGGTTCGCGCGGCGCTACGACGTCGCGCACGTGCATTGGCCCGAGTCGACCTTCAACCACGGGCTCGCCGGCGCCCTCGCGACGACCGAGACGCTCCTGCGGGTGCTCGACGCGTTGCGCGCGCGGGGCACGCGCGTCGTGTGGACGGCGCACAACGTCCGCTCGCACGGCGGCCGCTACCCGCGGCCCGAGGCGGCCTTCTGGCGCCGCTTCGCCGAGCGCGTCGACGGCGTCATCGCGCTGACCGAGGGCGGCGTCGCCGAGGCGCGCCGGGCGCACCCGGGGCTCGCGGGGCGGCCGGCCTTCGTGGTGCCGCACCCGCACTACCGCGGCGAGTACGACGACGCGCTGACGCGCGAGGGGGCGCGGCGGCGCCTCGGGCTGCCCGCGGGGGCGAGGGTGCTGCTCTTCTTCGGGCAGATCGCCGAGTACAAGAACGTGCCGTCGCTCGTGCGCGAGTTCGCCGGGCTCGACGACCCCTCGGCGCGCCTCGTCGTGGCGGGGCGGCCGAAGACCGCGGCGCTCGCGGCCGAGATCGCGGCCGCGGCGGCGGGCGACGGCCGGGTCGTCGTCGCGGGGGCGTACGTCGCGCCGGGCCGGGTGCAAGAGTACTTTCGGGCCGCCGACGCGGTCGTGCTGCCCTACCGCGACATCTTGAACTCGGGCTCGGCCCTGCTCGCGCTCTCGTTCGACCGGCCCGTGCTCTTGCCCCGCGTCGGCGCGTTCGGCGAGCTGCGCGCGGCGGCGGGCGAGGCGTGGGTGCGCGGCTACGACGAGCTCTCGCCCGGGGCGCTCGCCGGCCTGCTCGACCACGCCGCCTCGCTGCCCGAGCGCACCGACGGCGCGCACCTCGCCGCGCTCTCGCCGGCCGCGGCGGCCGCGGCGACGATCGCCGCGTACGAGGCGCTGCTCGGCGGGGCGCGCGGCGGCGGGGCCTGAGGCGCGGTGCGGACGGCGCTCGTCTGCCCCTACCTGCCGTGGCCGACCAACAGCGGCGGGCGCATCCGCATCGCCGCCTTCGCGCGCGCGCTCGCGGGGCTCGGCGAGCTCTGGCTCTTCGCCAAGGGCACGGTCCGCGAGCTCGGCGAGGGCGAAGCGAGCCCCGAATTCCGGCTCTTCCGCGGGCGGCAGGTCGCGACCGACCCGCTCGCGCCGCTCGGCCTGCTCGAGGGCACGGTGCGGCTGCGCCGCTCGGGCCCCGCCGCGCTCGGGCGCGCGCTCGCCGAGGCGCACGCGCGCGCGCCCTTCGACCTCGTCGTCGTCGAGCACGCGCACGCGGCGGGCCCGGCGCGCTCGCTCAAGGGCGTGCCGCTGCTGCTCGACGAGCACAACGTCGAGAGCCGCTACTGGCGCGAGCGCGCCGCGGCCGCGGGCCGGCTGCGCGAGCGGCTCGAGCGGCGCGAGGTCGAAGCGCTGCGGCGCTGGGAGCAGACGCTCTGGGCGCTCGCCGACGAGGTGACCTGCGTCTGCGACGAGGACGCGCACGAGATCGGCCGGCACCGGGCGCGCCCGGCGCGCGTCGTGCCGAACGGCGTGGCCCTCGACCGGGTCCCCTTCCGGCCGCCGTCCGAGCGCGCGGGCTTCGACGTGCTCTTCGTCGGCATGATGGCCTTCCCGCCGAACGCGGCCGCCGCGGTCGAGCTCGCGACGTCGATCATGCCGCGCGTCTGGGCCCAGGAGCCCCGGGCGCGGCTCGTGCTCTGCGGGCGCGACCCGCCGCGCGAGGTCCGCCGGCTCGAGAGCTACCGCGTCGAGGTGACGGGCACCGTGCCCTCGGTCGCGCCCTACCTCGACGGCGCGGCGGTCTACGCGAACGCGCTGCGCCGCGGCGCCGGCTCCTCGCTCAAGACCGTCGAGGCCCTGGCGAGCGGGCTGCCCCTCGTCTCGACCGAGGTGGGCGTGCGGGGCTTTCCGCTCTCGCCGCGCGAGCACTACCTGCTCGCCGACGACGCCCCCTCGTTCGCGGCCGCCCTCGTCGCGTGCCTCGCCGACCGGCGCGCGCGCGATCCGGCCGCCTACGCCGCGCGCACCGTGGCCGAGCGCTACGATTGGGCGCAGCTCGCGGGCGAGTTCGCGCGCCTCGCGCGCGCGACGGCCGAGGCCCCGCGGGGCCTGCCCTTCCGCTCGTGAGGGCGCGGGGGCGCCGGCTCGAAGCGGGCCCGGTGCGCGGGGGGCGTCGGCTCGAAGCGGGGCCCAGTGCCCCGCGAGTTCGGGGCCGACGCCCCCGACGGCACGGGCCACTCGGCGCGCCGCCATCGCCGGCGCATGGCTTCCGGCCCGAGCGGAGGGCCCATCTCCGGTCGGCGACTTAAGGGGGGGAGCCCGCACAAAAGGGCTTGAAGGCACGCTTGCGCCTGACCTAAGAGATTTGTTGATTTTGTCCCATGCCTAAAGCTCGTGAGGACTGGCCCGTCTCGGAGGACGCGGTGCCGGACAGCACGGCCCTCTACCGCGAAATCGTGGCCCGCTGCGGGTTGCCCGACCTGCTCGCCACGGGCACCATCCATCGTGCGCTCGCCGACGTGGGCGCCGACCCGGCGACGGCCACCCGGCGGCACTACCGCCGCGCGCTCTCGCGGCTCGAGGCACGCATGCGCGCCTACCTCCCGCCTGCCGAGCTGAGCCGGCGCATCCGGCTGATCGACGAATTTTTGCTGCTGGGGTGACGCGAGGCTCGGCCCGGACGACCGACGAGAGAGGAACGGACGATGACGAGGCCCATCCACCTGCTCGCGCTCGGCTGCCCGGCCCCCGTGCGGGAGCGACTTTCGCGCGCGCTCGAGGCCGGCGGCTTCGCGCCCCGCTGGCACGCGGCCGAGAGCGCCGCCGAGGCGGCGGGCGCCGGCGCCTTCGACGCGGCGTTCGTGGGGCCGGCGGGGGCCGGCGGGCTCGAGGCCGCGTGCGCGGCGGCGGCGGCGGCCTTGCCGGGGCTGCCCGTGCTGGCGTTCGGCGAGGCCGACGACGAGGCGCTCGCGGCGCGCGCGCTCGGGGCGGGCGCGCACGACTTTTTGCGGCTCGACCGGCCCGAGCGGCTCGGGCGGGCGCTCGCGCGCGAGCTCGGCATCGCCGACGAGCGGCGCGAGCGGGCCCGCACGGAGGCCGAGCTGCGGCGGCAGCGGGCCGTCTTGCGCTACATCATCGAGAACATCCCGCACGCCGTCTTCTGGAAGGACCGGGACCTCACCTTCCTCGGCTGCAACCGCCGCATCGCCGAGGCCGCCGGGGTCGGCTCGCCCGACGCGATGGTGGGCAAGAGCGACTACGACATGCCCTGGTCGCGCGAGGAGACCGAGCACTACCGCCGCGTCGACCGCGAGGTGATGGACCGCGGCGAGCCCGTGCTCGACCTCGAGGAGGCGCAGACGCGGCCCGACGGCACGACGCGGGTCCTGCTGACGAGCAAGGTGCCGCTGCGCGACGAGCGCGGCGAGGTCGTCGGCATCCTCGGCATTTTTACCGACATCACGCGGCGCAAGCAGCTCGAAGACGAGCTGCGCGCCGCGAAGGAGCAGGCCGAGGCCGCCAGCCGCGCCAAAGACGAGTTCCTGGCCAACATCAGCCACGAGCTGCGCACGCCGCTCGCGCTGGTGCAGGGCCCGCTCGACACGCTGGCCGCGGGCGAGGCGGGGCCGCTGCCGCCCGGGGCGCGCGCGCAGGTCGAGCGGGCGCGCCGCTCGGGCGCGCGGCTGGCGGCGCTGGTCAACGATCTGCTCGACTTCGCGAAGATCGAGGCCGGGCGCATGGTGGCCCGCTGCCGCCCGCTCGAGCTGGGGCCGCTGACCGAGGCCCTGTGCGAAGAGGCGCGCCCGCTGGCCGAGTCGCGCGGCCTCGAGCTCTCGTACGCGCCGGGGCCCGGGGGCGCGACGGCGCAGGCCGACGCCGCGCTCTACGAGAAGGTGCTGCTGAACCTGGTCGGCAACGCCCTGAAGTTCACGCCGCCCGGCGGCCGGGTGCGCGTCGGGGTGGGCGACGCCCCGGGCGGGGTCGAGCTCTGGGTCGAAGACACGGGCCCGGGCATCGAGCCGGCGAAGCGGGCGCTCCTGTTCCAGCGCTTCCAGCAACTCGACGGCTCGTCGACGCGCGGCTTCGAGGGCACGGGCATCGGCCTCGCGCTGGTCAAGCAGTTCGCCGAGCTGATGGGCGGCGAGGCGGGGGTCGAGAGCAAGCCCGGGCGCGGCTCGCGCTTCTGGGTGCGGCTGCCCCGCGCCGGGGCGGCGTCCGACGGCCCCCCCGCGATCGAGGCGCGCCCGGGGCGCGCGCCGGCGCTCGAGCGCGCGGCGGGGCCCTCGGGCCCCCCGGGCGCGCGCGCGCCCGCGGCGGTCCGCGACGACGAGGGGCCCAAGTCCGAGAACCGCCCGCGGCTGCTCCTGGCCGAAGACAACCCCGAGATGCGCGCCTACGTCACCGAGCTCTTGGGCGCGCGCTTCGCGGTGACGGCGGTCGCGAACGGGGCGCTGGCGCTTTCGGCGGCGCGCGCGCTCCGCCCCGACGTCATCGTCTCCGACGTCATGATGCCCGAGATGGACGGGCTCGAGCTCGCGCGCCGGCTCAAGGCCGACGAGGCGCTCTCGCCGACGCCGCTGATCTTGCTGACCGCCCGCGCGGGCGAGCACGACGCCGTCAACGGCCTCGAGGGCGGGGCCGACGACTACGTGACCAAGCCCTTTCACCCGGCCGAGCTGCGGGCGCGGGTCGAGGCCGCGCTGCGCCTCAGGCGCGCGCTGCGCGACGCCTCGTTGCTCGCCGACGAGCTGCGGCAGACGCACGAGCTGGTGGTCGAGGCCGAGCGGCTGGCGACCGTCGGGCGCCTCGTCCGGGGCGCGCAGCGCGAGCTCGGCGAGCCGCTCGAGCGCGCCCTCGCGGCGCTCGAGCGCGCCGCCGTCGCCGCCCCCTCGGCCGAGCTCGGGCAGGCGCGCCGCGCGCTCGAGTGGGCGGCGGCGCTCGTGGCGGGGCTCGCGCAGGTGAGCTCGCCGCCGCCGCCGTCGCCCCCCGAGCTGGTGCCGCTGGACGAGGCCCTCGCGCAGGCCGGGCTCGCCCCCGAGCGCACCCGCGTCGAAGGGCGTCCGGTCGCGTCGATCGGCCGCGAAGACCTGCGCCTGGCGCTCGGACACCTCGTGTCGCTGCTGGGCGAAGGGGCGGGGGGCGGCGCGGCCGTCGAGGCCCGCGCCTGGCAGGGCGACGAGGGGGCCGAGCTCGAGCTCTGGTCGCCGGGGGCGCGGCTCGCGCGGGCCGAGGGGGCGGGCCTCTTCGAGCCGCACTTCCGCGCGGGCGCGGGCGGCGAGGGCGCGACGCTCGACGTGCGCCTGGCGATGGCGCACCAGCTCTTGCGGCGCGGGGCGGCGGGCCTGAACGTCGAGACGGGCGAGGGCGGCGTGCGCGTGCGCGTCACGTTCTGAGCCGCGCGCGCCCCGTGCCCCGCGGCGCGCGGCGCGGCCGCGGTTTGACAGGGGCGACCCCAGGCCCTAAACCCTCGGGCGGCCCCCGGGCCCCGCCGGCCGGCGGGCCCGCGGCCCCGGACGAGACGCGCCGTACCCGGTGACGAAAAGACGACGCTCGATCGAAAGGGCGTCGCCATGGCATGGGTTCTTCTCGTTCTCGCGGGGCTGCTCGAGACGGCGTGGGCCGTCGGGCTGAAGTACACGCAGGGCTTCACCCGCCCGGTGCCGAGCGTGCTGACGGCCGCCGCCATCGTCGCGAGCATGGTCTTGCTCGCCACCGCGGCGAAGAGCCTGCCCATCGGCACCGCCTACGGCGTCTGGGTCGGCATCGGCGCGGCGGGCGCCGCCCTGCTCGGCGTCGTGCTCTTCGACGAGCCGGCGACGCCCGGGCGCCTCTTCTTCGTCGCGCTCCTGCTCGTCTCGGTGGTCGGCCTGAAGCTGACCGCGACCTGAGCGGGGCCGCGCCCGCCGCCCGGCCGCGCCTCAGTGGCCGGGGCGGAAGGGCGCGAGGCCGGCCACGATCTGGTCGACCACCTCGCCGCCCATCGCCTCGGTGCTGAACTTGCGCGCCGAGGGCGCGCCCTTCGCCGTCGGCACGACGAAGTACGGTATCACCTTGGTCGCGTAGCCGTGCGCCCCGAGCTCGGCCCCGCGCGTGTCGAGATCGACGTGCAAGAGGCGCAACCCGGCGAGCGACGCGTCGAGCTTGCCCGACGCGAGCGCCCGCTCGAAGTGCTGGCAGGGCTTGCACCAGCGCGCGCCCACGTACACGACGAGCGTCTCGCCGGCCGCGCCCGCCGCCCGCGCCTCGCCGCGGATGGCGTCGAGCAAGCCCGTCTCGGCCGGCATCTCGACGAAGTGCGGCGCCCGCCGCGGCTCGGCCGAGGCCGACGGCGCGGTCGCACCCCCCGCCGCCGGCGACGGCGCCGCCGCGGCGGCCCCGGGCGCCGTCACGGCGGGCCGCGGCGCCGGCTCGGGGCGCCCGGCGGGCGCCGTCGCCGACGCGACCGAGGGGGCGTCCGCGCGGCGCTCGCAGCCGCCGGCGCCGAGGGCGAGCGCGGCGGCGAGGGGCGCGAGAACGAGGCGCCTCATCGCGGCCTGCCTTGCGCCACCCACGACTCGACGAGCTGGATGTCTTCGGGCGACAGCGGCGGCAGCCCGAGCGGCATGCCGCGCACCTCGCCGACGCGCCCCGCCTCCTCGTCGTGCCTCGCCAGGAGGGCCCGCACCAGGCGCGGCACCCCCTCGGCGTCCTTCTCGAAGACGCTGTGCCGCGCGCCCGCCTCGTCGACGTAGCCGCCCGCGATGCCCTCGTAGCTCGCGAGGTTGAGCCGCCGCGGCGCGAAGCCGAAGCCGCCCGAGTTGCCCGGCCCCCCGTCGCCCAGCGCGTAGTCGGGCTCGGCGTGGCAGTGCCAGCAGATCTTGCGGAACACCTTCGCGTCGACCTCGGCGTAGGGCACCGGCCGCGCGAGCGCCGGCAGCCGCGCCGGCGGCTCGGCCTTCGCCGGCGGCTCGAGCGGCGCGTAGAGCAGGAACGCGACGACGTCGTTGAGCTCGGCGTCGCCCATCGGGAAGGCCGGCATCACCGAGTCGCTCTTCTCGGCCTGCGGATCGCGCAGCCAGGCGCGCAGCCGGCTCGGCGTCATGCGCTCGCGGGCGTGGCGCAGGTCGGGCGCGAGCATCGTCGCGCGGCGCAGCGTGGGCCCGTCGAGCGCGGGCGGGGCGGACACGGCGAGCGGCGGGTTCAGCCCGCCCATGCGGTGGCAGGCGCCGCACCCCTTCTCGTCGACGATCGCGCGCCCGCGGCCGGGGTCGCCCGGCGCGCGCGGCTCGGCCGGCTGCGCCTGCGGCGCCAGGAACGCCGCGAGCTGGCGGACCTCGGTCTCGCTCAGGCGCAGCCGCGGCATCTCCGCGACGAGGCCGGGCCTCGCGTCGTGCGGCGATCGCAAGAAGGCCTCGAGGTAGTCGCGCCGCAGCCGCCTCGACCCCCGCAGCGAGGGGGCGACGTCGAGCGGCGCGACGACGGGCGCCCACTTCGCCTGCGTCATCGGCTCGTTCGGCGGAAACTTGCCCGAGGTGATCTGGGCGTGGCAGCCGACGCAGGCCTTGTCGAGCTTCGGCGGCTCGAAGGCCTCGTGCTCGTGGCAGCGCGCGCACTCGAAGGTCTTGGCCAGCGCGAGGCCCGCCCGCGCGTCATCTTCGCTCGCCGCGGCGATCTCGCGCGTCGCCGTCGCCTCTTCGGCCCCGCGCCCGGCGGCCTTGTCGCCGCCCCGACACCCCGCCGCCGCCACGGCCGCCGCCAGCGCGGCGGCGAGTGCCCCCCACCCGATTCGTCCGAACATGTCGCCTCTCTGCGGGGGCGCTTCGCCGAGTCTCGCGGCCGCCCCGACCTTCAAAACCGCACGTCGAGCGGCCGCGTCACGTGCGCCACCTTCGACTTCTGGGGCGGCGCGAACGAGGCGCGAACGGTCTCGGGCGCCGCCGCCGGCGCCTCGCCGCAAACCGCCTTGCCCCCGCTCATCGTCTCGCAGCGGCCGCGGGCGGTGCGCTCGAGCGCCTCGTCGCCGCGCTCTTTCGCCAGCCGCGCGAGCGTCGCGTACGCCTGGGGGCTGCCCATCAGATCGCGATCGGACAAGTCTTTGAGCACCCGGAACCCCTCGTCGCGCGTCGCGTCGACGCGCGCCAGCGCCTCGCCCAGGTTCGCCTTGATGGCCGGGTCGCCCCCGCGCTCGACCTCGGCCTTGGCGTCGAGCCCCTTGAGCACCATGGCCGACCAGGCCAGGTTGCTCTCGCGGGCCTTCGGGGCTGACGTCTTCGTGCCCTCGGGCCCCACGGCCCCTTCGCTGCGCGTCACCGCCAGCGCCGCGACTCGCAGCGCTCGGCTCTCGAGCCCGCTGCTCGGGCTGCCGGTCTTCACCTTCGGGTACGCCCGCTTGGCGGCCGAAACCGCCGCCTTGTGGTCGCCCTCTTCGAGCTTCTTCTCGGCGTCGGCCACCAGCACCGGCATCGGCGGGTCGGCCTTCTTGGGGGCCTGAAAGTGCCGCATCACGATGGCGCCGCCGCAGGCGAGCGCGGGGGCGGGGACGCTGAGGGTGGCCAGCAGGGCGACGAGGGCGGCGCGGGACGCGTTCATGGGGCGGTTCTCCGGGAGGGCTTTGCCCGTTACATGGGCCCGAGCCCGAAAAGCGTGACAGCGAAGGTTCGACGAAGTTCCCGCGAGGGGCTCAGCGGGCAGGGGGCCCAGCACGCACGATGAAGAGGGCCGCCCGGCCGAAAGGCCAACGCCGGGCACCGGGCGCCGGGCCGACCTTCGCCCACCCAGGGCCCTTTCGCCCCGCCGCCGACCGCCCCCACCAGGGGCCGGCAAAGGGTAGGCTTCTTTGGGTTCGTAGCGAGGGCCTGCCAAAGCGGAGCCGTTCGTAGCGGTGTACGCGGCCCTCGGGGGCGGCATTCCCCCCCGGGGGGCGCGCCAGGCCGGCAGGGCCGCGGCGCGAAGGGCGCCGTCGCCCGCGGGGGCGCGGGCCGATTCAATCGAAACGGAGCGCGACGAGCTGGCCAGAATCGGGCACGAAAACCCAGGGCCCGGACACCACCGGATCGCCGGCGGGCACCGGCGGCGAGACGCCCGTGGCGTCCGGCGAGAGGACGAGCTTTGGCGAGAGCTCCATCGCCTTTCGTTCGCCGCCGCGGGCGAGATCGCGCACGAAGACCCCCGCCTCGGCGCTCGAGTAATACGCGAGCAGGTCGCCGCCCAGCCCCAGGTAGCCGAGGTAGTGCTCGGGCACGTTCCCCCGCGACCAGGCTACCGTGCCGTCGCCGGCGCGGTGGGCCGAAAGAACGTAGTCGGGCTTGGGCCGGACGTTGGTCTGGGCGAGCACGACCACCCAGCCGGCCGAAGCGAGCAGGCGCTGCCCGCGGAAGCCGGGCCGGAGCGTTTCGGCCCAGCGCGGCGTCGCGCCCTCGGGCCCGTAGGCCTCGACGCGATCGGGGCCGAGCACGTAAAGCGCGTCGGGGAGCGCGGCGAAGTCGACGACGGGCGCGTCGATCCAACGCCCGAGGGTGCCGTCTTCGGCCCCGAACCGGCAAAGCCGCTCGCGGCCACAAGGGGCCCAGACGGCCGAGAGCGTCAGCGCGACCTGAAACTCGTTGATCTGCTCGCGCGGCCGGCTCGCCCAGAGCCGCGCCCCGGTCTCCGGGTCGAAGCGCTCGAGCAGATCGCGTTGGGCCCGAATCAACACGCCGCCGCGGCGGTACCATTGCCCGAGCGACGACGCGGCGTCGGGCAGCGTCGCCGTGCGCAAGAGCACGCCATTGGCCGGATCGATCTCTTCGAGCAACGCCCCGCTCGGGCGATCGTAAATCAGCCAGAGAGGCTCGCGGGCCGCCCGGGGCAAGAGCGCCCCCTGCGCCCCGTCGAGCGACCAGAGCGGACGGCCGCTCGCCTCGTCGACCTTCGCCACCCGGTGGGGGGCGTAGCGGTTGGTGACGAGAAAGCCCCCCTCGGTGCCGGCGAAGTGCTGGCCCTCGCGCGGGGGCCCGTGGCCGCCGAACTCGTAACGCCACTTCTCGTGCACCGGCGGCAACCCCGCCCCGCGGGCCGCCCCCGCGTGCACCCAGAGCGCGCCGAGGGCGAGGGCGGCCAGGGCCAGCGCGCGCGGGCCTCGCCGCCAGCGGGCGAGGGCGGCGGCCGCGAGGCGTCCGCGCCACGCGAGCGCGCCCGCCGCGCGCCCGAAGGTCGAATGGGCTCGAGCGAGCGGCCCCCGCGCGCCCGCGCCGGCGCGCCGCCGATCGCGGTACGGCGAAGGCCCGTCGAACCGGGGCGCGCGTTCGGCCTCGGGGGGCCGGCGCCGCGCGCGCCGCCGGGACAGATCGGCGGCCGCCTCGGCGAGCGCGTCGAGCGAGCTCGCACCGAGCGCGAGCACCGAGGCCCAGGCGGGCGCCAGCAGCGTGTGGCGCCCGAGGCCCGCCCCGGGCAAGACCGCACAAACGAAGGCACCCGCCGCCGCCAGCGCCGACGAGACGACGTCGCAGGCGAGGCGCCAGCCGAGCCGCTTCGACCGCTCGGCGAGCCACCCGAGCGCGACCGGCAAGAAGGCGAAGGCCGCGAGCAGGAGCGCGGCCTCGGGGTTGTCCGCCAGCAACCGCGCGCCGCTCAGCTCTTTCAGCACGTGGCTGCCGCAGCTAAACCCCCGGACCCAGCCGAGCGGCAACGAGCCGAAGACCACGAGCGCGAAGGCGAGCCGCAGCATGTACCGGTCGCGCTCTCGCCCCCCCGGGGGCCCGCCGATCTCGGGGGCGTTCGCTCCGCGTTCGCCGCTCATGGGTGCCTTATCTTTAGCGCCGCGGCAGGCGCGGGCCAGGCGCGGGCCAGGCGCGGCAGGCGCAGGCCAAGCGCGGTAGGTGCGGCAGGCGCGGCAGGCGCGGGCCAGGTGCGTTCGGCGCGCGGGGCCCTCCGCCCCCGCGCGGCGCTGGCGAGCGACGGCGGCGGGATGGCGCCTCGAAGAAGTGTCCACGAGAAGGGGCCGCGGGCGCAAGCCTTGCCTGCCCCGAGCGCACGACGCGACGCGCCCTTCGCGCCAGGTCGCCGGGGGCGCACCGGACCCCACCGTCCGCGGCGATCAGCCGCCCCGAGGCGCCGCGCCGTCGAAGTAGGCGCCGCTGCACGAGTCGAAGACGCGCACGCCCTTGCCCCTCGCGATCACGTCGCCGCGCACCGCGACGTCATAGATGGCGGCGCCGTCGCCCTCGACGATGAGATCGCCGAGCACGATGGTCCGCTGGGCGTCGTCGCACGACTCGCCCTCGTGCGCCCCGAGCACCGTGACGCCGTTGCCCCGCACGACCACGTTGCCTTCGCGGGCGCCCGGGCCGAGGTGGTAAACGACGTCGCTGCCCCGGGCTTCGACGTGGGGCCCCACGCGCCCCGGCGAGGCCGCCGGCTGCGCGCGGCGCGTGAGCGCGATCGACAGATGGTCACGCCCCGGCCGGAGCGAGACCTCGACGAGCTCTCCGGCGGAGACCTCGTCGATGACGGCCGCCCCGGGCACGCCGTCGAGCTCGGCCTTGACGGTCAGCACGCCCGTCGGCACCTCCCGCACCTGGAACGAGCCGTCGGGCGCGAGCGGCACGAGGTGAGGCGTGCCGTTGACGAGCACGAGAAGGCGGCGGGCCGAGGGCGCCGCGCCATCGCCGCGGACGACATGTCCCAGCAGCACGGCGCCCTCGGCCACCGCGAGGGGCTCGCGGGTCACTGTCACGCGCTCGCCGACGCCCGTCGCCCTGACGTCGCCCCCCCCGCCTACGCAGGCGAAGGGCGCGAGGGCCACCAAGCCGCCGACGAACAGGCTCTCCCACGAAAGCCCCCGTCGCATCTTCCTACCTCTTCTTTCTCGCTCGTTGCAGCGGTGCCTTAGCGAACCCCGTGCCAGGCCCCTCGGCCGCGCCCTTCGCGCCCGCCGCCGAGCGCCTTGCTCTCTCGCACCCCGCACAGTCGTAAAGCGCGGCGTAGCACTTTGCCCCTCTGGGCCCGGCCGCGTCAGGCCCGAGCCCGAGCGCTAAGCCCAGGTCGCCCGAGCCCTCGCGCTCGCGTCCGGCCCGCGGCCCGCCGCGCCGCCCGCTCAGCGCACGTCGAACCACACGTCCCCGCGATCGCCGAAGCCGCCGTGGTAGCTGACCGTGATCTCTTCGCCCGCGGCGATGGCCCGCAGCGCGAAAAAGGCGATGGTGAGCGCCTCGTGCTTGCGCACGTACATCGCGTTCGGCACGCTGGCGTGGTTGTAAAGCGAGCCATAGCCGAGCGCGATGGCGGCCGCGTCGCCGACGCCCCCCCAGACGAAGAAGTAATCGCGCAGCGCCGTCTCCTGCAGATAGCCCACTTCGTCCGGCGCGATCACCACGACCGGGCACTCTTCGATGAGCGTGCCCTCGGCGATGTCGACGGCCGCGTAGACCCCGCGCCCCCGCGCCTCGCTCGTGCCCAGCCTGACCAGCACCGGGCGATGGTGGCGCCGCCCCCCCGCAGGGCGCAAGCGTTGCCGCCTCGCGGCGGGGTGCGAGGGGCGCCGCCCCTCACTTCGACGTGAGCTGCGCCTTGGCCCCGCCGCTCGCCGGCTTCGTCGTGGGCGCCGCCGGTTTGCCCATCAGTGCGGGGCCCTTCTTCGGCCGTCCCGCCGCCGGCTTTGGCGCGGGCTCGACCTCGAACGCCGCCTCGCCGAGCAGCATCCGGGGCGCGACGTGACCGGTCGGGGGCGTGCCCGGCTCTTCGGGGCCCGCGCCCACGGAAGCCGGCTCGACCGGCGCGCTGACGCCGAGCGCGGCGACGTCGGACACCGGCACCTCCCCCATCGTCGCGTGGGCCGTCGGCCTGAGCCCGCCCATTCTCACCGTGAGCGACAGGTACCCGAAGGCCGACACGCTCGCGAGCGCCCCCGAGCCCGCGACGATCGCGAGGCGCCGGCGGCGCTTGCGGCGCACGCCCTCGGGGCAGTCGCTCGTCAGCACGGTGCCGTCGTCGCGGCGGTACATGCGCACGCAGAGCTTGCCCTCGGCCCCCTGCACCAAGGCTTCGGCCTCGTCGCGGGCCATGCCCGAGAGGTTGTAAACGTTCTTCTGGCACTGGCCGCAGAAGCGCACCCGCTCGTCGCCCGCCATCGCGTCCCAGTCGGCCTGGCAGGGCGACGCGATGCGCAGCCCCTCGAGCGAGAACCTCTCGCCGAGGCCTTCGAGCCGCTCGGCCACCGCGGCCCGCTCGGCCTCGAGCCGCTCGCGCGCCTCCTCGAGCGCCCGCAACCTCTCGGGCAGCGCCCGCGCGTCACGGAGTTGGGCATCGAGGGCGGCAAGACGTTGACGCAGCGCGCTCTCTTCGTCGCGGTAGGGGGTCGCCATCACCCCCATGTACGCAGACCCCTTCCAGAAGTTCTCGCCTGCCGCCTGCCGCGGTCCCCGAACCCCTTCGTGCCAACGCTGGGCGCCTCACGCCCCCCCATCGGGGCGCCGAGACGCAGGCCCAGCGGCCGCCCGCGGGCGGTGGGCCCTGGGGGGTCACCCCGGCCGCCGCCTACCTGGGGGTGCAGGCGGCGGCGAGGCGCTTACTTCCAGACGACGGGTTCGGGCTTGGCACGCCCGACGCCGGTGGTGCCGTCGCCGAGCTGGCCCTTGCTGTTGTCGCCCCAGCAGTAGACCTTCGAATCGGCCGTGCGGGCGCAGGTGAACGAGCCCGCCGGGCGCACCTCGACGACGCCCGCGAGGTCGACCTTGCTGGCGTTCGGCACGAACGAGGTGTTGGTCGTGGTGTTCGTCTGGCAGGGCAAGGTCGGGCCGCAGGTGGCGCCGAGCTGGCCCTTGTTGTTGGCGCCCCAGCAGTAAAGCGTCCCGTCTTCTTTCACCGCGCAGGCGTGGGCAATCCCACTTGCCATCTGCACCACGGCGTCGAGGGTCGCCACGGGGCCGGCGCCGAGCAGCGCGTTGCCACTCGTGCCCCGCCCGAGCTGGCCGAGGTCGTTTCTGCCCCAGCATTGGGCCCGACCGTCGGCGCCGACGGCACAAGGAATTGTCCCTTGGCCCAACGCCTTGATCGAGCTCACGGAGGGGACGGCCTTCGGCTTGTAGAGGTATTCGCTCTCCGGGGTGCCGAGGCCGTCGTCGGGCGCCGCGCCTCCGCAATCCGACGCAATGCCCCAGCAATACACCGAACCTTCCTTGGTGAGACCGAGGTTCGAGCCGAGCGTGGCCTCGCTCGCCGAAGTGAGGCTCGCGAACCGAGCCGTCGTGGCGACGGGAACGTACTCTGCTTGCGGGTCAAACCCGGGCTGGCCGATGAGCCCGAGGGTGGAATTGCCTTTGCAGAGCGCGGCGCCCGCCCCATCGAGCAGGCAGGTGTGTCTCTCGCCGACCGAGATCGCGACGGCTCCGGCGGCGCCCACGAGCGGGGACGGGGCTTTCAGCGACGTGACGGCCGAGCTCGGGTCGAAACGGAACGTATTGTTGGTGCCCCAGCACCTCGCCGTCTGGTCTTCGAAGCGGGCGCAATGGCCGGTCGGGTCGAGCTCGACCACGCCCTCGAGGCCATCGATGGCTTGCGGCTTGGTCTGATTGCCGCCGTCGCCGTTGCCGAGCGATTCGGCCTCGTCGCTCCCCCAGCAGCGCACCGTGCCGTCGCTCAAGCGGGCGCAGACGTGCTTGCTATCGGCCGCCAACTGCACCGGCACCACGCACGCGACCCCCCCCTTGTCGCACGCGAGGTCGCACGCCGCCTCCGCCCCCCACGTACCGTCGCCGCCGCAGGTCTGCTGCGCCCCCTCGGCGCAGCGCGTCTGCATCGGCGCGCACTCGGCGCCGGGCGGGACTTGTGGCGATCCCCCGCCCCCGCCGGCGCCGCCGCTGCCCCCGCCCGGGGGAGCCCCGCCCGTGCCGCCCGCGCCGCCCGCGCCGCCGGACCCGTCGGGCCGCTGGCAGGCCTCGTCCACGTGGCCGCCGCCGTTCTGCTCGGTGCCGTCCGGGCACTCGGCGTACTTGAAGTCGCCGCCGCAGGCGAAGAATGTGGCCCCGAGCGCGGGCAGCGCGAACGCGAGCGCCGCGCGCGTCGAGGCCAAACCAAGAGACGAGAGAAGAGTGACCCTGTGGCTCATACTTACCCCCTCGGCCGGCCCCGCGGGCCGGTTGCGACCAAAAGCACGGGCCCGGAAAAAATCTCCGGCCGGGGGGGAGGCTAGCTTGGGGGCTCGGGGCAGCTCAAGGGGGGCCCGATGTGTGTTCTCGAACCCGAACTGTGCCCGCTCGGGGCTTTAGAGAAGCAGGCGCATCGTCAGCATGCCCGAGCGCTCCCCGTCGAGCTGGGTGCCCTTCTGCACGCGCGACCAGGAGGCAAGGCGGGCGCCGATCGAGAGGTTCGGGCTGAGCCAGTAGGTGGTGCCCACGTTGAAGAAGTGAAGGCGCGTGACGACGCCATCGCCGACCTGGAACTGAACGCCCTCGTACTGAATGCCCACGCCGTTGTAGTTGCCGTGGCTCTTTTGGTAGTTGAGGTCGATGCCGCCGCCGAGCGTGATGCCGGTGTACTTGTCGGGGCTGAGCTTGGTGTTGTCGTTCGGCAGCGCCACGTCGTTGCGCCCGAGGGCCCCGTTCGCGAAGGGAGAGATGGCATTGTCGAACAAGTGAAGGCGCGCGGTGCCCCTGGCGTTGTAGCCCTTGATGTCCTCGCTCTCGTCGGTCGTGGCGTTGGTGTCGATGAGGAACTGCTGGACGGCCGCGCGCGCCTCGAAAACGCCGCTCTTGTAGAGCAGAGACGGCGTGACAACGTAGATGTGGAAGCGGTCTTCCGGGAAGTTGTTGGCCACCTGGCCGACCGACCCGTACGCCTGGTAGAAGACGCGTTCGAAGGGGGGGAACTGACCGCCGACGGCCAGGGTGCTGCTCGTCGACGTGGGGTTGCCGCCGTTGAACGCGAGGCCGATGCGCAGGCCGGGCAGCACTTCGGCGGTCGCGCGCACCCCGTTGCCCATGTTGAAGCCGCTATACAAAAGCGGGTCGCGGACGGCCGTATCCTGCATGAACGTGTTGGCGACGTGGTCGGAGAAGTAGTCGACGCTCGCCTCGTCGATGACGCGGCCCAACTCGACCACCCACCAGTCGCGGGCCAGGTGGATCACCTGCTTGCGCACCTGCAGCGCGGCCTGCCCCTCGAAGACGCTCGTGCCTCGTAGGCCCGTGCCGCCGTTGGCCATGAACTCGCTCTCGAACGACGCCCAGTCCGTGATGGCCCCGCGCACGCCGAAGTCGGCGAGGGCGATGCTCGAGAGGCGGCTGGTCTCCTTGGCCTGCCCGCCGGAGATGGGCCAGTCATATTTCAACCCCCCGACGATGCCGACGAAGGGCTGAATGCGGGGGTAGCCGTTGCCGAAGACGCCCGTTTGCGGGGGGACGACCGGCCCCATGAAGCCGGCGGGCTGTCGGGGCGCGGGGGTCTCTTGGGCCGGCGTCGGCGGCCCCGGCTCGGTCGTCGGCATCGGGTTGTTCGGCCCGGCCGGTGCCGGCGGGGGCGGGGCAAGGACCTGAGCCGCCGGCGGGGCCGGGGCGACCGCGGGCGCCGCCGGCGAGGGGTCCGCAGCGGGGGGCGCTTCCGCGCTCGGCGGTGCGGGCGGTGGCGTCGGGGCGCTCTGCGCCTGCGCCACGCAGGCGTAGGCCCAGGCGAGGCCGAACGACGGAGCGAAGGCGCGAAGCGCGTGCGTAGTGACCTTCTTCACGGGCGGGCTCGGGGCGTGGCGTTTCAGTCGCCCAGCGCGGCCAGGATGAGCCCGAGGGCCTTCGGGCTGCGGAGCGCGCCGTAGTGATCATCGAAGAAGCCGCCGAGAAAGTAGGTGGTCGGATCTTGGTCTTCGAGCTCGACCGTCAAATTCGTGGCGCCCTTGAGCGCCGAGCTGCCCTGCGAGACGAACTCGTCTTGGTAGACGCCGTTCGCCTCATCTTTCATGACGATCGTCGTGTATTGGACCGAGTTGCCGCCGCAGACGCCCGCCTGGCCGAAGGCGTTGACGCCGTCGAGGCAGGGCGTTTCGAAGGCCCCGTCGGGCCCGTTGAGGGGGACGTGGAAGGGCACCGGTACGTAGCTGCCGCGGTCGCCGAGCTGGCACGCCGCGAGGCCCGCCATCGTCGGGTTCTTGGGGTTGTTGACGTCGACGCAGAGTTGTTGCTGGCCGAAGAACGTCGAAACGCCGTGGTTGCCGCCGGCCAGCAGGACAAGATCCTTGATGCGCGAGAAAGGCACCTTCTTCTCGCGGTGCATGCGGCGGAGCGTGTCCCGGATCACGGTCGTGCCGAGCGAGAAGCCGACCAGGCTGAACTTCCGGTCGGGGTACTGTTGGAAGAGGGCGGTCGTCATGCTTTGCAAGATCGGCACGGCCCAGCCGTGATCGATGTTGCGCCCCGGGTTGGTCTCCTGCGGGTCGGGGTTCTTGTCGAAGCGGAAGTCGACGGCGAAGGTCTTGAAGCCGTTCTGGACGAGCTGCTCGGAGAGCTGCGGCGCGCCCGTTCCGGCCGGAAAGGCCTCGAAGTCGAGCGGCGTCGACGAGTTGCCGTGCACGAGCACGACGATGGGCTTGGTCGTGTCTTCGGCCACCGGCAGCGCATATTCTTTCGCCGCGCAGGGGTAGCCTTGAATGCTCTCGGTCGCCGTGTACGAAGCATTCGCACCGTCGAAGGCCTTGCGGGTGTCCAGATCGGCTTTCGTGCAACCCGGGTGCTCCGCCAGGTTGTCGCGATAGGGCACATACTTCCGGTCGGCGTCCTTGCTCGCCTCGACCGTGCTCGGGTCGGGCCCCGGGGCGCCCCCGCTGCCGGCCGAGCCCGCGGTCGTGCCGCCGCCGCTGCCCGCCACGGTCGAGCCGCCCGTGCCCGAGCCGCCCGTGCCGGTGCCGCCCGTGCTGGTGCTGCCGCCCGTGCCCGTGCCGCTGGCGCCGCCGGCGCCCGAAGCGCCGGCCCCGTCCGAATCGGATAGACAGCCGGCCACATAAAACGATGCCGCGAGGGGGAGGGCGAGGAGGAGGGAGAGGTGACGTCGCATGGTGGGGGTGCTCCTGTTAGGAAACGAAGAACGAGAGAGGGGGCGGCCCCGCGGCTGGCGGGCGGGGCGAAACCGGGTCGGGGGCTTGGGCCGGGCGAGGCTCGGCCGGGGCGCGATCGCCGCGCCCGGAGGGTCGTTCGGTGCTGGAGGAGGGGGCCCCGGCGCCCTCAGGGCGCGCGGCCGGAGAGGCGTTCAGGAGGCGCGTGCCGAGCCACACCTGCCGAACGCCTCTTCGACCGCGCGACACGCACGACCCCCTTCGGGGCGAGCGCAGGGCCAAGGTGAAACATGAATCATTCATCATGTTCGTTACCGGCCAAGGGCGACCTCTGTCAAGCACTCTGCAAAAACCTACCCCCTATTTTTTCGGCCGTACATGACGCGAAAGGCCATGACGCGCATGGACATAAAGGGCCAATGACGCAGGCTCGCTCGAGCGGTTCGCATCTTTCTCGTGCAATCGGCCTTGCTGCGTAGCAGCAATGAAGCACAGGTAGCACGACGCGTCATGCTCGGCGGTACCTCGCCACGACCGGCCTCGAACCCCGTGATACCACCGAACGCACGCGATCGTTCTGCCTCGACCACGCCGAGGGGGCCGCAGTCGCCCAGAGGCCAGCGAGGCAAGGGCGCGCGCTCGCGAGCAGCGCGGCGGGCGCGCCGGACGAAGGCCGGGGCGTTGCGCGAGGCCCCCCGGGTCGCCCCGAGAACGTGACGGTACTTCTTCGGGAGGGGTCGAGTACTTCGGAAAAAGTACCGCTACTTTTTTGGGGAGGTCGACCACCCCAGAAAAAGTACGCGTACTTTTTTCGGGTAGGGGCCCCTCCCCAGAAAAAGTACGCGTACTTTTTTCGGGCCCCTCGGAGCCTCACAAAAAAGTAACGGTACTTTTGGGGGCGGCACAAGCCTCACAAAAATTAGTCGGCGTACTGCCCTGCGAGGGGGGCAGGGGCTCCCGAAAAAGTAGCGGTACTTTCTTCGAAGGGGGGGACCCACAAAAGAAAGTACGCGTACTTTTTTCTCCGACCGCGCGCCTTGACAGTCGCCCGGCCCTGGCGGTCAGCGCCTCCGGCGCCGCGATTCGTTGGGGCAGGCCTGCAGGCCGGCGCCCGCCGGTGCTTCTCGGTCGGGCGGGTCCGCAGGCCCGCGCCCGCCGGCGCTACTCGTTCGGGCGGGTATGCAGGCCCGCGCCC
This sequence comes from Polyangiaceae bacterium, assembly GCA_035762175.1. GTDB lineage: Bacteria > Myxococcota_A > Polyangia > Polyangiales > Polyangiaceae > DASTPP01. Next base: position 41,291 of record DASTPP010000267.1, on the reverse strand, counting down.
GCCAGCGCGCTCACGGCGCGCGGCGCGGGGCCGAGGCGCAAGGGGGCGCGGGCGGCCGGCAGCTCGGCGAACGAGGGCGGCGGCAGCAGGCCGAGCCGGGAGAGGTGCACCACGATGTCGGCGTAGAAGAGGGGCGCGTCGAAGCGGGTCGACCAGCCGACCTGCGCCCAGTGGTCGGCCTCGATCTCTTCGACGACCGTGCCCCAAATCTGCGAGCTGACGGGCACGATGCCGTCGTTGGGCCCGGCGACGTGACGCAGGTAGCGGTAGGTCGGCCGCAAGAGCGGGTGGATGGCGCCGGGCCGCGCGCGCCTGCCGCAGGGCACGCAGGCGTAAGTGACGCCGGGCGCGTCGGGCACCTCGTCGTTGAAGCGCGCCATGCGCTCGGTCGTCACGCACTCGACGGCCTCGCTGCGCACGCCGAGCTTGGCGGCGAGCTTGCGGGCGACGCGCGCCGGGCGCCGCGTGAGCAGATCGGCGAGGGGCGTGCCGTGGTGCGGGGTGGCGACCGTGACCAGCACCGGCACGCGCTCGGCCAGGCCGAGGTGGGCGATGGCGTAGCGCGCGTCGAGCCCGCCCATGCTGTGGGCGATGAGCGTGACGCGATCGTGGGGCAGCGACTTGACGAACTTGGCGAGCGCGAGCGCCCTCGCGGGGATGGCGTCGAGCGCGGGCACGCGCACGACGTAAGCGTTGACGCCGACGTCGCGCAGGTGGTCGGCGACGCCGCGGAAGTAATGCACGCGCCAGCGCAAGAGCCGGAGCTGGTCGAAGCCCAAGATGCCGTGCACGAGCACCACGGCGGGCGCCCGCTCGGCGCCGGCAGCGGGCTTGGCGGCGGCGACGGCGGTCTCGGCGGGCGAGTCGGCCTCGACCGAGACGACGCCCTCGCCGGGGGCGGCGGCCGAGGCGCTGGCGGCGGCAGAGGCGGCGGCCTCGACCGCGCTCGCGGTCTCGCCGTCGAGGGCCTCGGCTAGGCCCGGCGCCTCATCGTTCGAGGCCGGGGCGGGTGTACGCTCGGCGCCGCGCGCGGCCGCACCGTTCGAGGCCGGGGCGGGCGTACGCTCGGCGCCGCGCGCGGCCGCACCGTTCGAGGCCGGGGCGGGCGTACACTCGGCGCCGCGCGCGGCCGCGTCGAGGGGGAGCCCGGGGCTACGCGGGGTCGGGGCCGGCGCGAGTCGGGCGCCGCCCGGGCCGGGGGCGGGCGCGGGCCCGTCGGCGTCCGAGGCGTGGGCGAGCCCCGCGCTCGGCGCCGCGACTTTACGGGCGGCGGCCGAGGGCTCGCGGGGCGAGGGCGTAGCGAGTTCACGGGCGGCGGCCGAGGGCTCGCGGGCCCAGGGGGTAGGCTCGGCGGGGCGGGGCAGGGCGGCGGGCGCTGGGCCGGGCAGGGTTCGGGGGCCGGGCCCACCACGCCCGAGCGCGCGGCGGCGCTGCAGCCAGAGCGGGCCCCACGTGACCGACGCGAAGGCGAGCGCCGCAACGAGCAGGAGGAGGGCAAAGTCGCTCATCGACCCGGGCCCGAGGGCGCCCGTCAGCTCGGTCTGTCACGGCGGTCCGTCGTCAGCAACCCGCGGTAAGCGCGGTGCGCATCGTGCATGGGGCGCCGCCGGGGCGGCTCGCCCTGGCGCCGAAAAGGGCGCTCGAGCTCGGCCGCTCGGGGGGCGGGGGCGAGCCCCGCGGGCCGGGCTACGCTTCGTCGCTTTCGCCGCGGGCCTTGGCTTCGGCGGCGGCCTTCGCCTCGGCGCGCTTCTCGGCGCGGCGCGCCTCGCGCTCGATGCGCTTCTCTTCGCGCCAGCGCCGGTCGCGCTCGATCTGCTCGGGCGTCGGCTTCTGGCCGAAGACGTACGCGAGCCCGACCGAGACGAAGTAGAGCACGATGAGCGGCACGGTCATCACGACCATGCTCGTCGTGTCGGGCGGCGAGAGCACGGCGCCAACGATCGAGGCGATGAGGACGAACCAGCGGCCGAAGCGGTAGAGCGTCAGGTAGTTGACGATGCCGATGACCGAGAGCGCCGTCAGAAAGAGCGGCAGCTCGAAGATGATGCCGAAGGCGAGCAACATCTGCCCGACGAAGTCGAGGTACTCGCCCATCATCACCGTCGGCTGGATGCGCACGCCCGCCGCCGCCGCCTCGCCCGTCAGGCCGAGGAAGTAGCCGAAGGAGATGGGGAAGGCGACGCGCCAGCCGAAGTACGCGCCCCCGAGGAAGAACGCGGTCGAGGCGAGGACGACGAGGATGGCGTAGCGCTTCTCGTTCTTGTAGAGGCCGGGCGCGATGAAGGCCCAGAGCTGCCAGAAGATGATGGGCGCCGCGATGCCGAGCCCCGCCAGCATCGAGAGCTTGAAGTAGGCGAGGAACATGTCGCCCGGCGCCGCGAAGTGCAGCTGCCACTCGCCCGGCACGTTCGCCGCGTGCCACGAGAGCATGAAGGGCTCGCAGAGCACCTTCAGCATCTGGTCTTTGAAGTACCAGGCGACGAACATCGCCACGACGTACGCGATCATCGCCCTCGTGAGCCGCGAGCGCAGCTCGTCGAGGTGCTCCCAGAACGACATGACCTTGTCGTCTTCGGGCGTGGCGTCCGTCGTCGCCGTCGTCGTCTCCATGACGAGGCTGTATCACGGATCTCCGCGCGCCGCCGGGCGCGGGCCGCGGCGGGCCGCCGGCTCGGCCCGCCCGCGGCGGGGCCGGACTCAGCGCGAGCTCGCCCCCTCGTCGGGCGCGGCCGCGGGGGCCTCGGCCGCCGCCGTCTCGACCGGCACCGGCCTCGCCGGGCCGCGCGCGACGCGCCCCGCGGCGTCCGGCTCGGGCTCGGGCGGCGCGGGCGCCTGGGGCGCGCGCGCGGCGGCGAGCGAGCGCACCGAGAGCCCGAGACCGGGCAGCGTCTGCGAGGCGCTGCCGGCCGCCTTCGAGAACACCTGCAGCGGGCGCGGCGTCGCGCCCGGGGGGGCCGCCCCGCCTCCCGCGCCCTCGGCGCCCGGGCCGGGCGTGGGCGGGGGCCGGCCGGCGCCGTCGGGCGCCGCCACGGCGGGGGAGGGCGACGCCGCGCTCGCTGCCGCATCGCCGCGCGCCGGCCCGTCGGCAGGCGCCGCCTCGTCGTCGGGCGGCGCGGCGGCGACGGACGCCGCGACATCGGCCGGCGAGGGGGCGCCGGCGACGGTCACGACGGTGCTGGGCGACGCGGCGGTAGCGTCCGGCCCGGCGCCCGTGGGGGGCGCGGCGAGCCCCGGCGCGCTGGCGTCAGCCGGCGTCGCGCCGTCGGCCTTCGCGTCGGCGTTAGCCTTCGCGTCGGCGTCGGCCTTTGCGGTGGCGTCAGCCTTCGCGTCGGCATCGGCCACCGCGGTGGCGTCAGCCTTCGTGGTGGCGTCAGCCGGTGTCGCGCCGTCGGCCTTTGCGGCGGCGTCGGCCGTCGCGGTGGCGTCGGCCTCGGCAGCCTGCAGCGAGGCCTCGGTCGAGGGGGCATCATCGGCCGAGACCGACGCGATGGCCTGGAGAAAGGGCGTCGCCTCGGCCTCGCGCGAGGGCGTCGCGTCGGCGTCGCCTGCGCCCGCGGCCGCCGCGCCGGGCGCGGGCGGGGCCCCCTCGCCCGCCCCAGGGCTCGTTTCTGCGCTCGGCGTGGCGCGGCCCGGTACGAGGCACGGGGGCCCGAGCAGCGTCGCACCGGCCGCCGCCGCCGACTTCGTCGCGGCCGCCCCGCCGTCGGGCGCGGGCGCCCCCGTGTCAGGCGCGGCCGCCCCCGCACCCGGGGCCGACGCTGCCGCGTCGGGGGCCGCTATCGCGTCGGGTGCGGCCGCCGCGTCGAGGGCAGGCGCCACGAGGGCCACCACCGACGTCGCCGCGAGCGTGTCGGGCGCCGTCGCGGCGGGGGCGTCGGTCGCCAGCGCCGTCGCGGACCCGAGCTCACCGCCGGTCGCGGGCCCCGTCGTCGCCTCGGGCTCGCCGCCGGTCGCGGGCCCCGTCGCCGCCTCGGGCTCGCCGCCGGCCGCCGGGGCGACGGCCAGGGCGGCCGCGGGCGCCGTGGCCATGAACTCGGGGGTCGGAAAGTAGGGCAGCGCCTCTTCGGGCAGCGCGCCGAAGGTGTCGACGCCCCCCGGCGGGTACTCGCGCCAGCGGGGCGGCGAGGGCATGTTCTCTTCGAGCACGTCGTCGAGGTTGACGTCGAGCAGCTTGCCCTGGGCGAGCTTGCGCAGCTCTTGCAGCTCGCGGTCGATGCCCTCGGCCCGCAAGATCTCGTCGATGCCGCTCTGCTCGCGCAGCTGCGTGGTCATGCGGCGCAGGCGCGAGAGCGTGCGGCCCAGCGAGCGCATCATCGAGGGCAGCTCGCGCGGCCCGACGACCACGAGCGTCACGAGCACCAAAAGGACGACTTCGCCGAACGAGAGCCCGAACACGCCCGACTGCTTAGCCGCAGTGCGCCCCGGCGGCCAGCGCCGAAGGCCCGGCCGGGCCGGGGGCCCGCTCGGGGGCGCTCGCCGGGCCGCCCCGGGGCGCGTTTTACCAGGTCGAGCCCCGGACGAGCCGCGCCAAGAGCGGGGCGAGGCGCGAGCCGAAGCGCAGCACGAGCACCCCGATGAGCAGGACGGTGCCCAGGGCGATGAGGATGCGCAGGGGCTCGGGCCGCGCGCCCGGGGGGGGGCGCGCGGGCCGGGCGGGCAGGGCCCGGCGCAGGGCGGGCACGAAGCGCGGCCCGGCGATCGTCACGACGAGGAGCGCGACGATGACGAATTCGAGGGGCGAGAGCCCACACATGGGGCGCGGGGAGAGCGGTCGGGGCGGGGGGAGCGGTCGGGGCGGCCGCCGCGCCCCGGGGGGCGGGCCCGCGCGGCGAGGCTGGAGGCCGGTGCCCGGACGGGCTACACCTGCCCCGGCGCCATGCCTTCGTACAACGTTATCACGTTCGGCTGTCAGATGAACGTCCACGACTCGGAGCGGCTCGACGAGGTCTTGCGCGCCTCGGGGTACGTGCCGGCCGGCGCGCCCGCCGAGGCCGACGTGGTCGTGCTGAACACCTGCAGCGTGCGCGAGAAGGCCGAGCAGAAGCTGCGCAGCGAGGTCGGCCGGCTCGCCGCGCTCAAGCGGCGCCCGGGCGGGGGCCCGGCGCTCGTCGTCGCCGGCTGCGTCGCCCAGCAAGAGGGGCGCGGCCTGCTCAAGAAGATGCCCGCGCTCGACGTCGTCATCGGCCCCGACAACATCGCCGAGCTGCCCGCGCTGCTCGCCGAGGTGACCACGGGCGGCCTGCCCGTCGTGCGCACGGTCTTCGACGTCGACGACCCCCGCTTCTTGCAGGCCGCCGCGGCGTCCGGCCCGGCCGGCCCCTCGGCCTTCGTGACCGTGATGAAGGGCTGCAACGAGCGCTGCTCGTTCTGCATCGTGCCCCACACCCGCGGCCCCGAGCGCTACCGCGCGAGCGACGAGATCGTGGCCGAGGTCGCGCGCCTCGTCGCCGCCGGCGCCGCCGAGATCACGCTGCTCGGGCAGACCGTCAACAGCTACCGCGACCCGCTCGGGCGCCTGCCGCCCGCGCCCGAGGCGAGGCCCGGCGACCCCGACGAGAGCGAGTTCCCGTCGCTGCTGCGTCGCCTCGCCGCCGAGGTGCCCGAGCTCAAGCGCCTGCGCTACACGAGCCCGCACCCCCGCCACCTGACGCGCTCGCTCGTCGCCGCCCACCGCGACCTCGAGGCGCTCGCCGAGCACGTGCACATGCCCGTGCAGTCGGGCAGCGACCGCGTGCTAAAGCGCATGATAAGGCGCTACACCCGCGCCGAGTACGTCGAGCGCGTCGGCGCCCTGCGCGAGGCGCGCCGGGGGCTCACCCTCTCGACCGACGTCATCGTGGGCTTCCCCGGCGAGACCGAGGCCGAGGCCGAGGCGACGGTCGAGCTGGTGCGCGAGGTCGGCTTCTTCGGCGTCTTCGGCTTCAAGTACAGCCGCCGCCCCTACACCCCCGCGCTCAAGCTCGGCGACGACGTGAGCGAGGCCGAGAAGTCGCGCCGGCTCGCCCGCGTCTTCGAGGCCAGCGAGGCGCTCGTCGCCGCGCACCTCGCCCGGCTCGTCGGCTCGACCCAAGAGGTGCTCGTCGAGGGCCCGAGCAAGACCGCGCCCGACCGGCTCTCGGGCCGCACGCGGCGCAACGAGATCGTGCACGTGCCCGGCGCCTCGCACCTCGATCTGGTCGGTCGCCTCGTCTCGGTCGCCGTCACCCGCGCCAACAAGCACTCGCTCGAGGGCGAGCTCACCCCCGAAGAGCGCGAGCGCGCCCGCCCCGCGCCCCCCGCCCGCCGCTCGCTGCCCATGGCCCGCGCCGGCGAGGCCCCCCGGCCCTGACGTCGCGCCCCCCGGCCCTGACGGCGCGCCCCCCGGCCCGCGACGACGACCCACGAACCTCGGCCCGCGCCGCCCGCCCCGCGCCCCTCGGCCCGCGACGCACGATCCGCGAACCTCGCCCCCCGACGAGCCTCACCCCATGGCCCTCATCATCCCCTTCGGCGGCAAGACCCCGCGCGTCGCCCCCTCGGCGTTCGTGGCCGAGAACGCGACCCTGATCGGCGACGTCGAGATCGGCGAGGACGCGAGCGTCTGGTTCGGCTGCGTGCTGCGCGGCGACGTCGGTCCCATTCGCGTCGGGGCGCGCACCAACATTCAAGACCTGTGCTGCGTGCACGTGACCGGCGGCCTGTCCGAGACGCGCGTCGGCGCCGACGTCACCGTCGGGCACGGCGCCGTGCTGCACGGCTGCGTCGTCGAAGACGGCTGCCTCATCGGCATGGGCAGCATCGTGCTCGACAACGCGCGCGTCGGCGAGAACAGCGTGGTCGGCGCCGGCAGCCTGGTCACGGCGGGCAAGGCCTTCCCCCCTGGGAGCATGGTGATGGGGCGCCCGGCCAAGCTCGTCCGCCCCGCGACCGAGGCCGAAATGCGGCTCGGGCGCGAGGGCGCCTTCGGCTACGTCGAGCTCGCGCGCCACTACCCCCGCCGGTAGCGGGCCGGCGGGCCTTCGCCGAACGCCCGCCGGGCACCCCGACCTCGCCCTCCTGCGTAGGAGGGCTTCAGACAGCGGGGCCCCCGCCTCCGGGCGTTCGGCGAGGGCCCGCCGGCCCGCTGCCGGCGCGCGCTAGGGCCCGGCTTTGATGACGATCGGCGTCGGCACCGGCTCGCCGCCGGGCGAGGCGATGGGCAGGTCGGTCGGCGCGCCGTCGGGCCCGGGCTCGCCGAGCGGGAAGACGCGCATGACGTCGCCCTCGATCTGCACCAGCAAAAAATGCCCGGCCGCGGCCCACGCGACGGTGTGCGCCTCGTCGAAGCCGCCCGGGGTGCCCGTCCGCACCTTGCCGCCGGCGCCGGTGACGAAGTAGTGCACGTCGCCCCGGCGCGAGTACTGAAAGTTGTGCTCGTGGCCGCTGAAGACCGCGCGCACGCCCGCGCGCTCGAAGCGCGGCACCAGGTGCTCGATCATCGAGCGGCTGTTGCCGTGGATGGGGCCGGCGCAGAAGGGCGGGTGGTGGCCGAACGGCACGAGCCAGCGGGGGCGGGGGGCGCCGCCCTCGGGCAGCGCGGCCTCGAGGAAGGCGGCGTGGTTGGGGTGCTCGAAGAAGCGGCGGCCGAAGAGCAGCGACTGCCGCGAGGTGTCGATGCAGACGAACTCGACGTCGGCCCCGAAGGCGAAGCGGTAAAAGAGCCCCGGCCCGATCGAGGCGCGCCCGGCGGTCTCTTCGCCGGCGAAGCGCTCGTTCAGGTAGAAGTTGTCGAGCAGCTGGTCGCGGTCGTCGCTCGCCTCGGTCTCGCTGCCGTCGTGGTTGCCGACCGAGGGGTAGACCGGCACCCGGTTCAGAACGTAGCGGTAGGGCTGGTAGAAGGTGAAGAACCAGTCGTCGTCTTCGTCGCCGGTGGCGCCGACGGGTATTCCGAGCAGGGTGCGGCCGGCGTAGATGTTGTCGCCCGTCGTCAGCACGAGGCGCGCGCCGCGCTCGACGACGGCGCGCTCGAGCGCGGCGGCCACCTCGCGCTGGCGGCGCTTCGCGGTCGACCGGTGGCGCACGCCGGTGCCGAAGTCGCCGAGCACGGCGAAGGTCAGCGGCGCCGGGCTCTCGGGGTGCGGGTGCGTGCGGAAGCGGTTCTCGTACGATCGGCCGCTCGCCCGCAGGCCCCCGCGCCCGCCCTCGTCGATGACCCAGTCGCGCCGCTCGCCCGCCGCCCACTCTTCGCCCTCGACCAGCACCCGGTAGGTGTACTCGGTGTCGGGCTCGAGGCCCGTGAGCCAGGCGTGGTTGTGCGTGAAGGTCTCGGCGAACGACGCGAGCTTGCCCGCGAGGTCGAAGACCTCGACGCGCGCCCGCCCGTAGGGCTGCGAGCGCGCGCCGACGGTGTCTTTGCGGGGCGGGTGCACGTGGTCGAGATCGCTGTCGTCGACGAGCTTGAACTCGTCGCCGGCGCGCCCCCGCACGCGGAAGTAGAACCCGCCCCAGGCGATCAGCGCCGCCTTGTGGGTCAGGCCCGCCAGGTAGAGGTAGGGCTCGGCGTGGTACTCGGGCATGGTCGGTGGTCCTCGGGGCGGTTCGTACTCGCGCCGCGCGCGGGCGCGGGCCGGGGTGGGGCAGGGGGCCTCAGGGCAGCGCCGCCGCGACGCCCGCCTCGCGCAGCCGCTCGCGGGCGCGCTCTTCGGCCTGCGCCAGCATCGCGTCGCGCGCGGGGTCGGCCTGCGCCGCGCCCCGCCGCACGCACCGCCGCGCCAGGCCGATCGCCTCGAGCACGCCGGCGAGCTTCGGCCCCTCGAGGTGCTCGGCCGCGGCGCGCAGCGCGACCGCCGCCTGGTACTGCACGAAGAGCCGCTCGACGCCGAAGCGCTCGGCCAGCCAGGGCAGGGCCGCGGCCTCGGGCCGCACGCCCAAGAAGGCGATGGCCACCATGCGCTCGCCCGGCGAGGGCGACTGCGTCAGCTCGCCGAGCAGCGGCGCGCCCGCCTCGGCGAGCGCGCGCATCTCGTTGACGAGCGCCGCGAGGCGCGCGGTGCGCTCCGGCCCCGAGGGCAGCGTCGCCCGCAGCCGCTCGTAGTCGGACGCGAGCTTGGTCACCAGATCGCGCACGGTCTCGCGGCCGAGCTTCAACCGCCCGATGCGCGCCGCCACCGGCTTGACCGCCGCCACCGCCTCGAGCCCCCGGCTCGGCAGCCCCTTGACCTGCCGCGCCACGTCGTCGCGCACGCGCCGCTCTTCGTCGGCCAGCCGGTCGGCCACGCCGAGCGCGCGGTTCAAGTAGAGGCGCGTGCTCAGGTACGCGGCCAGCAGGCCCACCACGCCGAAGTAGAGCAGCCCCGCCAGCGCGATCGCCACGTCGCGGTCGCGGCCGCCCAGGGCCTGGCCGATGAAGCGCGCCGAGCGCCAGAGCGAGTCGCGGATCGCCGCGTACTCGACGAGCCCCACCCCCACGATGATCTTCGTCAGCCAGTCGGCGATCTGCTCGATCGGGCTCGGCTGGTAGGCCTCGTGCGCCCCGCCCTCGCCCGGCCTCGCCTCGCCGTTGCGCGGCCGGGGCACCGCGAACAGAAACCCCAGCGTCGCCCCAAGCCCCGCCGGCGCCAGCGACCAGAGCAGCGCCACCGCCCGCGTCTCGCCCGGGTACGTCGCCATCGTTGCCGCGAGCCCCAGCCCCCCCGCCACCGTCGCCACGAACAAGATGCGCCCGGCCACCTCGGCCGGCGAGTCGTCGTTGTCGGGCAAGAACAGCCGGCCGAACCAGTCGAAAAAACCCATCGCGCCCCTCACCCTCCGCCGGCCCCCGCACCGTTAATTTATCCGTTCGCGGCGGGGGGCGCCAGGCGAGGGCCACGGCGCCCGCCCCGGCGGCGCGCGGGGGGCCGGCGAATTTTTCTCGCGCCCGACCGAAACCCGCCCCGCCCCAGGGCGTAAGGCCCTGCAAGACACGGCGGGCCCTGCGCCTCTCGCGGGCCGCCCTCGCAAACCTTGTGTGACCGCCCTCGCGCGGCCCGCACGACGAGCTCGCGGCCCCGCCGCCGAGCGCCCGAGCGCCCCCCGCGCCCGGCCGCCGGCCGCCCCCCGCCCGCTCGCCGCGCGGGCACGCCCCCGGGGCGCTCGGATCTCCAGGAGGATGGCGATGAAACGGATGTGGGCTGGTTTGATCCTCGCGGCGGCTTGCTGTGCGGGTTCCTTGGCCGCGTGCGGCGGCGACGACGACGACGACAACAACCCCTCGACCCAGGGCTCCGGCGGTCGCGCGGGCGCCGGCGGCTCGGGCACCGGCGGCTCGGGCACCGGCGGCTCGGGCACGGGCGGCTCGGGCGCGGGCGGCGCGGGCACCGGCGGCGCCGGCGGCTCGGCCGGGGCCGGGGCGATGGACCCGCAGGTGCCGCCGACCGACCCGGCGGCCGTGCAGGCCTGGCTCGCGCAGGAGTTCTACAAGTCCTGGGAGTGCGAGGCCGCGGCGACCCCGAAGACCGACGGCGACCCGGCCATCCACGCGCACGCGAACGCCAACCGCGTTTGCTCCAACGTGCTGCTCGCCTCGTCGCGGCTCGCCGCCGGCGAGCGCCTGCCGGTCAACGTGGCGGCCGTCAAGGAGGTCTACAACGCCGACGGCTCGATTATGGAGACCGTCGTCTCCGTGAAAAAGACCGACAACGGCGACCCGATGGACTGGTACTGGTACGGCGGCCCGGAGCGGCAGGGCTTCGGCATCGCGGCGTGCTCCGACTGCCACAGCGCCGCCAACTCGGACGCGGGCCACCCCGGCCTCGGCGACTTCGTCTACTTTCAGGTCACGGGCGACACGAGGCAGTTGCCCCCGACGAACCTGGCCGCGGTCAAGGCCTGGCTCGCCCAGGAGCCGAAGCCCTACGCCGACTGGTCCTGCGAGGCCGAGGCGACCCCGAAGACCGACGGCGATCCGGCCATCCACGTGCACGCCGGCTCGAACCGCGTCTGCTCGAACGCGAAGCTGGCCGCCGGCACGCAAGGCCCCTGGCCGGCCGGCGCCGCCGCCGTCAAAGAGATCTACAACTCGGCCGGCGAGCTCACGCTCTACGCTGTCGAGGTGAAGACCTCGGCCGATAGCCAGGGCGGGCAGGGCTGGTACTGGTACGAAGGCCTCAACGATTCGACCATCGCCGAGGGCTTCGGCGACGCCACGTGCACCGGCTGCCACAGCGCCGCCAACTCGGACGCGGGCCACCCCGGCGCGGGCGACTACGTCTACTTCCGCGTGCCGAACTGAGCCCGCCTCGCCGCCCGGCCGCGAACCGCTTAGCGCGCGCCGTCCCTCCGAGCGGCGCGCGCTCCTTTTTTTGCCCCGTCGCCCGCGGCCTGCGCGCCCCCGGGCCCTCGGGGCGGAGCGCGTCGCGCGCCGCCGCCCGGCGCCGCCGTCGGGCAGCGCGCGCGCGGCGAGCTCCGTGGCCGGCCGCGGCCGTCGGGCAGCGCGCGCGCGGCGAGCTTCAGCCGCCCGTCGCGCCCGCCAGGCAGCTCGCGAGCTCGGGCGTCGCCCGCCACCCGCAGGCGCCCGCCGCGTCGCGCTCGCAGACGCCGAACTGCCCGAAGCACGCGTACTCGGGGCGCCACTCGCAGGTCGTAACGACCGGCTCGTCGGCGCAGACCTGGTTGCTGCAGCCGCTCACCACGCAGCCCCCGCTCGGCTCGGGCGGCGCCGGCTCGCACGCGTTCGTCTCCTCGTTGCACACGGTGCCCACCAGGCAGAGCGCCAACGGGCAAAACGGCTCGGGGTGCCCGCCGTCGCAGGGCGCGACCGACGCGTCGGACTCGTAATACGCCGACCCCACGCGCTTCGGCCGCGGGATGACCACCGCCGCCTGCGGGTTGCTCGTCCCCTGCGCCACCGAGCAGCCCGGCCCCGGCATCGTCTCGTGCGTCGAGACGACCAGCGTGCGCCGCCAGGAGGGCCCGACGAGCCGCACGCCCGTGATGGCCGCCTCGTAGCCGCTCGTCGGCCGCTCGCCGAGGCTGAAGTGAACGACCCACTGCGTCGAGAAGTCGACCGCCACCGTCGGCGTGCCGCCGAAGAAGGCCGAAACGTCGGCCGAGCTCGTCAGCAGCGTCACCCCCTCCGGGGCGTTTTCTTTCGTCAGATCGATCGCCACCAGCTCGTCGCCGCTGACCGCCAGCTCTTCGACGGCCCTCGCCTCGTCGCGGCTCGGCGGCTCGGCGAACTCGGTCGAAGAACCACAGGCCACAAGAAGCGAAGTTGCGAAGAAAGTGAGGCAAATTGACACAAATTTAGTGTTTTTCATGGCTTCCTCAAGCTGCGGCCGAACGTTTGATGTTCCGGTGCAGCGCGGCGTCGGCCTATCGCCAAGGGAGGGATTCGTCAAGTGACAGCAGTAAATTACAGCCTAAGAGTAGTAAAAAACCCCTTGAAGACGGCCAAATGGGGCTGCCGATCGGTCAGGGCGGCCTGCCGCTCTCCCACATGGGGTACTCTGCGCGAACGCTGACGGTGCTCGCGCAGCGCCGAGGTCGTGCTCGAGAAGGGGCTCTCGGTAGGCGCTTGGGGGCCGAGCCCTTGACCGAATTTTAACGAGCGTGCCCGAAAGGCCTGCGCTACGTTTCTTCTCGTGCGCAAGGTCATTTGGGAGCTCCTCCGCCTTCTTTGGAAGGCCATTCGTCAAGTCTTCTGGGCCTGGCTGAAGCCCATCCTGGGGCGCGTCGTGCTCTGGGGCCTCATCGCCCTAGGCGTCGTCGTCGCCCTCACGGTCTTGATGTCGCGCTGACCCGCCCCCCTCGCGCGCCCGCCCACAGCACGGCCGCCGCCACCCCCAGCGCGGCCGTTAGCCAGAGGGCGGGCGCCCCGCGTGCGTTCTCGAGGGGCGACCAAGAGCCCGCGCGCCAGCGCAGCTCGAAGAGCGAGGGCACGAGCACCGCGCTCGTGATGCGCAGCGCCGCGTGCGCGGCGACCGGGGCGGCCCAGAGCCCGCTCTGCCCGAGCAGCTTCGCGCTGAGCAGTCCGAGCGCTGCGGCGAGCGCCCAGGCCTCGGGCCCGGCCGTCCCCACGAGGGGCGCGACGCCGGCGAGCACCTGAAAGCCGACCAGCCACGCCCGCGGGACCCGCGATCGCGCCAGGGCCCAGGGCAGCCAGCGGGCGAGCGTCTCGTGGCGGGCCGCCTCGAGCCCCTCGCGCAGGGCCGAGAGGGCGAGCCCGAAGCCGAGCGCGCTCGGGCGAAGGCGCAGCCCCCCGCTCGCCCAGCCCGCGAGCACGGCCGCGAGGGCCGGGGCGAGCCCGAAGACGAGGGCGCGGGCGAGCTGGGCGCGCGCGCGCGGGGCCGAGAGCTTCTGCGACGACCAGGACGCGTGGGCGCGCTCGGCGACGAGGTAGACGACGGCGAACGAGCCGGCCGAGGCGGCGAGCGCGTACGAGGCGGCGAAGTCGAGCGCGAGCCAGGCGCCGAGGCCGGCGGCGGCGATCGTGAGCGCGGCGTAGAGCGGGCCGCGATCGCCTTCGGGTTCGGCGTCGGCGTCGGGGCCGGCCGGGGCGGCGGCTCGCTTCGGGCGGGCGGGGCGGGCGGCGCGCTCGGGGGGCTCGCTCGCGGGCTCGGGGTCGGTGGCCGGGCGGGCCGAGGCGGGCGCGTCGCTCGTCGCGTCGGGGTCGGCCCCCTCGCGGGCCTCGGCTGCGGCCTCGCGGGGGCCGGGGGCGGCGCGGGGGCCCTTGCCGCTCGCGCCCTCGCCGCTCACACCAGGGGCCCCAGCTCGTCGCCCTGGGCGAGCAGCCCGGGCAGGCCGCCGGTGTGCAAGAAGAGCACGCGCTTGCCCTGCATCGAGGCGTCGCGCTCGACGGCGCGCCCGAGGCCGAAGAGGGCCTTGCCGGTGTAGACGGGGTCGAGCGCGAGGCCGCTCGCGCGGGCGACGTCGACGAGGAAGGTGCGCTGCTCGGGCGAGGCGACGCCGTAGCGGGGGCCCTTCGAGGTGTCGTCGATGACGAGGCCGTCGGGCTCGCCGAGGCGCGGGTCGAGCGCGCGCATCTCGGCGGCGATGCGGGAGACGACCTGCTCGAAGTAGGCCCGGCTGTCGCAGACGGCGACCGCGAGCACGCGCTCGGCGACGCCGTGGTACGAGGCCCCGAGCGCGACGCCGGCGGCGGTGCCGCCCGAGCCGCAGGCGTGCGCGACCCAGGCGAAGGGGCGCCCGCCGGCGAGGCCCGCGTCGAGCTGCTCGCGCACCTCGCGCATCGCCTCGACGTAGCCGAGCGAGCCGAGCCCGTTCGACGCCCCCTCGGGGATGACGTAAGGCCGGCGCCCGGAGCGCGTCAGCGCCTCGGCGCACGCGGCGAGCAGGCGGCCCCGGTCGGCGTAGTCGGCGGGCGAGATGGGGTGCAGCTCGGCCCCGAAGAGCTTCATCAGCAGGGCGTTGCCGGCGTCGGGCACGGGCTGCGAGAGGTCGTCGCTGCGCAGAAAGAGCACCGCGTGCAGGCCGAAGCGGGCGGCGACGGCGGCCGTCGCGCGGCAGTGGTTCGACTGCAGGGCGCCGCAGGTCACGAGCGTGTCGGCGCCCTTCGCGAGCGCGTCGGCGACCAGGAACTCGAGCTTGCGCAGCTTGTTGCCGGCCTCGACCCCGCCGGTCATGTCGTCGCGCTTGACCCAGAGCTCGACGCCGAGCCGGTCGGACAGCCGCGGGTAGTGCACGAGCGGCGTCGGCCCGTGCACGAGGTGCAGGCGGCGGTGGAAGGTGCGCGCGGCCATCGTCGCCCCTCAGCCGAGCTGCACCAGCTTGGCGCCGCCCTCGACCGTCTGCCCGGGCTTGACGAGCACCTTGACGACCTTGGCCGGGCCCGCGGCGCGCAGCTCGTTCTCCATCTTCATGGCCTCGACGACGACGAGCGGCGTGCCGCGGTCGACCTCGTCGCCCTCGCTCACCAGCACCTTGAGCACCCGCCCGGGCATCGGCGACTTGAGCACCTGCTCGCCGCCGGCGCCGCCGCCCTTGCGCTTGGCCGCCTGCGCGGCCCGCATGCGCTCGCTCTCGACGCGCACGTAGAGCCGGGTGCCGCCGGCGACCAGGCCGAGCTCGGGCGGCGCGCCCTCGACCGTCAGATCGACCACCTTGCCGTCGATGCGCATCAGCAGCGAGTCGCCGAGGGGGAGCACGTCGAGGTCGACGGGCTTGCCGCCCAGCGTCACCTTGGGGGCCGCGCCCGCGCCGGGGGTGACGTCGACGACGTATTCGCTGCCTTCGAGGGTGACGTAGTAGCGCATCGGCCGCCGCACCTTAGAGCGAGCGCCCGCCGCTGTCGATACCGCCCGGGCGCCGCCGCCCCGGGCGCGCCCCTCACTTGACGATCGGCAGGCGCAGCGGCCCGCTGCCGCCCGAGCGGTCGATCTCGAGGCCGCCGGGCGCGCCCGGCGCGCCGTTGACGACCGAGATGCGGTCGGCGAGCCGCTCGGCGACGCGCACGAACTCGCGCGAGACCTCGGCCGTCGGCGCCGCCTGCACCACGGGCGTGCCCGCGTCGCCCCACTCGCGCGCCCGCGGGTCGAGCGGCAGCTGCCCGAGCAGCGGCGCCTCGGCGAACTCGGCCACCTTCTGCCCGCCGCCCTCGCCGAAGAGCCGGTGCCGGTGGCCCGCCGGGTCGTCGAAGTAGCTCATGTTCTCGACGACGCCCAAGATCGGTATCTCGACCTTCTTGCACATCGCGACCGACTTGTAGACGTCTTGCAGGGCCACCTCTTGGGGCGTCGTCACGATGACCGCGCCGGTCGCCTTGACCCGCTGGGCCAGCGTGAGCGCCACGTCGCCCGTGCCCGGCGGCAGGTCGACCAAAAGGTAGTCGAGCCGGCCCCAGTTGACGTCGCGGAAGAACTGCAAGAGCGCCCCGTGCAGCATCGGCCCGCGCCAGATGACCGCCGCGCGCGGGTCGTCGAGCAGAAAGCCGATGCTCATCAGCTTCACCCCGAAGCGCTCGAGCGGCTCGATGCTCTTGCCGTCGGCCGAGACCGGCCGGCCCCCCACCCCGAGCATCGTCGGCACGCTCGGCCCGTAGATGTCGGCGTCGAGCAGCCCCACCCGGCAGCCCGACCGGTGCAGCGCCATCGTCAGGTTCGCCGCCACCGTGCTCTTGCCGACCCCCCCCTTGCCGCTCATCACCAAGACGACGTTGGCCACCTCGGGCACCGGGTCGTCGGGCTGCGCCGCGCGCCGCGTCACCTCCGCGTCCCAGCGCAGCTCGACCTCGCCCGCGCCCGCCCCCGCGAGCGCCGCGCGCACCGCGTCGCCGATCTGCTCGCGGTAGGGGCAGGCGGGCGTGGTCAGCACCACCCGCAGCGACACCTTCGACCCCTCGACCTTGAGGTCTCGCACCATGCCGAGCTCGGTCAGGGGCTTGTGCAGCTCGGGGTCGACGACGCCCGCGAGGGCCTCGCGCGCTTTCGCTTCGTTCAGTGCCATGGCAGGGCCCCTTGCTTATCGCTTCGGCCGCCCGGTCGCCACTGCCTCGCGCCGCCCCGGCCGCTTTGCGCGGCCCCCGGCGCCCTGGTAGAGCGAACCACGCCCATGCGCCTCGGCCGCCGCGACCACGAGACCCCCCTGCGCGTCACCTTCCGGCAGAGCACGGGCGAGTTCGCCCGCAGCTGGCTCCACGAGTACTACCGCCAGGCGGGCCTCGGGCCCCTGCGCCGCGTCGCCGGCCCCCTGCTCATCGCGCTCGGGCTCGCCCTGCGCACGCTCGCCCGCGGCGAGGCCAAGGTGACGGCCGTCGGCACCTTCTTCTTCTACTACGGCATCTACTACATCGCCCGGCCCTTCCTTTTGCTCGCCGTCACGCTCGTGCGCCGGCGCGGCCGCGTCGGCCCGGGCGGCGAGCTCACGCTCGAGCTCGACGAGCGGGGCCTGCGCCTCTCCGACGCCTCGTCGACCAGCAAGCTCGGCTGGGACGTCATCACCGCCGGCGGCGCCCGCAGCGACTACGCCTGGGTCGAGATCCGTGGCGGCTCGCGCCTGTCCATCCCCCGGCGCGCCTTCGACGACTTCGCCGCCTTCGAAGCGTACTTCCGCGATCGCGACAAGTGGCGCGCCTGAGCCGGGCGGCGACGGGCCCGGCCGGCGCGCCGCCGATCAGAAGAAGTTGAAGCGGCCCCGCACGCCGAGCGTCGTCCAGGTGTGCCAGGTGGGCGAGGCGAGCCGGTCCGAGTCGCGCGTCCGGCCGCCGGCGTCGCCCCGGGCCTCGGTCGCGACGCCCGTATAGACGCCGTTATTGAAGGCGATATAGGGGCCGAGCGAGAAGACCCGGCCCAGCCTGAAGTCGAGGCCGGCCTGCAGGTTCAGCAGGTCGAAGCCCACGTAGGTGACGTTCTTCCTCGAGCCGTCGTAGAGCTTGTCCGAAAAGCCCAGCGCGGTGATGCCCGCGCCGACGCCGAACCAGGGGTCGACGCCCTTGCCGGGCCGCGCGTGGTAGTGCCCCGAGAGGCCCAGCCGGAAGATGCCGTCGCCGCACTCGTCGACCCCCGAGGGGCAGTGGCCGTTGCGGGTGACGCCGCCGAGCTCGAGGTAGCCGCCCAGCGTGAACTTCGGCACCAGGTTGAACTGCAGCTCGGCCCCGAAAATCGCGGCCCCGTCGACCTCCGAGCGCATGCTGCGGTTGGCGTTGAGGTGCCCGCTCGCGCCCGAGCCGCCGAGGTAGATGCCGACGTTGCCGACCGGGCGGCGGCGGCGCACCTTGGCGCCGGGGCCCTGCGCGCCCTTCTCGGGCACGTAGGGCGGGGGCACGGCCGCGTTCGGCGGGGGCAGGGGCGCGCTCGCCGGGCGCGCCGGCGGGGCGGGCTTGGGGGCAGGCTTCGCGTCCGCCTCGTCGGGCTTCACCTCGTCGACCGGCGGGCGCGGGGCCTCTTTCTTCTCGGCCGGGAACCACGCCCCATCTTGAGGGCTGCCCGACCCGCTCGGCTCTTGCGCGAGCGCGGGGGCAGAAACGAGCAGGGCAGAGAGGGCAAGCAGGGGCGCGCGGCGAAGGGAGGCCATGATTCAGTTCGTCTCCGAGGTCAGTCTCGTGCGGTCTCAGACGCTGGTGACAGACCCCTTGAGCAAGGCCGGTGCCAGGCCGCCAACGCGAGCGGGACGGCGCAAACAACGCGTAGAGCGTTTCGCCCCCCCTCGCCCCCGCCCTGACCGACACACCCGGGTTGTGAACGGCCCGCCGGAAAGGGCGGGAAGCGTTCCGAACGGGGCCCGCCGCCCTTTCCGAACGGCTGGGCTGGGGCGCGCTCGGGCGGCGTTTGCCCCCGAGTGAACTCGGGGGCAACGTACGCCCCCTCGTGCCGTGCGGAAGCGAGCCGATTCGGCGCGTCAAGCCCGCCCCCTCGCCGGGGGCCGGGCTCCCCCGGGCTGCGTCACCCGGGCGAGCGCGCGAAGCGGCTCGCTTCGCGGGAGCCCTGCCTCCGGCAGGGCTTGGAACGCCGTTTCCCCGGGCGTTCGCTGCCCCCGAGTTCACTCGGGGGCGGCCGGCCCCAACGAGGCGCCCCGCCGCCGGGGGTTGCTCGTCGGGGGGGGCGGCTGTAAACGGCGCCCTGCATGACGCAACCCGCCCCCGCCGAGCCCACGACCCGCATCGAGGGGCCGCCGCCCGGCCTGGCGAGCGGGCGCTTCGACGTGCCGCGCTGGTCGATCGGGGTGCTCGGTACCCTCATCGTGCTCGCGGCCCTCGGCTACCTCGCCGCGCGCTGGCGCCGCGCCCGCAAGGCGGCGCCGTGAGCGCCCGTCCGGCCCCGCGCCGCCCGGAAGGGGGCGCGTCGTGAACCCCGCGACCCTGGTGCGCCGCCTCGTCGTGGCGATGATCTTCGCGGTCGTCGTCTACGGCGTCTTCGTCGTCCTGCGCGGCCTCGACGCCATCGGCGGCGCGCTCGCCACCTACGACTGGTCGACCTTCGCCCTGGCGCTCGGGCTGACGTTCGCCAACTACGTGCTTCGCTTCGGCAAGTGGGAGTTCTACCTCGCGCGCCTCGGCGTCCGGGGCGTGCCCAAGGTCGACAGCTTTCTGACCTTCTTGTCGGGGTTCGTGCTCACCGTCACCCCCGGCAAGGTGGGCGAGGTCTTCAAGAGCCTGGTGCTCTACGAGACCCACGGCACGCCGATGGCCCGCACCGCCCCCATCGTCGTCGCCGAGCGGCTCACCGACGTCATCGGCGTCGTCGTGCTCGTCATCGTCGGCAGCCTCGCCTTCCCGGGCGGGCTCGTCTGGGCGGTCGCGGGCGGCGTGGCGGTGCTCGCGGGGCTCGCGCTCATCTCGTCGCAGCGCACGATGGACGCCGTCGTCGCCCGCCTCGAGCGCTCCCCCGGCGCGCTCGGCCGCGTCGCCCCCCGCGTGCGCGAGGCGTGGGGCAGCCTGCGCACGCTCACCAGCCCGGGCGCGCTCGCGCTGCCGACCCTGCTCTCGGTCGCGTCCTGGTCGCTCGAGGCGCTCGCCCTCTGGGCCATCTTGCGCGGCCTCGGCGCCCAGGCCCCGGGCGCGCTCGCGCTCTTCGTGTACGCCACCAGCACGCTCGCCGGCGCGCTCATCCCCGTGCCGGGCGGGCTCGGCGTGACCGAGGGGCTGCTCGAGCAGCAGCTCGCCCGCCTCGGCGGCGTGCCCATCGCGGCCTCGACGAGCGCGATGATCCTCGTGCGCTTCGCCACGCTCTGGTTCGCCGTCTTGCTCGGCTTCTCGGCCCTCGGCCTCTTGCGCCTCAAGTTCCCCGGGCTTTTGCGCCCGCCCGCGGCGGAGGGCGAGGGCGCGGCCGCGCCGGGCGCCGGAGGGCCGGGGGGCGGGGGCTAGAACTGGTAATTTAGTTATTTAGCGGCGCCGCGCCGCGCGACCATCGGCGCCCCGCGGCGCTTCTCGTTTGCGCCGCCGGGTAGACCGGACCAAGAGAGGGCCGTGGCCGCGACGGGCGACGAGGTGGTGCGAGAAGACGAGGCCTTCTGCGCGGCGATGCTCCCGCGGGTGTCGCGCACCTTCGCGCTCGGCATCGCCGCGCTGCCCGAGGGGCTGCGCCTGGCGACGACGGCGGCGTACCTGCTCTGCCGCGTGGCCGACTCGATCGAAGATCAGACGGCCGCGCCGCCCGAGCTGCGAAGGCGGGCGCTCGCCGCCTTCCGCGACGAGGTGCTCGCGGCGACGACGGGCGGCGGGGGCCGCGGGCGCTTCGGGGTGCCGCCCGGGCTCTTGCCCGCGCTGCCCGCGCCGCTCGGGGCGGCCTGGCCCCGCGAGGGCTTCGAGGCCTCGTCCGGGGCCGACGACGAGCTCGTGCGCCAGCGGCACCTCGCGCTCTCGCTCTTCGCGCGCCAGCCCGCCGACGTGCGCCGCGTGGTCGGCCCGCGCGTCGTCGAGATGAGCGAGGGCATGGCCGAGTTCCTCCAGGGCGCGGGGGCGTCGTACCCCGTCGGCTCGTTCGCCGACCTCGAGCGCTATTGTTATTTCGTCGCCGGCACCGTCGGGCACATGCTGACGGGGCTCTTCGCCGCCGGCGACCCCCCGCTCGATGGCGCCCGCCTCGAGACCTTGCGCGAGACGGCCGAGCGCTTCGGCATCGCGCTGCAGCTCGTCAACATCGTCAAAGACGCCGCCGGCGATCTGGTCGAGGGCCGCTGCTTCGTGCCGCGCGAGCTCTGGCCCGCGGGCCTGCCCTACGCGCGCCTGCCGGCCGAGGGCGAGCGCGGCCCCTTGCGCGCGGCCCTCGTCGAGCTCGCCGACCGGGCCCGGCCCTTTTTGGCCGACGCGCAGCGCTACCTCGTGGCCCTGCCGCCCGAGCGGCCCGAGGCGCGGGCCTTCTGCGCGCTCGCCCTGCACCTCGCGCTCTTGACCCTGAAGGCCTGCCGCGGCGCCCCGCACCTCGCCGACCCGGCGCGCCCGGTCAAGGTGTCGCGCCCGCAGGTCGCCGACGTCGTCACCTGGCTCGGCCGCCACGCGAACGACGACGAGGCGCTCGCGCGGCGCTTCGACGAGCTCGCGGGCTGAGGGGCGGGCCCTCTCCGCCTTCGGGGGCGAGATTCGTCGCCGTCGCGCGCTTGCGGCGCAAGCCGGGCTTCTGGCGGGCCCGAATGAGGCGCTTACCCCCGAGCACGGTCGCGAGGGTTGCACCCCCTCAGCCCCCGACCTTGCCCGCCTCGGCGACGAGCTGCGCGGCGAGCGCGCGCAGCGACTTGGCCGAGCGCTCGCTCTTCAAGTCGCCCGCCGCGTCGAAGGCCTCGTGCGCGGCCGACACGCTCGCCATCGCCGGCAGCACCGTCGCCGACAGGCCTAGCGTGAGCGTCTGGCGCAGCACCATCAGGCCCCGGTAGCCCCCGAAGCCGCCCGGCGAGGCCGCCCCGAGCGCGAAGACCGGCCGGCCGAAGGCCGCGGCCTGCCCGCCGTGGTCGCGCACCCGCGACACCCAGTCGAGGGTGTTCTTCAAGAGCGGCGTGACGCCCGCGTTGTACTCGGGGCTGGCGATGAACACGCCGCCGTGCGACCGGAAGATCTCGTGCAGCCGCCGCGCGTTCTCGGGCGGGCCGCCGCCGGCCTCTTCTTCGTCGCCGTCGTAGATGGGCAGCGGGTAGTCGCGCAGGCTGAGCCTCGTCACCTCGCCGCCGGCCTCGCCGAGCGCGCGCGCGGCCAGGTCGGCGAGGCGCTGGTTGAGCGAGCCTTGGCGGGCGGACCCGGAGAACACCAAGATGCGAGCGGGCATGTCGTCAGAGCCTTTCGGGGGCCGCCGCGGCCCCGGCGGGCGCGGCGGGCGTCGCGTTCACCGGCTGTCGTGGCCGCTGCGCCGCCCCGGTTCAAGCAAGAACGACCCGTTCGAGGGCGGCGAACATTCGCCCGGGGGCAACCCGCTCTACCCGACCGACCACCACCAGTGCGAGGCGGGCGCGTCGTAGGGCGGACGGCAGAGCGCGTCGCGGCCCTCGTGCTCGCGCGGCGAGCGCAGGCGCGCGTCGACCGCCCGGGCGTCGAGGCGCGCCGCGGGCCCTTCGACGCCGGCGCGGGCGCAGAGCTCGACGAAGGCGGCGACGGCCGAGCGGCGCTCGCACGAGCGGCGCCACTGCTGCTGCCAGGCGGGCCAGGGCCGCTCGAGCGTCCGCGCGAGCGCGCGAAGGGCCGCCTCGACGTAGGGCACGGCCCGCCCGAGCGAGGGGGCGGCCGCCCGGAACCACGCCTCGACTTCGGCCGCGGGCTCGGGCTCGCGCGCGCCTTCAATCTGCAGAAGGAGGGCGAGGCAAATCGCACCAAACTCTTCGCCCATGGCCGCCCTCTGCGCCTCACCCGCCCGGGCCTCGCTCTCGCCGCCTTCGCCGGCCTCGCCGGCCTCGCCGGCCTCGCCGGCCTCGGCCTCGCTGCCCTCGCCGGCCCCGCTGGCCTTGCCGCCCTCGCCGCCCTCGTCGGCCCTGCTGGCCTTGCTGGCCTTGCCGCCCTCGCCGGCCCCGCCGCCCTCGCCAGCCCCGCCGCCCTCGCCCGCGACGAGCTCGCCCAGCACCCGGCTCGCGAGGGCCAGATCGGTGCGCACGCGCTCGAGCGGCGATCTCGGCACGAGCGTCGCCTCGAGCTCGGGCGGCAAGAGCACGTCGGGCAGGCCGGCGCCCCCGGTGAAGGGACGCTCGAGGCCGCGGGCGAGCTCGATCGCGCGCCGCACGAGCGCCGGCGTCACCGCGGCGCGCTGGCGCAGCGACCAGCCGTGCTCGCGCGCGACGACGAGCTCGTCGTAGGGCACCGCGAAGTGCAGAAACTGGCCGCGCTGCCCCGAGACGAACGCCTCGTCGGTCGCCACGCTCACCACGACCCCGCCGTAGTCGACGCCCCGCGCCTGCCAGTAATAGGACACGCCCTCGAGCACCAGCCGACGCCTACCCTTTCGCGACGCGCCCACCGGCCGAACGGTAGCAGGCGGCGGCCGGCCGCTCACGGTCGAGGCGCCGCCCCCGCCGATGACAGCCCCGAACCCCGTTGCTACCGTGGACCCATGAAGCGCGCACGCCCCGTGGCTCGCCTGGGTGAGGGCCCTTTCTACGCCGACATGCTGCGCGACGGCGACCGCTACGAGCTGAGCCGCGGGCACGCCATTCTCTGCGAGCCTACCGGCCGCGATCACGGCCGCCCGCACGCACTTGGGGCCCTCCCGCTGGCGAGCGACCCGGCCGTCTCCGACATCGGTGCCGACGTCGGGCACGCGCTCGACCCCAAGACGCTGCGCGCGCCCGACCTGTCGGTCGGCGATCTCGGCGAGGGCGAGGGCACCTGGTCGACCGTCGCCCCGCCCCTCGCGGTCGAGTACGCCTCGCGGGGGCAAGACGAGGCCGACCTGCGGACGAAGATCGACGAGCTGCTCGCCTCGGGCACGCGCTTCGTGTGGGTCGTCCGGCTGACGGGGCCGCGACGGGTCGAGGTCCACCAGCGGGGCCGCACGATGCAGCTCAAGCACCCCGGCGAGCGACTCGAGGCGCCGGGGGTCTTGAAGAACCCGCCTCTGGTCGAGGCGCTCTACGACCGCGAGGCGTCGTTCGAGCACACGCTCCGGAACCTGCTCGAACGAAAGGGCTACGCGAGCCTCGACGCGGTGCGGGCCGAGGGCCGGCGCAAGGCGAAGGCTCAGGGCAAGGCCCAGGGCAAGGCCCAGGGCAAGGCCGAAGGGCTGCGCCGGGCCGTCGAGGCGCTCTGCTCGGTACTGAGCGTCTCGCTCACGCCCGCGCGGCGCACGCGCCTCGCCGGCATGAGCGTCGCCGAGCTCGAGGCGCTGGTCGAGGCGCTGCGGCGAACCAAGCGCTGGCCGCGTGCCACCCGCTCGACGAGCGCGCGGGCGGGGCGCCGGTAGCCCCGACCGGCCCGGGCGAATAGCTGGGGGGCACCATCAGCCCCAGGCGACCCGGTGCACACCCCAGACGGTTCGTGGGGGGGCCCGACGACGCTCTCGAACCATCGACCCCGTTAGGAGCGGTCGTCGAACGACCCACCCGAACCATCGACCCCGTTGGGGGACAGTCGTCGAACGACCCACCCGAACCATCGACCCCGTTGGGGACGGTCGTCGAACGACCCTCCAAGATACCCAGACCCTCCCGAAAACGTCGTTCGACGACCTCGATCGAAGGGGCTGACCGTTCTTCGAGGTCGTCGAACGACCCGAACCCCATCATGTGGACCTCGGGCAGAGGTCGTTGATCGACCGTTTCGAACGGTCGGCCCCTTCGATCGAGGTCGTCGGACGACTTCGATCGAAGGGTCTGGTTATTTTTGTGGGTCTTTGACCCTCTCGGGCGATACCCCGGGGGGTTGCCTTGGGTCGTCGACCCTCTCGGCCGATACCCCGGGGGGTTGCCGTGGGTCTTTGACCCGCTCGAACGAACCCCCTGACCGACCCCTTGCCCCGAGTGGCCTCGGCGACCGCTTTAGTTCGCGCCCTCGCGGGGGGGCGGCGGGGGCGTGGTGCCGCGGCGGCGGGCGAGGCGGCGGGCCCGGCGGGCCTGGGCGTCTTCGGCGCGGGCGCGCTCGTCGCCTTCGAGCAAGAGCGGAGGCACGGCGACGGGCGTGCCCGACGCGTCGATGGCGACGAAGGTCATGAAGCCGCTCAGGCAGAGCCAGACCTCGCCGGTGGTGGGGATCTCGCCGTGCACCGTGACCTCGATCTCGACGCTGGTGCGGAAGGCGGCGACGACGCGGGCCTCGACGAGCACGACCTGGCCGACCTTGATGGGGCGCTCGAAGGCGATCTCGTCCATGCCCGCGGTGACGGCGACGGCGCCGCAGTGGCGCTGGGCGCAGATGGCGGCGCACACGTCCATCCAGGCGAGGACTTGGCCGCCGAAGACGTTGCCGAGCGCGTTGGCGTGCGTCGGCAGCACGTGCTCGGTCATGCTGGTCGAAGAGTCGGCGGGGCGGCGGGCGCGCAGGGCCTTGGGGGGCGCGTCGGTCATGGTGGTGGCGGGGCCGTCGGCGCCGGCCCCCCTCATCGGGCAGGGGGCGGGGCGAGCGGGCGTGGGGGGTCAGGGGTGGCGCAGGGTAGTCGGCGCGTCGTCGCCGAGCCAAGCGCGCAAGAGGGCGAGGGCCTCGGGGCCGGCGTCGGGGCGCAGGCGCAGGGTGCCGGGGCCGAGCTGGGGCGGGTCGAAGGTGGCGCGGCGGGTGAGCAGGCGCCCCTCGCGGGCGATGACGAGGTCGGCCTCGGCGCCGGGGGTCAGGCCCTGCAGGGCGGGCTCGACGTGTCCGTCTTCGACGCGGCGGCCGCCGACGGCGACGATCTCGTCGTCGCGCATCAGGCCCGCGCGCATGGCGGCGCCGTGGCGCACGAGCGACTCGACGACGGCGCGCCCGCCCGCGCTGCGCACGCGCATGCCGAGCGAGGCGCGGGGGCCGGAGCCCGAGGCCTTGCGCTCGTGCACGAGGCCGAAGCGGGCGAGGGTCGGGGTCGGGTCGATGGGCTCGGTCGTCTCGACCCAGCGCTCGAGCAGGGGCGCGAGGCGCAGGCCCGTCGCCGCCTCGGCGGCGGGGGCGAAGCCGTCTTCGGGCAGGGGCAGGCCGGGGCGGCCGTACTCGGACCAGAGCCGGCGCACGACGTCGTCGAGGCTCTTCTGCCCGCCCGACCGGGCGCGAATTTCGAGGTCGAGCAGCGCCGCGACGACCTCGCCCTTGAGGTAGTAGCTGACGGTGCTGTTCGGCGCGTTCTCGTCGGGCCGGTAGGCCTTGACCCAGGCGTCGAAGCTCGCGTCGGCGAGCGAGTGCACGAGCGCGCCCGGGGTGTCGTGCAGGCGCGCGAGCTCGTGGGCGGCGTGGTCGGCGTACTCGCGCGCGGTGCAGAGGCCCGCGCGGCGCAAGACCAGCCAGTCGTAGTAGCTCGTCGCGCCCTCGAACCACCAGAGCAGGCGCGTGTAATTCTCGGCCTCGTAGCGGTAGGGCGAGAGGCCGGCGGGGCGGATGCGTTTGACGTTCCACAGGTGGAAGTATTCGTGCGCGACGAGCGAGAGCACGTCGAGGTAGCCCGCGCGGCTGCGCCAGAGCGAGGGGGGCACGAGCAGCGTCGAGCAGTCGGCGTGCTCGAGCCCGCCGCGGCCCTTCGACGAGACGTGCCAGAGGAAGCCGTAGCGGTCGTAGGGCAGGGCCGAGGCGGGCGGGGCGTCGCCGGCGACGAGCTGGGCCTCGGTCTCGAGGATGCGCCGGACGTGGTCGATGACGCGGTCCCAGTCGACGCCCTCGGCCGCGGGCGTGCGCCAGACCCAGAACTCGTGCGGCCGCTCGAGCAGCGAGAACGAGCGGTAGATCATGGGCCCGCACTCGAAGGGCGCGTCGAAGAGCTCGTCGAGCGAGCGCGCGGCGTAGGTGCGGCGCGGGCCCTCGGCGGCCGGCTCGAGCGCGGTGCCGACGCGCCAGCCCTCGGGCACGCGCGCCGTCACCGCGATCGAGGCGAAGGGCGCGCCCTCGGGCACCATGTACGTGGCGGGCCCGTTCCAGTAGGCGTGGGTGTCGTCGACGTGGTTGGTGCGCACGCTGAGCTCGGCGGCGTAGACGAAGTACGAGACGCGCAGCTCGCTCGCGCCGCCGGTCGCCACCGCCCAGGCGTTCTTGCGCGCCTTCTTGACCCGCAGCGCCCGGCCCGCCGCCTGCGCCCGCACGCCCTCGACGTGCCGCGAGAACTCGCGGACCATGTACGAGCCCGGCGCCCAGACCGGCATGAAGAGCGTCAGCGTCTCGGGCAGCGGCTCGCCGCCCGCGGCGCGCACGTCGACGTCGACCGAGAGAAGCTGCGCGCGCGCGTCGGCGACGCCGACGGTCAGGTGGACGTGGAGCGGGGCCGCCATGGAGACGAGGGTCGAGGGGTGGAAGCGCGGGCGCCCTTCGGCAACGGCGGGGCCGGCGCGAGCGTAAGGAAGGCGGGCGCCCCGCCGCAAGGGCGCCGTGCGGGCCGGGGTGGGTCGGGCCCCGAAACCGCGCTAGGCTCGTGGCATGACAGAGCCGGACGTAGCGTCGGGGGCGGGGGTGTGGGCCTTTTCTGCGCCCTGGCTGGGCACCTTGGTCGTCCGGGGCGACGACCGCCTCTCGTGGCTGAACGGGCTCGTCACCTGCGACCTCGGGCCCCTCTCGGCCCCGGGCCGGGGCGCCTACGGCCTCGCGACCTCGAAGGTCGGGCGGGTCCTGAGCGACGTCGTGGTCGTCTCGGCGCCCGACCGGCTCTTGGTCGCCCTGCCGCGCGAGCGCGAGGCCCCGCTGGCCGAGGCCTTCGGGCGCTACCTCGTGATGGAAGACGTCGAGCTCGACCCCGCCGGCGACCGCCACGCCTGGCTCTTGATGCACGGCCGGGGCGCCGCGTCGCTCGCGCCCGACGTCGCCGGGCGGGCCGGGGCGCTCGCCTGGGCGCCGGCCGACCTGACGGGCCGGGGCGGCGCGGCGCTCGTGGTCGAGGCGGGCGGCGCCGAGCGCGCGCTCGAGGCGCTGCGGGCCGCGGGGGTGGCCCCCGGCGACGAGGCCTCGTGGGACGCGCTGCGCCACGCCTGGGGCGTGCCGCGCTTCGGCGTCGACTTCGACGAGAAGACCTACCCGCAAGAGGCGGGGCTCGAGCGGCTCGCGGTCAGCTTTCAAAAGGGCTGCTACCTCGGCCAAGAGGTGGTCTGCCGCCTCGAGATGCGCGGGCACGTGCACCGGCGCCTCGTCTCGCTCGCGCTCGAGGGCGGCGAGCCCCCCGCGCGCGGGGCCCCCGTGAGCGCCGCGGGCGGCGAGGCGGTGGGCGCGGTGACGAGCGCCGCGCGCGGCGAGGGCGGGGCGCGGGCGCTGGCGATGGTCAAGTACGCCCACGCCGAGGCGGGCACCGAGCTCTCGGTGGGGGGCGTGAAGGCGAAGGTCGCGGTGGGGCGGGGGGCGGGGGGCTTACGCCGCCCCCGAGTGAACTCGGGGGCAGCCAACGCCCCCTCGTGCCGCGCGGAATCGACGCCGATTCGGAGAGCCAAGCCCGCCCCCTCGTCGGGGGCCGGGCTCCCGCGGGCTCCGCCTTCCGGGCGAGCGAGCGAACGCCGCGAGCGGCCGCGATTCGGGCGAGCGCGCGGCCGCGGCTCGCTCCGCGGGAGCCCTGCCTCCGGCAGGGCTTTGGGGGCCGTTTCCGCGGGCGTTCGCGGCCCCCGACTTCAGTCGGGGGCAGCTGACAAGGGCGCTACTCGGCCGGAAACTTCAGCCGGAACGCCCGCAGGTACGCCTCGCCGGGCGGGGCGCGCACGGCCTCGCCGCTCTGAATCAGCTCGCTCGCCCAGAGCCGCTCGGCCATGCCGCAGGCGTCTTCGAGCTCGCGGCCCGAGCGGCCGCCGGACGCCTCGGCGAGCGCGGCGATCTCGGCGGGCGCGAGGTGCTTGGCGTAGTACCGAAGGATCGCGGCGCGCTCGGGCGGGCTCGGCAGGGGGAAGTGCACGCTGCGGTTGAAGCGGTTGAGCAGGGCGGGGTCGAGATCGATCTGGCGGTTGGTGGCGCCGACGACGACCACGTTGCTGGTGTCGACGAGGCCCTGCAGCTGCCGCAAGAGCACCGAGAGAATGCGCCGCGTCGCCTCGTGCATGGGCTTGTCGCGCGAGCCGGCGAAGGCGTCGATCTCGTCGAGGAAGACGACGCTGCGGCCGAGCGAGCCGGCGGCGGCGAAGATGGCGTCGAGCCGGCGCTCGGACTCGCCGAACCACTTGCTCATGATCGACTCGACCGGCACGTAGACCATGGGCAGGCCGCTCTGGCCGGCGATGACGCGCGCCATCGTGGTCTTGCCCGTGCCGGGCGGGCCCTCGAAGAGCACGGCGCGCGGCACGCTCGAGCCGGGGCGGGTGCGCGTCAGGGCGCCGATCTGCTGAAAGACCTCGGGGTGCACGAGCGGCAGGACGATGGTGTCGCGCACCTCTTTCTTGGTCTGCTCGTAGCCGGCGAGGCGGTCTTCGGCGAAGTCGGGGTCGGGCCGAAAGACGACCGCGCCCAGCCGCTCGAGCGCGAGGGCGGCGTCGCCGTCGGTCGCGGCCGTGGCGCCGGCGAAGGCGTGGCGCTGCCAGAGGTCGAGCACGCAGTTGACCTCCTCTTGCTGCAGCAGGCCCGCCTTGGTGAAGGTGACCGAGCCGCCGCCCGTGCGCGGGTCGAAGCGGAAGGCGATCTTGACCTGGGGCGGCAGCTCGTCCTCGGCCTCGCGGCTGCGGCGCTCGGCGAGCTTGCGCGTGACGGGGCTCGCGAGGTCGGCGACGAGGTTCGCCCCCGAGAAGGCCCGCGAGAGCTCGGGGAACGAGCGGTAGTACTGCCGCAGCACGTCGAGGCAGCTGAAGAAGTCGCGCTCTTGAAAGGCCTTGAAGGCGAGCGCGACCGAGATCTCGCCCTTCTTGAACTCGAGCGCCGGCAGCTCGCCGTTGACGGCCTTCGGGTCGGCGCCGGCGAGGCGGGCCGCGGCGGCGCTCTCGATCTGCCGCCGGGCTTCGTCGAACGAGAGCGCGGCGGGGGCGGCGGGGTTCGACAAGGGGCCCCCTTTTTACTGCGCGCGCCCGGGGCGCGTCAGGGGGTGCCTGTCCCCCAGGGCGCGTCCTGGCGACAGGGTGCTGAGGGGTGCGCGGGGCCTTGCGAGATGGAGGCTCCGGAGAGGGGGTACTCGTTCGGGCGCGAGAACGCGGCCACCTCCCCGTGGGTGCGGGCGGTGTGCCGAAAGGCAGCACACGTACGGGTCGATGTGGCTTACCGTACCGACGAGGGGGCGCGCGGCTTGACGATGATTTGCCGGGGTCGCTAGGCTGGCTGGCGGGGTCAGGGCACAGAGCGTGGAGCAACCGAACCCGCTGCTTCACCCCCCGGCCCGGCCCCGGCGCTCATGGCTCGGGCGCGGTGAGGCCACGTGAGTACGTTTGACGAAAAGACGAAGGTGACGAACGTCGGGCCGCTGCCCAAGCCCGACAACCCGCCCGGCGACGACTGCTTGGTGGTGATTTACTCGAAAGACCCGGCGCTGCTCGGCAAGCGTTTCTTGCTCGAGGCGTCGCCGACGCGGGTGGGGCGGGGGCCCGACAACGAGATCGTGCTCGACGGCGAGAGCATCTCGCGGCGGCACGCCTCGTGGGAGCGCCGGGGCCGGCGCTGGTGGGTGGTCGACGAGCGCTCGACGAACGGCACCTACGTCAACGACGAGCTCGTCGACCAGGAGCACCCGCTCTCGAACGGCGACCGGGTGAAGGTGGGCGGGCTGATTCTCAAGTTCTTGTCGGGCGACGACGTCGAGAGTCAGTACCACGAAGAGATCTACCGCATGACGATCTTCGACGGGCTGATGCAGGTGTACAACCGGCGTTACCTGTACGAGGCCCTCGAGCGCGAGATCATCCGGGCGCGGCGGCACGGCCGCGACCTGAGCGTCGTGATGTTCGACATCGACCACTTCAAGCAGGTCAACGACCGCTACGGGCACCTGGCGGGCGACTTCGTGCTGAAAGAGCTCGCGCGCGTGGTGCAGTCGCGCATCCGGCGCGACGAGGTGTTCGCGCGCTACGGCGGCGAAGAGTTCTCGCTCGTCTTGCCCGAGACGAACCTCGACGGGGCGGCGGCGCTGGCCGAGACCTTGCGGCGCAAGATCAGCGAGCACCCGTTCACGTTCCAGGCCGAGACCATTCCCGTGACGGTGAGCATGGGCATCGCCATGCTGTCCGAGGCCGAGCGCGGCTCGGTCGAGCTGATCCAGCGGGCCGACGAGAAGCTTTACGAGGCGAAGCGCTCGGGGCGCAACCGCGTCTGCCTCTGACCGTGGGGGCTTCGGGCGACGCGGGGGCGAAGGGCGGGGGGGCACCGGCGGCGGGGCCGCCGCAGATGGCGGCGTCGCAGCGGCCGGCGCAGATGGCGGCGCCGCAGCGGCCGGCGCAGATGGCGGCGCCGCAGCGGCCGCCGCAGATGGTGGTGCGGCCGCCGGGCCCGGCGTCGCGGGCGTGGGCCCAGCGGGCCTCGGCGGTCGAGTCGCCGGCCTTCGACGCGCGGCGCGAGGCGCGCCAGCAGGCGTCGGGGGCCGAGCAGGGCCCGATCGTGTACGCCGAGGCGCGCGGCGTGAACGTGCTCGACGTCGACGGCAATTGCTACGTCGATCTGACGGCGGGCTTCGGCGCGCAGCTGCTCGGGCACGGGGCCGAGGGGCCGGCGCGGGCGCTGCAAGCGCAGGCGGGGCGGCTCTGGCAGGCGCTCGGGGACGTGTACCCGGCCGACGTGAAGGTGGCGCTGCTCGAGCGGCTCGCGGCGCTCTACCCCGAGCCGGGCGCGCGGGTCTTGCTCGGGCAGTCGGGCGCCGACGCGATCACGGCGGCGATGAAGACGGCGCTGCTGGCGACGGGGCGGCCGGGCGTCGTCGCCTTTGAGGGCAGCTACCACGGCCTGAGCTACGCGCCGCTCGCGGCGAGCGGCCTGCGGGCGAGCTACCGCGAGCCCTTCCGCGAGCAGCTGAGCGGGCGGGTGCGCTTCGTGCCGTTCCCGCGGTGGGGGGGCGGCGACGCCGAAGAGAGCCTCGAGGCGGTGAAGGCGGCGCTCGCGCCGGGCGACGTGGGGCTCGTCTTGGTCGAGCCGGTGCTCGGGCGGGGCGGCTGCGTGCCGGCGCCCAAGGGCTTTCTGGCCGAGCTGGTGGGGGTGGCGCGGGCGGCCGGGGCGCTCACGGCCTTCGACGAGATCTGGACGGGGCTCGGGCGCTCGGGCGCCTGGCTGCTGGGCCCGGCCGAGGGGGCGCTGCCCGACCTCGTGTGCCTGGGCAAGGGCCTGGGCGGCGGGCTGCCGCTCTCGGCCTGCGTCGGGCGCAACGGGGTGATGGCGGCCTGGGCGAAGGGGCCGGGCGAGGTGGTGCACACGGCCACCTTTCACGGCGCGCCGCTCGCGTGCGCGACGGCGCTCGCGGTGCTCGACGAGATCGAGGCGGGCAAGCTCGTCGAGCGCTCGGCGCGGGTCGGGGCCTGGCTCCGCTCGTGGGTCGAGCGCTGCCAGCTACCCGGGGTGCGCGACGTGCGGGGCCGCGGGCTGATGGTGGGCGTCGAGCTCGCGGGGGCGGCCGAGGCGCTCGCGGTCAGCCGGGCGCTGCTCGCCGAGGGGTACATCGTGCTGACCGGGGGCACGCGGGGCGAGACGCTGACGCTGACGCCGCCGCTCGTCATCGACGAGCCGCTGCTCGTGGGCTTCGTCGAGGCGCTGGGGCGGGCGCTCGGGCAGGGCGGCGGTGCTTGAGGCGCTGGTGGCCGCGAGCGAGGCGCTGCACCGGCGGGTGCGCGCCTTCGCGCGGGGGCAGGGGGGCGACGACTTCGACCGGCTCGCCTGCGACATCGCGCGCTTTCAGGCCGAGCACCAGCCGCGCCTGCGGCGCCTCTACCGGCGCGCGGGGGTCGAGCCCGCGGCGCTCGCGCGCGCGGCCGAGGTGCCGGCGGTGCCGTCGGACGCGTTCAAGCTCGCGCGCGTCGCGGTGCACCCGCCCGAGCTCGACGCGCGGGTCTTCCGCACGAGCGGCACGACCTCGGGGGGCCGGGGCGAGCACCCGTTTCGTACGACCGAGACCTACGACGAGCTCTCGCTCGCCTTCGGGCGCGCGATGCTCGCCCCCGACGGGGGGCGCTTCCGGGTCGTGGTGCTGGGGCCCCCGCCCGAGTCCGCGTCCGACTGGTCGCTCGGGCACATGTGCGCGCGCTTCGGCGAGGCCCTCGGCGGGGGCGCGCTGTGGGCGCTGCCCCGCGACGCTGCGGGGCTCGGGCCGATCGCCGAGGCGGTCGAGGGCGCGCGCCGGGCGGGCGAGCGGGTGCTCTTGCTCGCGACCTCGTTCGCGCTCGTCTACCTGATCGACGCGCTGGGCGACCGGCCGCTGCCGCTGCCCGCGGGCAGCCGCGTCATGCAGACGGGCGGCTACAAGGGCAAGAGCCGCGAGGTCGACGCCGGCGAGCTGCGGGCCGAGCTCGCGCGGCGCTTCGCGATCGACGGGCGGGCGGTGGTGAGCGAGTACGGCATGACCGAGCTGAGCAGCCAGGCCTACGAGGGCACGCTGCGCTCGCTGCTCGGCCTCGAGGGCGGGGGCGAGGCGGGCGAGCTCATCGCGCCGCGCTGGCTGCGCGTCGAGGCGGTCGACCCCGAGACGCTCGCGCCGCTCGGCCCGGGCGGGGAGGGGCTGGCGCGCCTGGTCGACCTCGGCAACGTCGACAGCGCGGTCGCGGTGCAGACGGCCGACCGGGTCCGGGTCGACGCGCGGGGGCGGGTGCGGCTGCTCGGCCGGCAGCCGGGCGCGGCGCCGCGCGGGTGCAGCCTCGCGATCGAAGAGCTGATGGCGGGCGGGGGGGCGTGAGCGCGGGCGGGGGCGGCCGGGGCGCGGTGAGTGAGGGCGGGGGCGGCCGGGGCGCGGTGAGCGAGGGCGGGGCGCGCGAGCGGGTCTGGGCGGTCGTGGCGGCGGGGCGCAGGCTCGCCGACCCGAGAGACCCGCTCGGGCGCGAGCTGCGCGAGCGGGGGCCGGGGGCGTTCGGGCTCTCGGCCGAGGGCGTCGGGTGGGCGCTCGAGCGGCACCTCGAGACGCGGCCGACGCCCGGGCAGATCGACGCGCTCGTGGCCTCGGTGCCGCCGTCCGGGCGCACGTTCGTCGTGCTCTCGGCGAACGTGTTCACGGCGGCGCTGCGGGCGGTGGCGCTCGCGGCGGCGGCCTCGCCCCGGGTGGTGGTGCGCCCCTCGCGGCGCGAGCCGCTCTTCGCGGCGCTCTTGCTGCGCGCGCTCGCCGAGGGGGGGGCGCCCTTCGAGATCTCGGTCGGCGATCCGCGGGGGGCGCGGGCGGGCGAGCAGGTGCACGCCTACGGCCGCGACGAGACGATGGCGGCGATCCGGGCGGCGCTCGCGCCCGGGGTGCTCTTCTGGCCGCACGGGGCGGGGGTGGGGGTGGCGGCGGCGGGGGCGGGCGAGGGGCGCGCGGCGGCGTGGCGCGTCGCGCTCGACGTGGTGGCCTTCGACCAGCGGGGCTGCCTGAGCCCGCGCGTCGTGCTCGTCGAGGGTGACGAGGCGGCGGGGCTCGGCTTCGCGGGCGAGCTGGCGCGGGCGCTCGGCGAGCTCGCGGCGCGGGTGCCGCCGGGGGCCGACGCCGCCGAGGAGCGCGCGTCGCGGCGGGCGTACGCCGACGCGATGGCCGTGGCGGGCGAGGTGTACGAGGGGCGCGGGTACCTGGTCGGCTTCGACCCGGCGCCGCGGGCGCTCGCCTGGCCGGCGGGGCCGAGGGCCGTGCACGTGGCGCGCGTCGGCGGCGGGCCCGAGGCCCTCGGGCTGGTCGCCCCCTTGGCACGGGGCGTGGCGGCGCTCGGGGGGCGGGGCCCGCTCGCCGATGTGCTCGGGGCGCGGCTCGGGCGGGCGCGCCGCTCGGCCCTCGGGCGCATGCAGAGGCCGCCGCTCGACGGGCCGGTCGATCGGCGCGTGCTTGCGCCCGAGCCCGTCCGCTGACAAGACGAAGGCCCGCGGCCCCACGCCCGGGCGTACGACCTTGAGCGCACCGAAAGAGCCCAGTTCGCCCTCGCCCGAGACCCCGTTCGGCCCGCACGACGCGCCGGCGCGCGCGCGCATCCACGTCCGCGGGGGCGAGGGGCGCCTCGACGCCGTGCTCGACTTCGTCGCCTTCGCCGCGCGCCCGATGCCGCTGCTCTCGCTGCTCGACGAGGCGCCGCGGCGGCTGGCGACGATCTTCGGCGCCGACGTCGTGTCGCTCTACCTGCTCGAGGGCGACGGCGACACGCTCGTCCTGCGCGGCAACGTCGGCTTCGAGGGGCGGGGGCTCGGGCAGGTGCGCCTGAAGGTGGGCGAGGGCATCACGGGCACGGCGGTCGAGGTGATGCGGCCCATCTCGGTCGTCACGGCGCCCTCGCACCAGGGCTACCGTCACTTCCCCGAGCTCGGCGAAGAGCGCTTCCCGATCTTCGCGGTGGTGCCGATCTTGGGCCGGCGCGGGGCGCTCGGCGCGGTGGCGATGCAGCGGCGGGGGCCCGCGCCCTTCGGCGACGCCGACGTCGAGCTCTTGACGGCGCTCGCGGCGGCGGTGGCGGCGGGGGTGCGGGCGGCCGAGCTCATCGACTCGATGCGCGAACGGCACTCGGCGGCCGAGCGCCGCGCGGGCGGCGGCACGCGCAAGATCACGCTCTCGGCGCGCCCCGTGGTGCCCGGGCGCGCGCTCGGCGCGGTCGCCGGGCTCAAGCGGCCGCCGAGCCGGCCCCGCGAGGCGCGCGGCGGCGGCGACGACGCGGCGCGGCTCAAGGCGGCCTTCGACGTCGTGGGCAAGGCGCTGCGCGCGCTCATCGGGCGGGCGCACGGCCAGGGCCTCGGCCGCGACGCCGACTTCCTCGAGACGTACGCGCTCATCGTCAGCGACGCGCGCCTGAAGGCCGAGGCGCTGCGCCGCTGCGAGCGGGGCATGGGCGTCGCCGCGGCGCTCGACGACATCGCCCGCTACGCCACGCGCTCGGCGGCGGTCGAGGGCATCCCCTTCCTCGAAGACCGGGCGCGCGACATCGAAGACCTCTGCGACGCGCTCGCCATGATCGCCGCGACCGACCCGCGCGCCGAGCTGCCGAGCCGCGCGGTGCTCGTGGCCAACCGCCTCACGGTCTTCGACGTGCTCGTCTCGGCCCGCAGCCGCCCCGTCGGCGTCGCCCTCGCCGAGCGCGCCGACGGGCCGCGCATGCGCGTGCTCCTGACGCTGCTCGGGCTGCCCACGGTCGTCGACGTCGACGGGCTCTTTCGCTGGGTGTCCGACGGCGACATCGCGCTCGTCGACGCCGACCACGGCCTGCTCGTCGTCAACCCTTCAAAATCCGAGGTCGCGGGGCTGCGCAAGGCGCGGCGCGACAAGGGCTCGGCCGAGGGCGGCGGGGCCGGCGAGGCGGGCCCGAAGGGCGAGGGCGACGAGGGCGGGGGCGACGAGCCGGCCGATTGATGAGCTCGGGGGCGGGCCCGGGGCGGTAGCGACCCCGCGAGGGCCGCGATCACGCGCCTCGGCGCGTCTGGCGCCGGCGAGAAGGGGGTGCCGCCGGGGGGCGCACCCCTTGCGGGAACTTCCCGCGGGCCCGCGGACTCCAAGGGGCGCCCCCCGCTCGGCCCGCGTATCAGGCTGTCGAGCCCCCGCCGCGGGCGGGGCGCTTTTCACGGGGTCGCAAGTTTTTTACACTGGTCGAAGGAGCCGTCATGTCCCGCAACTCATGCCCCCCGCCCGGCTTTGACATGACCTACCGCCCGGCCGAGGTGCGCCGCTTCGGCCCCTCGCTGCGGTCCTGCGTGGTCGCGTATGCGTACTGTGCGCTGGCCCTCGCCTTCGTGGGCTTCTTGCTCTACGGGCAGATCGCCCCCGACGACAGCCTCGCCCGGGCCGCCGTCGACTCGGCCTCGAGCCGCCAGCCCTGGCCCGCGTCGTACTTCGCCCTGATGGTGAGCGCCTCGGGCGTGGCCGCGGTCATTCGCGCGCACCTGCGGGGCGTCGCCATCTTGCCCGACGGCATCGAGACGCTCGAGGCGGGCGCCATCGGCGTGCCGCGGGTGCGGCGCATCGGCTGGGCGATGATTCACGCGCTGCGCTTCGGGGTGGGCAAGGGCCGGCAGGCCATCGGCGTCGACCTATGGAACGGCGGCTTCGAGCTCCTGCCCGAGGTCGCCGACTCGGCCGAGCTCGCGGCGGCGCTGCGCCGCGTCGCCGAGTCGCGCTCCATCCCGCTCTCGGGCGGCGCGGGGCGCTGAGGGCGTGCGCCTGCGGGCGGCGCGGGGGCTCGCCGGCCGGGCGCTCGTCGCCCTGGGCCTCGGGGCGGCGGGCTGCGGGGGCGAGGCGCGGCCCTGGGCGGCCTACGAGGAGCCGAAGCGGCGCCCTGCGCCGGCCGACCCGAGCTGCGAGGGGCTCGCGCGCTCGCAGCCGGGGGGGCGGTGGGTCGAGGGGGCGATGCGCCTGCGCGTCGAGGCCGGCTCGAGGCTCGAGATCGCCGACGCGGGGGTGCTGGGCGGGCCCTACGAAGAGCCGATCGCGCTCGAGGTGCCCGAGGGCACGTACGCGCTCGATCTCGTGACGGGCGAGGCGCCGGGGGGCGCGGGCCGGGCGCTCTGCGCGCGCCTGCGCCTGGGCCCTGCGGCGGCCGCGTCGTGGCGCGAGCTCGGCGACGTGGTGCTCGACACCGACGTGCTCGTCATCGCCGACGGCGCGGCCTACCGGCGCACGCTCGGGCCGCGCACGGGCGCGCTCTACGCGGCGCTCGAGGCGGACGCGCCGGCGATCGAGTCGCTGCGGCCCGAGCTCGCGCGGAGGGGCCTGCCGCTCGTGCCGATCGTGCCGACGCTGGCGCGGGCGTCGCGGCCGCTCGCGCCGGGCGACGAGCGGCTGGTCCGCGACGTCGCGGCGGGGGCGCGGGGCGGGCGGGCGCGCTTTCTCGTCGAGCCGGCGTCGCCGGGCTGGGACGTGCTGAGCCGCCTCGGCGACGGCGATCGGGCCGAGATCACGTTCGCGCCCGGGGGGCCGCCGGTCGCCGTGGCGGTCGAGGCGGGGCGGGGCTCGGGCGCGTACGCGGTGGCCGCGGGCTACGGCGCGGGGGGCGAGCTCGCGGCGCTCGAGGTGCGGCTCGCGCCCTGACGGCGGCCGTCAGCGGGCGCGTTCGCGCGGCGCCGGGGGGGCGGCGCCGGGGGGCGGGGGGGGCGTCGCGCCCCGGACGAGCTTGAATTCGACGCGGCGGTTCTGCTCGCGGCCCTCGGGGGTGTTGTTGTCGGCGACGGGCTTGTCGGGGCCGAGGCCGACGGCGACGATCTTGCCGGCGGGCACGCCCTTCTTCTTGGCGAGGTAGGCGACGACGGCGTCGGCGCGCCTCCGCGACAGGTCGCGGTTCTTGTCGGCGGGGCCGACGTTGTCGGTGTGGCCGGAGACCTCGACGCGCAGGATGCGGCGGTCGGCGGCGAGCACGGCGGCGATCTGGTCGAGCACCTTGGTGCTCTTCGGGCCGACGATCTTGTCGCTGTCGGTGGCAAACTGCACCTTTTCGCGCAGCTTGATGGCCTCGGGGGTGACCTCGATGAGGGCGTTCGGGGCGGCGTCGGGGCAGCCGTCGCCGTCGGCGAAGCCGTTGAAGGTCTCGGGCCGCTCGGGGCAGCGGTCGGCGCCGTCGGGCACGCCGTCGCCGTCGCGGTCGGGCTCGGGGCAGCCGCCGCGGGCGCGCGAGCCGGGCTGGTCGACGCACTCGTCTTCGGGGTCGGGCACGCCGTCGCCGTCGTTGTCGGGGTCGAGGCAGCCGTCGGCGTCGTCGAAGCCGTCGGTGTCTTCGGGGTCGGCGGGGCACTTGTCGACGTTGTCGGCGATGCCGTCTTTGTCGCGGTCGGGGCAGCCGTACGAGGCGCCGGGGGCGCGCACGACCTCGCCGCCGAGCTCGGGGCACTTGTCGTCGGGGTCGACGATGCCGTCTTTGTCGCGGTCGGGCAGCTCGTCGGGGCAGCCGTCGTCGTCCTGGTAGCCGTTCTGGGTCTCGGGCTCGCTCGCGCAGCGGTCGCGGGCGTCGGCGAGGCCGTCGCGGTCGTTGTCGTCTTCGGGGCAGCCGTCGTCGTCTTCGAAGCCGTCGAAGTCTTCGCGCTCGGTGGGGCAGCGGTCGCGGGCGTCGGGCAGGGCGTCGGCGTCGGCGTCGCCGCTGCCCTCGACGGCGAAGACGGCGCCGACGAAGCCGCGGAAGGCGGGGGCGCCGACGCCGCGCACGAGCCCGGCGCCGGCGCCGGCGTACAGGTGCAGGGGCGCGTCGAGGGGCGTCAGCTCGAGCGCGATCGCGCCCTCGAGCGGGTTCGTGGCGCGCGAGCCCTGGAAGCGGGTGGCGCCGAAGAGCTCGACCATGGGCCGGACGACGGGGCTGAAGGCGAAGCCGGCGGCGGCGCCGTAGCGCAGCTCGGAGCCCTGCACCGTGGGGCCGACGCGGGCGGTCTGCCGGAGCACGCCGGCGAGGTTGCCGGCGAGCGAGAGCGGGCCGCGGCGGTGGTCGACGATGGCGCGCAGGCCGCCGGACGGCGAGCCGTCGCCGACGTAGCTGTCTTCGTTCATCAGCCGCCCGAGCGGGGCGGTGGCGAAGAGGGCGGCGCCGAGGGCCCAGGGGGCGTTGGCCGCGCCGAGGGCGCGCACCTTGGCCTCGAGCATGGGGTCGCCGAGGCCGGTGGCGCGGAGGCCGCCGCGCTGGGCGCGGCCGGTCTCGACGTCGAAGCCGTCGCCGCGCACGTGCGTGACGGGCAGGCGCAGGCCGAGCTGCAGGCGGGGCAGGGGGGTGAGCGAGGCGAGCAGGTCGGCGGTGGCGAGCGAGTCGACGACGAAGATGTCGTCGGCGGCGCCGCCGACGGGCCGGTCGCACTCGTCGAGGCTGCGGCAGGGGCGGGCGACGAAGGGGCGGCGGGCGTAGTGGAAGAAGGCGCCGGCCGACCAGCTCATGGGGGCGTCGCCGACGCGCGCGCCCTCGACGGTCAGGAAGTTGCGGGGCCCGGGCGCGGGGTGGAAGCGCTGCGCGCTGAACTCGCCCTCGCGCACCGACTGCGCGGCGGCGGGGGCGGGGAGGCCGAGGGCACCGAGGGCGAGGGCGACGAGGGGCCGGAGGCGGGGGGGGCGCATGGTGCGGGGGGCGGAGGCGGCCGCCGGCCCCGCGGGCGCCGGGGGGGCGCGGGCGCGGGGCGCGGGCCCCGTTAGCCCTTAAGGGAGTTTCAAAGAAAAAGCCAATCGGTATGACGCGCGCCCGGGCTAAGGCTAGTCTTCCTTACGTGCCGACGTGTGCCCGCTGCCAGAGTGCGCTGCCCCCCGGGGCCCAGCACTGCCCTTACTGCGGCCAGCCGCACGGGTCCGAGGCGCCGCCCCCGCCGACCCCGGCGACCCTCGACCCGTCGCGCGGCCCGTCCTCGGTGCTGCCGGGCGTGGTGGTCGAGCTCGGCTGGGGGCGCGCGGTGGTGGGCCCCGTCATCGGCGACGGGGGCATGGGCACGGTCTACCGGGGCTGGCTCTATTACAACCCGCGCGGGCCGAAGGCGGGCCGGGCGCCGCACGAGGTGGCCGTCAAGGTGCTGCACCCCTTGCTGACCACGCGCGAGCACGTCCGCAAGCTCTTTCTCGGCGAGGCCGAGGCGCTCTCGTCGCTCTCGCACCCGAACATCGTGCAGTCCTACGGGCTCGCCGAGTACGCGGGGCAGCTCGCGCTCGTCATCGAGTTCGTCGACGGCGAGTCGCTCGACGCGGTCATTCAGCGGCACGTCGACCGGGCGCGGCCCGGGGGCCTGCCGGCGATGCCCTTCTTGCGCGCCTGGCACTACTTTCAGCAGCTGCTCGGCGCGCTCGCGGCCACCCACGAGCTCGACATCGTGCACCGCGACGTCAAGCCCGCCAACCTGCTGATTCGCCGCGACGGGCTCGCCAAGCTCACCGACTATGGCATCGCGCGGCTGCCCGCCGACGCGGCCAAGTCGGGCGGCGGCATGCAGCCCGGCACCGGCGCGTACATGTCGCCGGAGCAGGTGCTCGGCGGCACCATCGACGGCCGCAGCGACCTCTATTCGGCCGCCATCATGCTCTACGAGATGCTCGCCGGCCGCACGCCCTTCGAGGCGCCGGGGCGCAACGAGCTCACCGTGCGCGCCGCCCAGCTCGACGAGGCGCCCGCCCCCATCACCTCGCTCGTGCCCCAGGCGCCGCCGGTGCTCGACCAGCTCTTCGCCCGCGCCCTCGCCAAGGACCCCGGCCTGCGCTTTCCGACCGCGATCGAGCTCGGCAACGTCTTCCGGGCGGCGCTCAACCTGCCCGACACCCAGGGCTGGCAGGCGCAGCGGGCGCTCGCGCGCGGCGCGACGCGCATCGTCTCGGTGCAGCAGGGCAAGGGCGCGACGCGGCCCATCCCGCGCGTCGAGGCCGAGCAGATGCGCGACGCGGTCGCCGGCGCCTACCGCGGGGGCTGAGGGCGCGGGGGCGGCGCCGGCAAGCGGCGGCGCGCGCGGGTCGGGGCGGGCGTCGTCGTCGCCGGGCGCGGGGCCGCGGGGCGCGGGGGGCGCGGACAAAAAGCGCCGGGGCGGCGCCGGAGCGTCGGCTCTCGTTTGACAGCGCCGGTCTCCGCGGGCATGAGTCGCGCCGCCCCGGCGGGTCGGTCCGGGCTGCCGTTCCTCCCTGGTTCCGGTCTTCAATGCCCTGCGCCCGAGCCCTGCCGTTCCAAGCCTTGCGCTACGCCCCCCGGGTCTTGATCGCGGTCCTCGCGTCGCTGGCGACGGCGCCCGTCGCGCGCGCGCAGGGCGCGCCGCCCAGCTCGACGAGGCGCCCGCGCCCGTCACCTCGCTCGTGCCCCACGCCCCCCCCGTGCTCGACCAGCTCTTCGCGCGCGCCCTCGCGAAAGATCCGAACCAGCGCTTCGCCAGCGCCATCGAGCTCGGC
>DASTPP010000266.1:0-11888 GCA_035762175.1 Polyangiaceae bacterium | reverse complement strand
ACCCCGCGGCCCTCGCGAGCCCCGCCAAGGGCCGCCCCTCCGCCCGCCGCCCGAAGGCGCCCCGCCCCTCCGCCCGCCGCCCGAAGGCGCCCCGCCCCTCCGCCCGCCGCCCGAAGGCGCCCCCGCCCCTCCGCCCTCCGGCCCCGCGCGCCGCGCCGCCCGCCCCTCAGCCCGCCGGCGCGTCGAGCTCGGCGGCGAGCGCGCGCGCCTCGTCGAGCCGGGCGCGCGTGCGCACGAGCGCCTCGAGCTGCGTGCGCGCCTCGGCGACGACCTCGGCCGGGGCCTTCTCGACGAACGAGGGCTGCGCGAGCCGCTTCTCGAGCGCGGCGAGATCTTTCTCGACCTTCTTCTTCTCGCGCTCGATGCGGTCGAGCTCTTTCGACCCCTCGACGAGCCCGACGAGCCCGACCAGCACCTCGACGTCGCCGGCGACCGCCAGCACGTGGCCCCGGGGCCGCGCGCCGCCGGCCGCCTCGATGGCCACGGCCTCGTGCGTCTTGACGAGCGTGCGCACCGCCACGCTCTCGCGCCCGAGCAGCGCCCGCAGGCCCTCGTCGTTCGTGCGCAAGACCAGCGGCACCGGAGCCCCGGGGTGCACCTCGTGCTCGCTGCGCACCGCGCGCGCGGCGCCGATGACCCGCTGCAGCGCCTCCATCTGCCGGGCGGCCTCGGGGTCGTTGCGGCCCTCGGCCTCGGCCGGGTAGGGCGCGACGCAGACGCTCGCCGGGCGCGAGGC
The DNA here is from genome assembly GCA_035762175.1 of Polyangiaceae bacterium. Classification (GTDB taxonomy): domain Bacteria; phylum Myxococcota_A; class Polyangia; order Polyangiales; family Polyangiaceae; genus DASTPP01. Next base: position 11,152 of record DASTPP010000266.1, on the reverse strand, counting down.
GGGCTTCGGCAGCCTTTGCCAGAGGTCTTCGGTGACGAAGGGCGCGAAGGGGTGCAGGGCCCGCAGCGACGCCTCGAGCGCGTGCGCCAGCACCGCGCGCGTCTCGGCCTTCTCGGCCTCGCTGCCCTGCTGGAAGACGGGCTTGGTCAGCTCGAGGTACCAGTCGCAGAAGTCGTGCCAGACGAAGTGGTAGAGCGCCGAGAGCGCCTCGTCGAGGCGGTAGTCGTCGAGCGCCCGGAACGCCTCGCCGAGCGCGGACGCGAGCCGGTCGAGCACCCAGCGGTTGGCGAGCGAGGTCGCCGGGGGCACGCCCTCGGCGGGGGCGAGGCCGGCGAGGTGCGGCAGCACGTAGCGCGTCGCGTTCCACAGTTTGTTGCAGAAGTGGCGGTAGCCCTCGACGCGCTTGGGCGCGAGCGGAATGCGCCGCGTCGCCGGCGAGTAGCTCGCCAGCGTCAGGCGCAGGGCGTCGGCGCCGAAGGGCGGGAAGCACTCGGCCTCGGGCGAGGCCTTGGCCTTGAGCTGCGCGGTCGACGGGTACGCCTTTTGGAACTTCTTGAGCGCCTCGTCGAAGGGCACCCCCGGGCTCGCCTTCTCGACCACCTCGCGGAAGCTCGCGCCGTGAATGAGGTCGAGCGGGTCGATGACGTTGCCCTTGACCTTGCTCATCTTCTGGCCGGTCTCGTCGACGACCATGCCGGCGAGCAGCACGCGCCGGAAGGGCACCTCGCCCAGGAAGTGCAGGCCGAACATCATCATGCGGGCGACCCAGAAGAAGAGAATGTCGTAGCCCGTCTCGAGGTCGGCGGCCGGGTAGAAGCGCGCGAGCGCCGGGGTCCGGTCGGGCCAGCCGAGGGTCGAGAAGGGCCAGAGCGCCGACGAGAACCAGGTGTCGAGCACGTCGGGGTCGCGCCGGGGCGAGGGCGCCCGGCACTTCGGGCACTCGGCCGGGTCGTGCCGCGCGACCGTGACCTCGCCGCAGGCGTCGCAGTAGAAGGCGGGCACCTGGTGGCCCCACCAGAGCTGGCGCGAGACGCACCAGTCTTGAATGTTCTCGAGAAAGTGGTCGTAGGTCTTGACCCAGTCGCCGGGCACGATCTTGGTGCGCCCCTCGGCCACGGCGGCGAGGGCCCGGTCGGCCATGCCCTTCATCGACACGAACCACTGCGTCGAGAGCATCGGCTCGACGATGCTGCCGTTGCGCTCGCTGCGGGGCAGGGTGAGCGTGTGCGGCTTCGCGCCCTTGGCGAGGCCGAGCTCGGCGAGCTTCTTCTTGACGGCCTTGCGCGCCTCGAAGCGGTCCATTCCCTGGAAGGGCCCGGCGAGCTCGTTCATCTTGCCGTCGAAGCCGATGACGGTGACGAACTCGAGCCCGTGGCGCTTGCCCGTCGCGAAGTCGTTGAAGTCGTGCGCGGGCGTCACCTTGACCGCGCCGGTGCCGAACGTCGGGTCGACGAGCACGGCGTCGGCGACGACCGGCACGCGCCGGTCGGCGAAGGGGTGCACGAGCTTCCGGCCGACGAGGTGCGCGTAGCGCGGGTCGTCGGGGTGCACCGCGACGGCGGTGTCGCCGAGCATCGTCTCGGGCCGCGTCGTCGCCACGACCAGCTCTTCGCCCGAGCCCTCGACCCGGTAGGCGAACTCGAAGAGCTCGCCCTGCGCGCCCTCGTCGTTCTCGACCTCGAGGTCCGACAAGACGGTCTGCGCCTCGACGTCCCAGTTGACGAGGCGCTTGTCGCGATAAAGTAGCCCCTCTTCGTAGAGGCGCACGAAGGCCTCGCGCACCGCGCGCGACAGGTCCTCGTCCATCGTGAACTTCGAGCGGCCCCAGTCGGCCGAGGCCCCGAGCTCGCGCTGCTGCAGCGCGATGCGCCCGCCGCTCTCGGCCTTCCACTGCCAGACGCGCTCGGCGAACGCCTCGCGCCCGAGGTCGTGGCGGCTCTTGCCCTCGCGCTTGAGCAGCCGCTCGACCACGGTCTGCGTCGCGATGCCCGCGTGGTCGATGCCGGGCTGCCAGAGCGCGTTGAACCCGCGCATCCGGTGCCAGCGCACGAGCGCGTCTTCGAAGGTGACGCGCATCGCGTGGCCGACGTGCAGGCTGCCGGTCACGTTCGGCGGGGGCATCGGCACGACGTAGGCCGGGCGCCCGTCCGCGGGGTCGAGGCTGGCGGCGAAGAAACCGTTCTCGACCCAGAAGGCGTACCAGCGGGCTTCGACGGTCGAGGGCTCGAAGGCCTTGGGCATCTCGTCTTGCATGGCGGGCGCATGCTTATATCCGACCGGGGGCCCGAGCGCCCCCCCCAGCGCGCGCCGCCCGCCGCCGGCGGCGCCGGCCCCGCCCGCGAAAGGCCGGGCGTGCGCCCGCGGCCGCGCCGCGCTACGCCGGCCGCGCCCGATGCCCACCCGCCTCTGGCGCGAGCTCGCGCCCGGCCCGCGCTCCATGGCCGCGAGCGCGTTCTTCTTCAGCCTGATGAGCGTGTTCGTCAAGCTGGCCGGCCGCGACCTGCCCGCCTCGCACGTGGTGCTCGGGCGCGGCGTCGTCACCCTCGCGCTGAGCTACTGGGGCCTGCGGCGCGCGGGCATCTCGCCCCGCGGCGTCGACCGGGTGCGCCTCGCGCTGCGGGGCCTCTTCGGCTTCGTCGCCCTCAACTGCTACTTCGTCTCGCTCCGGCAGCTGCCGCTCGCCGACGCCACGGTGCTGCAGTACTCGAGCCCCGTCTTCACCGCCCTCTTCGCCGTCCTCGCGCTCGGCGAGCGGCTGCGCGCGGCCGAGCTCGGGTGCATCGCGGCGAGCTTCGGGGGCGTGCTGCTCGTCGCCCGGCCCGCCTTCCTTTTCGGCGCCGGGGGCGTGCCCGCCGGGCCCCTCGCCGTCGCGCTCGCGGGCTCGGTCGTGAGCGCCGTCGGGTACGTGCTCATCCGGCAGCTCCGGCGCACCGACCGGCCCGAGGTCATCGTGTTCTACTTCCCGCTCGTCGCCGTGCCCCTCTCGGTGCCGCCCGTCGTCGCCGAGGCGACCTGGCCGAGCCCGCTCGGGTGGCTCTTTCTGCTCGGCGTCGGCGTCTTCACCCAGGCCGGGCAGGTCGCCATGACCCGCGCCCTGCACGCCGAGACGGCCAGCCGGGCGAGCGCGGTGAGCTTTCTGCAGGTCGTCTTCGCGTACCTCTGGGGCCTGCTCCTCTTTCACGAGCGCCCGAGCCCCCTCGGCCTCGCCGGCAGCGCCGTCGTCGCCCTCGGCACCGTCGCGCTCGCCCGCCTCGGCTCGGGCCCCGGCAAGGCGGGCGGCGCCGTGCCGCCGGCGCCGCCCTCGGTGCCCTGAGCCCCGCCGGCCCCGCGCCCCCGGGCGGGCCGTTCGTCCGCGGGCCGCGGCTTGCGGTATATTCGGCCCATGAGAAGGGTCGTTGGGGGGCGGGCGCCGGGCACCTCGGGGCGGGCGGCGCGGGCCGGCGGCGTCCGCGGGGCGCGCCTCGTTCGGGCCCTCTTGTTCGCGGCGCCGGCGCTCCTGGGCGGCTGCGGCGCCCTGATCGGCATCGACGACGTCGAGCGCACCGGCGACGGCGCCGGCGCCAGCGGCGGGGGCGCCGGCGCGGGGCCTCGCGAGGGCTCGGGCGGCGCCTCCGGGCGCTCGGGCGGCGGCGGCACGGGCGGCGGCCCGCAAGAGGGCGCGGGCGGCTCGGGCGGCGGCGACCCGACCGGGGGCAGCGGCGGCGGCGACCCGACGGGCGGCTCGGGCGGCGGCCCCGTGATCTGCGACGACTCCGACCCGAACGGGCCCAACGACGAGCCCTTCTTCGGGACCGAGCTCTCCGACGGCTTCTTCACCGCCTGCGACCCCGTCTTCTCGATCAACGACATTCACGCCTTCGGCGACGAAGATTGGTTCGTCGCGTTCGGCGACGACACCGATTGCATCACGCCGCCCGCGCCCGAAGTCCGGCTCGCGCCCGAGACCGGCGCCGAGGTCTGCGTCTTCCTCGAGTCGCTCGACCCCCGCCCCCTCCCGATCACCTGCGTCTTTCCCGCGCTCCTGTCGTTCGACGGCCCCCCGGGCACGGCCGGCTGCTGCGCCCCCAATGCGGCGAAGGTTTCGTACCCCGGCCGGGACGCGGCCATCGACATCCGCATCCGCCCCGAGGTGAGAGACGCCTGCGTCGATTACACGCTGTCGTTCCACTACTGAGTCGCGCCCCTCCGGTCGGCGGGCGCTCGCCCGCGCCGCTCCGGCCGGCGGGCGCTTGCCCGTGCCGCTCCGGCCGGCGGGCGCTTGCCCGCGCCGCGCCGCTCGGGCCGGCGGGCGCTTGCGTGCTGCGTCATCGGCGGAGCTCGCGGCCCGGCCCCCACTCTCGGGCGGCCTGCCGGGGGCCCGCCCGGAGGGCGGAGAAGGCCCGCAGGGGCCTTGCCCGGCGCCCGGCCCCAGGGCACCCTAGGGGGCGTCCTTCCTACGCCCCTCGGGGGCCTGCCGAAGGTCTTCCGCCCCACGCCAGGGGGGCCCCGCTGAGGGGGCGCCCCGGGCCGCCGGCCGCGGCCGCCTCATCAAAGGTTTGCCCCGGCGGTCGCCGCGTGGTCTCGTTGCCCACGCCTTGGACGCCGCCCCCATCACGCCGCGCGCTCGGCCCCACGCCCTCCTCGCCCTGAGTTTGCAGGCGCTCGAAGACCTCGCCCTCTCGGGCGCGTCCGAGGTCGTGTTCGTGCGGTCGCCGACCGAAGACGTGGGGGCGCTCTGGTTCGACGCGCTCGAGTCGGCGGCGCTGCGCGCGGGCTTCGCGGTCGCCCGGGTCGGGCTGATGACCGACCGGGCCTTCGACCAGCTCGACGCGCTCGTGCGCAGCGTCGCGCGCAACCTGCGCGCCCCCGGGGCGCAGGGCGTCGACCTCGGCGTGCCCGGCCTCGTCTCGCTGCTCGACGCCTTCTACGGGCGCTGGGGCGAGGGGCACGCCGAAGACGCCTTCACCGAGGCGGCCGCGCGCGAGTTCGCCGCCGGCGACCTCAGCGACCTCTGCCGCGCCTACCTCGGGGCGAGCAACCCCGCGGCCACCACGCGCGCGCGGCGCGAGCTCGAGGCCTGGCTCTCGGGCGCCTCGCTCGAGCGCGCCGGCGACGGCACCGTGGTGCTCGGCACGCTCGGGCCGGTCACCGCCCGGCGCGCCCTGTCCGAGCTGACGCGGCTCGTCCGGGCGCTCGGCGCGCGCGGCACGCTCATGCTCTTCGAGAACGCGCACCTCTTCGCGCGCCTGACCGACGTCCGCCGCGACGGCGTCTACACCGTGCTGCGCGAGCTCATCGACAACGCCGACGGCGCGCGCGGCCTCGCCTCGACGCGCGCCATGCTGCTCGGCCTCGACGAGCTCTACCAGGGGCGCACCTCGATCGCCTCGTCGCCGCCGCTCGCCACGCGCGTCTTGCCCACGGCCGCGTCGGCGGCCGAGGGGCTGCCGCCCCCGCACCACCCCTACGTCGACCTCGAGGCCTCGCCCGGCTCGCCGCCCCCCGTCGTGCGCGCCCCCCGCGAGGCGCCCGCCGGCGAGGTCGCGCCGCTCGTCGGCGCCCTCGTGCGCTCGTCGTTCGGCGTGCCGCCGGTCGAGCCGCTCGTCTCGACCACGGTCGGCTACGAGCGCATCGACTCCATCATCACGTCGCTCTTCGCCCACAGCGACGTCGACGGCTCGGTCTTCACCCTCGTCACCGGCGCCTACGGCGCGGGCAAGACCCACCTCATCTCGCACCTGACCGCGCGCGCCCTCGCCGACCGGCGCCCGGTGCTGCGCCTGTCGCTCGAGCGCCTCGACATCGACCTCGGCATCCCCCAGCGGCACTTGCACCGCATGCTGTCGCAGTCCACCTTGCCCGGCGAGGGCCGCCTCAACCCCCTCGACGTCCTCGAACGCTGGAGCCGCGACCCGGCCGAGCGCGCCCGCATCGCCGACGCCCTCGCCCGCATCGCCGCCTCGTCGGGCCCCGCCGCCCACGCCGCCACGCGCCTCCTGCGCCGCCTCGAGAAGACGCGAAGGCCCGCCCTCACGCTCGAGCGCTTTCTCGGCGCCCTCGAGCTCGTCGACAAGCCGCTCAACGCCAACTACCGGCAAGACGCCTACGGGCGCCTCCTGCTCTGGCTCGCCCTGCTCGAAGAGGTCGAGGGCTGCTCGGGCCCCGTGCTCGTCGTCGACGAGGCCGAGAACCTCTACCGCCCCGGCGTCACCCGCGCCGAGCGCCGCACCGCCCTGCGCTCGCTCGCCTTCTACTGCAGCGGCGCCCTGCCGCGCGCCTGCGTCGTGCTCGCCGTCACCCCCGAGGCCCTCTCGCGCCTGCGCGACGAGGTCGGCTCGCTGCTCGACGAGGTCGACCTGCAGCGCACGCTGCTCCCCTGGGAAGACGCCTCGATGCTGCGCCGCCGCCTCACCCTCTCGCGCGCCCTCGACGTGCCCGCCCTCGACCCCGACCAGCTCTCCGACCTCGCGCGCCGCTGGCGCCTCGCCCACGCCACCGTGCGCGGCGACACGAGCGACCCCGGCTGGGCCGAGTTCGTCGAGCAGGCCGCGAAGAGCGGCGCCGGCGCCCGCGCCCTCGTGCGCGCCGTCCTCGAGCGGCTCGAGCGCGCCTACTGGACGCCCCCGCACGACGCGGCCGACTGAGGCGCGGCGGGGGCCCCACGCCGAAAGAGGGGGCCGCCGCCCCGCAGCGAAGGCGAGGCGAAGCGAGACCGGCGGGGCCAGCAGCGCGCCCGCCGCCCGGCTTGCTTATACCAAGCGCGCGTGATGGGGCCAGGAAGGCAGCCCGGGGGCGCCGCCCAGGACGCCGCCCGGTCGCCCGGTCGCCCGATCGCCGAGCCGCCCGATCGCCGAGCCGCCCGATCGCCCCGGTCGCCCAGGTTTCAACCTGGGCGACCGGGCCACGACGCCCCCCCGCCGCCTTCCTGGCCCGATCAAGCAGGGCTGGTCTTCGAGGGCTGCTCGGTCGCCCAGGCCTTCCGCTGTTCGAGGCGCTCGGCGTACGCGGCGTCAAAGCCAGCATACCTCGCCGGGCGACAGAGCTGCTGCTCCGGATCGTCCCACCCCGCCAGGGCGCTGGCAGCGACCTCGCGGGCGAGACCGCCCACCTCGCAGGCCTCGACGACGACGCCCATGACATCCGTCACGGGGACTCGGTGGCCCCGCGCAAACTTCTGGGCTCCGTCGTCCCTCGTCACGAAGAGCGCTCGGCCCTCCCAGGGCTCGTCGAGTGCCCACGCGACAGCCTCGGCTTCGCCCTTGTCGGCCGCAAGCTCTCCCCGGGCGGCTGCGCGTTGAAACTCCCGAAATCGCTGCCCGGCCGGCGTCCCCTTGAGCACCTGCCGGACGGAAAGTACGCCCGCCGCTTCGAGGCGCGTGACCTGCAGCCCGAGGAGGCTCAACTCGTGCCGGGCGACGTATTCGGTGACCACGACCGGCGTGCGCGAAGCGAGCGCCTCGAGCACGACGTCGAGCAGTTTCAGCCCGTGCAGACAGCGGAACGCGTCCGCGTCGAGCAAGATCGCGCGCACGGCTACCCTACCCGGCGATCGATTCGCTGGTCGGCTCTTCGTCGAAGAAGTCGGCGACTCGCTCGATGGGGTGCCCCGGCGTGACCCCGAGGTAGCGCGCGCAGGCGTCGCGCGGGATGAGGCCGCGACACCAGGCACGAACGGCCAACTCGGCGAGCACCCCTCGCCGCTCGAGCGGCACCTCGGCCAAGGGGAAGTCGAACACGGCGGGCAACGTCTCGCGCCCCTCGAGGAGCGGGTCGGGCAGCTTGCCCGGCTCGGCCTCGGGCAAGACGATGCTCGCCTCGTTGCGCAGGTAGAGCCGCGTCGCCTGGTAAGGCAGCTTGTACTCGTCCATCAAGACGCGCATCGCGTCTTCTTCGCGGACGGTACGCAAGCCGCGGACGACTGCCTCCGGGCAAAGAAATCGGACCGCGAAGCTGTTGGCGCGCTGCTCACGCTCGAGCCCCTTCTCGGACAGGTAGCCCGAAATGGATGCGAGGGGTTCGCCCGTCCGATCGGCGAAGAGGTGGCAGAGCTCGTGCGCCAGGCTGACCCGGCGCACGGCCGCGTTCTCGTTCTTGCCGAACCGGTTCAACACGACCGTCGGCCCCCGCGTCGTGTCCGCGAAGCCGAGCCCGGCGAGGCGGCTGGCGCGCCCGAGGTCTGCCGCCAACACGGCGACCGCCCCCAGCTTCGCCGCCACCAGATCTCGCATCGACTCGATGGGGGCCGCCCCGAGGCCGAGCTTCTGGCGCAGCTGGTGCGCCAAGTCGGCGCCTTGGCGGTACGGCTCGGCCCGGTGGTCGGGGGCCCGCAGCGCGGGGAGAGAGCCGCTCTCGACCCCCAGGCGCCGACGCAAGACGACGAGATCGCGCGCCGCGTTCGCGGCCCGGACCACCCGCGCCCGCGTCATGTCACCAAGCTCTTGGAACTCTTCGAGACTGGCCAGAGCCTGCACCCCGTGGCCCGCCGGCACGACGATCGGCTCGTCCCACAAAATGTCCGGGTCGACGCCGTACGCGTCGGCCAGCCGCTCGAGCTCATAAACCGACGGCGCCTCGCCACGCTCGATGGCCTCAAGGCGCGCGCGGCCGAGCCCCGTGAGCTCGGCCACCGTCTCCGGGCGGAACCCCAGCAGGCGCTCTCGCAGCTCTCGCAGACCCGAAAAGGTAACCATCGGTGACGCGCCTCGTTTACCGTGACACGCGACGACGGAGGCCGTCAACGCCGGGTACCCCGCCCCTGGCGTATCGACTCCCCCCTCGGGGGCAACGCCCCAGCCAGAGTCGTCTCGAACAAGTGCAGTGTCGCGTCTTCTGCCCCTCGAGCGCGTGGATGGCGTCGTCCGCGCGGCGGAAGGCGGGCGAGGGGGACGTCTCCTCGCGGTCGACGTCGCGGGCGAAGGCGCCAGGCGTGCGCACGAGCGGCCACGAGGCCCCCAGCGCGGCCGCACCTGCCTCGGCCTACCCGCGCTCGGGGCAGCGACCCGACCCGCGCCCGCCGCCAAGCCCCCGGGGCGGGCAAAACCTAGAGCGGCTCCCGGGTTGGTGGCGCCTGTCTTGCGGCACCCCAACCTCGCCCTTCCGGCTCAAACTGTGGGGGCCCTGCCTGCGGGCAGGCGCCACCAACCTGGGAACCGCTCGAACCAACCTCGGCACGAGGTAGGTTCCACCTACCTTCGGTCTAGGTTCAACCTAGGCGCGAGGTAGGTGGAACCTACCTGCCGCCAGGGTCGAATCCACCTCTCGCCAGGGTTGAACCTACCTCGCGCCTAGGTTCGACCTACCTCTCGCCTAGGTTCGACCTCCCTCGCGCCTAGGTTGAGTCTGGGCGGCGCCAGGGTTGAGCCCTGGCGTGGTCAAGGTCAGCCCTGGTGTGGCTCATCGAGTGGCTTGCGGCGGGGCCCGTGGGGGGCAGCTCGGGCCGGGGGTCGGGGCGACAGCTCGGGCCAGGCGCCTGGGTGGCACCTGCCTGGTGTTGTGTCGTCGCGACCCTCGGTGACACGAACGGCCTGCTATCTGGTTAGCGTGGCCTCGTTCGAAGAGACGTGCCGGGCCATGCTCACCTAGCGTGAAGGTCGTTCCGGCGGTGCGTCGCCGACGGCGCGAGCGGGCGGTGAGTACGTCGGCTCGCGGTGGCGGTGAGAGGCGTCGCGCGTGTCATGATTCGACGAGGGCGCCGTCGCTCGCGCTCGCATAGCGAGTAGCGCCCTGCTAGTCTCGGCCTCGGGGGCCACACCATGAAGACCTCTCTCGACCACCTGCCCGAAGGCAAGCGGGCGCAACTCGCGGCCATCGTCGACCTCTTCCGCGAGCGGGCGCCGCTCGGGCTCTTGGTGCTGTTCGGCAGCCACGCCCGGGGCGACTGGGTCGACGACCCGCAGACCGGTTACCGCAGCGACTTCGACCTGCTCGCCGTCGTGCGCGAGCCCCAGCAGGCCGACGACGTCGCCCTCTGGCACGGGCTCGAGGCGCGCTTTCGCGCGGCGGCCGCCCCCAGCCCGGTGACGCTCATCGCGCACGACATCAAGTTCATCAACCGCGAGGTCCGCATGGGGCAGTACTTCTTCGCCGACATCGTCAAAGAGGGGGTGCTGCTCTACGCGGGCCAGAAGCTCGACTTTGCCACGCCCAAGTCGCTCAACCCCAAAGAGCGCCTCGCGACGGGCGAGTACAACTATGGCTACTGGTTCGACAGCGCCAGCGGGTTCTTTCGCGGCTGCCGCTACTTCATCGGGCAGGGGCGGCTGAACCACGCGGCCTTCTCGCTGCACCAGGCGGCCGAGCGCTATTACCACACCGCCAGCCTCGTCTTGACGGGGTACAAAGAGCGCTCGCACGACTTGAACGTGCTCGGCCAGAAGGCCGCCGAGCAGCACCCGCGGCTCGTCGAGGCGCTGCCCAAGACCGAGCCCGAAGACAAGCGGCTGCACGACCTGTTGCGAAAGGCGTATATTGAAGCCCGGTACTCGAAGTCGTACCGCATTACGCTCGCCGAGCTCGCGGCCTTGCAGACGCGGGTGCTCGGGCTCGCCGCCCGCGTGCGCGAGGCGTGCCTCGAGAAGCTCGCCTCGCACTGCGGCCCCGACGCCGTCCGCCCCGCGCTGCCCGTGCCGCCCGCCGACGACGAGCCGCTGCTGGCGCACCTGCCGCCGCCGCCCGACGATCCGTCCGAGCTCGGGGCCTGGGCGCGCGGCCTGGCCGAGCTGGCCGAGGCGCGGGCGCGCGAGGGCGAGCTACGGGGCAAAGAAGAGGGGCTGCGCGAAGGCAAAGAAGAGGGGCTGCGCGAAGGCAAAGAAGAGGGGCTGCGCGAAGGCAAAGAAGAGGGGCTGCGCGAAGGCGAGCTGCGGGGGCGCGAGGCGGGCCTGCTCGCGGGCAAAGAAGAGGGGTTGCGCGAGGGCGAGCTGCGGGGCGAGCGGCGGGGTGAGCTGAAGGGCAAGGTGGCGGCGCTGTCGACGGTGCTCGCGGCGCGTGGGTTCGCGGTCGATGCCGAGACGCGTGCTCGCATCGAGGCGTGTGCCGACCCCGCCCGCCTCGACCGCTGGCTCGCGCGCGCGATGACAGCGGCTTCGGCGCGCGAGGCATTGGGCGACGAGGCGCCGTGAATCCGAGCGGCGGGTGACCTGGCGCGCCCGGCGGCTCCGAACGTCGAGTCCGGGGC